>NC_013739.1:0-635936 GCF_000025265.1 Conexibacter woesei DSM 14684
TATTCGCCGCCCCGCCGGGGTCTTGCGGCCCCTCCATCCCCCTCCCCACCTTCCGACGAGGAGTCGGCCGACGACGCCTGTGCACACGCAGCTCGAGCACACCTGGTCCCAGATCCAAGCCGAGCTCCGGCGTGCCGTCACCGACTCGACGTATCACCTCTGGCTCGCGCCGCTGAAGGCGCGCTCGCTCGACGGCGACGTCCTGATGGTCGGCGCGCCCGAGGAGATCCGCACGTGGGTCGCGGACCGCTTCGCCCGCGTCCTGCAGACCTGCGCAGCCGCCGTCATCAGCCCGGCGACGACGATCGTCGTCGTCCCGCTGGACGCCCCGCTCCCGGCGGAGGCCGACGCGCGGCCCGCCGCCCCGCCGCCGCGCCCGTCCGAGGCGAAGGCCGACGAGAGCTTCAACCCCAAGTACACGTTCGACCAGTTCGTCATCGGCGACGGCAACCGCCTCGCCCACGCGGCGGCGCTCGCCGTCGCCGAACTGCCGGGGCAGGCGTACAACCCGCTCTTCATCTACGGTCCGCCCGGCCTCGGCAAGACCCACCTGCTGCACGCGATCGCCAACTACGTGCGCTCCTACGGCGACGGGATGACCGTCCGCTACACGACGATCGAGGCGTTCACGAACCGCTTCATCACCGCGCTCAGATCGAGCTCCGTCGAGGAGTTCAAGCGGCGCTACCGCGACACCGACATCCTCCTGATCGACGACGTCCAGTTCCTCCAGAGCAAGGCGAAGACGGAGGAGGAGTTCTTCCACACGTTCAACGCGCTCTACGAGACCGGCAGCCAGCTCGTCGTCACGTGCGACCGCATGCCGCGCGACATGAACGCGCTCGCCGAGCGGCTGCGCGAGCGGTTCGAGTCCGGACTCGTCACCGACATCCGCGCCCCCGACCTCGCGACGCGCATGACGATCCTGCGCAAGCGCGTCCAGCACGACGGCGTCCAGCTCGCCTCGCCCGACGCGATCGAGCCGATCGCCGACCGCATCACGACGAACATCCGCGCGCTCCAGGGCGCGCTGATCCGGGTCGTCGCGTTCCACTCGCTGACGGGCAGACCGATCGACCGCGCGCTCGTCACGCACGTGCTCGACGGCCTCTACCCCGGTGCGAGACCGCAGCAGCGGACGCTCGCCGAGATCCAGGAGGCGACGTGCGAGCGCCTCGGCGTCTCGCCCGAAGCGCTGCGCTCGCCGGACCGCAGCGCCCGCGTCGCCTGGGCCCGTCAGGTCGCGATGTACCTCGCGCGCGAGCTGACCGACGAGACGCTGCCCGCGATCGGCCGCGCCTTCGGCGGCCGCAACCACACGACCGTGATGCACGCGTGCAGACGCGCCAGCGAGCGGATAGCCGCCGACGCCGAGGCCTACGAGCTCGTGCGGGCGCTGACGGCCCGCCTCCAGCAGCCCGATGCCGACCGGGGTTCCTGACAGACTGTTGACCCTTCGGGCATGCGCCGTTGTGCGCAGCCTGCCCGCACCGTGCGGCCTTTTCGACGACTTCTGCACATCTCCTCCCTGCCTATGACGAAGAACTTTCTTATCTCGAGGTATCCATCGTGAAGATCTCGGCCGCGCGCGAGGAACTGCTCGCCCAGCTTCAGACCGTCAGCCGCGTCGCCTCGACGCGCGGCGCGATCCAGGCGCTCTCCGGCGTCCAGCTGATCGCCGCGGGTGGGCGGGTCGAGCTGCGCGCCACCGACATGGAGGTCGGTCTCCGCGTCCCGCTCCCCGCCGAGATCGAGCGCGAGGGCTCCGTCGTACTCCCGGCGCGTCTGATCGTCGACGTCGTGCGCTCGCTCTCGGGACCGACCGCGACGCTCGAGCTGCGGCCCGCCGAGCAGGACGTCGAGCTGGTCGCCGGCAACGCGCAGTTCCACATCCGCACGCTGCGCGCCGAGGACTTCCCGCCATTCCCCGAGCCGGAGTCCGAGGGCGTCGTGAGCGTTCCGGCGAAGGCGTTCGTCGAGACCGTCCTGCGCGTCGCCAACTCCGCCTCCCGCGACGAGACGCGCCCGGTCCTGACCGGCATCATGGTCTCGGCCAGCGAGCGTGAGCTGCGGATGGTCGCGACCGACTCCTACCGCCTCAGCGTCAAGGAGACGACGCTGGAGGAGCCGCTCGTCGGCGGCTTCGAGGCGAACGTCCCGGCGCGCGCGCTGCAGGAGCTCGCGCGGCTCGTGCAGCAGATCGACGGCGAGCAGCTGAGCGTCGGCGTGCGGCAGAACCAGGTCGTCTTCCAGATCGGCGAGGTCGTGCTGTCCTCGCGGCTGATCGAGGGCCAGTTCCCCAACTACCGCCAGCTGCTGCCCGACAGCTACGAGCACGAGCTGACGATCACCGGCAGCGAGGTCACCGACGTCGTGCGCCGCATCAGCCTGCTGGCGCAGAAGAACGCGCCACTGCGGCTGTCGTTCGCGCCCGGCGAGCTGACGGTCTCTGCACAGACGCCCGACATCGGCGAGGCGAGAGAGTCGCTGCCGGTCGCCTTCCAGGGCGAGCCGTTCGAGATCGGCTTCAACCCGGACTTCCTGCGCGACGGACTCGAGTCGGTCGGCTCCGGCGACGTCATGCTGAAGCTCATCAGCCCGCTGCGGCCCGGCCTGATCCAGTCGGCGGAGGACGGCGGCTTCCTCTACCTGATCATGCCGATCCGCCTGAACGTGTAACGGACGGCGACATGCGGATCGTGCGCCTCGCACTGCGCAACTTCCGCAGCTACCCGACCGCCGAGGTGGAGCTGGGCGCCGGACTGACGGTCGTCTCCGGCCGCAACGGCGCCGGCAAGACGAACCTGCTCGACGCGCTCTACTTCGGCTGCACGGGCCGGTCGGCGCGGACGACCAACGACCGCGAGCTGGTCCGCTTCGGCGAGCAGGTGACGCGCGTCGTGGTCATGACAGAGGCCGACGACGGCGCGCACGAGCTGAGCGTCGCGTTCGAGTCGGGGCAGCCGAAGCGTCTGATGGCCGACGGCGTCCGCGTCGAGCGCCTGCTCGACGTCCCCGGCCGACCGCTCGTCAGCGTCTTTCTGCCCGATCGGCTGGAGCTGGTGAAGGGCACGCCGTCGCTGCGGCGCGCGCACATCGACCAGGTCGTCGCCGCGCTGTGGCCCGCGCGGGCGGCGACCCGCCGCGCCTATGCACAGGCGCTGGCGCAGCGGAACGCGCTCGTCGCGCGGATCCGCGCGGGCGGCGCCTCCGCGGCGTCGCTGCCGGCGTGGGACCGCGAGCTGGCGCGCCACGGAGTCGCGCTGATGGCCGATCGCGCCGCGGCGATCGAGTCGGTGCAGACGCGCTTCGGCACGATCGCGGGCGAGCTGGGCCTCGACGGCGATCCCGCCGTCGCCTACCGGCCGCGGTCGAGAGCGGCGGACGCCGGCGGTCTGGAGGAGGAGCTGGCGGAGCGGCACGCGAGCGACCTCGAACGCGGCTTCACGCAGCACGGTCCGCACCGCGACGACCTCGCGCTCACGCGCGAGAGACGGGAGCTGCGCGCATACGGCTCCCAGGGCCAGCAGCGGCTGACGCTGCTCGCGCTGCTGCTGGCCGAGCGGGAGGCGATCGCGGCGACGCGCGACGCCGTGCCCGTGATGCTGCTCGACGACGTCATGAGCGAGCTGGACAGAGAGCGCCGCGGCCGGCTCGTCGAGCTGCTGCGCGGCGTCGGGCAGAGCGTGATCACGACGACCGACCTCGAACACGTGCCCGGGGCGGAGGGCGCGGACGTGACGCGTCTGAGCGTCCGCGACGGCGTGGTCGGCGCCGACGCTCAGACGGAGCGCGCGGCGTGAGCAGACGACGCGCGCCGCGACCGCTCGGCGAGGCGCTCGGCGCGCTGCAGGCGTCGCTGGCGCCGGCGACGCTGCTGGCCGAGGTGCAGCGCGCCTGGCCGGCCGTCGCGGGGGAGGCGATCGCGCGCGAGGCGGCGCCCGTGAGCGAGCGCGGCGGGACGGTCACGATCGCCTGCGCGGCGGCCGTCTGGGCGCAGGAGCTCGATCTGATGGCGCCGATGCTGATCGAAAAGCTCAACGCCTCGATCGGCCGGCCGGCGGTCAAGCGGCTGCGTTGCGTGACCGGTGCGCGGGAAGGTTTGCGAAGGACGTGAAGCGGACGCATCTCCGCTCCTAAGTTTTTCGCCGATTTGCAGGGATTTCATCACGCGTGAGGGGGCGAGCGGGCCGGCGCGCTGTGCTATCCTGTGCTTCACCTGCCTCTCACGCCTCGGAGTGTCGCTCTTGCAGCGCGTCCGGGGCGTTGCAACGTCATCGGAGGATCGTTGGCCACCGACAAGCCCGCGGCTGACAAGCCGACCCCCTCGCCCAGCTACGACGCACAGGACATCACCGTCCTCGAAGGTCTCGAGGCGGTCCGCAAGCGTCCCGGCATGTACATCGGCTCGACCGGCATCCGCGGTCTGCATCACCTCGTCTACGAGGTCGTCGACAACTCGGTCGACGAGGCCCTCGCCGGCCATGCGAGCGCGGTCGACGTCACGATCCACCCGGACAACTCGATCACGGTCGTCGACAACGGCCGCGGGATACCGGTCGCGATGATGGAGAAGGAGGGCAAGCCGGCCGTCGAGGTCGTGCTGACCGTCCTGCACGCCGGCGGCAAGTTCGGCGACGGCGGCGGATACAAGGTCTCCGGCGGTCTCCACGGCGTCGGCGTATCGGTCGTCAACGCGCTCTCCGAGCAGCTCAGAGTCGAGATCTTCCGCGACGGCTTCGCGTGGTCGCAGGACTACGTCCGCGGCGCGCCGCAGGGTCAGCTCGAGAGAGGCGAGGCGACGAGCGAGACCGGCACGACGATCACGTTCCTGCCCGACGACGAGATCATGGAGTCGCTCGACTTCGACTTCACGACGCTCGAAGAGCGGCTGCGCGAGACGGCGTTCCTGACGAGAGGTCTGAGAATCTCGCTGACCGACGAGCGCGGCGAGAGAAGACACGTCGAGTTCCAGTACGACGGCGGCATCCAGGATTTCGTCGCGTACCTGAACGAGAACAAGGACCCTGTCCAGAGAAAGATCGTCTACTTCTCCAGCGAGAGCGACGAGGGTGCGGTCGAGGTCGCGATGCAGTGGAACTCCTCCTACCAGGAGTCCGTCTTCTCGTTCGCGAACAACATCAACACGCACGAGGGCGGCTCGCACCTCTCCGGCTTCCGCTCGGCGCTCACGCGCACGATCAACAAGTACGCGCGCGAGAAGGGCTTCCTCAAGGAGAGAGACGCCAACCTCGCCGGCGAGGACGTGCGCGAAGGCCTGACGGCGGTCATCTCCGCCAAGCTGGCCGAGCCCCAGTTCGAGGGCCAGACGAAGACGAAGCTCGGTAACCCGGGCATGCAGGGCTTCACCGAGTCGATCGTCAACAAGGGCCTCGACGAGTTCCTCGAGGAGAACCCGCAGGACGCGCGCTCGGTGATCCTCAAGGCGGTCCAGGCCGCGCAGGCGCGCTCCGCCGCGCGCAAGGCGCGCGACCTGACGCGGCGCAAGTCCGCGCTCGAGAACTCGCGCCTGCCGGGCAAGCTCGCCGACTGCTCGGTGAAGGACCCGGCGCTGTCGGAGATCTTCATCGTCGAGGGCGACTCCGCCGGCGGCTCCGCGAAGCAGGGCCGCGACCGTTCGACGCAGGCGATCCTGCCGCTGCGCGGCAAGATCCTCAACGTCGAGCGCGCCCGCATCGACAAGGTGCTCGGCAACAACGAGGTCCAGGCGCTGATCACCGCGATCGGCACCGGCGTGCGCGACGACTTCGACCTCGAGAAGGCGCGCTACCACAAGATCATCCTGATGACGGACGCCGACGTCGACGGCGCGCACATCCGCACGCTCGTGCTGACGCTGCTGTTCCGCGAGATGATGCCGCTGATCGACGCCGGCTTCATCTACATCGCCAAGCCGCCGCTCTACAAGCTCAAGCAGGGCAAGAACGAGCGCTACATCGAGAAGGACTCCGAGCTGGAGGAGATGCTGCTGTCGGACAAGCTGGAGAGATTCAGCATCTTCGACCGCACGGGCGCGGAGACGAGGCTGACGGAGGCGCGCTGGAAGCGCTTCACGCGGCTGCTGAAGCAGTACGGCGGCTGGGCGTCGGCGCTGCGCGCGCTGTCGAGCCACGACGTCGTCGACTTCCTCCACGAGTCCGGGATCCTCGAGGCGAATGTGACCGACGAGGGCGCACTCGCAAGGCTGCTCCGGCAGCCTGAGGCGGATGGCGCGGCCTTCAGCGTCGAGCTGGTGGGCGAGGACGAGGTCGAGCTGACGGTGCGCTCGATCGAGCGCAAGACCGGCCACGCCCGCACCCGCCACGTGCGCCGCGCGATGCTGCAGGCGAACGAGTACCGCCAGCTCGCGCGCGTTCACGACCAGCTGGTGCAGGCGGTCGGCACGCCGCCGTTCGACATCCGCCTCGGCGATCACCGCGAGACCGCAGTCTCGTTCGATGAGCTGCGCTCGAGAGTCATGGACATGGCCGGGCGGGGCGTCGAGATCAACCGCTTCAAGGGGCTCGGGGAGATGAACGCCGAGCAGCTGCGCGAGACGACCATGGACCCCGCGACCCGCACGCTCGCCCGCGTGACGATGGAGGACGCCGCCGCCGCCGAGCGCGTCTTCTCGATGCTGATGGGCGACCAGGTGGAGCCGCGGCGCAACTTCATCGAGGAGAACGCAAGCCTCGTGACCAACCTGGATGTGTAGATAGATGAGCGCTACCGATCAGCTCAGCGGCGGCAACATCGAGCCGCGCGCGCTCGAGGAGGAGATGCGCTCGGCGTATCTCGACTACGCGATGTCCGTCATCGTCGGGCGCGCCCTGCCCGACGTCCGCGATGGCCTGAAGCCCGTCCACCGTCGCGTGCTCTTCGCGATGAACGAGATGGGCGTGCAGCCCAACCGCCCGCGCGCGAAGTCCTCCCGCATCGTCGGCGAGGTGATGGGCAAGTACCACCCGCACGGCGACGCGTCGATCTACGACACGCTCGTGCGGATGGCGCAGGACTTCTCGATGCGCCACCTGCTCGTCGACGGGCAGGGGAACTTCGGCTCGGTCGACGACGACCCGGCGGCCGCGATGCGGTACACCGAGGCGCGGCTGGCGAGGATCGCCACCGAGATGCTCCGCGACATCGACGCGGACACCGTCGACTTCGGGCCCAACTACGACGGCAAGAACCAGGAGCCGCTGGTCCTCCCGGCGCGCTTCCCGAACCTGCTCGTCAACGGCTCGTCCGGCATCGCCGTCGGGATGGCGACGAACATCCCGCCGCACAACCTCAGAGAGACGATCGCCGCGACGATCGCGTACATCGAGAACCCCGAGATCGACGTCGACGGGCTGATGCAGCACATCAGAGGCCCGGACTTCCCGACCGGCGGCATCATCCTCGGCGTCGGCGGCATCCGCGACGCCTACGCGACCGGCCGCGGCCGCGTGCGCGTGCAGGCGCGTGCGCACATCGAGCCGCTCTCGCAGGGCAAAGAGGCAATCGTCGTCACCGAGCTGCCGTACCAGGTCAAGAAGGGCGGCGACGGCGGGCTGATCCAGAAGATCGCGGACCTCGTCCACGAGAAGAAGATCCCCGAGATCACCGACCTGCGCGACGAGTCAGACCGTCACGGCATGCGCTTCGTGATCGAGCTGAAGCGCGACGTGCTGCCGAAGGTGGTGCTGAACAAGCTCTACAAGCACACGCCGATGCAGACGACGTTCGGCGTGAACATGGTCGCGCTCGTCGACAACGTGCCGAAGACGCTCTCGCTGCGCGAGGTCATCGGGCGCTACGTCGACCACCAGCGCGAGGTGATCGTCCGCCGGACGAAGTACGAGCTGCGCCGGGCCGAGGATCGCGCTCACATCCTCGAAGGCCTCCTGATCGCGCAGGCGAACATCGACGAGGTCATCGCGATCATCCGCAGATCGTCCGATCGCGAGCAGGCCCGCATCAACCTCGTCAACAGATTCGAGCTGAGCGAGCGGCAGGCCGAGGCGATCCTGCAGATGACGCTCGGCCGCCTCACGGCGCTCGAGGTCGACAAGCTCAGACAGGAGCACGCCGACCTGATGGAGCGGATCCGCGAGCTGCGCGAGATCCTCGGCGACGAAGACCGCCAGATGGCGATCATCAAGGAGGAGCTGCAGGAGATCTCCGACGCGTACGGCAACGAGCGCCGCACCGCGATCTCCTACGCCGAGGGCGAGATCGACATCGAGGACCTGATCGCCGACCAGCAGATGGTCATCACGATCACGAAGACGGGCTACATCAAGTCCCTGCCGCTCGCCACCTACCGCCAGCAGCGACGCGGCGGCGTCGGTGTGACCGGGATGGACATGAAGGACGGCGACTACATCGAGCACCTGTTCGTGACCTCGACGCACGACTTCCTGCTGTTCTTCACGAACCGCGGCAAGGTCTACCGCTCGAAGGTGTACGAGCTGCCCGAGGCGTCGCGCACCGCGAAGGGGCGCGCGCTCGTCAACATCCTGCCGTTGCGCGAAGGCGAGCGGGTCCAGTCCGTCCTCTCGACGCGTGACTTCTCCGAGGCGCCGTACCTGTTGTTCGCGACCCGCAAGGGCACGGTCAAGAAGACCGAGCTGCAGGCGTACAACACGCCGATCAAGGCCGACGGCATCATCGCGATCAAGATCCGCGACGACGACGAGCTGGTCGCCGTGCGCCGGGTCGACGAGGGCGACGAGGTCATCATCGTCTCGCGCGCCGGGCTGACCGTCCGCTTCAGCGAGCAGGACGCTCGCTCGATGGGTCGCGACACCAGCGGCGTGCGCGGGATGGACGTCGGTGACAGCGGCGAGGTCATCGCGATGGACATCGCGCGCGACGACCAGGACCTGCTCGTGATCACCGAGAACGGCTTCGGCAAGCGCACGCGGATCGACGAATACCGCAAGACCGCGCGCGGCGCGAAGGGCGTCAGAACGATCAGACTGACCGAGGCGCGCGGCGGGCTCGCCGGCGCGCTCGTCGTGCGCGAGCACCAGGAGCTCGTCTTCATCTCCCAGAACGGCATGGTCCAGCGGACCGGCGTGCGTGGCATCAACCGCTACGGCCGCGCGTCGCAGGGCGTCAAGGTCATGAACGTGCGCGAGGACGACAGCGTCCGCGCGATCGCGCTCGTGGTCGAGTCCGACACCGCGGAGGCCGATGAGGCGCTCGAGCTGGAGCTCGGCGCGGACGGCGTCGAGGGCGGTGGCGTCGTCGCGGTCGACGCCGACGGAGCCGGCGCGGACGGCGGCGCGCCAGCATCCGACGCGTCGGATGCGCCGCAGGGCGATGACGGGGACGAGCCGCCGGCCGACGGCGACTCCTCCTCCGAGGGCGACGCAGAAGTCTGATCGAGGACTTCTGCGCGTCCTGCTGGTCCGCTACTCTGAGCGGACCAGAGAAAGGAGGTGGTCCGAAGTTGTCTGACAGTTTTTGCGGGACCCTGGAGGTGTCCGGCCACTAGGTCGGATGGCTGACCCCGCCTAGCGGAGTCCACACCGAGACACCACCTCGACTGGTGCCAGGACTGGTCCCACTGGCCCTGACACATCAAGCCGGTCGAGGGCATGTTTAGCCACAGAATGAAGCGGAGGGCGCCCTGTCGAGGCGCCCTCCGTGCGTTCTGGGTCGTACGACGTGAGGCCGGACCGGCTGCCCGCGAGTTCCCCCGGGCGGTGCGCCGCGCCCGCGACCTGGCGTGGAACTCGCAAGCCTTCGCTAGAAGGCCAGGTACTGCTGCCAGGCGCGCGGGATCGTCGGGCTGGCGACCTGGATGAAGACGTTCGGGCCCGGGGTGCGCGGCGTCGATTTCGGCACCATGCCGGCCTGGTTGGGCAGCGAGTCGCCCTTGCGGCGATTGCACGGCGCGCACGAGGCGACGATGTTGTCCCACGTCGATCCGCCGCCCTTCGAGCGGGGGATCACGTGGTCGACGGTCAGGTTGCCGCGCGAGCCGCAGTACTGGCAGGTCCAGTCGTCGCGGGCGAAGACCGCCCTACGGGTGATCTTGCGACGGTGCGTGTCGCGCGGGACGCGGACGTAGCTGACGAGGCGGATCACCATCGGCCTCGGCACCGTCGAGCTGCCGGAGTGCAGGTGGTACTCGCCGTGCTCCAGCATCTCCGCCTTCGCCTTCAGCAGCAGGACGACGGCGCGCCGGACCGAGCAGACGTTGATCGGCTCGAAGGTCGCATTGAGGACGAGCACCCGGCCACCATCACGCCCGCGTCGCTGGTGCTCCAGAGGCGACGCGGACCCGGCTTGCGCTGGTGGTACCAAGGTGGCCATAACCGCTGATCGGCAAGTGTAGCGGGCCGTACCGCGGGGTTTGTGACCAGCCGTTTGCGGCCCGTCGCGCTGCTTCCCGGTGTCGTGACGGCTCACGCGGCCGGGAACGATCCGAGCACGCGCAGGTGCTCGGTGTGCCCCCGCAGGGCGGTCAGCGCCTCGGCGACGGGCCCTTCTTCCTCGCTTCCCTCGAGGTCGAGGAAGAACATGTAGCGGCCGAGGCCCTGCTTGCGCGGGCGCGACTCGATCCGCGTCAGGTTGACGCCGCGGAAGGCGAACTCCGACAGGCAGCGCACCAGCCAACCCGGGGCCTCGGCACCGACGCCCCAGAAGACGATCGCCGTCTTCCACGGCCCGTGCTCGCCGGCCGACGTCCCCTCGGGCGCGAGCCAGACGAAGCGGGTCTCGTTGCCGGCGACGTCGTCGACGCCCGCGCGCAGGATCTCGCAGCCGTACTGCTCGGCGGCGAGGCGGCTGCCGAGCGCCGCGGCGTTGGGGCCGGCGTCGCCCTCGGCGACCGCGCGCACCGCCTCGGCCGTGGAGCTGGCCGCCAGCACCCGCGCCTGCGGCAGCCGCGTGCGCAGGAAGTGCGCGCACTGGCCGTTGGCCTGCGGGTGCGAGAGGACCGTCTCGATCGCGCTCAGCTCGATCGGCGCCGGTGCGATCAGGCACGTGTGGATCGGATGGATCGCCTCGCCGACGATCCGCACCTGCTCGGCGTCGACCGCGAGCGCGTCGAGCACCGCGTTGACCGACCCCTCGATCGCGTTCTCGATCGGCACGAAGGCGCGGTCGACCTCCAGCTCCTGCACCGCGACGACGCAGTCGTAGATCGTCGGCAGCGGCACCTGCTCGTGCTGCTCGCCGCCGAGCGCGGCCAGCAGCGCCTCGTGGGAGTTCGTGCCCTCCGGGCCGAGATAGCCGACGCGCATCGCTAGCGCCCGCGCGGACCGGCGTCGAGGTCGGCGTCGTCGGGCTCGAGCGCGAGCCGCACCGCCTCGGCCTCCTCCGGCGACAGCTCCAGCTCGCCGCGACCGCGGTGCACCTGCTTGGCGTAGAGCCGCGCGGCGTCGCGGTGCATGATCGACGACAGCACGACGCCGTTGCGCTGCGCGTCGAGCAGCGCGATCGACGTCGACTGGTGGCCGGACATCTCGCCGTAGGCGTCGTAGCGCACGAGCGCGTGGTAGGCGATCGCGCCGTCCAGCCGCGCCTCGGCCGCGCCCATCCGCTCGTGCAGGCGCCCGGCCGCCTCCTCGACGAACGCGTGCAGCGCGCGGTACTCGCGCTCCAGACCCGCCGCGTGGGAGACGAGGTCGGTTGCGCGCATCCCCTCGCCGAGGACCGCGCGCTGGTCGCGCCGGACGCGCCGCAGCGCGACCGCGACCGAGCTGGCGACGCCGAGCGCGATGACCGCGACGGCACAGCCGGCGATCGCCACGATGCCTGTCGTGCTGGTCAGCTCGTCCACGATCGCGCCCGAGGCTCTGCCGAGGATCCCGCGCTCACTCGAAGAGCGCGGTGTACGTCGCGGTGTTGTTGTCGAGTCCCTCCTCGCCCGGGACGGGCTCGATCGTGACTCTGACCTCGGCGGCGCCGGTGGTCGGCGGCGATTCTCTGAACTCGACGTTGGCGGTCGCGGGCTCGCCCGCGGTCGTCGAGGGCACGGTCGTCTCCGCTCTCAGCGGCGTCGCGCCGCCGACGGAGATCTCGACGACGACTCTGACGTTCTGCTCGTCGTGCTCGCCGCCGTTGGTGAACGCGACCTCGAACGTCGGCGCCGGGCTGGCGGGCAGTGTCACCGACGTGCCCGGTTCCAGTGCGGTGCCGCCGACGCTGACGGAGTCGATCTGGTGGCCGTGCAGGCCCGGAGCCGGTCTGCCGGTCTCGTCGGCGCTGGCGCTGCTGGTGCCGAGCGCTCTCGCGACGTTCGAGGCGTCCATCCAGCTGACGTTCGGGAGGAACTGCGAGTACGGCGCGACCTGCTCGCCGGCGGTGCCGTCGTAGCTGGCGGCGATGCCGTCGTCCTTGAGCGCCTTCAGGATCAGCGGCGCGACGCGCTGCGAGTAGACGACGTCGGAGGCGTTGAACGCCTGCATCTGCGCGGTGATCGCGTCGACAGCGGCGCCCGACTGCGGCGAGTTTCCGAGCGCCGTCTGGATCTGCTCAGCGATCTCTCTGACGCCGTCGTGGCGCAGCGACAGCACCAGCTCCAGATCGCTCTGCGCCTCCTTGGCGGAGCCCGGCACGTCGAGCGCCTCGGCCTGCTGCAGCTGATCTTCGGCGACGACGCGGAGCTGGTTGATCGCCTCGTTGACCTGCTCCGCCTGCTGGCCGCCGGCGCCCGAGAGCGTCTCGAAGAGACGGTCGCTGACCGATCTGACGGACTGCTGGACAAGCGTCCGGACGTCGCGGTTGTAATCCTTCAGGGCCTGCTCTCGTCTGCTGCCCACGCATCCGCGCACCAGCACCACCATCAGGACGAGGACGACGACCACGGCTCCGGCGGCCACGAGACGCCGCACGAGCAGGGTCTGCTCGTCGGTCGGCGGTCGGCGGCTGCCGCCCCCGGACGGAGCGCGGCGTGGCCGGGGCGTTGTGCGCGGCTCGTCAGCCTCGTCGAAGAACGACAAAAATCATGCTCCTTGCGAAAACCGGAACGATCAGTATGACCGGACGTACGGCCGGACATCCGGGAGCCATGCCCCCGCACGGGGTTCGACACACGGCAGGGAGAGCCTGCAAGACGTGGAACACCGCAACGTGACCGGCGGCGACGCATCGACCGTGCGCCTGCGCGGCGAAGGGCCGCGTCCGCCGGACGCGGCGCCGCTCGTGCTCGAGCGCTACCGGCTGCTGCGCCAACTCGGCGCGGGCGCGTTCGGCACTGTCTGGCTCGCGCACGACGAGCGGCTCGCCCGCGACGTCGCCGTCAAGGCGATCGCGCTCGACCACGCCTCCGGCCGCGCCGAGCAGGAGGCGCGTGCCGCCGCACGGCTCGCCCACCCGGCGATCGTGACGCTCTACGAGGCGGGCACGGAGGACGGCAGCACCTATCTCGTCACCGAGCTGGTCCGCGGCGGCACGCTCGCGGAGCTGCTGGCGGAGGGCGCGCTGTCGGACCGCGACGTCGCCGAGGTCGGGATCGCGCTCTGCCAGGGGCTGGCCCACGCCCATGCGCAAGGCGTCGTGCACCGCGACGTGAAGCCGTCGAACGTGCTCGTGCCGGACGCCCCGCACGCCGGCGGACCGGTCGCGAAGCTGACCGACTTCGGCGTCGCGCGGATCGTCGAGGGCGCCGGCGGCGACGCGCTGACGCGCACGGGCGACGTCGTCGGCACGCTCGCGTACATGGCGCCCGAGCAGGCGGAGGGGAGAGAGGCCGGCGCGCCCGCCGACCTCTACGCCGCCGCGCTCGTGCTCTACGAGGCGCTCAGCGGCGTCAACCCGATTCGTGGCGGGACGGCGGTCGCGACCGCGCGCCGGCTCGGCGCGACGCTGCCGCCGCTGGAGCGCCAGCGGCGCGATCTGCCGCCCGATCTGTGCGACGCGATCGACCGCGCGCTGCTGCCGCGGCCCGGCGAGCGCGGCACCGTCGCGCACCTGCACCGCGCGCTGAGAGCGGCGCTGCCGCAGCTCGGCGACGAGCCCGGGACCGTCGAGGCACCGCACGTCGAGCGGTTCGCGACGGCGGTGACGCAGGTCGCCGAGCGCGGCCGGCAGGGCTGGCGCCGCCGCTCGCGCGAGCAGGAGCTGGCCGAGGTCGCCGCCGAGCTGGGCGCCGGAGCGGGCGCGTGGACGGTGCACGACCGCCGTGGGGCGGCGACGCGCGAGGCGGACCGCGCGGGCGCTGCAGGCGAGCGGCGTGGGCTGCTTGGCCGTCGCGATGGGGACGGCGCCGGCGGGCGACGCGGGCTGTTTCGCGGCCGTGACGCGGGCGACGAGCGCTTCGAGGACGTGGACGGCCGTGCTGTGGCCCCGGGCCAGCGGCGGATGCGCTCGCCGCTGCTGCTCGGCCATGCGCTGCCGGGCCTCGCCGGCGGCGCGGTCGTCGCCGTCGGGCTCTCGGTCGTGCCGGTCGCTGCCGACGTGACGGTGCCGAGCCCGCTGCTCGCCGGCGCGCTGGCGGCGGTCGCGGTCGGGCTGCTGCCGCGGATCGGCTGGCTCGCCTGCGTGGCGGTGCTGCTGAGCTGGCTCGCGGGACCGGCCGGCGCGCCCGGCACGGCGCTCGTCGTCGCCGCCGGCGTCGCTGTGATCCCGCCGCTGCTGCCCTTCGGCGGCCGCAGCTGGTCGCTGCCGTTCGCGGCGCCGCTGCTCGGCGCCGCGATGCTCGCCGGCGCCTATCCCGCGGTCGCCGGGCAGGCGCGCACCGTCTGGCGCCGCGCCGCGCTCGGCGCGCTCGGCTTCTGGCTGCTGGCGCTCGCCGAGCCGCTGGCGCGCACGACGCTGTTCTACGGCCGTGCGAGAGGGACGCAGCCGCTGCCGCGCTGGGACGACTCGCTCGACGGCGCGATCGACCATGCGCTGCGCCCGCTGTTGGAGTCGGGGATGCTCGCGACCGCCGCGCTGTGGGCCGCCGGCGCGGCGGTGCTGCCGTGGCTCGTGCGCGGCCGCCGCGCCGCGATCGACCTGATCGCCGCGACGCTGTGGGCAGCCGCGCTGGCCGCCGGCGCGTCCGCGATCGGCGGCACGCTCGACGGGCGCGTGCCGCATCCCGACCCCCGTGGCGCGGCGCTCGGCGCCGCCGCTGCCGTCTTCGTCGCGATAGCCGCCCGCGCGGTTCGTGCCGCTCGCGCGCGCCGTCACGACGAGAACGACGTGCCGCGGGCCGGCGGCGGGGTCGTCGCGGCCCCCGGCGTGGGCCGGCGACGGTGGCCGGCAGCCGATCCAGAGGCACTGCCGTAGCATGGAAACGCGCCCTGGCGCACCGTATGAGCGTCTTCAAGAGCCTCGAAAGCAAGATCGCCGGCCTCGTCGAGGGCACGTTCAGCCGTGCCTTCCGGTCCGAGGTGCGGCCGGTCGAGATCGCGCGCAAGCTCGCCCGCGAGATGGAGGAGCACAAG
The DNA here is from genome assembly GCF_000025265.1 of Conexibacter woesei DSM 14684. Taxonomy (GTDB): domain Bacteria; phylum Actinomycetota; class Thermoleophilia; order Solirubrobacterales; family Solirubrobacteraceae; genus Conexibacter; species Conexibacter woesei. The sequence continues at coordinate 15,372 of NC_013739.1, forward strand.
TCGCTCTCGGTCTCGCGCGTCTACGTCCCGAACGAGTACGCCGTCTACCTCTCGCCTGCCGACCGGGAGAGGTTCGCCGACCTCGAGGGCGAGCTGGTGCAGGAGCTGGGCGGGTACCTGCTGGAGCACGCGCGGCGCGAGAGATTCGCGCTGATGTCGCGGCCGTTGATCGAGTTCCGCACCGACGACCGTCTGCGGCTCGGAGAGTTCGGCATCCAGGCGCGGCTCGTGAAGTCCGCGGCGGAGCCGGCCGCGGTCCCGTCGCAGGGCGAATCCGGGCACACGATGGTCTACAGCGCCGCCGAGCGGCTGCAGGAGCCGCTGGAGGAGCGCGCACGGCAGCGCGCCTCCACGGCGCTGCTGGTCACCGACGGGAAGCGGATGGTCGTCGGCCCCGCGGGGGCGACGATCGGTCGCAGTCGCGACTGCGACGTCGTGCTGGGCGACGCGAACGTCTCGCGCAAGCACGCCGAGGTGCGACCGCGCGGCGACGGCTGGATGATCCACGACCTCGGCTCGACCAACGGCGTGACCGTGAACGGCACGCGGATCGAGCAGGCGCAGCTGCTGCGCTCCGGCGACCGCGTCGAGATCGGCACGACGCTGCTGACGTTCGAGCTGGAGTAGCCCGATGACGCTCGAACCAGCCTCCGTCGCGCTCAAGCTGGGCTTTCTCGCGGTCCTCTACCTGTTCCTGCTGTGGATCGTGCGCAGCTCGCTGAAGGACCTGCGGCGCGCGCAGGCCGGCGGAGACGCGGCGGTCGCGGAGATGCACGCGGCCGCTCCCGCGGCCGACGCGACCGCGATGCACAACGCCGCCGACGACCTGCTCGGCGACGCGATCGGGGACGGCGAGCCGCGCCTCGTGGTCGAGCGCGCGGCGGGGCATCCGGACGGGATCGCCTACGATCTGGCACGCGGCGTCACGCTCGGCCGCGGCGACGTCGAGATCAGGCTCGAGGATCCGTTCGCCTCCAGCCACCACGCGCGGATCGAACGGCAGGGCAGCGTGCTGGTGCTCGAGGACCTCGGCTCGACCAACGGCACCTACCTCAACGAGGAGCCGTTGCGCGGGATCCAGCCGCTGCACCACGGCGACCGGATCCGGATCGGCGACAGCGAGTTCTCGTACCTTCAGGACTGACCACATGACCCCCCCGCCCACAAGCTGATGCTGCGCGTCGCAGAGCACGTCGAGAAGTCCGACACCGGGCTCGCCCGCCGCGCGAACGAGGACAACTTCTTCGTCCGCTCGCCGCTGTTCGTCGTCGCCGACGGGATGGGCGGCGCGCAGGCCGGCGAGGTCGCCTCGCGACTCGCCGCCGAGACGTTCGCGACCGGGCTGCCGGAGGGCGGCACCGTCGAGGAGCGGCTCGCGACACGCGTGCTGGAGGCCAACTCGCGCATCTACAGACTGTCGCGCGAGGACAGCGAGCGCGCCGGCATGGGCACGACGCTGACGGCGATCTACGTCGACGGCGAGGAGCTGGCCGTCGCGCACGTCGGCGACAGCCGCGCCTACCTGTGGCGCGACGGCGAGCTGACGCGGCTGACGCGCGACCACTCGCTCGTCGACGAGCTGGTCAGGCGCGGGAAGCTGACCGAGGAGGAGGCCGCCGAGCATCCGCAGCGGTCGATCATCACGCGCGCGCTCGGGCCCGAGCCGGATGTCGAGGTCGACACCCGCACCTACCGCGCCCAGGCTGCCGACGTGCTGCTGCTGTGCAGCGACGGGCTGACCTCGATGATCTCCGAGCAGCACGTCGCCGAGCTGCTCGGCGCCGCCGAATCGCTGGAGGCGGCGGCGCAGGCGCTCATCGACGCTGCCAACGCGGCCGGCGGGCGCGACAACATCACCGTCGTGCTGTTCCGGCTGGAGGAGGCCGCCGCCGGCGCGGCCGCGGAGGCGAGCGCGACCGCGCCGCTCGACCAGCCGACGCAGACCGGCATGCGGGCGGCCGACGCGCGCACCGCCGTCGCGCCGGCCGAGCCGGAGACGGCCGAGCAGCCCGCCGCGCGCGCAGCGGCGCGCGAGCAGCCGCCGGAGCTTCCCGCGGTCGTCGCCGCGCGCCGCCGTCGCGCCGAGCGCGAGAACCAGCCGCTGCCGCGCCGCGTGAAGATCTTCGCGGCGACCGTCTCGACGCTGATCGTGCTGACGATCCTCGGGATCGCCGGCATGTTCGCGACGCGCGCAGTCTTCTTCGTCGGGACCAACGACCAGGGGATGGTGACCGTCTACAAGGGGCTGCCGTTCGACCTGCCGGCGGGCCTGAAGCTGTACTCGGAGTACTCCGTCTCCGGTGTCCCGGCCGCCGCCGTGCCGGAGCCGCGCCGCAAGGAGCTGCTCGACCACCAGCTGCGCTCGCGCAGCGATGCGCGCGACCTCGTCGCGCAGCTGGAGCTCGGAAGACTCTCGCCGTGAGCGCCCGCAACCGCGAGCTGCTCGGGCTGATCCCCGCGTCGCTGCTCGTGACCGCGGGATTCGCCGCCGTCTTCATCGAGCGGGGCTCGTTGTCGCAGAACGAGCTGTCGGACCTGTCGCTGACGTACGGCGCGATCTTCCTCGGCCTCTGCGTCGCGGCACACGTCTTCCTGCGCTTCGCGCTGCCGTACGCCGACCCGTACCTGTTCCCGCTCGTCGCGGTGCTGGCCTGCTTCGGGCTCGTGATGATCTACCGGATCGACGACACGCTCGCGCGGCAGCAGGCGCAGTGGTTCGTCGTCGGGCTGATCCTGTTCGTCGCGACGATCGTCTTCCTGCGCGACTACCGCAAGCTGGAGCAGTACCGGTACCTGATCGCGTTCGGCAGCCTCGCGCTGCTGTGCCTGCCGCGCCTGCCGGGGATCGGCGCGCAGGTCAACGGCGCCTACCTCGGGATCCGCATCCCCGGCGTGATGGTCTTCCAGCCGACGGAGTTCGCGAAGATCGGGATCGTCGTCTTCCTCGCCAGCTACCTGCGCGACACGCGCCAGGTGCTCGTCGTCGGTGCGCGCCGCGTGCTCGGCGTGACGCTGCCGCCGCTGAAGCACTTCGGCCCGCTGCTGGTGATCTGGGGGATGGCGATGCTGCTGCTCGTCGTGATCCGCGACCTCGGATCCTCGCTGATGTTCTTCGGCGCGTTCCTCGCGCTGATCTACGTCGCGACCGACCGCTTCTCGTTCGTGCTGATCGGGCTCGTGCTGTTCGGCCTCGGCGGCTGGTACCTCGGCAACACCGTCCCGCACGTGATCGACCGCGTCGACGTCTGGATGGACCCGCTCAACCCCGCCCGTTACGGGAACGAGGGGTACCAGATCGCCAACTCGCTGTTCGCGCAGGCGGACGGCGGCGTGCTCGGGCGCGGCTTCGGCGGCGCGATGCTGGAGTCGCCGTTCGGCGACCCGATCCTGCCGGCGGCGCAGACCGACCTGATCTACGCGCTGATCGTCAACGAGGTCGGCCTCGTCGGCGCGGTCGCGGTGCTGATGGTCTACCTGCTCGTCGTCCAGCGCGGCTTCAAGATCGCGCTGCTGGCGAGAGACTCGTTCTCGACGCTGCTGGCCGTCGGGCTCTCCGCCGTCTTCGCGCTGCAGGTGTTCGTGATCGTCGGCGGCGTCACGAACGTGATCCCGCTGACCGGCGTCACGCTCCCGTTCATCTCCTACGGCGGCTCGTCGATCCTCGCGAACTTCGTCCTGCTCGCGCTGCTGCTGCTCGTCTCCGACAAGGCACGGCGACCCGCATGAGCGTGCCGATCATGCGCCTGTTCCTGGCGATCGTGCTGCTGTTCGTGATCCTGATCGCGTGGACGTCGCGCTGGTCGGTCTTCGGGGCGGAGGCGCTGCGCGAGAACCCGCTCGACAAGCGCCCGCTGTTCGCCGGGCTGCAGGTCAAGCGCGGCGCGATCACGGCGGCCGGCGGCGAGGTGCTCGCGAAGTCGGTCAGAGTCCGCCGCAAGGGCGGGTCGATCTACGAGCGCGAGTACCCGACCGACAGCCTCTTCGGCCATCCGGTCGGCTACGCGAACCTGCTGTTCGGCCAGCTGTCGGGCCTGGAGCGGTCGCGCAACGACGAGCTGACGGGGACGACGAGCGAGCTGAACTCGATCGTCGACCAGCTGCAAGGAAAGCGGCGCGCGGGCAACACCGTCGTGACGACGCTCGACGCCGACGCGCAGCGCGTCGCGACCGACGCGCTCGGCGGCCAGAAGGGCGCGATCGTCGCGATAGAGCCGAAGACGGGCGCGGTCAAGACGATGGTCAGCAGCCCCGGCTACGACCCCAACGACGTCAGAGACCCGGACGCGCTCAGCGCCCTCAACAGGGACACCGAGAACGCGCCACTGCTCGACCGCGTGACGCAGGGCACCTATCCGCCCGGCTCGACGTTCAAGGTCGTGACCGCGTCCGCCGCGATCGACTCCGGCCAGTTCACGCCCGACTCGGTCCTCAACGGCGACACCGGCAAGGTGATCTCCGGCACGCCGCTCAACAACGACTCGAACGTCAGCTACGGCGACATCGACCTGCGGACGGCGCTGAAGAACTCGGTCAACGTCGTCTGGGCGCAGGTCGCCGAGAGACTCGGCAAGCAGACGATGGCCGACTACATGGACAGATTCGGCTTCTACAGACTGCCGCCGCTCGACTACCCGAAGGACCAGATGATCGCGAGCGGCGAGCGTGGGCCGAACGGCCGGCTGATCCCGGTCACGAGCCCGCTCGTAGATGTCGGGCGGATGGCGATCGGCCAGGACAAGCTGACGGTCACGCCGCTGCAGATGGCGATGGTCGTCTCCGCCGTCGCCAACGGCGGCAAGCTGATGAAGCCGCACCTGACCGACAAGGTCGTCGACCCGGACGGGCGCACCGTCGACACGATCGAGCCGGAGACGTGGAGCGAGCCGATCTCCTCCCAGACGGCCGCCGAGATGACGACGATGATGCGCAGCGTGGTCGACGACGGCACCGGCACGGCCGTGCAGATCCCCGGGCTCGACATCGCGGCGAAGACCGGCACCGCGCAGGTCGGCGCGCCCGGCTCCGGGCTGACGCAGCCGTGGTTCGTCGCGTTCGCGCCCGCGAACGACCCGCAGATCGCGCTCGCCGTCACCGTCGAACGCAGCCAGGGCGGCTCCGGCGGCACCGTCGCCGCCCCGATCGCCCGCCAGGTCTTCGAGAGCCTGCTGAGATGACCGAGATCGCCCCCGACACCGTCATCGACTCGCGCTACAAGGTGCTCTCGCGCATCGGCGCGGGCGGCATGGCGGAGGTCTTCTGCGCGCAGGACCAGTCGCTCGGGCGCAAGGTCGCGCTGAAGCTGCTCTACGAGCGCTTCGCCTCCGACGCCGAGTTCGTCGAGCGTTTCCGCCGTGAGGCGTCGAGCGCGGCGAGCCTCCAGCACCCCAACGTCGTCGGCATCTACGACCGCGGCAGATGGGACGGCACCTACTACATCGCGATGGAGTACCTGCCGGGCCGCTCGCTGAAGGAGGTGATCCAGCAGGACGCGCCGATCGACCACGTCCGCGCGATCGACCTCACGATCCAGATCCTCAAGGCGGCCCGCTTCGCGCACCGCCGCGGGATCGTCCACCGCGACCTCAAGCCGCACAACGTGATCGTCGACGACGAGGACCGCGCGAAGGTCACCGACTTCGGGATCGCGCGCGCCGGCGCCTCCGACATGACCGAGACCGGCTCGATCATGGGGACCGCGCAGTACCTCTCGCCCGAGCAGGCGCAGGGCCACGCCGTCAGCCCGCAGTCCGACCTCTACTCGGTCGGCGTGATCCTGTTCGAGCTGTTGACCGGGAACGTGCCGTTCGAGGCCGAGTCGGCGGTGACGATCGCGCTCAAGCACGTCTCCGAGCCGCCGCCGGCGCCGAGCGCGTTCGACCCGTCGGTGCCGCCGGAGCTGGAGGCGATCGTTCTGTGGGCGCTGGAGAAGGACCCGGCCCACCGCCCGCAGGACGCCGACGCGTTCATCCAGGCGCTGGAGCAGGCGCGCGACCAGATCCTCGGCCGCGAGGCGCCCGGCCAGCGGACCGCGATGTTCGCCGCCGGAGCACTCGCGATCCCGCAGGCCGACGACGGCGCGCCGCCCGCGGAGGAGCCGCCCGACGCCGAGCGCTCCAGACGCCGCCCGCCGTGGTGGGCGTGGGTCGTCGCCGTGCTCGCCGTCGCCGGCGTCGTCGCCGCGATCGTCCTGCTGACGCGGCCCGACCAGGTCGCCGTCCCGAACGTCGTCGGTCAGCAACTGCAGGCGGCGACGAGACGGCTGGAGAGAGACGGGCTCGAATGGAGAATCGAGAACGTCAACAACGACGCGGAGGTCGGCGAGGTCGTCGACCAGAGCCCCAGAGGCCGGCGGCGTGTCGAGGAGGGCACGACGGTGACGCTGAAGGTCTCCAGAGGCCCGGGCACGATCGACGTGCCGGCGGTCGACGGCGAGACGGTCGCGAGGGCGACGGCGATCCTCCAGAACGTCGGCCTCACGGTCGGCGGCACGATCGACCAGAACGACGCCTCGGTGCCGATCGGCGAGGTGATCCGCAGCTCGCCGCGGGCGGGCGAGAACGTCGAGCGCGGCAGCGCGGTGAAGCTCTACGTCTCGACCGGACCGGCGCAGGTCGCCGTGCCCGACGTCGTCGGCTCGACACGCGACGAGGCGATCGCGACGCTGACGAACGCGGGCTTCAGATACTCGACGACCGAGCAGGAGTCGGCCGACGCCGATCCCGGCGACGTGATCTCGCAGGATCCCGGCGGCGGGACCGACGCCGACCCCGGCAGCACGCTCGCGATCGTGATCGCGAGAGCGCCGCCGGTCGAGGTCCCGAGCGTCGTCGGCAGCGGCGCCGACGACGCGCGCGCGGCGCTGGAGGCCAGAGGCCTCGTCGTGCGCCAGTCGCCGGTCGACGTGACCGACCCGGCGCAGGACGGGATCGTCGTCGACCAGAGACCGGCGCCGGGGACGAGCGTCGCCGACGGCGCGCCGGTGCGGATCTTCGTCGGCCGCTTCGTCGAGCCGACGACGCCGCCGGACGGCGACGGCGACGATCAGGGCGACAACGGCGACGGTGGCGCGACCGACCCCTCCGACGGCGACGGCAACGCCGACCAGAACGGTCCCGTCGGCAGAGCGCAGTCGCGCCGGCCTACCTGAACAGCGCGATCTCGCTGATCTCGACCTTGCCGCCGGAGGGCAGTCTCGTGATCCACAGCAGCACGTGGCGGCTGCGCTGCCCGGCCGTGTCGAGGTCGATGTCCTGTCTGCGCTGGACGTCGGAGCTGGTCGCGACTCTGCGCCACGCGGGATCGTCGAGGCTCTCGGGCACGTCGGCGGCGTCGGTCACGTAGACGTCGGCGGAGAAGCCGGGGGTGTTCGTGCGGACGCGCATCTTGCGCAGCACCGCGCCGGGAGAGACGTCGACCGCGAGGCCGACGCCGTCCTTCGGCAGGACGGCGTTCTCGTATCTCTCGGTGCTCCAGAACGTCGACGGGTTGTTGTCGACGGCGAAGGTCGTCTCCTCGGAGTGCTCCTCGCCGTCGCCGCCGCTGCTGGTCGGGTCGTAGTCGGAGGCGGCCGTCTGCGCCAGGCTGATCTGCTGCAGCTGGACGGGACCGTCTCTCGCTCTGCCGGCGGATCTGCCGGTCCCTCTCTCGCCGTTCTCGAGCGCGAACACGATCGCGGCGACGAGCGCCGCGACGACGAGCAGCGCGAGGACGGCGAGCCAGGCCGGCCGGCGGACGCTCAGCGGCAGCCTGCGCTGGGCGCTGCGCGGCAGCGTGCGGATCACGGTCGTCGCCTCGCCGGTCGCGCTGCCGGCGCGCGCCGTCTCGAGCGCGAGCACGTCCTCGAGGTCGGCGATCAGCTCCTCGTCGCTGCGGTAGCGCTCCAGCAGGTCCTTCGCGGTCGCGCGGTCGATCACCGACGCCAGCGACGCCGACACCTCCGGCCGCAGCTCGCGTACGTCGGGGATCTCCTCGCGCACGTGCTTCATCGCGACGGCGACCTGGTTCTCGCCTCTGAACGGGACGCTGCCCGTCAGCATCTCCCACAGCACGATGCCGAGCGAGTAGAGGTCGGACTGGCCGCCGACGGGGTGGCCGAGCGCTTGCTCGGGAGAGACGTAGTCGGTCGTGCCGAGCACGCGGCCGTCCTGCGTCAGCCCGTCCTCGTCGAGCGTGCGCGCGATCCCGAAGTCGGTGACCTTCGCGCTGCCCTCCTCGTCGATCAGCACGTTCTGGGGCTTCACGTCGCGGTGGACGATGTGCCGGGCGTGCGCGGCGCCGAGCGCCCGCGCGATCTCGATCGCGTACGCGACCGCCTCGCCGATCGGGAGTTGGCCGAGCCGGCGGATCCGCTCCTTCAGCGTCTCGCCCTCGACGTACTCGAAGACGATGTACGGGCGGCCGGCGTCCTCGCCCGCGTCGATCACGCCGACGATGTGGGGGTGGGAGAGCTGCGCGACCGCGCGCGCCTCGCGCCGGAAGCGCTCGAGCTGGTCGGAGTCCGACGCGATCTCGCGGTTCATCAGCTTGATCGCGACCGGCCGCTCCAGCGTCGTGTCGAGCGCGCGGTAGACCGTCGACATCCCGCCGGTCCCGATCCGGGCCTCGAGTCGATAGCGGTCGTTGAGGAGGGTTCCGAGCAGGGTGCTCATGGCGTCACGAGTATTTTGCGCCCATGCCCGGCATCAATGCGTCCTACTACACCGATCCCGTCTGTCCTTGGTCGTGGGCGCCGAAGCCCACATTACGATGCCAGCGACGCGGCGCGCGAGTTCGGCGCGCAGGCGCGCTCACTCGCTTCTGGCCGACGGCGGCCGCTCGGGCAGCTTCGGCATGTCGGCGGCGGTCGCGGCGGCCTGGTTCTCCCGCTTGACGGCGGCCCAGATCTCCTCGCGGTAGATCGGCAGCTCCTTCGGCGCGTCGATGCCGAGGCGCACGGTCTGGCCGCTGACCTCCATCACCGTCACCGTGATGTCGTCGCCCAGGACGATCTTCTCGCCCGGCCTCCGGGTGATGATCAGCACGGCGATTCCTCCTTGGAAAGCGGATGGCCGACCGGGGCCGGGTGCTTCAGGCGGCGCGTCCCGCGGCGTTCGCCGCCTCCTCCGCGAGCTCGCCGAAGAGCGGCGCTCGCAGCGGGGCCTCGGCCGCCTGGTTGATGACCTGGTGGCCGCGGCCCGCGGAGATGACGATCGGTGCGCGCAGGTTCGCCGTGAAGCCCTCGAGCTGGTCGCTTGCCCGAACGGTGACATAGATGTCGGTCGCGGTGGGCTCCGCCAGGCCGAGCCGCTCGCGCTCCTCGTCGGCGAGCTCGACGGAATAGCCGCTGAAGAAGCGGCGCGGATCGGTCACCGGGACGGCCAGCGCGGGGTCCTCCAGCGAGTGCAGCCAGAGGAAGTCGGCGTCGGTCTCGCGCGCGACGAGCGCGAAGCGCCGGCTCTCGAAGCCGATCAGTCCGTGCGGGAACTCGATCACGCTGTCGGGCTCGACCTCGATCTGCCCGAAGCGCGTGCTGTCGATCGTGAGCGGCAAGGGAAGGTCTCCTCTTCGTCTTCGGCTTCGGCTAGCGGAGGAAGTCCATCAGGGAATTCTGCACGACGTTCGAGCCCGCCCGCAGCGCCATGTTGTACGCGGCCTGCTGCGTCGTGTACTCGATCAGCGTCTTGACCGTGTCGGCGTCCTCGACCTTCGACAGCAGCTCGATCGAGTTCTCCTCGAGGCTGCTGAGACGGCCGTCGGCGATCTCCATCCGGTTCGTGCGCGCGCCGACGTCGGCGCGGATCCCGTTGAGGACGTCGACGTTCGCGTCGAGGCGGGCGATGTCGGTGCCGCGCAGGTCGTCGCCTCTGCCCGCGCGCATGTTGTCGGCGATGTCGCGCAGGGTGTCGAGCAGTCTGTTGTCGCCCGCGGCCTGGCCGTTGCCGAAGAGGCCCGAGATGTCGGTGTTGACGTCGAGCTCGACGCCCGGCCCGATCTCGCGCTGAATTCTGTCGGTGTTGCCGTTGAACGTGTCCGGGCCGAGCAGCTGGTAAGGCTGTCTGTCGGTCGCGGTGCCCGCGAAGACGTAGCGGCCGGCGTACTGGATGTTCGCCTCCTGCTTGATCGTCTCGATCAGCTGGTCGACCTCGGAGGCGGCGGCGTCGCGCGCGGCCTGGCCGGCGGAGTCGGTGCCGACGCGGATCAGCAGCTCGCGGACGCGGTTGATCGCGTCGCCGATCTTGCCGAGCGCGGTGTCGCTCGCGTTCAGCCAGGCGGTCCCGTCGTCGACGTTCTTCTGGTACTGCTGCAGCCCGGCGACCTCGCCGTGCAGCCCGAGCGCCCGGCCGGTCCCGTACGGGTCGTCGGACGGCTTCGTGATCTCCTTGCCCGACGACATCTTGCGCTGCAGCTGCGAGAGCTGGGCGAGGTCGCCCTGCAGATCCCGGACGGTCGTCCGGGCCGTCATCTGTGCGGTGATGCGCATGGCCATGGCTAGAGTCCCACCCGTCCGGTCCGGTTGATCAGCGTGTCGAGCATCTCGTCGAGCGTCGACATCGTCCGCGCCGACGCCTGGTAGCCGCGCTGGAAGCGGATCATGTTCGTCATCTCCTCGTCGGGGGAGACGCCCTGCACGCTCTGGCGGCGGTCGTCGATGTTGTCGACGAGCGACTGCTGGATCGCCTCGGCGCTGGAGGCTCTGCGCACGACGCTGCCGACCTCGGAGACGAGCGCCGAGTACGTTCTGTTGATCGAGCCGTTGCGCAGCTGCGCGATCGCGTTCGCGACGTCGTTTCTGCCTCTGTCGGCGGTGCTGCCGGCGACGACGGTCGCGGCCGTCGCGACGACGCTGATTCTGTCTGCGGTCGTGCCGGCGGGGGCGAAGAAGTCGACGCCGCCGGGCGCTCTGTGGAGCGCGTTGACTCTCGCGACGAGGTCGGCGGCGACGGTGTCGAGTCTGTCGCGGAAGCTCAGCGCGGGGCCGGTCGGCGAGGCGAGGTCTCTCAGCGCGCCGAGCTTGCCGTCTCTGGAGGTCAGCGTCTGCGGCCACGTGTAGCCGCCGGCGGCAGCCGGGTCGACGAGCGTGACGCCGCCGAACTCGACTCTGACCGAGCCGTCGCCGACGTCGGTGACCGACACCTGCGACAGCTCGGAGAGTCTGTCGATCAGGAGGTCGCGGCGGTCCATCAGGTCGTTCGGCACCTGGCCGACCGTGACCGCGTGCGCGATCGTTCTGTTCAGCTGCGCGAGCTCCTGCGCCCAGATGTCGACGTCGCCGGCCGGGCCGGTGATCTCGTCGTACTTGCCCTGCGCCTGCGCCGCGACTCTCGTCAGCTGCGCGTGGACGGTCTGGAAGGCGCCCGCGAGGGTGTTCGCCATCTCGATCACGGCCGTGCGCGCCGCGGAGCCCTCCTCGGGCGCGCTGGCGAGCGCGCTCCAGGCGTCCCAGAATCTGCCGAGCAGCGCGTTGATGCCGCTGGAGCTGGGCTCGCCGAACGACAGCTCCACCTGCTCGAGCGACTGCGTCCGCGCGGAGGCGTCGCCGAGCTGCATGTTCGTGCCGCGGAACTGGAGGTCGAGGAAGCTGTCGCGGATGCGGCGGATCCCGAGCACGTCGACGCCGGTGCCGAGCTGGGCGCCAAGTCCGGTGGTGCCGGAGTTGGTCGGGAGGCGGAGCGCGCTCATCGCGCCGAAGATCGCCTCTTGGCGGGAGAACCCGGGCGTGTTCGCGTTGGCGACGTTGTGGCCCGTCGTGTTGAGGGCCTGCTGGTGGGCGATCAGGCCGCGCAGCGAGGTCTGCAGGCCCATGAAGGAGGAGATCGGCATCGATGGGCCTCAGGCGTGAAGGTCGAGGGCGTGGTGACCCGGCAGCGGCGCCGCCGGCATGGTGTTGCGCCCGCCGCCCTGCTCGTAGCCGAGCGCGGTGACGGGTTCGATCAGGTTCAGCAGGTGGTCGAGGAAGGCGAGCTCCTGCCGCATCAGCGCCTGGTTGGAGGCGTGACGAGCGGACAGCTCGGACAGCAGCCCCTGCAGCTCGGCGCTGCGGGACGCCGCGATCTGCGCCTCGGCGGGGCCCATCAGCAGCGTGATCCGCGTGATCGTCACTTCGGCCGGCGACAGCCGCAGCGCGGCCCCGGCGCGTGCGAGCAGCCGTGCGCGCTCGTCCTCGATCCGAGTGCGTCGCTCCAGCTCTGCCTGGAACGCGGTGATCTGGCGCACGACCGCGTCGACGTCGCGCTCGGCGATCGCGGCGGCCTGTGCCATCGCGATCTCCAGCAGGCGTGCGGCGGAGGTGATCTGCGCGTCGAGGTGGGCGACCACGTCGTTGGTCAGCAGCGGGTCGACCGGCAGGCCGGTGCCGCCGTGCGGGAGAGCGGTGGCGCTCACGTCGTCGTCTCCTTCTTCGCCGGTGCGATCGCGTCGGTCATCTGGCGCGCGAGCCCGAGCCCGCCCGCGTCCATCACGCCGTCGGCGAGCGTCTGGGGGAGCATGCTCGCGTACGGCGAGTCGCCGCCCATCGCGCTTCTGGCCGACTCGGCCATCTGCGTCGTGAGCTGCTGCACGAGCATCTGCTCGAAGCCGAGCGCGGCGCTGTACGTGTCGCGCCGGACGGGCGGGGCGTCGCGGATGTCGGCCGGCAGCTGCGCCGCGTCGACCGGGGGAAGGCCGCCGATGCTCATCAGCGCTTCACCTGGTTGGCGACTTCGAGCATCTGGTCCTGCATGTGGATCGCTCTGCTCGCGAGCTGGAAGGCGCGCTGCGCGTTCATCATGTCGACCATCGCGTCGGACATGTCGACGTTGGAGCCCTCGAGCGTGCCCTGGCGCAGCGTCGCGCCGTTGGTCGCCGTGGCGGCGCCGCTCTCCGGCGTGACCGCGAAGCGGTTGTCGCCGAGCGCGCGCAGGCCGTCGGGCGAGGTCACCGTGACAAGCTGGATGCGGCCGATCTGCTGCCCGTCGTTGACGCGCACGGTGCCGTCGGCGCCGATCGCGATTCTGTCGATCGGCGTGTTGCGCGGGACGGTGACCGGCGGCGACAGCAGCAGGCCGTCGCTGCTCGTGACGCGGCCGAGCGGGTCGAGCCGGAAGCTGCCGTCGCGCGTCAGCGCGATCCCGCCGTCGGCTCTGCGCAGCTGGAAGAAGCCGGAGCCCTCGATCGAGACGTCGAGCGGCTGGTCAGTCGTCAGCACCGCGCCCTGCTGCTGGGAGCGGCCGATGAACGACGCGGCCGAGCCGGCGCCGGCGGTGACCGTCTCGCCGGCCTGGTCGCCCTGCGAGTTGTAGAGCAGGTCGCGGAACCCGACGCGGACGCCCTTGTAGCCGGGCGTCGAGATGTTGGCGAGGTCGTTCGACACGCCGTCGATCCGCTGCTGCTGCGCTGCCATGCCGGCGGCCGCCGAATAGAGGCCTTGGAGCATCCCTGTCCTCGAGCGTTGGAGGTCGTATGCGGGTTCGGAGCCCGGCCTCCGCAGCGTGCGGTCCAGCGCGTCGGCTCCGTGTTCGTCCCTGGTGATCGGACGCCGTGCGGCGGACTTGAGCCGATCGCTAGAAGGAGCCGCCGGTCGCGTTGCCGACCTGAGTCGACGTGCGGCGCAGCGTGTCGTCGATCGTCGTGATCACCTTCTGGCCGGCCTCGTAGGCGCGGAAGGAGGCGATCATGTCGACCATCGTGCGGGTCGGGTCGATGCCCGAGCCTTCGAGCGCGCCGATCTCGACCTGGCCGGTGGCCTGGCCGCCAGCGGCGCCCGTGAAGTAGTTGTCGCCCTCCTTACGGGCGTTGGCGAGCGCGAAGACGCCGACGCTGCCGGGTCTCACATGGCCTCTCGCGTCGAGCTGCACCGGCTGGCCGCCGGGACCGAGCACGGGACGGCCGAGCTGGTCGATCAGCTGACCCTGCGGCGAGGCGCTGAACTGGCCGTTGCGGGTGTAGCGCACGCCCTCCGGCGTCTGCACGCCGAACCAGCCCTCGCCGACGATCGCGAGATCGAGCGGCTCCTCGGTGACGCGCGTCGCCTGCGGTCTGAGGTCGGTGACCTTCGAGTCCGCGTAGGCGCCGGTGCCGAGCGGCCCGATCACCTGGCCGGTGTTCGAGTTCGACAGCAGCAGGTCGCCGAAGCTCGCCTGCGTGATGCGGTCGGCCTTGTAGCCGGGGGTGGAGGCGTTCGCGAGGTCGTTCGCGATCGCGTCCTGCCGCATCTGCTCGGCGATCATGCCCGAGGCGGCGATGTAGAGACCACGCTCCATGCTCGGTGTGGTCGGCCGCGACTTGGCAGACTTGAGGTGCTTCGCATTGCGAGTTCCACGGCGGCGTCCGCCTGTTCTCCCCGTTCTGGGAACTCGCGGTCCCGTTTGCGACACTTGCGCTGGATGCAGCCGATCGCCGTCGACGCCCTGCTGCTGCGCTCCGCCGCGCCCGACCTCGTGCTGTCGGCGGGCCGCTCGCTCGCCGCGCGGGTGCTCGAGCGCGGCCCGCACGGCGTCGGGATCCTCAACCTCGCCGGCGCGATCGTGACGGCGGAGCTGCCCGAGCACGTGCAGCCGGGCGACCGCCTGCGGCTGATCGTGCGCGAGACGACGAGCGAGCGCGTGCTGCTGCAGATCGCGCCCCAGCAGCAGGCGGCGACGCCGGGGCTGGTGCCGCCGGCGCCCGGCGACGTGCGGCTGCCCGGCGGTGGGCACGTCGCGGTGGTGGAGCGAGAGGGCGGCGGCGGCGCGGGCTCCGACGAGGCGTCCGGCGCGGTGACGCTGCGCCTGGAGCTGCCGGCGCTCGGCGCAGTCGAGCTGCGTGTGGCACTCGACGCGGGCGGCGTGCGCGCTCGGGCGGCGCTCGCCGCCGGTCTGCCGCTGGAGTTGGGCGGCAAGCGAGCGGCGGAGCTGCGGGCGGCGCTGGTGCGCGCTGCCGGCAGGCCGGCGGAGGTCGCGGTCGTCCCGCGGCGCGACCCCCTCGACGTCTATGCCTGACCGCGTCCCGCAGCAGGACGCGGAGTTGGCGGCGCTGCTGGCCCGGCTCGCGCTCGACGACCTTCCCGAACCGCTCGTGCGCGCGGTCGTCGAGTCGCTGGAGTGGGCCGTGCGGCTCGACCGCGAGGCGGCGAGCCGCGTCGAGCGCGGACCTACGCGACCTCGCTGAAGAGGACGGAGTCGGCGATCAGCTCTTCCTTCAGCATCCGCTTGAGCTGGCCGTGGATCTGGCAGACGCGGCTCTCGGAGACGCCGAGGATGCCGCCGATCTCACGCAGCGTCAGGTTCTTGACGTAGAGCAGGACCGCGACCTCGCGCTCGCGGCGGGGAAGCCGCTCGAACGCCTCGCGGAAGCGCATCTTCGCCTGGTCGCGCGCGGTGTGGTGCTCGGGATCGGCGAAGCGGTCCTCGCTGACGAGCGTGTCGATCCGCTCGATCGCCGTCTCGTCGTCGCTGAGCACGAGCGTGTTGAGCGAGGTGACGTCGGAGGCGACGATCTCGTCCTCGCGGGCACGCAGCTCGGCTGGCGTCGTGCCAAGCGCCCCTGCCAGCTCCTCACGAGAGGGCCGCCGGCTGTGGACGCCGATGAAGTGCTCGCGGGCCTGGTTGATGTCCCGCTCCCAGCGGCGCAGCGAGCGCGGGGCCCAGTCCTGGCGGCGCAGCTCGTCGAGCACGGCGCCGTGGATGCGCGTCCAGGAGAACTGCTCCAGCGTCGCGCCCTTTTCCGGGTCGTAGCGCTCGATCGAGTGGATCAGCGCCTCCAGCCCACAGGAGATGAAGTCCTCGACCTCGCAGCGCGCGGGGATCTCGCGGACCTTCTTGTAGACGATGTACTTGACCATCGGGGCGAAGGTGAGCACGAGCCGGTCGCGCACCGCGCGGTCGCCGCTCTCCTTGTACTGCCGCCAGAGCGCCAACGCATCTTCTGCGGAGATGCGGTTGTGACGCCTCGTGTCGAGCTTCATTGCTCAGGTGCCTTCCTGGGGGTTCGAGGGACGACGCTGCGGTTCGGCTTGCGCGGCAGGTATCGGACGTCCCGGACGGCACCTGGATAGCCCGAATTGAGTACGAGACCCCCAACATCCGTCCAGGAAACCCGCTTAGGGGACATAACGCCGTTTGGGATCGGACCAACGCGGATGCGCCGAAAAACTCCCGTTTGCTGGCACTTTCCTGCCCGCGGAAGCTTTTCTGCTCAGGAGTTGTCGACCGTGGTCGATCACCTCGGATGTTCGCCCCCTCGAAGGAGCCCCCATGGCACCGCGTCCTCTCAACGGCTCGACCCCACCGCTCCAGGCACAGGCCGCCGCGCTCCTGCGGCGCGGCGACGTCGACGCCTATCGGGCGCTGTTCGCCGACGCGGCCGCGTTGGAGGATCGCAACGCCCGATACCTCGAGCGCTGCCACCTCGTCAACGCGGCGCTGGCGCACGGCGGCGTCGGCGCAGCCGTCGGCGTTCGCGCGGGCCTCGAGGAGCTGCTCACGGTGCTGGAGCAGGAGCCGGCCGAGCCGGTGCTGCTCAACCAGGCTGGGGTGCTGCTCGCGATGTTCGACGGCTTCGCACCCGCGCTGGCGGTGCTGGAGGCGGCGCTGCGACTCGACCCCGGACTGGACGACGTCGCCGTCAACGCCGCCAAGATCCGGCAGCTGCTGTCAGCGCGCACGCGCGGCCGGATCGACCGCTCCGGCGAGCTGGGCCGGCGCGCCGCGCGCGTCGCCGCGCGCGCCATGCCGGCCGAGGGCATGACGGTCAGCCTCTGCATGATCGTCAAGGACGAGGAGGAGATGCTGCCGCGCTCGCTCGCCGCGGCCGCGCCCGCCGTCGACGAGATCGTCGTCGTCGACACCGGCTCCAGCGACCGCACGATCGAGATCGCCACGTCGTACGGAGCGCGCGTGATCGAGCGGCCGTGGACCGGCTCGTTCTCGGAGGCGCGCAACGTCGGCCTCGACGCGGCGACCGGCGACTGGCTGCTGATCCTCGACGCCGACGAGGTGCTCGTCGCCGACGACGTGCCGAACCTGCGCGCGCTGCTGGGCCGGACCTGGCGCGAGGCGTTCTACGTCTCCGCGATCAACCACACGGGCGAGCTCGACGACGGCACCGCGACCACGCACAGCACGGTGCGGCTGTTCCGCAACCGCCCCGGCCACCGCTACAGCGGGCGCCTGCACGAGCAGATCGTCGAGTCGCTGCCGCAGGGCGCTCCCGAGCGGTTCGAGGCGACGCCGGTCCGCATCGAGCACTTCGGCTACCTCGGCGCCGTGCGCGACGCGAAGGAGAAGTCGCGCCGCAACATCGAGCTGCTGGAGCGGCAGCGCGACGAGGGCGACAGCTCAGCGTTCATGCACTTCAACCTCGGGTCCGAGTACGGCGCGCTCGGCGACGCGGAGGCGGCGCTGGCGGAGTACGAGCGCGCGGTCGCGCTGCTGGGCGACGTCGCCGGCGGCTCCGGCTTCATCGGCGCGCTGACCAGCCGTCACGTGCGTGCGCTGCGCGTCTGCGGCCGCGGCGACGACGCGATCGCGCGGGCGGAGGAGGCGCTGGAGCGCTTCCCCGGCTTCACCGACCTCGTCTTCGAGCAGGCCGCCGCCGCGCAGGCACTCGGGCGCACCGACGACGCGATCGCCTACTTCGAGCGCTGCATCGCGATGGGCGACGCGCCGAGCAGATACACCGCGACCGTCGGCATGGGCACCTACCTGCCGACGATCGCGCTCGCCGAGATCCGCCACCAGCACGGCGATCCCGCCGCCGCCGTCGAGCTGCTCGACGGCGCGCTCGCCGCCCACCCCGGCTTCTTCGGCCTCGTGCTGCCGTTCGCCGCGGCGCTGCTCGACGACGGTGCCGAGCCGGACGTCGTCGTCGCGCGGGTGGAGGAGCTGGTCGCGAAGCTGACGCCGACCGTGCGCTTCATGCTCGGCACGGCGCTGTACGAGCACGGCGAGACGGAGGCGGCCGAGCAGCAGTACCGCGAGCTGCTGGCGCAGCAGCCGAGCAGCGGCCACGCGCGCGTCGCGCTTGCGGAGGCGCTGCTGTCGCAGCGGCGCTGGGACGAGGCCGCGGCCGTCGCCGCCGAGCTGAACGATGCCGAGCCGCACGCCGGGGCCGCCCGCCGCAGCGAGCTGTTCGCGCGGATCACGGGCGGGGACCACACCGGTGCCGCCGCCGTGCTCGCGCGCCCGGAGCCGGACGATGCGGTCGTCCTCGGGCCCGGCGACCGCGCGCTGTTCGCCGCCTGGCTCGCCGCCGCCGGCGGCGAGCGCGAGGACAGCGTGCTGCCGGCGGAGGCGGTCGGCCTGCTCGCCGTCACGCTGGAGGCGCTGCTGCGGGTGGAGGAGGTCGACGCGTTCGGGACGCTCGTCGGGCTGCTCGACCGCTGTCCGATCGCGCCGCGCGAGCAGCGTGAGCTGCGCGCCGGGATGTACCTGCGCCGGGGCTTTCTCGCCTCGGCCGCGGAGGAGTGGCTCGCGGTCTGCGGTGCCGACGCAACCGACGTGCGCGCGCTGGTCGGGCTCGCGCAGGTCGCCGTCGCGCAGGGCATGACCGACGAGGCGCTCGACTTCGCGCGTGAGGCCCACGCGCTCGATCCGGGAGACGCGCGTGCCACGCGACTGCTGCAGCGACTCGAGCCGTTGGCGGCGTAGGCCGCGACGGCCCTCGATCGTCCGTCGAGGGCCGCTCAAGTTCGGCTGCGGGCCGCCGACGACGATGGTTGACCGCAACGACGACGGCGATCCACTCGGGGGTGGACGCCGCCCGGAGGACTTGCCCATGAGCCTGGACGTCGCGCCAGTCGGACCGAGCAGCTTCAGCGCAGCGAATGACGCACAGCCGTCGTCGCGCGCGCAGCGTCCGGCTGCTGTCGTGCGTCAGCAGGTGGAGGTCGACGTCATCCCCGAGAGCCCTCCACGCGAGGTGCTCGACGCGATCGACGCCGCGTCCAGGGCGTACCAGAAGCTGCGCGCGCAAGGACGCGAGCTGCACTTCGCGCAGGACGCCGACAGCGGTCGGCTGACGATCGAGGTCCGTGACCTCGACGGCAAGCTCCTGCGCATGATTCCGCCGAGCAGACTGCTCGACGTCGCAACCGGAGGGACTCTCGACTAATGGCCGGCATCAACTTCTCAGGCATCGCATCGGGCCTCAACACCGGCGAGATCATCGAGCAGATGATGGCGATCGAGAAGCGCCCGCGGATCCTGCTCGACAACAAGCAGGTGCTGATCGAGACGAAGCAGGGGCTGCTGCGCGACTTCCAGACGAAGCTCAGAGCGCTGCAGCTCGCCGCGACGGACCTGCGCTCGGTCTCGCTGTGGACGCAGACGCAGTCGGTCGAGTCGAGCGACGCGACGAAGGTCTCCGCGTCCAGCACCTCGGGCGCGGGCGTCGGCGGTTACCAGATCGAGGTCTCCCAGCTCGCGAACGCCGCTCAGCGGACCTACACCTTCACGAGACCTGCCGCCGACGGCACGATCACGGTCGACGGCCACTCGACCGCGATCAGAGCGGGCATGACGGCGCAGGAGGTCGCGACCGCGATCAACACCGACAGAGACGCGAAGGTGTACGCGGCCGCGACCGACGACGGCACGCTCGTGCTCTCGAGCCGCGCGACCGGGGACACCGGCGCCGGCTTCATCGACGTCACGAGCGACGGCGGCGCGATCGCGGCCAAGCTCGACAGAGGTGGCGCGAGAATCGAGCGGCAGGGCAGAGACGCGCTCTACACGCTCGACGGCGTCTCGCTGAGATCGAGCAGCAACGTCATCAGAGACGGTCTCGCCGGCGTCACGCTGACGCTCAGAGGCGTCACGACCGCGAGCGGTCCGGTCACGATCTCCGTCGGCGCGCCGGGCGCGAACGTCGAGGCGATCAGAAGAAAGCTCGAGGCGTTCGTCGAGGCGTACAACGCGACGATCGACCTGATCCGCGGGAAGCTCGAAGAGAGAACGGTCCCCGACCCGCGCTCGCAGCAGGACATCAAGAACGGCGTCGCGGACCCGCGCACGACGGCGCAGAAGAAGGCCGGCACGCTGTTCGGCGACCGCCAGCTCGCGGGCATGCTGTCCGACCTGCGCCAGGGGATCTACTCGCCCGTCAGCGGGCTGCCGACCGGCATGGACAGCCTCTCGTCGATCGGCATCTCGACCGGTGCGTTCTCGGCTTCGACGTCGAGAGACACGCTCGCGGGCAGACTCACGATCGACACCGACAGACTGACGAAGGCGCTGACCGAGGACCCCACCGGCGTCCGCAACCTGCTCCAGGGCGTCAACAACACCGACGGCTGGGCGCGCCGCTTCGAAGGGCTCCTCAACGACCGCACGAAGTCCGACGGCATGCTCGACAATCGGATCGACGGCGCCGACGACGAGCTGAGAATGCTGCGCCGCCAGATGGAGCAGATGGACGTCCGCCTCGCGCTGCGAGAGAAGAACCTCAACGCGCAGTTCACCGCGCTCGAGGTTGCGATCTCCAGAGCCAGAACCCAGGGCGACTGGCTCTCCGGTCAGCTCGCCGGTCTCAACAACTGACCGGCGCGGATCGGCGCCCGGACTCAAACTCCGGGCCGCCGATCCGATCACCCGGGTTGACGGACGGTTGTATCCCTCGATCCCCGGAAGGCCAATGAGCACCCATCTCGCGGCATCGCCGCAGGCCTATCGCGAAAGCGCGGTCCTGACCGCGCCGCCGGAGCGGCTCGTCGTGATGCTGTACGACGGCGCCGGCCGCTTCCTGCACCAGGCCGTGGTCACGATGCGCGCCGGCGACATCCAGACCTGCCACGAACGCCTCCGCCGCGCCGAGGCGATCATCGACCACCTGCTCGAGACGCTCGACATGAGCCAGGGCGAGGTCGCGCAGCAGCTCGAGTCGATCTACATCTTCTGCCAGCGGCTGATCGCCGAAGCGCGCATCAGACTCGACCCGGAGAAGCTCGAGCAGGTCAGAGGCCTGCTCGCCGAGCTGCGCGAGGCGTGGGACCAGATCGGCACCGCCGGCAGCGGGTCGCAGGCCGCGCCCGCATGATCTCCGCCGAACCGTACGAGGCGCTCGCCCAGCTGGCCGAGCGCGAGCTCGCGCTCGTCAGCGCGAGCGAGCCGCCCTCGGCCGAGGCGCTCGTCGCGCTGATGGCCGAGCGCGACGCGCTGGTCGCGTCGCTGCCGGCGAGAGCGCCGCCCGCGGCCGCCCCCGCGCTCGCACGGGCGCTCGCGCTGCAGGAGCGCATCACCGCCGAGCTGACCGTCCACGCCGCGCAGGTGCGGCGGACGCTCGGCAGCGTCGAGCACGGCCGCCGCACGATGCACGGGTACGCCGGCGGCGCGCCCGCTCGCGGCGCGCTCGACCTGACGGGTTAGCAGACCGATCGGACCCACCGCTCAAGAACGGCTGCGTTTGGCCGATCTTCAGGGGCGATGAAAGGACCCTCGACCTCATGAGTCTCTTCGACAGCACCCAGCTTGCGCTCGAGTCCGCCCTGCGCGGCTCCTCGATGCGCCAGGAGCTGCTGACGAACAACCTGGCGAACATCAACACGCCGGGCTATCAGCGTCAGGACCTCGACTTCCACTCTGCCCTGCAGGCGGCGCAGGCGTCCGGCAACGACCCGACCGAGGTCACCTTCCGCCCGAGCACGGATCCGTCGCGCGTCGTGCGACCGGACGGCAGCGGCCTCGACGCCGACCAGGAGTCGGCGGCGCTCGCGAAGAACACGCTCGAGTACCAGGCGCTCGTCCAGGTGATGGGCGCGCGCACCGCGATCATGCAGACCGCGCTGGGCGTGCGCTGATGGGACTGTTCGACGCGATCGACATCGCCGGCAGCGGCCTCACCGCGGAGCGCCTGCGGATGGACGTCACGGCCGAGAACCTCGCCAACGCGCAGACGACGCGCGCTGCCGACGGCGGCCCGTACCAGCGCAAGGAGGTCGTCCTCCAGCAGAGCGGCGGCTCCTCGTTCTCGACGATGCTCACCGGCGCGATCGGCGGCGTGCGCGCGAGCGAGGCGTCCAAGGGCGTCGAGGTCGCCGGGATCGTCGAGGACCAGACCGCGCAGCGGCAGGTCTACGACCCCGGGCACCCTGACGCGGACCCGAGAGGGTACGTCGCGATGCCGAACGTCAACCCCGTGACCGAGATGGTCGATCTGATCAGCTCGTCGCGCTCCTACGAGGCGAACGTGACCGCGATGCAGTCCGCCAAGCAGATGTTCACCAAGACGCTGGAGCTGCTCAGATGATCCCGGCGATCGATCCCTCGGTCGTCTCGGGCGCCGGCGGAGCCGGCGGGCTCGGCGGCGAATGGCAGATCCAGGGCGTCCCCGACGTCCCGCAGGCGGAGCTGCTGACGCCCGGCGTCGACGGCGCTCAGGCGGGCGGCGGCGAAGGATTCGGCTCGATGCTCGCGAACGAGATCGGCAAGCTCTCCGAGCTGCAGACGCATGCCGCCGAAGCAGGTCAGGCGCTCGCGACCGGGACGGCGACCGATCCGGTCTCCGCCGTTGTGGCCGTCGAGAAGGCGCAGCTCGCGATGCAGTTCGCGGGGCAGATCCGCACGAGAGGCGCCGAGGCGCTCTCAGAGATCTTCCGCACCCAGATCTAGTCCATGCCCGCACGCGCACTGCTCGCCAACCTCTCGACCCGCGGCAAGATCGTCCTCGCCGGCGGCGCGCTCGCGATCGTCGTCGTGCTCTTCTTCCTCTTCCAGATCGCGACGGCGCCGAGCTACACGACGCTGCTGACCGGGATGGACCCGAAGGACACGGGCGAGGTCACGGCCGCGCTCGACGAGAGAGGCATCGCCTACGAGCTGCAGAACAACGGCACCGCGCTCGCCGTCCAGAAGGGCCAGACCGCGCAGGCGCGGATCGCGCTCGCCGGCGCCGGGCTGCCCGGCAATACGAACGACGGCTACAAGATCCTCGACGACCAGAAGATGGGCACGTCGAACTTCCAGCAGAACGTCAACTACCAGCGGGCGCTGGAGGGCGAGATCGGGACGACGATCGAGGAGGTCGACGGCGTCTCCAGCGCGCAGGTCCAGCTGGTGCTGCCCGACAGAGAGGCGCAGCTGTTCGCCGAGAACGTCAACCCGGCGACGGCGGCGGTGCTGCTGTCCGGCGCGAGCACGCTCGACGAGGGCCAGGTGCGCGGCATCGCCCAGCTCGTCACGAACAGCGTCCCCGGCCTCAAGTCCGAGAAGGTGACGATCACCGACAGCAGCGGCACGATGCTGTGGCCGACGGCGACGAGCGGCAGCTCCTCCGGCCTGCTCGCCAAGCAGGCGGCCGAGGCGCGCTACAACCAGCAGACCGCGACCAACATCACCGCGATGCTCGCCCGCACGGTCGGGCCCGACAAGGTGCAGGTACAGGTCAAGGCCGACCTCGACGCCAACGAGGCGACGCAGGACAGACTCGTCTACGGCAGAGACGGCACGCCGCTGTCCAACAGAGCCGAGAGAGAGACGCTCGTCAGCAGAGGCGGCAGAGCGGGCGGACCGGCCGGCACCGCCGGCAACAACCCGCCGGTCTACGCCGGTCAGGCGGGCGGCGACTCCGACTACAGACGCGAGTCCGAGGACGAGAACCTCGCCGTCAACAAGACCGTCACGCGCACGAGAATCGCGCCCGGCGCCGTCAACAGACAGCAGGTCGCCGTGCTCGTCGACGACTCGGTCCCGGCCGCGATGCTGCCGCAGATCAGAGACGCCGTGATGAGTGCCGCCGGCATCGACGAGGACCGCGGCGACGTGCTGACGCTCGGCTCCATACCGTTCGCCGAGCTGCCGAGACCGGCCGCTTCCTCGCCGGTCGACGACATCTGGGACTACGCCAGATACGCCCTCCTCGGGATGGCCGCGCTCGTCTTCCTCGCGCTCGTCGCGCGGCAGCTGCGCAAGCGCGAGAACGAGACGCTCGCGGGCGAGCCGACGTGGCTGCGCGAGATCGAGTCGCCGCGCACGCTCGCGGAGCTGGAGCGGTTCGAGGAGCCGGTCGCGCCGACGCAGGTGCTGCCGCTCAGATCGCCCGAGAACGCGGCGCGGATGCAGGTCGAGGAGCTCGTCGAGCGCGATCCCGAGCGGGTCGCGCAGCACGTCCGCGCGTGGATGCAGGAGGACTGAGCGAGCGATGGCGATCCAACTCCCAGCCGCTGGCACGGCCGAGGACCCAGCCGGCGTGATGCCGGCGCCGCGGCGCCTCCCGCAGAGAACGCCCGTCCGCCTCAAGGGCCGCAACAAGGCCGCCGTCCTGCTCGTCGCGCTCGGCCCCGAGAAGGCGGCCGAGATCTTCAAGCACCTGCGCGACGAGGAGATCGAGACGCTCTCGCTGGAGATGGCGAAGCTCAACCAGATCGACCACGAGGCGGTCGGCTTCGTCTTCGACGAGCTGGTCGCGACGGTGCAGGCGTACGACTCGCTCGCCGCCGGCGGCGTCGACTACGCGCGCGACGTGCTGGAGCGCGCGCTCGGCCCCGAGCGTGCCGCCGAGATCATCGGGCGGCTCTCGACCGTGATCGAGATGCGGCCGTTCGAGTTCCTGCGCCGCACGCCGCCCGAGCACATCGTCACGTTCCTGCGCGCCGAGGCGCCGCAGACGATCGCGCTCGTGATCGCCAACCTGCACACGACGCTCGCCGCCCAGGTGCTCGCGCACCTGCCGGAGGAGGAGCAGGCCGACATCGCGCTGCGGATCGCGCGGATGAGCGAGACGCCGCCGGACGTCGTGAAGGAGATCGAGGGCGTGATGCGCCAGAAGCTCGCGTCTGTCGTGCAGCAGGAGTACTCGTCCCAGGGCGGCGTCAAGTCGCTCGCCGAGATCCTCAACTACACCGACCGGCCGACCGAGCGCAACGTGCTCGACACGCTCACCGAGCAGGACGCCGAGCTGGGCGAGGAGGTCCGCCGGCTGCTGTTCGTCTTCGAGGACATCGCCAAGCTCGACGATCGCTCGATCCAGCTCGTGCTGCGCGAGGCCGACCAGAGAGATCTGGCGCTGGCGCTGCGCGGCGTCGACGACGACGTCAGAGAGCGGATCCTCGGCAACATGTCCGAGCGCGGCGCGACGCTGCTGCGCGAGGAGATGGAGTACCAGCCGCCGCAGCGCAAGCGCGTCGTCGAGGAGGCGCAGGGCCGCATCGTCGCGATCGTGCGACGGCTGGAGGATGCCGGCGCACTCGTGATCGGACGCGGTGGGAGCGACACCATTGTCTGATCCGGCGACGGCCGCTCCGTACGCCTTCCGGCAGCTGGAGGAGCCGCGTCCGGTCTCGCTGCGCGAGATCGAGGACCCGATCGCCAACGCTCACGCGGAGGCCGAGCGGATCCGCGAGGAGGCGCGCGCGCAGGGCTACGCCGACGGTCAGGCCGCGGCGCTCGCCGCCGCCCAGCCGCCGCTGGAGGCGGCGCTCGCCGCGCTGCAGCAGGCGGTCGCCGGCGTCGAGCAGGTGCGCGACGAGACGGCCGCGGCCGTCGAGCGCGACGCGATCGAGCTGTCGCTGCAGCTGGCGGAGAAGATCGTCGCGGGCGCGCTCGCGGTCGAGTCCGAGCGGATCGTCGACGTCGTGCGCGGCGCGCTGCGCCGCCTCGCCGAGCGCCGCCGCGTGACGATCCTCGTCCACCCCGACGACCTCGAGACGGTCCGCGCCGCGACCGAGTCGTTCGTCACCGGCCTCGGCGGGATCGAGCACTGCGAGGTCCAGGCCGAGCGGCGGATCACGCCCGGCGGCGCGAGCGTGCGGACCGAGGAGGGCCAGATCGACGCGACCGTCAGCACGCAGCTGATGCGCGCGCGAGAGCTGGTCGAGCTGGAGTTGGGTGAGTAGGCGTTCGCTGATGAGCCCCGAGGACCAGACACCGGACGCCGTCGTCGCCGAGCAGCTCGGCGACCGCCTCAAGCACGTCGGCAACGTCCTGCGCGCGAGCGACCTCGCGCGCCGGCACGGCCGCGTCAGCGACCTGATCGGGCTCGTCGTCGAGGCGACCGGGCTGCAGGCCGAGGTCGGCGAGATCTGCATGGTCAACGGCGACCGCGGCCACCCGCCGGTACCGGCGGAGGTCGTCGGCTTCCGCGGTGCCCGCACGCTGCTGATGCCGCTCGGCGAGATGCACGGCATCGGCCCGGCGACGACCACCCGCGCGACCGGCACGCCGTTCCGCATCCGCGTCGGCCAGGACCTGCTCGGCCGCGTGATCGACGGGCTCGGCAAGCCGATCGACGGGATGCCGCGCGCGACCAACGGCCATCCGCGTTCGACGAACGCCTCGCCGCCGGACCCGCTCGACCGCCCCCGCATCGACCAGCGCGTCGACCTCGGCGTGCGCGCGCTCGACGCGCTCGTGCCGTGCGGACGCGGCCAGCGCCTCGGCATCTTCGCCGGCTCCGGCGTCGGCAAGTCGTCGCTGCTCGGCATGATCGCCCGCTCGACGACGGCGGACGTCAACGTGATCGCGCTGGTCGGCGAGCGCGGCCGCGAGGTGAAGGAGTTCGTCGAGCGTGACCTCGGCGACGCGCTGTCACGCTCGGTCGTCGTCGTCGCGACCTCCGACCAGCCGGCGCTCGTCCGCATCAAGGCCGCGTTCACGGCGACGGCGATCGCCGAGCACTTCCGTGACCAGGGCAACGACGTGATGCTGATGATGGACTCCGTCACGCGCTTCGCGATGGCCCAGCGCGAGGTCGGCCTGGCGATCGGCGAGCCGCCGGCGACGCGCGGCTACACGCCGAGCGTCTTCGCCCAGCTGCCGCGCCTGCTGGAGCGCTCCGGCACCGCCAGAACCGGCTCGATCACCGGCCTCTACACCGTGCTCGTCGACGGCGACGACATGAACGAGCCGATCGCCGACGCGGTCCGCTCGATCCTCGACGGTCACGTCGTGCTGACGCGCGAGCTGGCGCACGCCTCCCACTACCCCGCGATCGACGTGCTGCAGAGCGTCTCCCGCCTCGTCGGCGAGATCGTCTCGCCGGAGGTCCGCGCCGCCGGCCAGGCGGTCCGCCAGCTGATGGCCTCCTACAAGGAGAAGGAGGACCTGATCGCGATCGGCGCCTACCAGGGCGGCACCGATCCGACGGTCGACGCCGCGATCGCGCTGCGCCCTCAGCTCGACCGCTTCCTCAAGCAGCGCCCGGACGAGAAGTCGTCGGCCGCGGAGGCCGACGAGCTGCTGCTCGACATCGCCGCGCGCATCGGCGAGTACGCCGGCGTCGGTCCCGAGCCGGCCCCCGCCGACCCGGCCGAGCAGCCCGCCTCCGCTCCCGGCGGCTCCGCCGCCGCGATACCGCCGCTGCCGAACCTCGCCTGAGGCGTCTAGGGAGGCGGCTTGCGCGGCGACGGCTTGTCCGGCGCTCCGCCGATGCGGTCCTGCCAGCGCTCCAGCCGGGCGGCGTGGTGGTCGGCGCGCTGCTGCGCCCGCGCGAGCTTGCGGCTGCCCTCCGGGTAGCGCCAGCGCGCCCACGGCGTGCCCGGCTTCGCGAGCCGGATCGCGCCGGTCAGGCTGAGCAGCGGGAACAGCAGGCCGGCCGCGCCGAGCACGTACTTGCCCTTCAGCAGCGCCAGCGCGGACAGCGCGATCACGAGCAGGCCGGTCGTCACGATGCCGACGACGCCGCCGCCGTCGCCGAACGGCACCGTCCCGGTCAGCACGAGGCCGCCGAGCAGCGCGGCGAACAGCACCGCGTCGACCGACTGGCGCCCCTCATCGGACCAGTAGACGTCGTCGAGGTGCAGCCACAGCGCGAACTCGTCGAGCGTCAGCCCGGCGCCGATCCCGAAGACCGCCGCGGTCGCCTCCAGCCACGGGCTGTCGGGCTGGAACGCGATCGAGGCGAAGCCCGCGACGAGCAGCAGCACGATCCCGAACACGAGGTGGTGGATGTGGAGGTCGCCGGTCGTGACGCTGCCCGGCCACCACGGGACCTTCGGGCTGCGCATCAGGCGCGCGCTCATGCGGATGAACGCGAACGAGAGCAGGAACGCCGCGAAGAGGACGAAGCCGGCGCGGTTGGCGCCGTGGTCGAGCGCCCGCTCGCCTCCGATCTCGATGACGATCTCCGCGAACGGCATCCTGCGGTCATACCTCCGTCCGGGGGCATCGCAGCGCAAGCGCGCAAGCACGCATTGTTACAAGGATGGCGCGCGGGCTCAGCGGTAGCCGGTGGCGTCGGCCGGTCTGCCGGGATCCTGGACCTCGACGACGTAGCGCCAGGCGTCGGGGCGGGAGCCGTCGAGGTCGGTGAAGCCGTAGACCTGCGCGAGCTGGCCGCTGGAGAGCGAGGCGCCGTTCCATCTCGCGCGCTCGGGGTCGGCGGCGAGTGCGGCGACGGCGCGGCCGACGAACGCCGGCGACTCCGAGATGCAGAAGTGCGGCACGCGCTCCAGCGCGTCGCGCCACGTCTCCTCCGTCACGCCCATGAACGTGTCGAGCATCGCCTCCGAGCGCAGCCAGCCGGGCGTCAGCGCGACCGCGGTCGCGCCGCGAGGGCCCAGCTCGTGCGCCTGGGCGAAGGCCATCCGCAGCGTCGCGGTCTTGGCGAGGTCGTAGAAGTACGAGACGCGGTAGTTGGCGGCGTTGTACTCGGCGGTGCCGTCGGTCATCTCGACGACGAGCCCGCCGGGCTCGCGCAGCAGCAGCGGCAGCGCCGCGTGGCTCGTGATCGCGTGCGTCTCGATCGCCAGCCGCAGCATCTTCAGGCCGTCGTCGAGCGACTGCTCCCACAGCGGCGTCTCCCATCTGAACAGCAGGTCGCCGCCCCAGATGTCGTTCACGAGCACGTCGAGCCGGCCCTGTTCGCGCTCGATCCGCGCCACCACCGCGCGCACCTGCTCGGGTTCGAGGTGGTCGGCCCGCACCGCGACGCCGGTGCCGCCCGCCGCGTCGATCAGCTCCGCGGTCTCCTCGATCGTCTCCGGCCGGTCGCCCTCGCGGCGGCTCGCGCGCGTCGAGCGGCCGGTCGCGTACACCGTCGCACCGGCGGCGCCGAGCTGCACGGCGATGCCGCGACCGGCACCGCGGGTCGCGCCGGCGACGAGCGCGACGCGACCCTCCAGCGGTCTCTTCGTCGTTGTCTCCATACGGCGACCGTACGCCCGGTTCCCGCCACCTTCTGTCAGGTATAGGGTCGGGGCGATGCGCGCCAGCCGACTCGTCACGCTCGTGCTGCTGCTGCAGGCACGCGGCCCGTGGACTGCTGATGAGCTGGCCGAGCGGCTCGAGGTCTCCGTCCGCACCGTCCATCGTGACGTCGAGGCGCTGCGTGCGAGCGGCGTGCCGATCCGCGGCGAGCGCGGCCCGGCCGGCGGTTACCGGCTCCCCGGCGGCTACCGAACCCGCCTCACCGGGCTCACCCCCGATGAGGCGGAGGCGCTGTTCCTGGCCGCGCCGGCCGACGCGCTCGGGCTCGGCGGCTTCCTCGCTGACGCGCAGCTGAAGCTGCTCGCCGCGCTTCCGCCGCAGCTGCGCGACCGCGCCGACCGCGCCGCGCAGCTGTTCCACGTCGACCACCGCAGCTGGTTCGGTCCCGACGAGCAGCCGCCCGCGCTCGGGGCGATCGCCGGTGCGCTGTGGCACGGTCGCCGGCTGCGGCTCGTCCATCGCGGCCGCGAGCGCGTCGTCGACCCGCTCGGGCTCGTGCTGAAGGGGCCGAGCTGGTACCTGATCGGGGCGACCGAGCGCGGCGAGCGGACGTTCCGCGTCGGTCGCGTCGAACGCGCGGTCGAGCTGGAGCAGGAGGCGCGCCGGCCGCCGCAGTTCGACCTCGTCGCGCACTGGGACGCCTGGTCGCGCGCGTTCGAGGACGGGCTGCCGTACATAGCGGCGCGGGTGCGGGTCGCGCCGCACAAGCTCGGCGAGCTGCGCCGGGTCGTCGACTCGCGCCGCCGCGATCTGTTGCCGCGGCACGCGGACGGCGACGAGTGGCTGGAGCTGGAGGTGTGGTTCGAGCGGATCGAGCACGCCGAAGGCGGGCTGCTCGGGCTCGGCGCGCACGTCGAGGTGCTCGCGCCGCCCGAGCTGCGCACGCGGATCGAGGCGCACGTCGCCACGCTCGCGCGGCGCTACGGCGTCGAACATCCGTCCAGCAGTTGAATGTTGCGCGGCCCGCGCCGACTAACGAGGGCGTGACTGCGTTCCACTTTCGCCTCGAGCGCGTGCGCGCGCTGCGCGAGCGCGGTGAGGATCTCGCCAAGGAAGAGCTGGCCGGCGCCCTCTCGCGCCGCATGAGCTGCGAGGAGCGGCTGCGCGCGGCCGGCGAGCAGCTCGCCGGCGCCCGCGACCGCCAGCGCGACCTCGCGGCCGCGCCGTCGTCGTCGCTCGACCTGATCGCGCGGCAGCGCTACCTCGAACGCGTCGAGCAGACCCGCCGCGACGGCGAGCTGGACCTCGACCGCCACGAGGCCGAGGTCGACGCGCGCCGCGTCGCGCTCGTCGCCGCCGCGCGCGACCGCCAGGCGCTCGAACGGCTCAAGGAGAGACGCCGCGCCGACCACGCTCGCGAGCAGGCGCGCGTCGAGGGCGCCGAGATGGACGAGATCGCGCTGACCCTCCACCGCCGGAGAGCGGCGTGAGCGTCGCCGCCGTCGAAGGCGCGGCCGCCCCTGGCACCGGCGCGCAGGCCGCGATCGCCCGCATCGCCGAGCTGCAGACGCTCGTCGCGCGCGCCCACGGCGTGCCGCCGGTCGCCGCGGCCTCCGCGCCTGCCACCAGCTTTTCCTCCGCGCTCGCGGGCGCGGGCGTCGGCCAAGCGATTGCAAACTCTGCTGCAGCCGGCGCTCCCGTCACGCAACCGCTGCCCGGCGCCACCGGCGCCGGCAGCGGGCTCGGAGGAACGCCGAGCCCGTTCGACGGCCTGATCCTCGCCGCGGCGCAGAAGCACGGCCTCGACCCCGCGCTGCTGAAGGGCCTGATCCGCGCCGAGTCGAACTTCGACCCGACCGCGTCCAGCCCCGCGGGCGCCGCCGGCCTCGTCCAGCTGATGCCCGGCACGGCCGCCTCGCTCGGCGTGACCGACCGCCTCGACCCGGCCCAGTCGATCGACGGCGGCGCGAGATACCTGCGCCAGCAGCTCGACGCCTTCGGCGGCGACGTGACGAAGGCGCTCGCCGCCTACAACGCCGGCCCCGGCGCAGTCCAGCGCTACAACGGCGTTCCGCCGTACGCGGAGACGCAGGCGTACGTGCAGAAGGTCCAGGCGTACGCCGACGAGTACCGCGTCGCGCCGGTCGCCGCCGCGCTGCCAGCCCCCACGACCCTTCCCACGACAGCAATCCCAACCACAGGATCGGGATCGATCACATGAGCATCCTCATCCCGCCGGCGCCACCGCCGCCGGCCGCAGCGGGGCCGCCGAAACCCGGCGGCCGATCCGCACCGCCGGACGGAGATCCGTTCGCATCGGTGCTCGACCAACAGGCCCGGACCGCCACTGCGGAAGGCCTCGCGAAGCAGCAGGAAGCGAACGACGCGAAGACCGTGAGCGGGCGGGATGCACGTCCCGCCGACGGTTCGCCGCAGCAGGTGGGCACGGATGATGTGCAGCCAGGCGCGGAGGGGACGGATCCCGCCGCGCTGGCCGCTGCGCTGAACGGCGTGCTCGGCGTCGCGACGACGCCGGCGACCGCGAACGCGGCCGTCGCATCCGCCGCCGCGCCGCCGCTCCCCGCCGCTGCTGCCGCCGCCGCGACGACGACCGCGCCGGTCGCGGCCCAGGTCGTGCCGGCCGCCACGGTCGACGCGCCTGTCGCCGCACCCGCGACCGCGGCCCCGGCGACGCCCGCACCGGCACCCGCCGTGCCGCAGCCGCCGTCACAGCCCGTCGTCACGACCGCGCCGGCGACCGCCGCCGCGACCGCGCCGGCCGACGTCGCGCCGCTCGCCACCGCCGTGCCGGCCGCCGCCGCGGTCGACGCGCCGGAGAGCGCGCCCGTCCAGCAGCCGGCCGCGGCCGCGCCGTCGGCCGCCGCCGCGACCGCGCCGGCCGAGCAGGCCGGCAGCGGAACGACCGGCGGGCAGACCGGCAACGGTGCGACCGGCGACCAGCGCGGCGCCGGCCAGCCGGCGCCGACGCCCGGACCCGCCGCCGTCCCGGGCGGCGACCCCGCCGCCGCGCCGCAGCAGCCGGCCGAGCCGGCTGCGGCGTCGACGGCCGCGCCGAACGGCGGCGCCGCATCCGCGCCGCAGCCCGCTGCCGCCGCGAGCCCGTCCTCCGCGCCGATCGCGCCCGCGGCGGGCCAGCAGCTCGCCGCCGCGCACGAGGCGAGCGCGACCGGCGCCGCCACGACGCGCGGCGCGGTCACGCTCGAGCATGCCGTCGAGACCGTGCGGCTGGCGATGCGCGCCGGCGCCGAGCGCGGCGTCACGCACGCTCGCATCAGCCTCAGCCCGCAGGAGCTCGGCGGGATCGAGATCCACCTCCGTCACACCGCCGACGGGATCGTCGCGAAGGTGATCGCCGACTCCGCCGGCGCCGCGCAGCTGCTGCAGCAGTCCGGCGGCGACCTGCGCCGTCAGCTCGAGCAGCAGGGGCTCAACCTGCTGCGGCTCGACATCGGCGCCTCCGGCGAGCAGGCCGCTCACGCCGGCGGCCAGCGCGGTCTCGGCGATCCGGGCAGCGGCGGCAGCTCCGCCGGCGGCCCGCGGACCGCCGGGCCCGACGACGCGGTCCTGACCGTCGAGCGCGACGCCGTCCCGCGCGGCACGACGCTCGCCCTTCCCAACGGCGCCCTCGTCGACGTCCTCGCCTGAGCAGGAGAGCCAGCGATGCCCGTAGATCCCACCAACCCCGTCAACAACGCGCCGGCGACGTACGACAACAGCACGAGAAGAGAGTCGTTCCTCGGCAAGGACGACTTCCTCAAGCTGCTGATCGGCCAGATGCAGAACCAGGATCCGCTCAACCCCACCGACGGGGCGGAGTACATGGGCCAGATGACCCAGTTCTCGATCCTCGAGCAGATCACCAACCTCGGCCAGACGACCCAGGCCGCGGCCTCCAACGACTACGACGCGCAAGCGATCAGACTGATCGGCCAGACCGTGTCGTACCTCGCGAGAGTCAACGAGGACGGCAGATCGGTGCTGAGAAGCTTCACCGGCAGAGTCGAGAGCGTCACCTTCACCAGCAGCGGACCGCAGCTGACGATCGACGGCAGAACGGGCATCCTCCCCGTCTCGCTGACGAAGGTCGGCACCGACACCGCCGCGAGAGGGGACGAGTGAGCCTGAACGTCCCCAACGCCGCGCTCGTCCCGCCCGGCGTCGCACCGGTCGCGCAGCCTGCGCCCGGCCAAGCGACGCGCCGGGACGCGCCGATCCAGGGCCCGTCGTTCTCCGACGTGCTGCGCAGCAGAACGCAGGGCGTGGAGTTCTCGCGCCACGCGCTGCAGCGGCTGGAGCGGCGCGGCATCGAGCTGGGCGAGCAGACGCTCGCGCGGCTCACCGACGGCGTCGACCGTGCGGCGGGCAAGGGCTCGCGCGAGTCGGTCGTCTTCGTCGACGGGACGGCGTTCGTCGTCTCGGTCAGAAACCGCACCGTCATCACGGCGGTCGACCCCGAGCACATGCGCGAGCACGTGTTCACGAACATCGACAGCGCCGTCATCGCATGACGGTCAGAACCCACGGCGGCCGGACCTCTCTGAGGAAGCCGCGAAAGGAATTGATGCCCTCATGATGCGTGGCATGTTCTCCGCGATCAGCGGACTGAAGGTCAACCAGACGATGCTCGACGTGACCGCGAACGACCTCGCGAACGTCAACACCGTCGCGTACAAGTCCTCGCGCACGACGTTCCAGGACTCGCTCGCCCAGCTCCAGCGCGGCGCGGCCGGACCGGGCAACGGCACCGGCGGCTCCAACGCGCTCCAGATCGGCCTCGGCGTCAAGCTCGGCTCGGTCGACAACATCATGACCGAGGGCGCTCCGCAGACGACCGGCTCGCCGCTCGACGTCTACATCGAGGGCTCCGGCTGGTTCCGCGTCGCCAACGGCACGCCGCCGGCGGTCCCGACGGCGTTCCAGTGGACCCGCGCCGGCAACTTCACGACCAACTCGCAGGGCCACCTGATCACGAGCACCGGTCAGTACGTCGTCGGCCGCGGCGCGACCGCGACGCCGGACGGCAGAGGCGGCTTCACCTACGCGCCGAACGCGACCGACTCCTACATCCAGATCCCGCCCGGCTCGACCGATGTCTCGATCTCGCCCGACGGAGGCGTCTCCTACGTCGATCGCAACAGAGCGTCGCCGACGTTCGAGAGACGCGTCACCGCCGGCTACATCGCGCTCGGCAAGTTCGCCAACGAGGCGGGCCTGCAGCGCAACGGCGGCTCGACGTGGAGCGAGTCGGCGGCGTCCGGCGCGGCGACCGTCGACACGCCCGGCGTCGGCGGCAACGGCAGAACGCTCGCCGGCATGCTCGAGATGAGCAACGTCGACCTCGCCACCCAGTTCACGACCATGATCACTGCGCAGCGCGGCTTCCAGGCCAACTCCCGCGTCATCTCGACTTCGGACGAGATGCTGCAGGACCTGGTGAACCTCAAGCGCTGATCGCCGCAGCCGGCAGGTGCTCGTGCGGCGGACGAGGGACCGTCGCACGAGCCCCGCCATGCCGGCGCCTGCCGCACGTCGCGGCGCCCATCCATGGAGGAGACCGCCAGTGATCACCCTGCATCGTCTCGGACACAACGCCGAGCCGTTCCTGCTCAACCCCGACCTGATCATGACGGTCGAGGCGACGCCCGACACCGTCGTGACGCTCACCACGGGGACGAGATTCGTCGTCGTCGAGTCGGCCGTGCGCGTCGCAGAAGAGGTCCGCACGTGGCGGACCGACATCCTCAGAGACGCCCTCAGCCGCCGACGCGACGAGCCGCTGCCGGCGCGCTCGCCACTGGCGCAGACGGTCTCCAGCCGGCTCGATCGGCCGCTGCAGGCGGTCGAGAGCCCAGTCGGCGACCAGACCATTGAAAAAAGCGAACGCCCGGC
Organism: Conexibacter woesei DSM 14684; assembly: GCF_000025265.1. Taxonomy (GTDB): domain Bacteria; phylum Actinomycetota; class Thermoleophilia; order Solirubrobacterales; family Solirubrobacteraceae; genus Conexibacter; species Conexibacter woesei. Next base: position 50,291 of record NC_013739.1, read on the forward strand.
CGATTACCCCGAACGATGAAGGCATCAACCGCAATCGGACTCGTCGGCGGCCTCCTCGCCATCCTCCTGACGGGGATGCTCGAGGGCACCTCGCCGGCGACGTTCATCAACATCCCCGCGATCATCATCGTGCTCGTCGGCACCTTCATGGCGACGATGGCCAGCGTCGGCATCGACCAGATGAAGCGGATCCCGACGCTGTACAAGATCACGTTCAGCCCGCAGGAGCAGGATCTGCGCGCGCGCGTCGACCTGCTCGTCGGCATCGCCGAGCAGGCGCGCCGCGAGGGCCTGCTCGCGCTCGACGCGCAGCTCGGCGACATCGACGACGAGTTCACCCGCAAGGGCCTGCAGCTGGTCGTCGACGGCACCGACCCCGATCTCGTGCGCGAGATCCTCGAAGCCGAGATCGACGGCATGGTCGCGCGCCACGCGATCGGCGCCAACACGTTCGAGAAGGCCGGCGGCTACGCCCCGACGCTCGGCATCCTCGGCGCCGTCATGGGCCTCATCTCGGTGCTCGGCAACCTCTCCGACCCCGACTCGCTCGGCCCCGCGATCTCGGTCGCCTTCATCGCCACGCTGTACGGCGTCGGCGGCGCCAACATCGTCTTCCTGCCGATCTGCTCGCGCCTGAAGGCGCTCTCCGAGGAAGAGGTCGAGCTGCGCACGCTGACGCTCGACGGCATCCTCGCGGTGCAGGCCGGCGACAACCCGCGCGTCGTCGCCGACAAGCTCTCCTCGTACGTCCCGCCGTCCGAGCGCGCGACGGCCGACGACGACAACGTCGCGCCGCTCCGAGAGGCTGCCTGATGTCCGCCCGCAACCGCCGCGGCGGTCGCCGCCGCCGCGGCGGGGGCGGGCACCACGGGCCCGACGAGCGCTGGCTGATCACCTACGCCGACATGCTCACGCTGCTGTTGGCGCTGTTCATCGTCCTCTACTCGATCTCGTCGTTGAACACGTCGAAGTTCGAGGAGATGAAGACGTCGCTGCGCGACGCCTTCTCGGGCAAGATCATCAGCGGCGGCGAGGGGATCATCGAGACCGGCGTCTCGGCGACGAGAGACACGCCGACGTCGATCGTCCCCAACATCACGCCGCCGAGAGTGCAGATCGCGAACCCGAGAGACAGCACCGCGGCCGCGGCGCTCGCCGCCCGCATCGAGGACAACGAGTTCAGAAGAATCAAGGCGCAGATCGACGCCTACGCGCGCACCCACGGCCTCAGAGACCAGGTCGAGGCCGTCGTCGCGCGGCGCGGGCTGGTCGTCCGGCTGCTGACCGACCAGGTCCTGTTCGACTCCGGCTTCGCCGACCTCAAGAGCGAGGGCATGCCGCTGCTCACGCACGTCGGCAACCTGCTCGTGATCGACAGAATCCACCCGATCCTCGTCGAGGGCCACACCGACGACGTCCCGATCAGCACGTCGCGCTTCGAGTCCAACTGGGAGCTGTCGACGGCGCGTGCGACGGAGGTCGTCCGCTACCTCATAGATCGCGGCGTCCCGACGAGACGCTTCGGCGCCTCCGGCTACGCCGACCTCCACCCTCTCGGCTCCAACGGCACCGACCGCGGACGCGCGCGCAATCGCCGCGTCGAGGTCGTGCTCCAGCGGCTGCACCTGACCAGCTCGCAAACCACCGATGCAGCGCCAGATCCTCAGGAAGGCCTGAACCCATGAGAAAGAACGTCGTCGTCCTCGTGCTGGTGGCCTTGATCGCCGGCGCGGGCGCCGCCTACACCTTCGCGAAGCCGAAGAAGGAAGTCAGACACAAGATCGACGGCGCCGTCTACGTGCTGCCGAAGGAGTTCCTCGTCAACCTCAGCGACGGCCGCTACGCGAAGATGAACGTCGCGCTCGTGCTCGACCACGGCCAGCCGACGGCGGTGGAGGCAGGCGGGCACGGCGCGCCGCCGAAGCCGCCGGAGGGCTTCGGCACGCTCGAGCAGGAGGCCGTCATCCGCGACATCGTCACCGACGTCGTCACGAACATCGACGGCGACCAGCTGATCAGAACCGAGGGCCGCGAGAGAGTCAAGGCGGAGATCCTCACGAAGATCAGAAGAACGACCGACGTGAGAACCGAGGACGTCCTGATCACCGACGTCGCGGTCCAGTAGGAGGAGCGCGATGAGCCACGAGATGGAGCTGCCCGCGTTCGACCGCCCGACGGCGGCGAACGGCAGCCACACGGGTCAGAACGACCTCGGCCGCCTCAGCGACGTGCCGGTCGAGCTGGCGGTCGAGATCGGCCGCACGCGGATGACCGTCGGCGAGACGCTGGAGCTGCGGCCCGGCTCGATCGTCGTGCTCAACCGGATGGCCGGCGAGCCGGTCGACCTGCTCGTCAACGGCACCCCGATCGCCCACGGCGAGGTCGTCGTGATCGACGAGGAGTTCGGCCTGCGCATCACCGACGTGCTCGGCGCGCCGGCCGGTGAGCAGAACGGCCGCGCCTCCGGCGAGGCGTCCGCGGCGGACGCCTCCGGCCAGTCGCCCGCCGAGGCGCCAGGAACCGTCTGAACGACGTCCGTCGCTCCTCAAGAGCGACTGCTGGGTGCCGATCACCGGAGGGCACCCCGAACCCGCCGGAGAGCCCCATGTCCGAAGGCCAGACCACACGTCAGCTCGTCGTCTTCTCGCTCGGCGAGGAGGAGTACGCCCTGCCGATCACGCAGGTCCACGAGATCATCCGGTACACCGAGCCGCGCTCGGTCGCCTCGGACGTCGACTGGGTCCGTGGCGTGATCAGCCTGCGCGGCAAGATCGTGCCCGTCTACGACCTCGCCTCGCGGCTCGGCTTCGCGTCCGAGCGCAAGGACAGCGCCAAGATCGTGATCGTCGAGACGGCGACCGACATGGCCGGCGTCGTCGTCGACGACGTCGAGGAGGTCCTGACCGTCGAGTCCTCGCAGATCGAGGACGTCCCGGCGGCCGACAACGAGTCGATCGAGGCGATCGCGAAGATCGACGACCGCCTCGTGATCCTGCTGAACCCCGCCGGCATCTTCGCCTCCGCCGCGTCCGTCGCGGCCGCCGCCGAGACGAGCGCGAGCGGCAACGGCGTCGCCGACCTGGTCCACGCGTAGCCCGCCGGGCCGCGCCGGATCACACCAGCACCTCTTCGATGTCGAGCGCCACTGCCACTCGCGTCGTCGTCGCGGACGACTCCGGCCTGATGCGCCGGGTCGTCACCGCGACGCTCGAGCACTCCGGCTTCACCGTCGTCGGCGCCGCCAAGGACGGTGACGAGGCGCTCGCGCTGTGCGAGCGGGAGCGTCCCGACGCGATGACGCTTGACCTCGCGATGCCCGGCCTCGACGGCATCGGCGTGCTGAGAGCGCTGCGCCGCCAGGGCGAGCGCGCGACGCCGGTCGTCGTCGTCTCCGCCTTCTCGCCGGCGCACGGCGCGCGGGCCGTCGACGCGCTCGCCGAGGGCGCGTTCGACCTCGTCGCCAAGCCGGCCGTCGGCGACGGCATCGAGCGCTTCACCAACGAGCTGAGCGACAAGGTGCGGCTCGCGGCTGCCTCGCGTCGTGGGCGCACGCGGCCGCACGGCGGCCGCGCCGGCACCGGCGCCGCTGCCGCCGCCGGTCGCGCGGCTGCCGCGCCGGCCGCCGCTCGGCCGCGCACGGCCGCCGGCAGCGGCGCCGTCCGCCGCGCGGAGCGCCGCGTCCGCGCGCACGCCGGCACCCGCCGCGTCGTCGTGATCGCCTGCTCGACCGGCGGCCCGAAGGCGCTCGCCGAGCTGGTCCCGGCGCTGCCGGCGCCGCTCGGCGCCGGCACGCTGATCGTCCAGCACATGCCGCCCGGCTTCACCAACTCGCTCGCGGCGCGGCTCGACCGTGCCTCCAACCTCAACGTCCGCGAGGCGGCCGGCGGCGAGGCGCTCGACCCGAAGGTCGCGCTGCTGGCACCGGGCGGCGCGCACCTGCGGCTCGCCGAGCCCTCGCGCGTCGTCTCGCTCAGCGACGCGCCCGAGATCGGCGGCCTGCGCCCGCGCGCGGACCTGACGATCGCCGACGCCGCGAAGGCATTCGGCGAGCGGATGGTGCTCGTCGTCTTGACGGGTATGGGCAAGGACGGCCTGGAGGGTGCGCGGGAGGTCCGCAGACGCGGCGGTCGCGTGCTCGTCGAGGCGGAGTCGACCTGCACCGTCTACGGGATGCCGCGCGCCGTCGCGGAGGCCGATCTCGCCGACGAGATCCTGCCGCTGCACGAGCTGCCCGCCGCGATCGCCGCGGAGGCCGGAGCATGAGCGCCACCGTGCCCGGGAGAACGAGCCCCCAGGGCGAGATCTCCCGACCGAACCCGAGGCCGCAGGCCGAGCGGTTCGGCGATGACTACACGGCCTTCTGCGAGGGCGTCCGCGCGCTCACGAGCATCGACCTGCTGCAGTACAAGCGCGGGCAGATGGAGCGGCGCATCCGCTCGTTCGCGCAGCGCCGCGGCGCCGCCGACCTGCCCGCCTACCTCGCGCAGCTGCGCGGCGACAGAGCCGAGCTGGGCGAGTTCCTCGACCGCGTGACGATCAACGTCTCGCAGCTGTGGCGCAACCCCGAGCAGTGGAGAGTGCTGGAGACCGAGGTGCTGCCGGAGCTGCTGGCGGAGTCGTCGCCCGGCCGCATCAAGGCGTGGAGCGCCGGCTGCTCGTACGGCGCCGAGTCGTACACGCTCGCCGCGCTGATCCGGCAGCTCGATCCGAGAGCACGCGCCGAGATCGTCGGCACCGACATCGACCGCCGGATGGTCGAGAGAGCGAAGCTCGGCCGCTTCAGCGCCGACGACGCGCGCAGCGCCGCACTGCCGCTGCTGAGACGCTGGTTCACGCGCGAGGACGACGTCTGGCAGGCGAGCAGCGAGCTGCGCTCGCTCGTCCGCTTCGAGGTCGGCGACCTGCTGCGGATGCCGACCAAGCGCGCCGCGTACGACCTCGTGCTGTGCCGCAACACCGTCATCTACTTCACCGAGGACGTGCGCGATGCGCTGCACGAACGCCTCGTCGCGTCGTTGCGGCCGGGCGGGTACCTCGTGATCGGCTCGACCGAACGGGTCAGCCACCCGCGCGAGCTGGGACTCGTCGCCACCCATCCATTCACGTATCGCAAGAGCTAGTGGGTCGCTGATGGACACCTCCGAGTATCTCCCGATGTTCCTCGCGGAGTCCCGCGAGCACCTGCAGGAGCTGAACCTCGCCGTCGTGCGGATCGAGGAGACGCCTGACGACCGCGACACGGTCGACGAGATCTTCCGCATCGCGCATTCGCTGAAGGGCATGAGCGCGACGATGGGCTTCGCCGCGATCGCCGCCCTCACGCACCAGATGGAGGACGTCTTCGAGCTGCTGCGCCAGCGCGCCGACGGACTGCCGCGCGAGGCCGTCGACGTCCTCTTCAAATGCCTCGACGCGCTCGAGGCGGCGGTCGAGGAGATCGCCACCGACGGCGCCGAGCAGCTCGACCCGGCCGCGCTGATCGAGCAGCTCAAGGGCCTGATCCGCGAGCGCACGCCCGAGCAGGAGCTGGACAAGATCGGCGGCGTCGACCTGCCCGACCTGCCGACCGTGCGCGAGCTGGCCGACGGCAGCCGCGTCGTGCACGTCGCCGCCGACCTCTCCGACGAGGCGCTGATGCCGGCCGTGCGCGCGTTCATGTTCTTCCAGGCGCTCGCCGAACTGGGCGAGCTGGTCGGCTCGATCCCCGCGCAGGACGGCGTCGAGCAGTTCCAGGGCACGCGCCTGGAGGCGTGGCTGGCGAGCGACCGGGAGGACCACGTGATCGAGGCGGCGGCCGCCGGCGTCAGCGACGTCGAGCACGTCGCCGTGCAGGAGGCGCAGGACGACCTGATGCCGCCGTCGATCGAGACGCTCTCCGCCGCCCACGCCGACGCCGAGCCGGCGCTCGTCGGCGGCCCGGCCGTCGACCACGCCGCGCCCGCCAGACGCGTCGCGACCAACCACGCGGCCGGCGGCGCGCACGCCGGCGCGACCGTGCGCGTCGACGCCGAGCGGCTCGACCAGCTGATGCACTTCATGGGCGAGCTCGTGATCCACCGGACCGTCGTCGAGACGCTCGCCGGCGACGCCGACGTGCCCGGCCTGCAGCAGGCGATCCAGGACATGGCGCGCAGCTCGCAAGCGCTCCAGGCGATGGTGATGCAGGTCCGGATGATCCCGGTCGAGGCGGTCTTCCTGCGCTTCCCGCGGCTCGTGCGCGACCTTTCCTCCAAGCTCTCCAAGGAGGTCGAGCTGCAGCTCGTCGGCCAGGAGACGGAGCTGGATCGGACCGTCGTCGACGCGCTCGGCGACCCGCTCGTGCACCTCGTCCGCAACGCGCTCGACCATGGGCTCGAACCGCCCGACGAGCGCGAGGCCGCGGGCAAGCCGCGCACCGGCGTGCTGGAGATCTCCGCCCGCCACGCCGGCGGCAACGTCGTCATCAGCGTGCGCGACGACGGCCGCGGGGTCGATCCCGCGAAGGTCGCGCAGAAGGCGTTCGAGCGCGGCCTGATCAGCGAGGAGGCGATTCCGGCGGTCGACTCCCAGCGCGCCGCCGAGCTGCTCTTCACGGCCGGCTTCTCGACCGCCGAGTCGACCAGCGACATCTCGGGCCGCGGCGTCGGGATGGACGCCGTGCAGGCGAAGATCCGCGAGCTGGGCGGCGAGGTGATCGTCGACTCCGAGTTCGGCGTCGGGATGACCGCGTCGATCCGGTTGCCGCTGACGCTGGCGATCATGTCGGCGCTGCTGGTCGAGGCCGAGGGGATGCCGTTCGCGGTCCCGCTCGACCGCGTCGAGCGCACGCTGCGGCTGGAGGACCACGCCGTCCGCTCGGTCGCCGGCCAGCGCATGCTCGTGCTGCGCGACGGCGTGCTGCCGCTGATCGACGCCGGCGAGGCGCTCGCCGGCCGCGTCGTGCCCTCCGGCGAGGCGCACGACCACGCCGTGATCGTGCGTGGCCGCGATCGCCGCCTGGCGCTCGCCGTCGGCACCCTCGTCGGCCAGCGCGAGCTGGTCACGCGTCCGCTTCCGCCCGAGGTCAGCGACCGCGCCGCCGTCTCCGGCGGCGCCGTGCTGTCCAACGGCGAGATCTCGCTCATCGTCGACTGCGACGCCCTCACGGCGCGCGCGACCGAACCCGTCCCGGTGTCCTGATGCCGCCGCAGGAAGGAGCACCCTCAGTGTCGTCCGACTTCACCGAGCTGCAGCTCGACGCCATGCGAGAGCTGGCAAACATCGGGTCCGGCAACGCCGCGACCGCGCTCGCGAGCATGCTCGGCCGCGAGGTCGAGCTGTCGGTCCCGCGTGCGCTGGCGCTCCCGCTCGCCGACGCGGTCGACGCGGTCGGGCCCGCCGAGAAGACGGTCGCGAGCGTCGTGCTGCCGATCGTCGGCGACCTCGAGGCGCTCGTGCTGCTGCTGTTCCCGACGCAGGACGCCGCGGCGCTCTGCGGCCTGCTCGGCGTCGAGCCGGGCACCGAGGTCGGCGACTCGGCGATCGGCGAGATCGGCAACATCCTCGGCACCTCGTACATCAACGCGCTCGCGTCGATGGCGGGAATCGCGATCGAGCCGCGCCCGCCGCACGTCGTCACCGACATGCTCGGCGCGATCGTCGCGTCGCTGCTCGCCGGCACCGCCGGCGAGTCGGGCGTCGCGCTCGTGCTCGACTCCGAGCTGGACGTCGCCGACGCCGCCTGCTCGCTCTCGTTCCTGCTGCTGCCGACCACCGGTGGGATCGACGAGCTGCTGACCCGCCTCGGCGTCGGAGGCTCCTGATGCCAGCACACGGACGGGGACGGTGAGGATCGTGCGGATGGGCGAGCTCGCCGTCAGCGCGACGCCGGGCGACGAGCTGACCTCGATCGGTCTCGGCTCGTGCATCGGCGTGGCGCTGGTCGACCGCGCCAGAGGCGTCGCCGCGCTCGCCCACGTGATGCTCCCTGACGCGACGGCCGACCTCGACGCGCCGGCCGGCAAGTACGCCGACCGCGCGATCCCGGCGCTCGTCGCCGCGGCAGAGGAGCTGGGTGCCCGCCGCGTGCGGCTGGAGGCCGTGCTCGTCGGCGGCGCGCAGATGTTCGACGTCGGCGTCGGCAGCGCGCTCGACATCGGTGCGCGCAACGCCGTCGCCGTGCGCGCCGCGCTGCAGAGCGCGCGCATCCCCGTGCGCGCCGAGCAGGTCGGCGGCCGCCGCGGGCGCACGATGCGCGTGCACGTCGACCCGCTGCACGTGACCGTGAAGGAAGCCGGCGGCAGAGAGGCGGAGCTGTGGAACGGCTCGCCCACCGCACGACGCAGCGCAGCGGAGGTGACCCACTAGATGAGCGAGATCCTCACCAACGATCAGATCGCCGCGCTCGTCGAGGCGGCCAAGCACGGCGAGCTGCCCGACGACTCGGCCGCGACGAGGCGGGGACGCCGGCTCAAGACCGTCGACTTCGCGCGCCCGACGAAGTTCACCAGCGAGCAGGAGCGGAGGATCGTCCGCACGCTCGACATGTTCTGCCAGACGGCCGCCGCGCGCCTGACGGCGGAGCTGCGCGTGCCGCTGGAGCTGGAGGTCATCAATACGACGCAGCTGACGTGGTCGGCCGCGCAGCAGCAGCTGCCGCCGGCGTCGCTCGGCACGCCGCTGGAGGTGGCGCCGCACGACACGCGGATGCTGATGACGGCCGAGCTGCCGTTCGTGCTGATGGCGATCGAGTACCTGCTCGGCGGCGCGCCCGAGAGACCGCCGCGTCAGCGCAAGCTGAGCGAGATCGACTGGGTCCTCTCCAAGCGCCTGTTCGAGACGCTCACGACGCAGCTGTCGATCGTCTGGCAGGACCTCGCGGGGCAGACGCTCGCCGCGCAGGAGGTCGACTCGCACGTCGAGGGCATGCAGGTCGCCGCGATCTCCGAGCCGACGCTGACGATCACGCTGGAGTCGCGCATCAACCGCCACTCCTCGACGCTTGCGCTGCTGATCCCGTGGGTGTCGATCGACCCCGTCGCCGACCAGATCGCCGGCCGCGACCTGCGCACGCGCGCCGACGACCCGCGTGCCGCCGCGCTCGTGCAGGCCGCGCTGTCGGGCGCCCACGTGACCATGCGAGCCGAGGTCGGCAGCGTCGAGATGGCGATCGACGACGTGCTCGGGCTCGCGCCCGGCGACCTCGTCAAGCTCTCCTCGCTCGCCGCCGACGGCGTCGTCGTCTACGCCGAGGACGTGCCGATCCACCACGCGCAACCGGGCCGCAGCGGCGCCCGCCGCGCCGTCCAGATCGTCGACCGGCGGGAGCAGTCGTGAACACCAGAGACGCATTGATGCGCCTCGGCGCCTCGACCGCCGAGGCGATCGCAAAGGTGCTCGACAGCCTCTGCCCCGACCAGGTCGAGCGCGGCGACGTCGCGGTCCTCAACCCCGACACGAACCCGTTCGCGACGCTGGAGGCGCCCGCTGTGGCGGTCAGCGTCGCCTACGTCGACGGCGTCACCGGCGCCAACGTCTTCGTCATGACGGCGAAGGGCGCGCGCCGCATAGCGGCCTCGATGATGGGCCAGCCGCCGCCGGAGGACGACGCCAGCGAGCTGTCCGTGCTGGAGCTGTCGGCCGTCGCCGAGGCGGCGAACCAGATGATGGCCGCGGCCGCCGCCGCGATCGGCGTCGTGCTCGGCCAGGACGTCGAGATCGCGCCGCCGGAGACGCGCCTCTTCAACAGCGCCTCGGAGGCGATCGACGCCTACGAGATGGCCCCGCACGGCGCCCGCGCGACGTTCCGCGTCTGCGACGAGCCGTGCCGCCTCGTGCAGCTCGTGCCGAACGCGTTCGTCGTGCGGATGACGCGCGCGCTCGACGAGATGGGCGTCGAGCACGTCAGCGGCGGCGCCTCCGACGGCGGCGAGGGCGACGTCCACGAGCAGGTCGCGCTCGACGACGCGCTGCGCGACATCCGCGTGCGCGTCTGGGCCGAGCTGGGACGCACGCGCGTTCCGCTCGGGCAGGCGCCCGACATGCCCGCCGGCTCCGTCCTCGAGCTCGACCGCAAGGCGGACGACCCCGTCGACCTGTACGTCAACGGCCTGCGCTTCGCGAGCGGGACGCTCGTCCTCACCGACGACGGTGAATGGGCGCTGCGGCTCGCCGAGGTCGCCGGCCGCGACGCATCCGATCTGCAACGAACCCCCGACAAGGAAGGAACGGTGTCCTGATGGCACGTGTGCTCGTCGTCGATGACGCTGCGTTCATGCGCAAGATGCTGACCGACGCGCTCTCCAACGGCGGCCATGAGGTCGTCGGGGAGGCCGGCAACGGCGTGGAGGCGATCCAGCGCTTCCAGGAGCTGCGCCCCGAGCTGATCACGCTCGACATCACCATGCCCGAGAAGGACGGCCTGGAGGCGCTGCGCGAGATAATGGCGATCGACCCCAGCGCGAAGGTCGTGATGTGCTCGGCGCTGGGCCAGGAGGCGAAGGTGCTGGAGTCGATCAAGCTTGGCGCGAAGGACTTCGTCGTCAAGCCGTTCCAGGCCGATCGGGTCCTGGACGCGGTCGGAAAAGCCCTCGCCTAGCGTCCGTTAGCAGCGCGTTCGGACGCATCTCACGGACCGGCGCTAAAGGCTGGCGCCGGTCCGCCGATCATCAAGGTCGACTCTCCCTCGGAGTCGGTTCCCTCGATGATCAAGGCTTCCCTGCTTCCACGGGTGGTCGCGCTCTGCGCTGCCCTCTTCACCGTGCTCTGCACGCCCGCCCTCGCGGCCGGCGGCGCCAGAGACGCTGAGAGCACCCCCGTCGACCTCCCCACCACGACGCAGCCGTCGGGCGACGTCGGCGGCGGCAGTGGCAGCATCGTCCGCACGATCGTCGGCCTGGCGATCGTGATCGGCGTCATCTACGGGATCGCCTGGGTCCTCAGACAGATGAAGCAGAGCAAGGCCGAGCGCTCGATCGGCGGGCTCGCCTCCGTCGCCTCGGTCGCGCTCGGCTCCGGCAAGGCGCTGCACCTCGTGCGCGCCGGCAACGAGCTGGTGCTCGTCGGCGTCGCCGACCACGGCGTCACGCCGGTTCGCACCTACACCGAGCAGGAGGCGCAGGACGCCGGCCTGATCGACGAGTGGGGCGAGCTGATCCTGCCCGACGGCGCCGCCGAGCCGCGTGCTCGCGCCGCCGACGCCGGCAGGGGCGCGAAGGTCCCGGTGCCGGGTGCCCTCGTCGAGACGATGCGCAAGTGGACGGTGCGACGGTGAACACGGTCGACGGCGACAGCGCGATCCAGGTCCTGCTGCTGATCGGCGCCTTCACGCTGATCCCGGCCGGCCTCTTCTGCCTCACCGGCTTCACGCGCATCCTGATCGTGCTCGGCTTCATCCGCACCGCGATCGGCACGCCGACGGCGCCGCCGAACCAGGTGCTCGTCGGGATCGCGCTGTTCCTGACGCTGTTCGTGATGGCGCCGACCTTCACGCAGATCAAGGAGACCGCCTGGGATCCGCTGGAGGCCGGCAGAATCAACACCGCCCAGGCGGTCAGACGCGCCGAGGAGCCGCTGCGTCAGTTCATGTTCGAGCAGACGCGCACGAAGGACCTCGCGCTGTTCGTGCGGCTGTCGAGAACGAGAGAGCAGCCGAGAACGCGCGCCGACATCCCGACGACCGTCCTGATCCCGGCGTTCATCGTCAGCGAGCTGAAGACGGCGTTCCAGATCGGCTTCATGATCTTCCTGCCGTTCCTGGTGATCGACCTGATCGTCGCCTCGACCTTGATGAGCATGGGGATGATCATGCTCCCACCGGTCTTCATCTCGCTGCCGTTCAAGATCCTGCTGTTCGTGCTCGTCGACGGCTGGGCGCTGATCACCGACTCGCTGGTCCGAAGTTTCAACTGATGCGAGGGGCGTGATGGATCAAGACACCGTCATGAACCTGTCGACGCAGGCGCTCGACCTCGCGATCAAGATCGGCGGGCCGCTGCTGCTCGTCGGCCTCGTCGTCGGCCTCGTCGTCTCCGTCTTCCAGGCGATCACGCAGATCCAGGAGCAGAGCCTCTCGTTCATCCCGAAGATCATCGCGACGGCCGTCGTGCTCGTCGTCGCCGGTCCGTGGATGCTGAACCAGCTGATCGCGTACACCGAGAACCTCTACCGCTCGATCCCGACGCTGGTCGGTGGCGGATGAACGCGACGCAGACGACGGCGAACCAGCTGCTCGCCGCGCTCGGCGTCAGAAACGTCGTCGGCTTCTTCCTCGTGCTCGCGCGCGTCAGCCCGCTCTTCCTCGTCGCGCCGATGTTCAACTCGCGGCAGGTTCCGGCGCGCGCGAGAACGATCGTCGCGCTCGCCTTCGCGCTCGGCCTCTACCCGCTCGCGGTCGCCGGCCAGACGCTGCCGACGGAGGCGTTCGCGATCGTCGGCCTGATCGTCAAGGAGATGCTCGTCGGCCTCGCGTTCGCGCTCTGCGTCTCGGTCATGTTCGCCGCCGTCGACGCCGCCGGCACGCTGCTCGACTTCATGGTCGGCTTCGCGTTCGGCGGCTCGCTCGACCCGATCACCGGCAACCAGTCGGCCGTGCTGGCGCGCGTCTACAGCCTCGTCGCGGTCGCGATCTTCATCGCGATCAACGGCGACGCCTGGCTGATCCAGGGGATGTCGCGCACGTTCGACATCGTCCCGCTGTCGGCGTCGCCCGACTTCGCCTCGATCTCGCAGGGCGTCGTCGCCGTCTTCACGACGATCTTCGCGTCCGCGCTCGCGGTCGCCGCGCCGGTCCTGATCGCGTGCGTGCTGACCGACGTCGCGTTCGGTCTCGTCTCGCGCGTCGTGCCGCAGATGAACGTCTTCGCGGTCGGCTTCCCGGTCAAGGTGATCGTCGGCCTCGTCGTCGTCGCGGCGTCGCTGCCGTTCGTCGGCGGCTGGATCTCGGATCAGCTCCAGCTGAGCGTCGGCGAGGCGCTCCAGACCCTCCGGATGGGCTAGCTGATGGCCGACGACAGAACAGAGAGAGCGACACCCAGAAAGCGCGACGACGCCCGCAGAAGAGGCCAGGTCGCGCGCTCGATGGACGTCAACGGCGCGGTCGTGCTGATCGCCGGCCTGTTCGCGCTGAGCCTGCTCGGCCCCGCCGTCGTCGGCGCGATGGAGACGTCGATGCGCGACTCGTTCGAGCGCATCTCCGACCCGCAGGCCGCGCTGACCGCGGGCGGGCTGGAGGGGATCGCGATGTCGACGCTGCGGACGCTCGCGCTCGCGATCGGCCCGGTCGCCGCCGTCTGCGCGATCGCCGGCATCGTCGCCAACCTCGGCCAGGTCGGCCTCAAACCGTCGGCGGAGGCGCTCAAGCCGCAGGCGCAGCGGATCAACCCGCTCAGCGGCGCGAGAAACGTCTTCGGCCCGCGGATGTTCTTCGAGGGTGCGAAGTCGATCGTCAAGGTCGCCGTCATCGGCGTGATCGTCGCGATGGCGGTCGCGCCGAAGATGACCGAGCTGTCGGCGACCGTCGGCGCGAGCCCCGGCCAGCTCGCGGCCGAGCTGGTGAGCCTCGTGCTGTCGATCTCGCAGCGCGCGGCGATCGCCTACCTCGTGATCGGCGCGATCGACTACGCCTACCAGAAGTACACGCACGAGAAGCAGCTGCGGATGTCCATGCAGGACGTCAAGGACGAGTTCAGATCGCAGCAGCTGCCGGCCGAGGTCAAGTCGATGCAGCGACGCCGGATGATGCAGCAGGCGCGCGCTCGCATGATGTCCGCGGTTCCCGACGCTGACGTCGTCGTCACGAACCCGACGCACTTCGCCGTCGCGCTCAAGTACGACGGCACCAAGCCCGCGCCGATCGTCGTCGCCAAGGGGCAGGACCTGATCGCGCTGCAGATCCGCAGACTGGCCGCCGAGCACGACGTGCCGGTGATCGAGAACAGACCGCTCGCGCGCTCGCTGCACGCGACCGTCGAGGTCGGCCAGATGATCCCCGAGGACCTCTACCAGGCCGTCGCGCAGGTCCTGGCCCACGTGTACAGAGTCGCGGGGAACGCCCGCAGGAAGGTCGGCGCGCGATGAACTCCCCGCTGCTGAGAAAGGCTCTCGGCCAGACCGACCTGCTGGCGGCGCTCGGCGTCGTGCTGATCGTGGTGATGCTCGTCATCCCGCTGCCGCCGATGCTGCTCGACTTCTTCATCACGCTGAACATCTCGGCGGCGATCGCGATCGTGGTGGCGACGCTCTACCTCAACCGCGCGCTCGACTTCTCCGCGTTCCCGTCGCTGCTGCTCCTGACGACGATGTTCCGGCTCGCGATCAACGTCTCGGTCACGCGCCTGATCCTCACGACCGGCGACGCCGGCCACGTCATCAGAGCGTTCGGCGAGTTCGTCGTCGGCGGCAACGTGATCGTCGGCCTCGTGATCTTCTTCATCCTCGTCGTGATCCAGTTCGTCGTCGTTACGAACGGCGCCAGCCGCGTCGCCGAGGTCGGCGCGCGCTTCACGCTCGACGCGATGCCCGGCAAGCAGATGGCGATCGACGCCGACCTCAACGCTGGCCTGATCACTGACGACGAGGCGCGCAGACGCCGCGCCGAGATCTCGCAGGAGGCCGACTTCTACGGCTCGATGGACGGCGCCTCGAAGTTCGTCAGAGGCGACGCGATAGCGGCGATCGTGATCGTGCTGATCAACCTGCTCGGCGGTCTCGCCGTCGGGATCATGCAGATGGACATGCCGTTCGGCGAGGCGATCCAGCACTTCTCGCTGCTGACGATCGGCGACGGCCTCGCGGCGCAGATCCCGGCGCTGCTGATCTCGGTCGCGACCGGCATCCTCGTCACGCGCGCGGCGTCCGACAGAGACCTCGGCGCCGACATCTCCGACCAGATCCTCAAGCAGCGCAAGGCACCGCTCGTCGCCGGCGGCGCGATCCTCGCGTTCGCGCTCGTGCCGGGCCTGCCGAAGATCCCGTTCATCGTGATCGGCGGCATCTTCCTCGCGGTCGGGCTGGCGCTGCGCAGAGCGGACGCCGACCAGGCCGAGGAGGACGCCGAGACGGCGCGCATCGACGCCGAGG
Organism: Conexibacter woesei DSM 14684; assembly: GCF_000025265.1. GTDB lineage: Bacteria > Actinomycetota > Thermoleophilia > Solirubrobacterales > Solirubrobacteraceae > Conexibacter > Conexibacter woesei. The sequence goes on from NC_013739.1 coordinate 65,327, forward strand.
GCACCGCCGCCGCGCAGCCGCGCGACGCGGCGCTGGAGGCGCTGCCGATCGACCCGCTCGAGCTCGCGATCGGCTTCGGCCTCGTGCGGCTCGTCGACCAGCAGAACGGCGGCACGCTGCTCTCGCGCGTGAGCGTCATCCGGCGGCAGATCGCGACCGAGCTGGGGATGGTGATCCCGCCCGTGCGGATCCACGACGAGCTGGGGCTCGACTCGCACGAGTACGTGCTGAAGGTGCGCGGAACCGAGGTCGCGCGCGGGCGGATCATGGCCGGCCACCAGCTCGCGATGGACCCGGGCGACGCGGTCGGCCAGCTGCAGGGCGTGCCGACGACCGAGCCGGCGTTCGGCCTGCCCGCGACGTGGGTCACCGACGACCAGCGCGCGGAGGCGGAGGCACTCGGCTTCACCGTCGTCGACGGCGAGTCGGTGATCGTCACGCACCTGACCGAGACGATCCGCGCGCACGCCTCTGAGCTGCTCACCCGCCAGGACGTGAGAGCGCTGCTGGACCAGCTGAAGGAGAGCAACCAGGCGGTCGTCGACGAGGTCGTGCCGGACATGCTCACGCTTGGCGAGATCCAGCGCGTGCTGCAGGGGCTGCTGTCGGAGGGCGTCTCGATTCGCGACCTCGGCACGATCGTCGAGGCGATCGGCGACAAGGCGCGGCTCACGCGCGACCCGGCGCTGCTGGCCGAGTACGCGCGCCAGGCGCTCGGCCGCACGATCACCGCGCCGTACCTCGACGGCGAGCAGCGGCTGCGCGCGCTCGCGCTCGACCCGGCGATCGAGCAGGAGGTCGCGGCGTCGATCACGCAGACCTCCGACGGCGAATACCTCGCGATGGATCCCGTCCGCGCGCAGGCTTTGATCGGCGCGCTCCGAACACAGGTGGAGCACGCGACCGCGCGCGGCAGCAGGCCGGTGCTGCTGTGCTCGGCGCGCGTGCGCCGCCACATCCGGCGGCTCGTCGAGCAGGCGCTGCCGCACCTCGCGGTCTGCTCGTACAACGAGATCGCACCCGGCATCACTGTGGAGACGATTGGAGTGATCGAGCATGAGCTCGCAAGTTGACGATCGACCGAAGACGAACGGGCACGTGCCGGCCGACCCCTCGCTGCGCACCTACCGCGGCAGATCGCTGGAGGAGATCCTCCCGCAGATCCGCGCCGAGCTCGGTCCCGACGCCGTCGTCGTGCGTCAGCGCGACGGGCTGATGGGCGGCATCGGCGGCTTCTTCCAGCAGCAGTTCGTCGAGGTCCAGGCGCGGGCGGGCGGGGGCAAGATGCGGCTGGACGTCTACGACGACGAGCCCGCACTGCCCGAGCCGCTCCAGCAGGCCGCCGCCGAGGAGCCGGCGCCACCTTCGTCTCCGGCGGCCTTCGAGGCTCCCCGCCCTGTGGGTCCGCCGGCCTCGTCCGGTCCCGAGTCGCTCGCGCCGGCGCCGAGAGCGGGGCCGACCGCCGCCGAGCTGCTCGCGCAGGCGACCGGCTCCGCGGCCGGCGACCCGCGCACGCCCGCGGAGATCCTGCGCGCCCACAGCGGTACGTTCGCCAAGCAGCTCGCCGACGCCGAGGAGCGTGCCGAGCCGACCGTCCGCGCGAGCGGCGCCGCGTCGGCGGCCGCCGACGAGCCGACCGGCCGCTACGCCCCGCCCGTCCCCGCCGACGCGGCCGAGACGGAGCCGATCCCGCTCCCGCCCCGCCCGGCCCCCGCACCCGTGCCGGCCCCCGAGCCCGAGCTGCCGCCCGCGGCGAGAGCTGCGCCCGTCGCCCCGGCTGCGCCCGCCCGGCCGGCGAGAGCCACAGCGAGAAGAGCTGCGGCGAAGAAGCGCAGAGGCGCGGCGAAGGGGAGAGCGAGAGCCGCTCCGGCCGCGAGAGCCCCCGCTCCGAGAGCGGAGCCGGCCGCGAGAGTGCCCGCCGCGAGCGCGGAGCCGGCCACCGCCACCGCCGCTCCAGCCGCAAGAGCCGCGCCGGTCGCCAGAACGGAACCGGTCGCGAGAGTCCCCACACCGGAAGCCGCTCCGGCTCCCAGAGCCGCGCCCTCCGTGAGAGCGGAGCCAGCCCCGAGAGCCGCCACCTCGAAGCCGCGCGCGAAGCCGGCCAAGCCCGCAGCGGCCGCAAAGCCGGAGTCGCCCGCGAGCGGCGTCGGCCCGCGCACGACCCAGGCGCTGGAGCTGGCCGCGGCGATCGCGGCGGCCAATCTCGCAGCCAGGGCGGCCGCCTCCGCGCTCCCGGCGCCCGCCCGGCCCCCGGTGGAGGCCGCCGAGCCGGCGCCCGCGCAGCCGGGCACGGCCGGTCCCGGCACCGAGCTGGTCCTCGCCACCGCGCCCTCGCCAGCGCCTCCGGCCGCGTCACCGCGTGTCACCGCCCCCCGTCGCAGCCTCTTCGGCCGCCGCAGCGGCGCGACGACGCCGCGCCGGCTCGTCGACGCGCCGGCCGCGGCGGAGGTGACAGGCTCGCTCGCCGCGCACGGTCTCGCGCCGGCCGCGGCGGAGGAGCTGCTCGTCGACGCGACCGCGCACGTGCTGCCGTTCACTCCGGGCGCCGATGTCAGAACGGCGGTCCGCTCCGCACTCGCGCGCCGCATCCCGCTGCCCGCCCCGCCCCGCCTCGGCGGCCGCGTCGTCGCGTTCGTCGGCGCCGGCGGCGGTGGCAAGACGCGCTGCACCGCCGGGCTCGCCGCCGCGTACGCGCAGGGCAGCTCCGTCCCGGTCGCCTGCCTCACGTTCGCCCCGGCCGATGGCGGCGCCGAGCTGACCGCGCTGCTCAAGCCCCACGGCGTCAAGGTCGAGGCGGTCGCGACGGCGGAGGCCGCCGCCAAGCGGCTCGCCGCGCTCCGCGCCGAGGCGCTCGTCGTGCTCGACACGCCCGCTGTCTCCCCGGGCGACCCCGACGCGGTCGCGCGGATGGCAGCCGAGCTGGCACCGCTCCAGCTCGACGAGATCCAGCTCGTCGTACCGGCGACGCTCAGCGCGACCGTCGCGGAAGAGCTGGTCGAGCGGCTCGCGCCGCTGCAGCCGACCGGGATCGCGATGACCCACGCCGACGCGACCGACCACATCGGCGCCGTCGTCGACCTCGCCTGCGCGACGCGACTCCCGCTCGCCTACGTCAACAGCGGGCTGGAGCTGCCGGGCGCGCTCGCGCCGGCCGACCCGGCCCAGCTCGCGGAGCGGCTGCTGTCATGAGCGCGAAAAGCCGCGGCCAGAGGCCTTGCTTTCCGGGCGAGAACTCGCCAGAGGCTCGCTCTCGCGTGGAGGAGGTCTCCGCATGAGCCCGCTGCGCAAGCGGCCGCAGCGGCGGCCGGGCTCCGCCGCGCCGCCGCCGTTGCCGGAGGTGCGTCAGGAGGTCGACCTGGCGCTGCCCGGGCGCGAGCGCTTCGCGGCGCGCGTGACGCAGGTCTCCGACGAGGCGATCGTGCTCGTGCTGATGCTCGACGCGCGTGACCCGCTGCAGCTCGGCGAGGTCGCCGAGATGGCGCTCGAGTTCGCCGGCCCGCGCGGGCTCGTGCGGATCGAGGGCCAGGGGCGGGTGACGGCGTACGACGTCGTCCACCTGCGACTGGAGGGCGCGGTCGAGGTCGTCCAGCGGCGTGACTTCGTGCGCGTCAGAGCGGTGCGGCCGATGGCGCTGGCGCCGATCGACGAGGAGGGCACGATCGGCGATTGGATCGACACGCTGACGGTCAACGTCAGCGGCAACGGCTTCCTCGCGGCCGGCCCCGACACGCTCGCGATCGGGAGCGCGGTGCGCTTCCGCGTTCGCGTCGTCGAGGGCGAGCCGCCGATCGAGGGTCTCGGTCGCGTCGCGCGCGCCAGCGACGCCGGCCACCGCGGGATTGCGATCGAGCAGCTGGTCGACGACGGCCGCCGGCGCTTGGTCGCCTTCATCTTCGAACGCGAGCGGATCGCGCGCAGAGTCACGCGCGACAGCGAGCTGTGACCGGGAGGACGGGAACGATGGCACCGAGGGACACGCGCGCGCGTGGGCGCCAGAGAGGCGCGCGCGGGGGCGGCGCGGGCAGAGGCCGGCGCAGAGGCAGCGGCGGCGGTGGGCCGACGCTGCCGAGCGTCGCCAACCATCCGAAGGCGGGCGAGCAGGTCAAGCGGGCGAAGGCGTGGGCCGGCCTGGTCGGCTTCGGCCTCGTCGCGTTCGTCTCCTGGCGAGGCGGCGTGCCGGTCGAGGACCTGCTGCTGCGCTCGCTCGCCGGCGGGATCATCGCCTACCTCGTCGTCTGGGCGTGCGCCGTCGCGATCTGGCGCCACCTCGTCGTGACCGAGCTGGAGGTCGTGCGCGAGCGCCGCGCCGAGGAGGCCGCCGCGCGCAAGGCTGCCGCGCCGCCGATGACCGACGGCGCCGAGGCGTAGGCCGGAGCGTCCGATGGTCGATCGGATCAACCCGATCATCCCGCGCAACCCCGACATCTTCCCGGTGCCGTCCGTCGGCCGGCCGCGGGTCTCCGAGCAGGAGCGGGACCAGCGCCGCAGGGAGCGCGAGGACGACGAGCGCGAGCAGGAGCAGGAGCGCCGCCGCGCCGCCGCCGCTGCAAGACGCGCCGCCGACGCTGCCGCCGCAGACGCGGGCGAGGACGATGAGCGCCCGCACGTCGACCTGATCGCCTAGCACTTGAGAGCGTTGGCGCGCCAACGCGGCCGACTGGCACCCGATCACTCAAGCTTGGCGCTCCACCGCCGATGAACGGGGGGAACAGGAGCGACATGGAGTCGCTCGGGACACATCAAGGAGATGTGACGCATGTCCCTTCGTATCAATACGAACGTCGAGGCGTTCAACGCGCACCGCAATCTCGAGAGCACCAGCGGCAAGCTCGCGAAGTCGATGGAGCGCCTGTCCTCGGGCTTCCGGATCAATCGTGCTGCTGACGATGCCGCGGGTCTCGCGATCTCGGAGAAGCTGCGCGGTCAGATCGGCGGCCTGAACCAGGCGCGTCGGAACGTGCAGGACGGCATCTCCCTCGTCCAGACGGCGGAAGGTTCGCTGACCGAGGTTCACAGCATGCTTCAGCGTGTCCGCGAGCTCGCGGTCCAGCACGCCACCGGCACGCTCGCGACGACGGACAGAGGCGCGATCATGTCCGAGGTCGCGCAGCTCGCCGCTGAGATCGACCGCATCGGCACGACGGCACAGTTCAACGGCATCAGACTGCTCGACGGCAGCGCCGCTTCGATCACGTTCCAGGTCGGCGCCAACGACTCGGAGACGATCTCCGTCGCGACGGTCAGACTCTCTGACGCAGTCAGAGGCATGAGAGCCGACGCGGCGCTCAGAGACATCGATACCGCGATCGCGAACGTGTCGGATGCGCGTGCGGTGTTCGGTGCGGTGCAGAATCGTCTGGAGCACACGTACAACAACCTGTCCGTGTACCAGGAGAATCTGACTGCGTCTGAGTCGCGTATCCGTGACGTGGACATGGCTGCGGAGATGGTGAACTTCACCAAGAACAACATCCTGCAGCAGGCCGGCACGAGCATGCTCGCGCAGGCCCAGCAGGCCCCGCAGTCCGTCCTCTCGCTCCTGCGCTAGGACCTGTCGTGAACGGTGGGCGGCTGCGGCCGTCCACCGCTTGAGCACGGCCGACATGGAGTCGGCCGGGACGATCATCAAGGAGATGTCGTATGTCCCTTCGTATCAACACGAACGTGGAAGCGTTCAACGCGCATCGCAATCTCGAGGGCACGAGCAGCAAGCTGGCGAAGTCGATGGAGCGCCTGTCGTCGGGCTTTCGCATCAACCGTGCTGCTGACGACGCCGCTGGCCTTGCGATTTCGGAGAAGCTGCGTGGTCAGATCGGCGGTCTGAACCAGGCTCGTCGTAACGTGCAGGACGGTATTTCGCTGGTGCAGACGGCGGAAGGTTCGCTGACCGAGGTTCACAGCATGCTTCAGCGTGTCCGCGAGCTCGCGGTCCAGCACGCCACCGGCACGCTGGCGGGGACGGACAGAGCCGCGATCGTCTCCGAGGTCACGCAGCTGACCGACGAGATCAGACGCATCAGCAACACTGCGCAGTTCAACAAGATCGACCTGCTCAGAGCGGATGCGACGATCGACTTCCAGGTCGGCGCCAACGACAGAGAGACGATCTCGGTCGCGACGATCGCGCTCAGCAGAGCGGTCCCCGCAACGCTCGACATCACGGCCAGAACGGCGCTTGCCGACATCGACAGAGCGATCGGCGCGGTGTCGGATCAGCGTGCGGTGTTCGGTGCGGTGCAGAATCGTCTGGAGCACACGTACAACAATCTGTCGGTGTACCAGGAGAATCTGACTGCGTCTGAGTCGCGTATCCGTGACGTGGACATGGCTGCGGAGATGGTGAACTTCACCAAGAACAACATCCTGCAGCAGGCCGGCACTTCGATGCTGGCGCAGGCGCAGCAGGCGCCGCAGTCCGTCCTCTCGCTCCTGCGCTAGGACGTCATCGTTGGGCGGCGGTGGCTTCGGCCGCCGCCGTTAGGTAGGGCGACATGGAGTCGCCCGGGACGATCATCAAGGAGATGTCGTATGTCCCTTCGTATCAACACGAACGTCGAGGCGTTCAACGCGCATCGCAATCTCGAGGGCACGAGCAGCAAGCTGGCGAAGTCGATGGAGCGCCTGTCGTCGGGCTTTCGCATCAACCGTGCTGCTGACGACGCTGCCGGCCTTGCGATTTCGGAGAAGCTGCGTGGTCAGATCGGCGGTCTGAACCAGGCTCGCCGTAACGTGCAGGACGGTATTTCGCTGGTGCAGACGGCGGAAGGTTCGCTGACCGAGGTTCACAGCATGCTTCAGCGCGTCCGCGAGCTGAAGGTCCAGCACGCCACCGGCACGCTCGCGACGACAGACAGAGACGCGATCGTCTCCGAGGTGAGACAGCTGACGGCCGAGATCGACCGCATCGGCGACACGGCGCAGTTCAACGGCATCAGACTGCTCGACGCCAGAACGACGATCTCGTTCCAGGTCGGCGCCAACGACACCGAGATGATCTCGGTCGACACATTCGCCCTGAGAACAGCCGTCGACACGGGGAGACTCGCCACGCTCGGGACCGCGACGCTGTCCGAGATCGACAGAGCGATCGGCGCGGTGTCGGATCAGCGTGCGGTGTTCGGTGCGGTGCAGAATCGTCTGGAGCACACGTACAACAATCTGTCGGTGTACCAGGAGAATCTGACTGCGTCTGAGTCGCGTATCCGTGACGTGGACATGGCTGCGGAGATGGTGAACTTCACCAAGAACAACATCCTGCAGCAGGCCGGCACGAGCATGCTCGCGCAGGCCCAGCAGGCGCCGCAGTCCGTCCTCTCGCTGCTCCGCTAGGACACACAACTCATATCGCCCAGATCATCGGGCGAACATAAAACGGCTCCATCGAGGGATCCGACCGAGAGGCGGGTGGCGAACAGCCACCCGCCTCTCTTCTTTTGCGTCGCCTCGACCGCGAATGCGCCTGGCTGGCGCCTGATCGCTCAAGCTCGGCACCCCAGCGCCGATGCTCATGGTGAACAGCGGTGACATGGAGTCGCCCGGGACGATCATCAAGGAGATGTCGTATGTCCCTTCGTATCAACACGAACGTGGAAGCGTTCAACGCGCATCGCAATCTCGAGGGCACGAGCAGCAAGCTCGCGAAGTCGATGGAGCGCCTCTCGTCGGGCTTCCGGATCAACCGTGCTGCTGACGATGCCGCGGGTCTCGCGATTTCGGAGAAGCTGCGTGGTCAGATCGGCGGTCTGAACCAGGCGCGCCGCAACGTGCAGGACGGCATCTCCCTCGTCCAGACGGCGGAAGGTTCGCTGACCGAGGTTCACAGCATGCTTCAGCGTGTCCGCGAGCTCGCGGTCCAGCACGCCACCGGCACGCTCGCGAGAGAGGACAGAGGCGCGATTGCATCAGAGATCGCGCAGCTGACGCAGGAGGTCGAGCGGATCGGCACGACATCGCAGTTTAACGGGATCACGCTGCTCGACGGCAGAAACGCGACGGTCGCGTTCCAGGTCGGCGCCAACGACGGCGAGACGATCTCGGTCGCGACGGTCTCGCTCCAAGCGAGAGTCGGCAGACTCGACCAGACTTCGACGCTTGCTCAGATCGACACGGCGATCGCGAACGTGTCGGATGCGCGTGCGGTGTTCGGTGCGGTGCAGAATCGTCTGGAGCACACGTACAACAATCTGTCGGTGTACCAGGAGAATCTGACTGCGTCTGAGTCGCGTATCCGTGACGTGGACATGGCTGCGGAGATGGTGAACTTCACCAAGAACAACATCCTGCAGCAGGCCGGCACGAGCATGCTCGCGCAGGCCCAGCAGGCGCCGCAGTCCGTCCTCTCGCTGCTCCGCTAGCGAGACGCTTCGACCCTCCGACCGCCGTCCGCGAGGGCGGCGGTCAAGGGATCGCCTCGGCTGCCGATCACTTGGACTGATGTCCCTCGCAGCAGCAATCGCGCGGATCGACGAGATCCAGAGCGCCTTCACGCCGCGGGTCCCGCCGACGCAGTCCTTCAACGGCGGTGCAGCCGCACCGTCTGCCGTCACGGCCAGCGCGTCGTCCGCGAACGCCTTCTCGAACGTGCTCAACGGCGCGCTCTCGAACACGGGCGTCGTGACCCCGGGCACGGCCGGCGCGCCCGGCCTCTACGCGCCCGGCGGCGTGCTGACCAACGGCGGCGCCGGTGCCGGCGCGCCCGCGATGGTCGCGCTCGCGCAGGGCGAGGTCGGCCAGGCCGAGTTCCCGCCCGGCTCCAACGACTCGCCGCGGATCGCCACCTACCGCGAGTCGACCGCCGGCAGCGGCGTCGGCCCGTGGTGCGCCTACTTCACCTCGTGGCTCGCCGACCAGGCCGGCGCACCGCTCGGCGACAGCGGGCAGGGCTTCGGCCGCGTCGACGACGTCTACGCGTGGGCGCAGCGGACCGGCCGCGCCGTGCCGAACGGCCCCGGCGCCGTGCCGCAGCCGGGCGACCTGATCGTCTGGGACGAGCACATCGGCATGGTCGAGCAGGTGCTGCCGGACGGCCGCATCCAGACGATCGAGGGTAACTCCTCTGATCAGGTGAAGCGCAACGTCCACGAGGCCGGGTCGGCGCTCGGCTACGTGAGGATGAGCTAGTGCCTCCCCGCCGGAGCTGGCGCCCAGCCCCTTAGAGGGACCTGGCGCGTCGGCGGCGAATACCTCGGACCGTGACGCTCTTCGACGAACACGACCGCGGAGAGGCCGGAGCACGCTCCGGGCCGGACGGCCTGGGCGAGATCTCGGTGCGACGCGGACCGGTGACGGTCGTCGTCGTCGATCCGCACGCTCCCGTGCGAGAAGGACTGCCGCCGCTGCTCGCGCGGGACGGCATCGACGTCGTCGCGACCGCCGCGACCGGGGACGGCGCGGAGGCAGTGATCGGCCATCACGCCCCCGACGTCGCGCTCGTCGCGCTCGACCTCGCCGACGTCGACGGCATCGTGCTGCTGCGTCGCCTCGCCCAGCGCGGCAGTCGCAGCGCCGTCGTCCTCTACACCGACGCCGACGATCCGCAGCAGTCCGCGGTCGCGCTCCACGCCGGCGCGGCCGGCGTGATCGCCAAGCGCCGCTCGATCGCCGAGCTGAGCAACGCCCTGCGCGCCGTCGCGGCCGGGCGCCTGTGGTTCAACGAGCCGGGAGACCTGCCGATGCCGCCCCGCCGTCTCTCCCCGCTCCTGACCGACCTGCGGGAGCGCCGCTCCTCCGCGCTGTCGAGCGCCGAGCTGAGGGTCCTCGCGCTCGTCGCCGAAGGCTCCTCGACCGAGGAGGCGGCCGAGCTGCTGTCGCTCAGCCCTCACACCGTCCGCACACACCTCCGCAACGTCATGCGCAAGCTGGAGGCATCCAGCCGCGCCCACGCCGTCGCGATCGCGATCCGCGAGTCCGCGATCAAGCTCTGAGCGCGGCGGCGCGCGCTCGCCGCAGCCGCCACCCGACGACGCCGGCGAGGCCGAACCGGTAGGCCGCGTAGGGAGCGAGCGAGCGGTCGCGCTCGACCTGGCGGATCAGCCACGTCGAGCCGAGCGTCGAGGCGAACGAGGCGGCGGTGCCGATCGCGAACGCGGCGCGGGTCTGCGGCGGGAGGCCGCGTCTCAGCAGACGCGTGCCCTTCAGCACGGTCGCGGCGACGATGATCGGCAGCGCGACGTGGCGGGAGAGCGCGTTCGCGTCCTCGCGCGTGAAGCCGCGCGCTCGCGCCGCCGCGAGCGTCGCGCCGTTGCGCGAGACGCCCGGCACGAGCGCGGTCGCCTGCGCGAGGCCGAGTGCGAGCGCGTCGCGCCAGCCGGCGTCCTCGCGCGGCCGCTCCTGCGGCGCGCGGTCGGCGAGCGCCATCGCGAGCGAGCCGAGCACGAGCCCGGCGGCGATCGTCGCGGGAGTCCCGAGCCGCCGCTCGATCGGCCGCTCGAACGCGAACGCGGCGATCCCGGCGGGCGCGAACGAGAGCACGATCAGTTCGATCCGGCGGCGGTCGAGCCCGCGCGCGGCCTCGCCGACCTCGTCGCGCAACCCGATCAGCAGCGCCGCGGCGGTACCGGCGTGCAGCGCGACCTCGAACGCCTTGCGCAGCTCCGGGTCGAGCTCCGCGTACGGCCAGCGCAGCAGCCACGGCACGAGCGTGATGTGACCGGACGAGGAGATCGGCAGCAGCTCCGCCGGCCCGTGCAGCACGCCGAGCGCGAGCGCGTGGCGGAGCGGGAGCGCTGCGGGCTGCTCGCTCAAAGCGCGGCGTCGGTGGTCGCCTGCTCGTCGGCGACGGGCGGGGCGTTGCGGTTGCGGCGCCAGCGCAGCCCGTAGTAGACGGCGACGGCGACGATCGCGACGGCGACCGCGTAGTCGACGTAGTGGAGGCTGTCCTTCCATGCAGTCCAGTTGTCGCGTGCCTCGCGGCCGATGAACGCGAGCATGAAGACCCACGGCAGGCAGCCGATGAACGTCAGCACCGAGAAGCGGATGAACGGCATCCGCGAGACGCCGGCGGGCAGCGAGATGAAGGTGCGGACGATCGGCAGCATCCGCGTCACGAGCACCGCGGCGGAACCGTGCTTCTCGAACCAGCGGTCGGCCTGCGCCAGCGATCTCGGGGAGACGTGCAGCTTTCTGCCGTGCTTCTCCAGCAGCTCCAATCGGCCGAAGTAGCCCACCCCGTAGGCGATCCACGAGCCGACGAGGTTCGCGCTCGCGCCGACGAGCGTCACCAGCAGCAGCGAGTACTCGCCCTGCGCGACGTTGAAGCCGGCGAACAGCATCGTCGCTTCCGACGGGATCGGAATGCAGGCGCTTTCGAGCACCATCAGGACGAAGACGCCGGCGAGGCCGAGAGAGCCGACCACGTCGGTCGCCATGTTCACGAGGGGCTCCGTGATCGAGGCGAGGACCAGCACGAAGCACCGAAGGGTAACGACGGGCGGCGGCGGAGGCTCCCGGGAGCCTCCGCCGCCGTGGATGTCATGACATCCAGTACGCCTCGATCTCTTCCATGAAGGACCAGCCGTGGGTCCCGCCCTCTTCGATCAGCGCGCGGATTCTCCGTGTGGCGACCGTGGGGAAGTCGAACTGCCGGATCTCACTTCCGTCGGTCATGTCAGGCGGCATCACCCAGTTGAGGATCGGGTTGTCCTGCCCGCTTCTCCCGACGACGTCGACCCACGTGGAGCTGTCGTCGCTCCAGTACTGGACCCGCGTTCTCCCGAGCGTGCGTCGGTCTGTGGGATAGCTCGAATACAACGCGGGGCCGCGGAGGACGATCCGGTTGAGCGATCTCGGCGAGCTCCACTTGATTCCGGCCCAGTCCGGCCAGCTGAACCCGGTGCCGTCCATCCAGTAGGTACGGCCGAGGTGGGTCTGACGTCTCCCGTCGTTCAGCTTGGCGATGGACGCGAGGCTGCTGTACTCCGACGATGCGATAGCTGTCCCCGCATTGGTGCCGAGCGCGAGGTTCTCGTTGCTGGGCGTAGCGCAGTCGGCCGCATACGCTTCGAGCTCGTCGAGCCAGGACCAGCCGTCGGTGGAGCCGTCCTCGATGACCGCGCGGATCTTGGTCGTCGTGACGGGAGCGATGTGAAACATGCGAGTCTCGGTGCCGTCGGCTCTGCCGATCGGGCCGGTCCAGTCGAGGATCGGGTTGCTCTGGCCGCTTCTGCCGACGACGTCGACCCATGTCGAGGTCGTTGCGTCCCAGTACTGGATGCGGGTTCTTCTGAGCGTGATCTCACCGGTCGGGAACCCGGCCTGGGCCAGCGGGATGCGCGCCACGACTCTGTTGATCGTCAGTGGCTGCGCCCAGGCGACCTGGACCCAGTCGGGCCACACGCCGTTGGTGTCGTCGTTCCAGTAGCCCTTCGTGGCTCCCGACTCGACCTGGCCGTTGTTCACGCCGGTGACGGGGTACAGGCCGCTCGAATGTGTGGATGAAGCGGAGGCGATCCCGTCCAGTCCTCTGTTCGAGCATTGAGACGCCGGCGGGTCGCAGCCACCGCGATCGTAGGCCTCGATCTCGTCGAGAGACGAGTAGCCACCGGTCAGGACCGTCGGACCCTCTTCGATCTGCACGCGGATTCTCGTGGTGGTGATCGACGCGAAGTCGAACTGCTTGATCTCCGCTCCGTCTTCAGCATGCGTCGGGCCGGTCCAGGCAAGGATCGGGTTGTCCTGACCGCTTCTCCCGACGATGTCGACCCACGTCGACGTGGCGTCGTCCCAGTACTGCACCCGCGTTCTGTCGAGTGTGCGTTCTGCGACCGTCTTGTTCGGGGTGAAGACCAGGCCGCGGACCACGATCTGGTCGAGTCTCGTCGGTGAGCTCCACTCGATCGCGGCCCAGTCCGGCCAGATGAAACGCGTGCCGTCGCTCCAGTGGCGGTCGATGGAGGTCTCACGTGTCCCGTTGTTGAGCGCGGTCGCAGGCCAGCCGCTGTACTCGGACGAGGCACTCGCAACCCCGCCATTCGCGACCAGCGCAAGGTTTCTGCATTCGGCCGCCATGCTCGGTGCGGCGTGCAAAAGCAGCACCGCGAAGGCGGCCAGGATGATCCGGCGCATGAAGCTCCCCCTGTTGGAGTCAGGCGCGCCTGTCTTGGCGCGTCGGCGCGATCGTAGCCAATCGCTTTGGACCCTTCCAGGGGGCGTCCAGAGGGCTCTGGACGTGCTAGCACGTTCAGACGCGACTCAACGCCGAGGCGATCGACGCGGGTCGGGTACACCCCTGCAATGACGAAGATCCCCACGCTCACGCTCAACGACGGCACCGAGATCCCGCAGCTCGGCTTCGGCGTCTTCCAGGTCCCGCCGCAGGAGACGGCGCAGGCGGTCGCGCAGGCGCTCGAAGCCGGCTACCGCCACATCGATACGGCCGCCGCGTATCGCAACGAGGAGGGCGTCGGCGAGGCGGTCGCAGCCTCCGGCATCCCGCGCGAGGCGCTGTTCGTCACGACGAAGCTGTGGAACGCCGACCAGGGCTACGACGAGGCGCTGCGGGCCTTCGACGCGAGCGCGAGACGGCTCCGCCTCGACGTCGTCGACCTCTACCTGATCCACTGGCCGACGCCGGCGCGCGACCGCTACGTCCCGAGCTGGAGAGCGTTCGAACGTCTGCAGGCCGACGGCCGCGTGCGCTCGATCGGCGTCTCGAACTTCCAGCCCGCGCACCTGCGCCGCCTCTTCGACGAGGGCGAGGTCGTCCCCGCGATCAACCAGGTCGAGCTGCATCCGTACCTCCAGCAGCCCGAGCTGCGCGCCTTCCACGCCGAGCACGAGATCGCGACCGAGGCGTGGAGCCCGCTCGCGCAGGGCGCGGTCCTCGACGACCCCGCGATCGTCGCGATCGCCCAGGCACACGGGAAGACGCCCGCGCAGGTCGTGCTGCGCTGGCACCTCCAGCTCGGCAACGTCGTGATCCCGAAGTCGGTCACGCCCGCCCGCATCGCCGAGAACCTCGACGTCTTCGACTTCGCGCTGAGCGACGAGCAGCTGGCCGCGATCGCGGCGCTGGACCGCGGCGAGCGGACCGGCCCGGACCCCGACACGATGGAGATCGCCTGAGCGCGGCGGCACCGGCGGCCTGAGCCGCTAGCGTTCCGCGCGCTCATGCGCGTCTGGATCGACCTCACCAACTCGCCGCACGTCGTCGTCATGCGGCCCGTGATCGAGCTGCTGCGCGCTGACGGCCACGAGGTCCACGTGACCGCGCGCGACTTCGCGCAGACGCTGCAGCTGTGCGAGCGCTTCGGGATCGACCACACCGCGATCGGCCACCACCGCGGCGGGAAGCTGTCCGCCAAGGGCCTCGGGCTCGCGCAGCGCTCCGGCGCGCTCGTCCGCTGGGCGCGCAGACGCGGCGGCCGCGCCGGCTTCGACCTCGCGCTCGGCCACGGCTCCAACGACGTGACCGTCGCCGCCGCGCTGCTGCGGATCCCCTGCTCGACGACGTTCGACTACGAGTGGGCGACCGTCCAGCACAACGTCAACTGCCGCCTTGCGCAGGCGGTCGTCGTCCCGGACGCGATCCCGCCGGAGCGCTTCGCGCGCTACGGCGCCGTCGGCAAGCTGCAGCGCTACCCGGGCCTGAAGGAGGAGTACTACCTCGCCGACTTCGAGCCCGACCCGGCGATCCTCGGCGAGCTCGGGCTCGACCCCGCCGAGCCGATCGTCGTCGTCCGCACGCCGCCGTCGGTCTCGCTCTACCACCGCTTCGAGCACGACACCTTCGGCGCCGTGCTGGAGCGGCTGCGCGAGCAGGGGACGCAGGCAGTCGTGCTGCCGCGTACGCCCGAGCAGCGCGAGCAGCTGCGCGAGGTCGGCGGCTTCATCCTGCCCGAGCGCGCGATCGACGCGCAGTCGCTGATCGCCTTCGCCGACCTGATGGTCTCCGCCGGCGGCACGATGAACCGCGAGGCGGTCGCGCTCGGCACCCCCGTCTTCACCAGCTTCGAGGGCAGACTCGGCGCGGTCGACGAGCGCCTGATCGGCGAGGGCCGTCTGCGCCGCCTGACCGACCCCGACGAGGTCGTCGTCGTCAAGCGCCCAGGCGCCGCCGACGGCTCCGCGCCGGACCGGATCCGGCGCGATCCGCGCGACTTCCTGCGCCTGCTCGCCGCCCCCGTCGGCGGGCTCTGAGCGGCCCGTCGCACCGCTGCTCGGGCGCCACGCGCAAGCGTCCTCTCGCGGCCCGGGTGCCCATATCCCTACAATCCCGCCGATGCGCCGGTGGTATCGCTCCGGAGCGATCCCGGTCCACCGCCACTCGCTGATCCAGCTCGTAGTGGACGGTGCGCTGGTCGCCCTCGCCTACGTGCTCGCCTTCCAGCTGCGGTTCGACAGCGGCATCCCGCGTCGCTACGAGCTGCTGCGCGACGACACGATCTGGTGGATCGTCCCCGTCTGTCTCGTCGTCTTCGTCCTCTTCGGCCTCTACCAGCGGCTGTGGACCTACGTCGGCCAGCGCGACTACGAGGCGGTCGTCAAGGCCGTGCTCGTCTCGGCGGTGCTCGTCGTCGGCGCGATCGCGCTGATCCACCCGGTCCAGGTCGAGACCCACAACGGCGTCTCGGTCGCGGTCGGCATGCCGACCGGCGTCGCGGCGATGTGGCTGCTGCTGATGGGCGTCTCGATGGCGGCGGTCCGCTTCGTCGTCCACCTCGCGTTCGAAGGCCGCAAGCGCGGCCTGAAGGTCGTCAAGGGCGCGCGCGACGTGCTCGTGATCGGCGGCGGCGACGGCGGCCGGCTGCTCGTCCGCGAGCTGGTCCGTAACCCGACCCTGCGGCTGCGGCCGGTCGGCTTCCTCGACGACGACCCGCGCAAGCGCGGCATGAAGGACGAGCACGGGCTGAAGGTGCTCGGCACGACCTCCGACGCCGACCTCGCGCGCGTGCTCGACAACGCCGAGCCGCACGAGGTGATCATCGCGATCCCGTCGGCCCCCGGCACGCTGCGCGCCCGCGTCGTGCGTGCCTGCCGCGACCGCGGCATCCCCGTCCGCACGCTGCCGACCGTCTTCGAGCTGCTGCAGAGCGAGTCCGGCGGCATGCAGGTGATGCGCCAGCTGCGCGAGCTGTCGATCGAGGACATCCTCGGCCGCGAGCCGGTGCGGATGGAGCTGGAGCGGGTCGGCGCCTACCTGACCGGCCAGGTCGTGCTCGTGACCGGCGCCGGTGGCTCGATCGGCAGCGAGCTGTGCCGCCAGATCGCGCGCGTCAACCCGCGCCGGATGGTGCTCGTCGACCACGCCGAGGACAACCTCTTCGAGATCCTGCGCGAGCTGGAGGACGAGCGCCACGTCCGCACCGCGATCCCCGTGCTGGCGGACTGCAAGGAGGAGGAGCGGATGCGCGAGGTGCTGACCGAGCACCGCCCCGCCGTCGTCTTCCACGCCGCCGCGTACAAGCACGTCGGGATGATGGAGCAGAACCCCGTCGAGGCTGTCCGCAACAACGCGCTCGCGACCCGGCTCGTCGCCCGCATCGCCGGCGAGGCCGGCGTCAGAACCTTCGTCCTCGTCTCGACCGACAAGGCCGTCAAGCCCGCGACCGTGATGGGCGCCTCGAAGGCGCTCGCGGAGTGGGCGGTCGAGGCGGCCGCGACGCGGCATCCCGGCACCCGCTACGCGACCGTCCGCTTCGGCAACGTGCTCGGCTCCTCCGGCTCGGTCGTGCCGATCTTCCGCCGCCAGATCGCCGCGGGCGGCCCGGTCACGATCACCGATCCGCGCATGCAGCGCTGGTTCATGACGATCCCGGAGGCGGTCCAGCTGATCATCCGCTCCGGCTCGCTGTCGGATCGCAGCGGCGACGTCTTCGTGCTGGAGATGGGCGAGCCGGTCAAGATCGTCGATCTCGCGCGCGACATGATCCGGCTCTCCGGCCTGGAGCCCGAGCAGGACATCGCTATCGAGGTGATCGGCCCGCGTCCGGGCGAGAAGTTCCACGAGGAGCTGTTCAACCCGTACGAGCGGCCGCAGCCGACGCCGGCCGAGAAGATCCTCCGCGCCGAGCGCGCGCGGCTCGACCAGGCGTGGGTCGAGGGGACGTTCGGCGAGATCAACCTGCTGGTGCTCGAAGGCGACGCCGCAGGGCTCGCCGCGAAGGTCGCCGAGCTCGCGGCGATGCGAACCGCTCCGGGGCCCCAGGTACCCTCGTGAGGTCACCGCGCGCCGCCGGGAACGGCGACATGCCCGCGAGCGGCGTCTACACTGCCCCGGCTCTCACATGCTGACGTACGCACTCTCCGTAAGAAACTTCGTCGAGGACATCGGCGCATACGCCGGCTTCGCGGCCGTCGTGGCGCTGGCGCTGTTCGCGCTGCTGCTGTTCGCCCAGGCCCGCGAGCTGAAGCGGCTGCGCGACTGGGGCGGCCAGGCGCACGACCGCATCGGCGAGCTGGAGCGCAGCGTCGCCGCCGCGCTCGACCTCGCGCGCCGCGCGCAGTCGCAGCAGCGCAGCCAGGCGCAGGGCACCGTCGCCCCGGCCGGACGCGAGGCCGTCCGCGGTCCCGTCGCGCGCGGCCGTGCCGCCGCCGGAGCCGCCGCGGCACCGGCAGCCGGCGGTCCGCCGCGTCAGGCCGGCGCTGGACAGCGCGCCGCCGTCGCCTCGACCTCGGCACCCGTGCGTCCGCAGCTGCTGCCGTCGGCGCCGGTCGGCGTCGGCGGGCCCGCGCTGGCCTCCGCGACCGTCCTGATCCCGCTGCCGGGCGCACCGGGCTCCCCCGGTGGTCCGCCCGCGCCCGTCCAGCCGCAGCACAGCGGTCCCGGCGGCCCCGGGCCGCGCCCGGTCACGCAGCCCGCCGTCGCGGCGTCGGTCGCCGGCCAGCGCGGCCGCGCGGTCCCCGCCGCCGGCGCGGGCGCTCCTGCGTCCGCCGGCGCGCGCGTGCGCGACGCAGGCGCCGCACCGCCGCCGAGCGGCTCCAACGGCCACCACGACGATGACATCTCGGAGGAGTACGAGCAGCTGCCGCCGCGGCGCGTGCCCCCGCCCCCGCCGCCGCGTCGCGGCGCCGGTCCGAGCACCCGCCCGCGCCCCGGCGGCCGGCCGCAGCCGGCCGCGCCGCTGCGCGCCGGAGCAGCCGGCGGCGGCGCCTCGCGCGCCGTGCCGCCGTCCGATCCTGCACCGCACGGTCGTCGCCGGCTGATCGCGATGATCGCCGGCGTCGTCGCGCTGGTCGCGGTCGCCGCGGTCGCGTTCGTCGTCCTCACCGGCGGTGACGACGAGAGAAGACCCGTCCGCGTCCAGGCGCCCGTCGGCAACGGCAGAGCCCAGGGCAGATCGACCAGACAGCAGACGAGAACGACGCCCGCCCCGCCGCACGACCAGACGACCGTCGCGGTCCTCAACGGCACCGCGACGGGCGGCCTCGCGAGCACGGTCATGACGGAGCTGACCGGCGCGGGCTTCAGAGAGGGCACCGTCACGAACGCGTCGGACCCGAATCGCTCGGTCACCGTGGTCTCCTTCAGAGCCGGCAAGGAGCGCGAGGCGCAGGAGGTCGCGAGAACGCTGAGACTGTCCGCCGACGCCGTCCAGGAGATCGACGCGGGCACCGAGGCGATCGCGTGCGCGAACACGACGCCATGCACGGTCGACGTCGTCGTGACCGTCGGCGCCGATCGCCAGCCGACGCAATAGCCGGCCCACCCGCCCGACGCGCGCGATGACGCCTCCGTTCCTCGACCTCCCGCAGCGCGGCGGGAAGCCGCGGCAGCGCGGTCTCACGCACGTGATCGACAGAGGGCTGTCGCTCGCCGAGGTCGACGGCATGCTCGAGGTCGCGGGTGACGCGGTCGACATCGTCAAGCTCGGCTGGGGGACCGCCGTCGTGACGCAGAACCTCGGCGTGAAGCTCGCGCGCTACCGCGAGCACGACATCCCGGTCGTGCTCGGCGGCACGCTCACCGAGCTGGCGATCTCGCAGCGCAGAGTCGACGAGCTGGTCGGCTGGCTGCGCGAGCTGGGGATCGGCCACGTCGAGATCTCCGACGGCACGATCACGCTGCCGCACAGCGAGAAGCTCGCGCTGATCGAGCGGCTCGCGGGCGAGTTCACCGTCCTCTCCGAGGTCGGCTCCAAGGACGACACGCGGATCATGGCGCCGTACGTGTGGGTGGAGCAGATCGAGCGTGAGCTGGAGGCCGGCGCCTGGAAGGTGATCGCCGAGGCCCGCGAGTCCGGCACTGCCGGCATCTACCGCGCCGACGGCGAGGTGCGGATGGGGCTGATCGACGAGATCGCGCACGCGATCGCGCCGGAGCGGCTGCTGTTCGAGGCACCGCAGAAGGAGCAGCAGGTCTGGTTCGTGCAGCGCTTCGGGCTCGACGTCAACCTCGGCAACATCGCGCCGCAGGACGTCCTGTCGCTGGAGACGCTGCGACTCGGGCTGCGCTCGGACACGGTGCCGCCCGCGCAGCCGGACGAGCGCCCGGCCGCCCCGGAGCGCACCCAGCGGTGACGCGCGCCGCACGCATCGTCTTCGGGCTGCTCGTGCTGGCGACGCTCGGCGCCTTCGTCGTCGGTCAGAAGCTCAAGAGCACACCGCCGCTGATCGTGCGGCCGCTCGTCGACGTCGTCTTCTCGCCGGTCGCGAACGATCCCGGCAAGGATCGCCGCGCGAAGATCTCGTTCTGGCTCGTCCGCGGCGACGACATCACCGTCTCGATCGTCAACGACGAGGGCCGGATCGTGCGCACGCTCGCGGACGGCGTCGCGGTCCCCAAGAAGGTCCGCAAGACGTGGTGGTGGGACGGCCGCACCGAGGACGGCGGACGCGCCCCGGACGGCTACTACAGAGTGCGCGTCGCGCTGATCCACCAGGGCCGCACGGTCGAGCTGCCCGACGTCGAGATCGCGCTCGACACGAAGCCGCCGAAGCCGCGCGTCGTCTCCGTCGAGCCGGAGGGCGACAGCGGGCCGGCGTTCCTGCCGCAGAGAGGCGTCGACGCCGTCACGGTCGCGATCAGAGGGACGGAGGGCCGCAAGGCGCGGCTGCAGGTCTGGCGCACCGATGTGACGCCCGCGCGGATCGTCGACGAGGTCGACATCCCCGGGCGGCAGGCGAGCGCCGAGTGGGACGGCACGGTCGACGGCAGACCGGCGCCGGCCGGCACCTACCTGATGGGCCTGCTGGTCGCCGATCGCGCCGGCAACCGCGGCACCTTCCCCGCGCAGGTCCCGCCGAGATCGGGCGACGTGCCCGGACGGGCCGGCGTGACCGTCCGCTACCTCGCCGCCGCGCCGTCGTTCACACCGGTCCGCGCCGGCGCCTCGACGACCGTCTTCGTCGACGCGCGCAGACGCAGATACAGCTGGGCGCTGCGGCGCTGGGGCGACCCGAGAGTGCTCGCGCGCGGCAGAGGCCGCGACGTTCGCCTGCGCGTCAGAACGCCGCGCGGGCAGGCGGGGCTGCACGTGCTGAGCATCGCGACGGCCGACCACCGCACGCAGGTGCCGATCGTCGTGCGCGCGAGAGTGCCGCGGCGGGTGCTCGTCGTGCTGCCGTCGCTGACGTGGGAAGGACTCAACGCGGTCGACGACGACGGCGACGGAATGCCGAACACGCTCGACGGCGCCGGCCGCGACGCCTCCGCCCGGCTCGGACGCCCGCTCGCGAAGGGGATGCCCACGTCGATCCCGGCGCAGGAGGGCGCGCTGCTGCGCTTCCTCGACGACAACCTGCTGCGCTACGACCTGACGACCGACGCCGCGCTCGCCGCCGGCACCGGTCCGTCGCTCGGCGACTACGCCGGCGCGGTCTTCGCCGGCGACTCGCGCTGGATCACGCCGCAGCTGCGCAGAGCGCTGCGCCGACGCGTGCAGGACGGCGGGCGGATCTGGTCGCTCGGAACGGACGCGCTGCGCCGCAGCGTGCGGCTGCGCGACGGGCTGCTGACGCAGCCGTCGACCCCCGCGCCGACGGACGCGCTCGGTGCGCGCCCTGTCGTGCCGCTGGTCGAGTCGCCGGCGCCGGTCACGCTCACGACCTCGCTCAACGGGCCGATCTTCGATCAGACGGGCGGCTCGTTCGCCGGCTACGACAGCTACGAGACGCTCGCGTCGGTGATCCCCGAGGCGGAGCTGTCCGCCGCCGCCGGCCCGGACGCCGACACGAACGTGATCGCCTCGTGGCAGCTCGGCGACGGCACCGCGATCCACACGGGCCTGCCGCAGCTGGCGAGCAAGGCGGCCGACGACGAGCTCGACGCCGCCGCGCTCGTGCGCTCGATCTGGTCGGTCGTCGGCGCGCCGTGACGCGCGCTAGTTGACCGACGGGTCGAGCGGCATCCGCGCGACCAGCGCGAAGGCGCCGCCCTTGCGCGTCAGCACGTCGCCCCACAGCTCTTCGGCGTCCTCGCTGAAGAGCTCCTGCGGCAGCGGCGGCTCGACGATCCAGTCCTCGCGCTCCAGCTCCTCGTCGAGCTGGCCGGGACCCCAGCCAGCGTGGCCGGCGAAGACACGCAGCTGCCTCGTCGCGTCGCGTGAGGTGGCGAAGTCCGCCTCGGCCGAGAGGAAGCCGACGTCGTCGCGCACCAGCAGGCCCGCGGCGGCCGGCTCCTCGAATGCCGCCAGCACGATCACGGCGGACGGCTGCACCGGCCCGCCGATGTAGATCGGCTCCTCCGCCTCGACCAGCTCCTCCAGCTCCGGCGCGCTCTCGGCGACGGTCGTCGTCGCCGGCCGGTTCAGCACGAGCCCCATCGCCCCGTCCTCGTTGTGCTCGGCGATCAGCACGACGGTGCGCGCGAAGTTCGGGTCCTGCAGCGCCGGGGACGCCAGCAGCAGCTTGCCCTTCAGCGAATCGTCCACCCCACCATTCTGGCGCACCGGTCGAGCGGGCCGGGGTCAGCGTGGACGACTAGGCCACGCCCCGCGCGAACTGCCCGTGGAAGCTGAACGGGATGTGGTGGGGGACGGCAGCGCGTGCCCGCTCCGTGAACGTCGCGGCGTCGAGCACGAGCAGGAAGCTCGTGCCGGCGGCGCCGTCGAGCACGACCGAGAGGCAGACGCCGTCGTCCTCGGAGCTGCGGCCGGGCGCGCCGACGAAGACCGGCTCGCCGGGGAAGCAGCCCTCCTCGCTCCAGGTCGTCGCGGCGCCGTCGCCGGCGTCGATCTTCACGAGCTGGTCGATGAAGCCGTGCGCGGGCGCGCCGGCTCTGCGGGCAGCGCCGTAGACCCAGCGGTACGGCCGTCCGTTGACGGCCCCGTAGTCGATCCGCGGCAGCTCCAGCGGCGTCTCCGAACGCCGCTCCAGCGTCACGCCGCCGCCGGCGAGGTCGACGGTGCAGCGCGTCAGGTAGGCGTCCGGTACGGCGCCGGCCGTGCCCGAGCGCAGGCGGTCGAGGAACAGCGATCTGACGATCGCCGCGTCGTCGTAGGCGCACAGGTCGAGCACGAGCCGCTGCTCGCCGTCGTCGAACGCGTTGACGTGGTGGAAGGCGAAGAACGGCGGCGCTCTGTAGCGCCCGCGGAGGCTGCCGTCGCGGCGGTCGATCACGGTGAACGTCGTGCCGCGCTGCGGCTCCCACTCGAAGCTCTCCATGAACGGCCCAGTGCCGAGCACGAGCCGCAGCGGCTTGACGACGAGCGGGAACTCGACGAGCGCGACGTAGCGCTCGCTCAGCCCGAAGCTGTGCATGTAGGCGACCGGCTTCGCCGCGACCTCCGCGATCGTCCGCGGCGGGGCGTCGACCGCCGCGAGCCCG
This sequence comes from Conexibacter woesei DSM 14684, assembly GCF_000025265.1. Lineage (GTDB taxonomy): Bacteria > Actinomycetota > Thermoleophilia > Solirubrobacterales > Solirubrobacteraceae > Conexibacter > Conexibacter woesei. The sequence goes on from NC_013739.1 coordinate 88,029, forward strand.
TAGACGCGGTACGTCGGCTTCGGGCCGAAGCGCGTCACGTAGTTGATCGCCTCGCCGGTCGCGGCGTCGCCGTGTGGGTGGGCGGTCGTGACGTGGCCCGGCGGCTTGTACGCGATCCCGAGCGTGGCGAGCGTTACGGGGTCGAACTCGACCGGCATCGGCGTCTCGGTCATCGCGACGAAGCGGTCGCCGAGCCGCGCGACGTTGACGTTGCAGTTGTCGGTGATCTTCGGCTGGAACAGCGACTGCACGCGGCCGAAGATCGAGCGACACGGGTCAGTCGCGAACTCGCCGTAGACCTGTCTGCCCTCCGCCTCGGCGCTGCGTCGCGCGCGCGACTGCAGGAAGCGGTTCGCGTACGCGACCTCGCCGGATCCGAACGTGAAGCGGTGGAGCATCGCGAGCCCGTCGAACCAGTGGTTCAACGAGCGGCCGCCGATCTCGAACTGCGCCGGACCGGTCCGCAGCAGCGACCCCTCCAGCCACTCCGGCAGCGCGCCGTCCAGCTGCAGCCGGTCGAGCGTCACCTCGCGGTCGAGCGTCGTGAAGCCCTGCGCGTAGCCGGTTTCCGTCGTATCGGTCGCCATCGACCGACCCTACTCCTTGAACTCCGCCACACCCAGCAGTTCAAGCCGCTCCCACAGCGGCGCGTTGCGATCGAAGGCGTCCACGCCGGCCGCATCGCCGAGGCCGGCGGCGTCGTCGGGGTCGAACGCCAGCGACGCCTGCGCCGTCGCCTCGGCGACCACCTCCGCCCGCCACAGCTGCGCGCCCTCGAAGCGCAGCTGGAGTCCCTGCGCGAGCGGCAGCTGCAGCGCCTCGTAGACGATCACGACGCGGACCGGGCCCGGCAGCCTCACGCGCTTGGCCTGCCGCACGCCGATCCCGAACGCGAGCGAGCCCGGCAGCCGCCCGATCCGGCTCCACGACAGCGGCGGCGGTTCGAGCGCCAGCACGCGCGGCGCGCGCAGCAGGTCGCGGGCGTGCTCGGCGTGGGTGAACCGCTCCAGCGGGACGGGCAGCAGCAACAGCGCGAGCGGGGCGTCGGAGGGGGCGGCCATGGCGCCCCGGGGACGCTAGCGAGTACCGTCCCCCGCCGTGCAGAGCTTGATCAAGCGCCTCCTCACGACGACCGCGGCCTACCAGGTCGGCGACCTCGTCTCGAAGGTCTTCGCCGTCGCGCTGCTGCCGGTCTACACCCGCCACGTCAGCGAGGCCGACTACGGCGTCGCCGAGCTGATGATGACCGGCATCGTCCTGTTCAGCATCCTCGTGCGGCTCGGGATCGGCGAGGCGTTCGTCCGCTACCACTACACCGACGAGGACCAGGAGCGCCGCGACGCGCTCGCCCGCCGCTCGGTCGGCTTCCTGCTCGTCGCCACGACGCTGCTCGCGATCCCGCTCGCGCTGTTCGCGGGGCCGCTGTCGGAGCTGGTGCTCGGCTTCCGCGACGTCGGGGTCTTCCGCGTCGCGGTGCTCGGCCTGTGGGCGTTCACGAACCTGGAGCTGGCGTACGCGCTGCTGCGCGTCGACGAGCGCGCGAAGGCGTACGCGCTCACGACGCTGGCGAACGTGCTGATGACGATCTCGCTGACCGTCTACCTCGTCGTCGCGCGCGACGAGGGCGCGTTCGGCCTGCTGCTCGGCAACTACGGCGCCTCGACGGTGATCCTGCTCGCGCTCTGGTGGACGCTGCGCGCGCGCTTGCTGCCGCGTCGCGGCGGCGCCGACCACCCGCGCCTGCACTCGCTGCGCGACCTGCTGCGGTTCGGCTTCCCGACCGTCCCGGCCGACGCGTCGGTCTACGCGCTCAACCTCGTCGACCGCTATTTCCTGTTCCACAAGTACGGCGCCGCGACGGCCGGCGTCTACTCGCTCGCGGTCAAGCTCGCCGGCACCGTCGCGTTCGTCGTGCGCGCCTTCCAGTACTCGTGGCCGCCGCTCGCTTACTCGATCAAGGACGACAGAGAGGCGGCGCGCTTCTACGCGTTCATCGCGACGTACTACCTGCTGCTGACCGGCTGGGCGGTCGCCGGCCTGCTGCTGCTCGGCCGCTGGATGACGAGACTGCTGGCCGCGCCCGACTTCTACGAGGCGCACGTGGCGATCCCGTGGCTGGCGCTCGGCTGGGCGCTGTACGGCCTCTTCGTGATCTTCGTCGTGATCGCCGGCCGCGCGGAGGTCACCACGCGCAACTTCCCCGCCGCCGCCGTCGGGCTGGCCGTCAACGTCGTGCTCGTGGTCGTCCTGACGCCGCCATTCGGGATCGCCGGCGCGGGCCTCGCGCTGACCGGCGCGTACCTCGCGATGCTGACCGTCATGCGGCTGCTCACGCGGCGTCTCTTCCACGTCGCGTTCGAGTGGGCGCGGATCGCGCAGATCGCGCTCGTGATCGGCGGCGTCGCGGCCGCTGGCGAGCTGCTGCTGCCGACCGACGGCCTCGCCGGCTTCGTCGAGCGCGCGGCGATCTTCGCCGTGCTGCCGCTGCTGTTGATCCCGCTGCGCTTCTACCGCCCCGAGGAGCGCGCGCTGGTGCGCTCGATGCTGGCGCCGCTGGCGAGACTGCGCCGCGGCGGCCGCGCCGCCTAGAGCCGCGGGCCGCCGCGGTTGTAGTCCGCCGCCGCCTCGCGCAGGCCCTCACCGCGGTCGGGGTGCAGCGTCGCCCGCACGTGCTGCCAGTAGCGCGCGGGATCGTGGTGCGGGAGCACGTACGCGGCGAGCGCGCGCAGCGCGTACGTCCACGCCGTCAGCCAGCGCACAAGCAGCGTCGAGACGACCGAGTGGTGCTTGCGCATGTAGCGCTCGCGGTTGCGCGACAGCTCCACGATCCGCCGCTTCGGCACGTTGCCGGTCGACAGCTGCTCGTGGTGGATCGCCTCCGCCCGCGGCACGTAGAGGTTCTTCCAGCCGGCGTCGTGCAGGCGCTTGCAGAAGTCGACCTCGTCGGAGTAGACGAAGAACGCCGGGTCCATCCAGCCGATCCGCGCCGCCGCCTCACGCCGCACGAGCAGCGCGGCGGACTGCGCCCAGTCGACCTCGCGGACCTCGTCGCCGCGGCTCTGCACCGTCATCGACTTGTGCATCCCGACGGCGGCCCAGAAGGCGGTCGCCGGCGTCGGGAAGCGCCACGCCGACGGGTACTGGCTGCCGTCGGGGCGCAGCAGCTTCGCGCCCGCGGTCGCGGCCTTCTCGGTCGTGTCGAGCGCGTCGTGGAGCGCTCTCGTGGCGCCCGGCATCAGCTCGGAGTCCTCGTTCAGCAGCAGGCAGTAGCGGCCGCGGGCGCGCTGCATCAGCGTGCTGTCGTTCTCCGCCTTACCGCGCCGCTGCTCGCGTCTGATCAGCTCCGTCGTCACGGGATGCGCACGCGCCATCCCGACCGAGCCGTCGCGCGAGGCGTTGTCGAGCACGAGCACCTCGGTCGCGAACGGCAGCATGCGCTGCTCGGCTGCGATCGCGTCGAGGCAGCGCTCGAGCAGCGCGCGCTGCTCGGTGTTGACGATGCAGTAGGAGACCTCGATGCTCATGCGTGGTGGGGGATGATGCCGGGATGTCCTCGTCGTCGCTGCGGATTGCCCTCGTCGACCCGTCGGCTTTCACGCCGCCGTACGACCATGCGCTCTGTGCCGCCCTCGCGCGTGCCGGCGCTGACGTGGAGCTGGTGACGAGCCGCTTCGCCTATGGGGCGGTGCCACGCGGCCAGGGGTACGCCGTCACGGAGTCGTTCTATCGGATCGCGCCCGGCGCCGCCGGCTCGCGGCTGCGGATGGCGGCCAAGTTGGCGCAACACGTGCCGGACATGCTGCGCCTCAGACGGCACCTGCGGGCCTCGCGCGCGGACGTCGCGCACTTCCAGTGGCTGACGGTCCAACCGCTCGACGTCCACCTGCTGCCGCGCAGGCTGCCGGTCGTCCTGACCGCCCACGACGTGCTTCCGCGCGAGCCGCGCCCGGGCCAGCTCGACGCGCAGCGGCGGCTGTACGAGCGGGTCGACGCGATCGTCGTCCACTCCGAGCATGGGGCCGCGCGGCTGCGCGGGGAGCTGCGCGTCGACCCGGCGAAGGTGCACGTGATCCCGCACGGCGCGCTCGACCAGTTCGTGCCGGCCGGCGGTCCGTCGGCCGCGCCGCCGCGCCCGCTCCCGCCCGAGCTGGCGGCGGTCGGGCGCGAGAAGCCCGTCGTGCTCTGCTTCGGACTGCTGCGCCCGTACAAGGGCGTCGACGTGCTGCTGGAGGCGTGGCGCGGGATCGACGACGCCGAGCTGTGGGTCGTCGGCCTTCCGAAGATGGACGTCGCGCCGCTGCACGCGCTCGCGCCGCCGAACGTCCGCTTCGTCTCGCGCTTCGTCGCCGACGATGAGATCGCCGCCTTCTTCGACCGCGCCGACCTCGTCGTGCTGCCCTACCGCGAGATCGACCAGTCGGGCGTGCTGTTCACCGCGCTCGCGTTCGGCAAGCCGCTGCTGCTCAGCTCCGTCGGCGGCTTCCCCGAGGTCGCCGCCACCGGCGCCGCCGCGCTCGTCCCGCCCGGCGACGCCCCCGCCCTCCACACCGCCCTGCGCGACCTGCTCGCCGACCCCGCCGCCCGTACCCGCCTCGGCGCCGCTGCGCGTGCTGCGGCAGATGGCCCCTACTCGTGGGACGGCATCGCGCAGCAGACGCTGGCGCTTTACGAGTCGCTGCAGTAGCCGCTCGGGGGGACACCGGAGCGCTCGGTCCGACACAATCCCCGCGGTGCCCGTCGTGAAGCTCCTCTTCTGGGTCTGCGCCGCGCTCGTCGTCTACGCGCAGGCCGGCTACGGTCTGCTGCTCGCGCTGCTGGCGCGGGTGCTGCCGGCGCGCGCGGCCCGCACCGGCGCGCCGGTCGACGGCGGCGACGAGGCGCTGCCGGCGGTCTCGGTGATCGTCGCGGCCTACCAGGAGGAGTCGGTGATCGCCGACAAGGTCGCGAACCTGAAGGCGCTCGACTACCCCGCCGATCGGCTCCAGGTCGTCGTCGCCTGCGACGGCTCGCCGGACGCGACGCCGCAGCGGGCCCGTGACGCCGGCGCCGACCTCGTGCTGGAGCTGCCACGCGGCGGCAAGATCCGTGCGCAGGACGCAGGCGTGCGCGCCGCGAGCGGACGGATCGTCGCGTTCTCGGACGCGAACGCCTTCTGGGAGCCGGATGCGCTGCGGCGGCTCGTCGCGCCGTTCGCGGGCGCGCCGGAGGTCGGTTACGTCTGCGGGCAGGTCAGCTTCGTCAACGACGGCGGGACGAACCAGGAAGGGCTCTACTGGCGCTACGAGATGGCGCTGCGCGGGCTCGAGTCGCGGCTCGCCTCGGTCACGGGCGGCAACGGAGCGATCTATGCCACGCGGCGCGAGTCCTACATCGAGGTCGACCCGATCATGGGCCACGACCTCTCGTTCCCGTTCAACATGGTCAAGCGCGGCTGGCGTGCGCTCTACGCCGCCGACGCCCGCGCGACGGAGAAGATGGTCCCCAGCATCGAGGGCGAGTTCGCCCGCAAGCGGCGGATGATGACCCACGGCTGGCCGATCGTCCTGCGCGGCGGGATGCTGAAGCCCGACGGCTACGGCCCGCTCTACGGCCTGATGGTCTTCTCCCACCGCCTGCTGCGCTACGCGACGCCGTTCCTGCACCTGGCCGTGCTCTCGACCAGCCTCGTGCTCGCCCGCCGCGGCCGCCCCTACGCGGCCGCGCTCGCGCTCCAGGCGCTGATCCTGCTCGCCGCCGCGCTGGCGAAGGCGATCCCCGCGCGCCCGTTCCTCGTCGCGCGCTACTACGTCCTCACGACCGGCGCGCTCGCCGCCGGCCTCTACGACGTCCTGCGCGAGCCGACCGAGGCCGGTTGGGAACCGCCGGAGGGCACGCGGTGAGCGGTCGCGCCGCCACGCCCGGCGCCGCCGATCGCGCCGCACGACGCGCGCTCGACCTGCTGCTCGGCGGGATCGGGACGATCGCCGGCGCGCCGCTCGTCGCGCTCGCCGCGGCGCTGATCCGGCTCGAGTCGCCCGGCCACCCGATCTACAAACAGCGCCGCGTCGGCAGGGACGGCAGAGCGTTCGAGATCTACAAGCTGCGGACGATGGTCAGAGGCGCGGAGTTCACCGGCGCGGGGCTCGCGATCCAGGAGGGCGACGACCGCATCACGCGGATGGGCAAGCTGCTGCGCCGCACGTCGCTCGACGAGCTGCCGAACTTGTGGAACGTCGTCCGCGGCGAGATGTCGATCGTCGGCCCGCGTCCGACCGTGCAGGTGCAGGTCGACCAGTACACCGAGCGCCAGCTCGGCCGCCTGCAGGTCAAGCCGGGCATCACCGGCTGGGCGCAGATCAACGGCCGCGCGTCGCTGCCGTGGAGCGAGCGGATCGAGCTGGACCTCTGGTACGTCGAGCACCAGTCGCTCAAGCTCGACCTGAGGATCCTCTCGCGCACCTGGCGACTCGTCGTCAAGGGCGACGGCCTCTACAAGGGAGAGACGGGCGGATGGCGGACATGAACGGCAGAGCGGTACTGCTGACCGGCGTCGGCAAGCGCTACGACATCGTCTCCTGCTTCGCGGCGCACACGACCGTGATCGCCGCCGACCCGAGTCCGCTCGCACCGGCCCAGTACGCCGCGACGCACCGGTTCGCGCCGCCGCGGATCGACGACTCCGGCTACGTCCCCGCGCTCGCGGAGGTGTGCGCGAGATACGACGTCGGCGCCGTGATACCGCTGACCGACCTCGACATCGAGGTGCTCGCGCAGGCGCGCGCCGACGGGATCCTGCCCGCGTTCGTGCCCGACCCCGAGATCGCCCGCGCGACGTACGACAAGTACGAGGCGCACCTGCTGCTGGAGTCGCACGGGCTGCCGTCGCCGCCGACGGTCCTGCCCGGCGAGCAGCCGGAGTCCTACCCGGTGATGGTGAAGCCGCGCCAGGGCTCCGGCGCGCGCTCGATCCATCTCGCGCACGACGCCGAGGAGGCGGCCTTCTTCGTCAGATACGTGAAGGAGCCGACGATGGTGCAGCGCGCGATGGACGGCCCGGAGTTCTCGATCGACCTGCTGTCCGACCTCGACGGCCGCTGCCTCAACGCGATCCCGCGCACGATGCTGGAGTCGCGCGGCGGCGAGTCGATCAAGGGCACCGTGATCGCGGACAGAGAGCTGATCGACCTCGGCGTCAACGTCGTCGAGACGCTCGGCGTGCGCGGACCCTGCACCGTCCAGGCGTTCCGCGACCGGGAGATCGGCCTCGGCATCACGGACGTCAACACGCGCTTCGGCGGCGCCTTCCCCGGCCCCACGTACGCGACGCTCGCGGCCGGCCGCACCTATCCGGAGCTGATCGCGCGGATGGCGAACGGCGAGCGGATCGCGCCGCACGTCGGCGAGTTCGACGCCGGCCGCACCTTCACCCGCTACTACTGGCAGCTCGAGCTGGACGCCGAGATGCAGCCGACCGGCCGCGAGCTGGTCCCCGGCGGCGCGCCGCCGCCGCGTTGAGCGGGCCGGCCGGTCGCGCCTATCGCGCTCTTCTCGCCCGCCGCACGCTCGCCGTCCGTACCGGCGCGGCGCCGGCCGCGTTCGCGGCGTCGGCGGCGGTCGTGACGAGGAAGCGGTGGACGCCTGGCGCGGCGAGCACAAGCGTCGTCTCGTAGCTGCCGGCGTCGGTCGCGAGCGACAGCCGGCGGACACGTCTCCAGGCGCCGCGTCTCGTCTGGCGCTCGACGACGACCGTCACACGTTCCTTCGCCGGCGTGCTCGCGCCGCGCAGCGTCACCGTTCTGCCGGGTCGCAGCAGCTGCGGCGAGACCCGCGCGGTCACACCCGCCGCGACCTCGACCCGCACGCCGGGCGATGCGACGCCGCGCGCGTCGGAGACGACGCGGTAGGTGCCGTTGACGGTGACCGGGAGCGAGGCCGACCAGACGCCGTCGACCCGCGTGCGCAGCTCGTCGAGGTCGGACCAGTCCTCGCCCGTGCGCTGCTGCAACGTCAACGGCGCGCCGACGGGCCGCTGTCCGCCCGCGAGCGCGAGCCGGCCGGTCAACGCCGCGGGTCCGCCCTGGCTGAGCACGCCGCCGACGGGCGAGTTCGTCAGCAGGTCGGCCGCGATCTCATGCTGGTTGGCCGTCTGTCCGCGCAGGCGCGGCAGCAGCGCGTAGAACGCGCCGCCGGGGCAGTCGGTGTGGTCGGCGTCGCGGTGGCCGGCGATTCGCTGGAAGGCCACACGCGTGCCGCTGCTCCAGCGGTTCTCGGCGCCGCCCGGCGAGATCTCGCCGATCGTGCCCTGCGCCGGCACGCCGGCGAGCTGCAGCTTCCACGCGAGCACCTGCGTGAGCGCGTCCTGTGCGGCCTGCGGCGGGCGCGAGCCGGTGAAGCTGCCGATCACCGCGACGCCGGTCGAGAGGCTGTTCCAGCCGCCGGCGTGGGCGCCGATCACGGGCTGCTCGACGCCGCCGACGCGGCCCTCGTAGACGGTCCCGAAGCGGTCGACGAGCAGGTTGTAGCCGATGTCGAGCCAGCCGTTGCCGTTGCGGTGGAAGCGACAGATTCCGAGCACGACCTCCGGCGCCTGCGCACGGCTGTAGCTCGTCAGCGACTCGGTGTGGTGGACGACGGAGAAGTCGACGCGGCCGTAGCGCGGCGGGGTCCGCGGCGCGCACGAGCCGGTCGGGTCCCATTGCGAGCGCGGCACGATCGCCGGTGCGTCGACTGACGCCTTCGCCGGCCGTGGCGGCGCCGTCGCACCGCTCCGTTCGACCGCGACGAAGTGGGCGCGCAGGCCCGCCGGCAGCGCCGTGTCGTGCGCTCCGCGCAGCTGGTAGCGCTGCGCCCGCCCGGTCCACAGCGGTCCGGTCACCGTCTCGCCGCGCCGCGACCCGGCGGCGACGTCCTCCGCGTGCGGCAGCTCCTGCCAGCGGCTCCAGCGCCCGTCGGCGCGCTGCACGCGCGCTTCGACGTGCGCCTCGCCGCCGCGCCAGCGCAGCCCGAGCAGGTCGAACGGCCGCGGCGCGGCGATCGCCGGCGTGGCGGTGGGCCCGTCGCCCGACGCGGCGAAGGCGGCGGTGGGCGGCAGCGGCTGTTCGAAGTCGACCGCGCCGCCGGAGGCGACGGAGGCGACGGCTGGGGCGCTCGCCGCGAGCGCGAACAGCGCGGCGAGCAGGACGGATCGGAGCATGTGAACCACAACACGGTCCCATCCGCCCCGTTGCGGACGCGCACGATCTCGTGCAGCGACGCGGCGGCTCGCCGCTCGCCGCCGCTCAGGCGGTCGCGCGCGGCCGTGCGCGAGACCGCGGCGCCCGCCGTCTCGCCGCTCTGCGCGGCCGCCAGCACTCGTCGAGGAAGTCGCCGATCTCGCCCGTCAGCCGCTCGGGGTGCGTGCGCAGCTCGAGGATCGAGTCGGCGTTCAGCAGCCGCCCGTGCTCCAGCTCCTGCACGAGCATGTCTGCGTCGGAGAACGGGTGGATCGGATCGCGCCGGTGGCCGATCACCAGCGACGGCGTCTTGAACGTCCGCCGCACGTCGCGGTGCGGGGCGATGCGACCGAAGAACAGTCCCTGCAGCACGGCAGCGCTCGGGCCCGGGTCCTGCGAGACCCAATCGAGCAGGATCTCCGGGATGAACGGAAGGGGGCTGCGCGGCACCCGCTTGGCGACGTGCTGGACGAGCTTCATCGCCGGCTCGCCGAACGTCAGCGACACGAGCAGCGGGGTGAAGCCGATCGCGCAGCCGAGCAGCGCGTTGTCGAGCACGGGCATCTCCAGCACCATCCCGCGCAGCCGCTCGGGCGCGGCGGCGGCGACCTCCAGCGTCACGTTGGCGCCGAGCGACGCTCCGCCGACGACCGCCTGCTCGAGCTCCAGGTGGTCGAGCAGGCCGATCACCTGGCCGCCGAACGACGACATCGAGTAGCGCCACATGTCGCGCGGACGGTCCGATCTGCCGTGGCCGAGCGGGTCCATCGTGATCACGCGGTTGCCGCGTGCCGCGAGCGCCTCCGCCAGCGGCTCCTGCATCCGCTGCGAGAACAGCAGCCCCGGCAGCAGGACGACGGCGCGCGGCCCCGCGCCGTGCTCGGCGTAGGCGATTCGCTGGCCGTCGTGCTCGAAGAACGCCATCGTTCCCCGAGGCTACCCCGCCGCCGGTGCTTTCGTCCCGGCCGCGACGAAGCCGAGCAGCGCGGCGAAGAAGCCGCCGGCGGCGTGGGCGCGGTCGAGCTCGTCCCACCACGCGATCAGCTCCTCGGGTGTGAACAGCCCGGCGGCGAGCGCCTCGTCGAGGTGGCTGGAGACGAGCCAGCCGAAGAAGTCGTAGGGGATCGCGACGCCGTGCGGGACGGTCGAGACCGACGTGAAGCCGGCTTCGTTCAGCAGCCGCGGCAGCGCCCGCCCGACGGAGCCGTTGCGGATCGCGTCGGCGTAGCTGCGGACGATCCGGCGCGTCAGCTCGCGGTCGGCCCCCTCGATCACGAGCGCGTCCCAGTCGAAGTCGAAGACGACGATCCGGCCGCCGTCGCGCAGCACGCGCGCGCTCTCGCGCAGCACGGTCGCGGGCTCGCCGTCGACGTGCATCAGCAGCCGCTCGATCCGCACGCGGTCGAACGTCGCGTCCGGCAGGTCGAGCGCGAGCGCGTCGCCGACCTGGAACTCGACCGGCAGGTTGCGGCCGTGTGAGCGCCGCGCCGCCTCCTCGACCATCGACGGCGCCTCGTCGATCCCGAGCACCCGCCCGGCGCTGCCGACGCGCCGGCCGAACGCGCGCACGTCGTCGCCGGCGCCGCAGCCCAGCTCCAGCACGTGCATTCCCCGCCGCAGCGCCAGCAGCTCGAGCATCACCGGCTTCAGTGCGCGGATTCCGCGCAGCGCGTTGCCGGCGTCGAGGAAGCGGATCGCGAAGCCGGGGTCCGGGGCGGGCGCCTCGCGCAGATCGGTCTCGCCGGTCACGCTCACGTGCTGCCCAGCCACTCGACGATCAGCCGCCCGACGAGCGGGCCCTGGTCCTCCTGCAGGAAGTGGCTTGCGTCCGGCACGACGTGGGCGACCTCCGCGCCGATCGCCTGCGCGAACCGCTCGCCGGTTCTGAGCGGGATGATCGGATCGTGCTCTGCCCACAGCACGAGCGTCGGGCGTGTGTCGGCGGCGAGCGCGTCGAGCGTCCGCTGGCCGGTCGCCGCGCCGGCCTCATCGGGCGTGCGCGGGATCAGCAGCGGGAAGGCGCGTGCACCGGCCTTCGAGGCGGCGTCGGGGAACGGCGCGTCGTACGCCGCGACGACGGCGTCTCCGGGGTCGCGGTGGCAGCCGCCTCTGACGAGCATCCCGATCGGCAGGTCCTCGGTCGCCTCGACGAAGCCGCGGAACGCCTCCCACGCCGGTGTCATCCGCTGGCGGCCGGTGAACAGCCCGGTGTCGGTCACGACGATCCGCGCGATCCGTTCCGGCTGCTCGACGGCGAGCCGCAGCCCGATCGGCCCGCCCCAGTCGTGCACGACGACCGTCACGTCGCGCAGGTCGAGCCGTTCGAGCAGCTCCGCCGCGATCGAGGTGTGGCGGTCGTAGCTGTACCACTCCAGTTCCGTCGGCTTGTCCGAGCGACCGAAGCCGGCGTGGTCGGGGACGATCGCGCGGTAACCGGCGTCGCGCAGCGGCGCGACCGCGTGACGCCACAGGAACGACCAGGTCGGCTCGCCGTGCATCAGCAGCACCGGCGGCCCGTCGCCCTCGTCGAGGTGCGCGAGCCGGAGGCCGTCCAGCTCGCGGTAGTGGGCTTCGAACGGAAAGTCCGGCAGCCCGGCGAACCGGTCCTCCGGCGTCCGCACGACGGTACGAGCTCCCAGACTCACGACTCTCTCAGCGTCCCCAGTTCGCCTGCCGAACCAAGCAGGCTAGCCGCCGCGCGGCCGCCCGCGCGCCGGTCGCGCCTGCGCACGGTTTCGAAATCGCCCTGCGCGGGGCAGCCCGCGTGGATAACCTGCGCGATCGGGCGCTCCATGTCACGGCGCTCGTTCCCGTCCGCCGCGAACCACGGATGCCAATGGCCACCACCGCACAGTCCACCGAGCAACTCGCCGTCGACACCATCCGCACGCTCGCGATGGATGCCGTGCAGAACACCGGCAACGGCCACCCCGGCATGCCGATGGGCATGGCGCCGGTCGGCTACCTCCTCTTCTCCGAGGTGATGCGGCACAACCCGACCGACCCGCACTGGCCCGACCGCGACCGCTTCGTGCTGTCGGCCGGCCACGGCTCGATGCTGCTCTACGCCTGTCTGCACCTGTCGGGCTACGACGTGACGATGGACGACATCAAGCACTTCCGCCAGTGGGGCTCGCGCACGCCGGGTCACCCGGAGGTGCACCACACGCCGGGCGTCGAGACGACGACCGGCCCGCTCGGCCAGGGCTTCGCGAACGCGGTCGGCATGGCGATAGCGGAGCGCTTCCTGCGCGAGCACTTCGGCGCCGAGGTCCAGGACCACCGCATCTACGGCATCTGCTCCGACGGCGACCTGATGGAGGGCGTCAGCGCCGAGGCCGCCTCGCTCGCCGGTCACCTCGGGCTCGGGCACCTGATCTTCCTCTACGACCACAACCACATCTCGATCGACGGCCACACGTCGCTGACGTTCGACACCGAGGACGTCAACGAGCGCTTCGACGCGTACGGCTGGCACACGCAGGACGTCGACGACGTCACCGACCTCGACGCGCTGCGCGCCGCGATCGCCGCCGCCCAGCAGGAGACGGGGCGCCCGTCGCTGATCCGCGTCAGATCGAAGATCGGCTACCCGGCGCCGAACAAGCAGGACACCCCTGGCGCCCACGGCGCGGCGCTCGGCGAGGACGAGGTGCGCGCGACGAAGGAGGTCATGGGCTGGGATCCCGACCAGCACTTCGTCGTGCCGGACGGCGTCTACGACCTCTTCAGCGCGGTCGAGGACGGGAAGAGACACCAGGCCGCCTGGGAGGAGCGCTACCAGAGCTGGCGCGCCGCCGACGGCGAGCGCGCGACGCGCTGGGACCTCGCGTGGGCCGGCAAGCCGCTGCCCGGTCTCGACGCGGCGCTGCCGCAGTTCGACCCTGCCGACAAGCCGTCGCTGGCGACGCGCTCTGCCGGCGGCACGACGCTGCAGACGATCGCGCGGTTCCTGCCGACGATGGTGGGCGGCTCGGCCGACCTCAACGAGAGCGTCAAGACCGGCATAGCGGCCGACGGCCCCTACTCGCGCGAGCAGGCGACGCGCAACGTCTACTGGGGCATCCGCGAGCACGCGATGGGCGCCGCGGTCAACGGCCTGGCGCTGCACGGCGGCATCGTCAAGCCGTACGGCGGGACGTTCCTCCAGTTCGCCGACTACATGCGCCCGGCGCTGCGGCTGTCCGCGCTGATGCACCTGCCGGTCGTGTGGGTCTACACGCACGACTCTGTCGCGCTCGGCGAGGACGGCCCGACGCACCAGCCGGTCGAGCACCTCGCCGCGCTGCGCGCGATCCCGGGCCTGACGCTGATCCGTCCCAGCGACGCGAACGAGACGGCCGAGGCGTGGCGCGTCGCGGTCGAGGACGTCGACGGCCCGGTCGTGCTGGTCCTCACGCGCCAGAACGTGCCGACGCTGGAGCGCCCGCCGTACGCCCCGGCGAAGGGGATCGACAAGGGCGCCTACGTGCTGGCCGACGCCGACGACGCCGTCGCGACGATCGTCGGGACCGGCTCCGAGGTCTCCGTCGCACTCGGCGCGCGCGACCTGCTCGCCGCCGAGGGCGTCGCCGCCCGCGTCGTCGCGATGCCGAGCTGGGAGCTGTTCGAGGCGCAGGACCAGGCATACCGCGACGAGGTCCTGCCGCCCGGCCAGCCGAAGGTCGCGGTCGAGGCGGGGATTGCGATGGGCTGGGAGCGCTGGGTCGACGCGACCGTCTCGATCGAGAGATTCGGCGCGTCGGCGGCCGGCGAGAAGATCCTCGAGGAGTACGGCATCACCGCGGCCGCGGTGGCTGAGCGGGTGCGCTCGCTGCTGACGTAGCCGTCCACGGGCGGCCGGGCGATACGGCCCGGCCGCCTGTTTGCTTGACAGCGCGCTTCGCGTCGGACCACAATCTGGCTTCTTGAGCATCGGGGAGGCGGAGCCGTGAGCGAGGCGACAGTGGTCGGATCGGCGCCGGATCTGGTGCCGGGCAGCGTCAGCTTGCGCGGCGACGCCGCGGCATGGGACCGGCTCGAACAGCAGGTCGCGTGGTACGACGCGCGCAGCCGGCACAGTCAGCGCTGGTTCAAGCTGTTGAAGGTCTGCCAGATCGTGATCGCCGCGGCGATCCCCGTCGTGGCGGGCGCGGGCGGCGACGGCTGGAGATGGCCGGTCGCGATCGGCGGCGCGACGATCGTCGTGCTGGAGGGGCTCCAGCAGCTGTTCCAGTACCAGCAGAACTGGTCCACCTACCGCTCGACGTGCGAGCGGCTCAAGCACGAGAAGTTCCTCTACGCGGCCGGTGCCGGACCCTACGCGGGCGCGTCGCGGCCGGGTGCGATGCTGGCCGAGCGGGTCGAAGGGCTCGTCTCTCAGGAGCACGCCGCGTGGGCGTCGGTCCAGCGCCATCGGCAGGACGAGGAGAGAACGGCGTGAGCGCGGCGGCGCCGAAGGTCTTCCTCAGCTACCGCCGCGAGGAGACCGCCGGCCACGCCGGCCGCCTCTACGACGCGATCGCGACCCGCTTCGGCGATGCCAACGTCTTCATGGACGTCGAGCTGGCGCCCGGGATCGACTTCGTCGACCGGATCACGGAGGCGGTCGGCGAGTGCCGTGCGCTGCTCGTCGTGATCGGGCCGCGGTGGGCGTCGGTCACGGCAGCCGGCCGGCCGCAGCCGCGCATCGCCGAGCCCGGCGACTATGTCCGTCTCGAGGTCGAGACCGCGCTCGCGCGCAGTGACGTGCGGGTCATCCCGGTGCTCGTCGCCGGCGCGCGGATGCCGCCGCCCGCGCAGCTCCCGCCGTCGCTGCAGGGACTCGCGCGGCGCAACGCGATCGAGCTGAGCGACCTGCGCTGGCGCTACGACGTCGGCCGGCTGTCGGACACGCTCGGCGAGCTGGTGGCCGGCGCGAGCGCTGACGACGAGGGCGAGCCGCACGCGATCGCGGCGACGGCCGCTCGGTCCGGCCCGGCGGCTGCTCGGTCCGGTCCGGCGGCCGCGCCGCAGACCGGCTCGGCGAGCCTCGTCCTGCTGCTGCTCGAGGCGATCGCGCTGGCCGCCGCCGCGGGGATGCTCGCTCGACTGCTGGCCGAGCCGATCCACGCGGACGCGCTCGCGTCCGACGCCGAGCACATCGCGACGCTCGTGCTGCGCCGCGCCGTGACGTGGGCGATCGTCGGCGCGGTGCTCGGCGTGTGGCTGAGCGTCCGCCGGGGTGAGCGCAGTCAGACCGTCGGCCGGCTGCTCGGCGGGTTCGTGCTCGGCGCGGCCGCCGGTGCGCTCGGCGGGGCGATCTTCGGCGCGGCCGTGATCCTGCCGGCGGAGCCGGTCGCGCGTGAGGTCGCAGACCGCATCTCGATCGGCGCGATGGCGGCCACCGGCGCGGTCCTCGGCGCGGCGATCGGCGCCCTGTGGACCCCGCGGCGGGTCGCGGTGGGGCTGCTCGCCGGCGCGGCCGGCGGCGTCGTCGTGCAGCTGCTGCGCAACCAGCTCGGCCAGCCGAGCGACGTCGTCGCGGTCGGCTTCCAGTGCGTCGGGATCGTCGGCTTCGCCGTCTCCGCGCAGCTGTTCCTCGACGTGCGTGCGGCGGCCGTCAGCCGCCAGCCTGTCCGCGCATGAAGCGGACGGCGTCGCCCGCGACGGTGACGTGGATCGCGGCCGGCTCGCGCACCCATGCGATCAGCCCCAGGGTCTGCAGCCGGTCGAGCATGAACTGGAGCGCGAGCGCCTGGCGGTCGTTCGCGTAGCGGCGCAGGATGTCGAACGACCAACCGGTCGTGTGCACCGAGAACGCGTGGGTCGCCTCCGGGTTCCCGCCGGCGAGCTGCTCCTGGTATCGCTGGTCGCGCACCGTGCTCGTGACGGTCAGCGGCGCATCGACGCCGGAGATCCGGCGCGTGCCGGCGGCGATCTCGACGAGCAGTCTCAGCGCGTCGGGCCGCAGGCCGCGGTAGAGCGCGCGGGGCTGGCCGACTCTGCCGGCCAGCTCGCCCATCTGCCGGTCGATCCGCAGGCCGAGCTCGCCGGCGTTGGTCGGCAGCCGCACGAGTCGCCCGTCGTCGTAGGCGGCCCGCAGCGCGCCGCCGTCCGCGAACGCCTCGCCGGCAGCGGGCGGATGCAGCACGTTCTCGTTGGAGGCTTTCGCCGTCTGCAGCGCGGCGAGCTTGTCGAGCGCCTCAGGGTCGCTGCGATAGAGCGCCATCAGGTCGCGCGCGGCACGCACCTTCCAGTAATACAGCGACGACTCGTCTCCGAGGCCGGCGAACAGTCTCCAGACCTCCGGGTTCTGCGTCGGGGAGCTGCCGAAGTACAGCTCGGTCCAGCTCGGCCGCCCGCCCCCGAACGCCTCGATCGCGTTCTCGAGATTGCCGACGCCCATGTGGTAGGAGACGACCGTCAGGTCGTCGCGCCCGAGCCGCTCACGCGCGAAGTCGAGGTAGCGGATCGTGCCGGCGAGCGCCTTGCGCGGGTCGAAGCGCTCGTCGACGCGTCGCCGCTCGGCGGCCAGCCGCGCGGCCCGCGCGTCGTCGCCGCGGTTCACCGCCCGCTGGAGCCGGCGCGTCAGCCGCGTGCTGGCGGCGACGTCGACGCGCATCCCGAGCATGCTGGTGCCGGTCTCCGCGAGGATCTGCGTGAGGCCGACCGCGCCGGCGAGGTCGGTGCCCCCGGCGATCGCGTCGGGCCGTCCGGCGCTCTCGAGGAAGACCATCGCCTCGAGCGTGTCGGGGTCGACGTCGGTGCCCTCGGTCGCCTGGTCGATCAGCGGTCGCAGCCGCGCGACGCGCTCGGCCGAGGCGATCGCGCCACCGGGGCTCTTCGTGTAGAGCGGATGCGCGGTGCCGAACGCGGCACGCTGCTCGAACAGCTCAGCCCGGCTGGGGTCGAACGCGAACGGGTCGTGTCCGCTTCCGGCCGCTCGCCCGGCGCTCGGCAGCGGCTCCGCGTCACCGCCGCCGCCCCCGTCGCGCTGTGTCAGCACGAGCGCGACGACGCCGACGAGCACGAGCGCCGCGAGCAGCAGCCGCAGGCGGCTGGGCGACGGGGACGCGGGTGAGGTTCGACGGCGGCGGGTCGTCGGCACGGCTTCTCCACCGTGACAGAACGACTGCTCCGGCGTCGTGTCACGTCTCAGCCCCGCTTTGTGCCGACACTGCGCAGACTCTGCAAATTGTCAGCGTCGAACAGGCGTTCTCACCCCGTTCTCGTCCGCACCGCCGCCTAGGTTCGGGGCCTCCCCCATCACCACCCAAAAAAGCGGCCGGGGCGCTGCGCACACAGCCCCCGGCCCGGCACAGGAGGCGTACACCCCCATGCACCACAAGCGTACTTCCCGCACGCCGGTCTCGGCGGAGCACGTCGTCCTCGGCAGAGCCGTCCGTGAGCTGCGCGCCCGCCGCGACCTCTCCCAGGAGCAGCTCGGCTTCCACTCCGGCCTGCACCGCAACTACGTCGGCGCGATCGAGCGCGGCGAGATCAATCCGACCTTCAAGACGCTGCTCTCGCTCGTCCGCGGACTCGACCTTCCGCTCTCGGAGCTGGTCCTGCTCTACGAGCACTGCCGCGCCGAGCGGCACGGGCGGCGGCACGGATGAGCCGGGCTGCGTGTACGGTCCGGCGCGCGATGCGCGTGCTGAGCACCGGCGAGTTGCCTGAACGGATCGAGCTGGGGGGAGAGGATCTCGTCGTCCACGGCGACAACCTCGACGTCCTGCCGCTGCTGCCCGACGGCGCGTTCGACATGATCTACATCGATCCGCCGTTCAACACGGGCAAGGCGCAGCGGCGCCGCACGCTCGTGTTCGAGCCCGACGTGGAGGGCGACCGGACCGGCTTCGGCGGGCGGCGCTACCGCTCGCAGCTGCTGCAGGCGCTCGCGTACGGCGACACGTTCGACGACTACCTCGGCTTCGTCGCGCCGCGGCTGGAGCACGCCCGCCGGCTGCTCGCCGAGCACGGCACGCTGTACTTCCACATCGACTACCGCGAGGCGCACTACTGCAAGCTGCTGCTCGACGAGATCTTCGGGCGCGACTGCTTCCTCAACGAAATCATCTGGGCGTACGACTATGGCGGCAAGCCGAGATCGCGCTGGCCGGCGAAGCACGACACGATCCTGGTCTACGTCCGCACACCCGGCGCCCATCACTTCGACGCCGAGGCGGTCGACCGCGAGCCGTACATGGCGCCGGGGCTCGTCACGCCGGAGAAGGTCGCACGTGGCAAGCGCCCGACCGACGTCTGGTGGCACACGATCGTGCCGACGAACGGGTACGAGAAGACCGGCTACCCGACGCAGAAGCCGGCGGGGGTCGTCCGGCGGATGGTTGCCGCCTCATCGAGACCGGGCGGCTGGTGCCTCGACTTCTTCGCCGGCTCCGGCACGCTCGGCGCCGTCGCCGCCGGCCTCGGCCGGCGCTACGTGCTCGTCGACTCGCACGCGGAGGCGATCGACGTGATGCGCAAGCGGCTGGGAACCGCGGAGTAGGCGGCGCGCCGCGAGCGCGCTACCCGGCCTCGGGCGGCGCGTTCTCCTGGAGGCGCTTCGCCGCGTCCTCGACGTGCTTGGCCATCGCGCGTCTTGCCTTGCCGGACTTGCCGCTCGCGATCGCGTCGATCAGCTCGCCGTGCGACGCGGCGTGCGCGCGCAGCGCCTCCGGTTCGAGCGCGTTCGTCGCCGCGCGCAGGAAGCCGCTGATGCGGCCGCGCAGCTGCGAGACGAGGTCGACGAGGATCTCGTGATCGGTCAGCGCCCACAGCTGCTCGTGGAAGCGGACGTCGAGGTCGGACAGGCGGCTGGTGTCGCCGCGGTCGGCCGCCGCCTCCATCTGCGCCACCAGCTCGCGCAGCGAACGCTCGGCTCTCGGCGTCCAGTTCTCCTGCGCCCGCTCGGCGACGTACTGCTCCAGCAGCACGCGCAGGCTCGACAGGTCGCGCAGGTCCTTCGCGCTGACCGCGGCGACGCGGCAGCCGCGGCGGGGCAGCCGCTCGACCAGGCCCTCCTCGGTCAGGCGCGTCAGCGCCTCGCGCACGGGGATGTGGCTGACGCCCAGCTCGCTCGCGAGTCTGCGCTCGACGAGGCGCTCGCCGGGGGCGTAGCCGCCGCTCTGGATCGTCTCGCGCAATTGGTCGGCGACCCGGTCGGCGAGGTTCTTGTCATCAACCGGCTGAAGGCGGGGAGCAGGCAATTTGACCACGGTGTCGGAGTGCAGGAAGCTAGATGCTATATCGCGCTGGGGCCGGATCCGCCACGAACGGGTGGATCGAGGTTGAGCGCGTGCTGCGACGCGACCGGAACAGCGACGCAACATGCTATATGGTATACGAAGTAGATGGACACTGCTTCTGAATCTCCGGGTGCTTCGTCCCGCCGCCGCGCGCTCGTGACTGGCGCCAGCTCCGGCATCGGCGCCGCCGCCGCCGCCGCGCTCGCCGCGGGCGGCTGCGACGTCTGGCTCACCTACGCGCGCGACGAGCAGGGCGCCGCCGCCACGGCCGACGAGGTCCGGCGCCACGGCGCCGAGGCCCACGTCTCGCGGCTCGACCTCGGCGACGCCGGCGCGATCGAGCGCCTGCTGGACGAGGTCGCCGGACGGTGGGGCGAGCTGAACGTGCTCGTCAACAACGGCGGCGTCTGCCCGTACACGCCCGCGGACGAGATCTCCGTCGCGGAGTGGGACGCGGTGCTGGAGACCAACGCGCGCGGCACCTTCCTCGCGCTGCGCGGCGCGCTCCCGCTGCTGCGCGCAGCAGCCGGCGACCGCTCGGTCGTCAACGTCTCGTCCGTCGCCGGCGAGCTGGGCGGCGTCGCGACGTCGGTCCACTACGCCGCCAGCAAGGCGGCGATCCTCGCGATCACGCGCTCCTACGCGCGCCTGCTCGCGGCCGAGGGCATCCGTGTCAACGCCGTCGCTCCCGGCCCGGTCCGCAGCGGCATCACCGGCAAGCTCTCCGACGAGGCGGCCGCCGGCCTGACCGGTGCGACGCCGCTCGGCCGTTTCGGCCAGCCGCACGAGGTCGCCTCGGCGATCGCGCTGCTGGCCTCGCCGGCCGCCGGCTTCACGACCGGCGCCACCTATGACGTCAACGGAGGGGTGCGGATCGATGGCTGACGCCGAGCAGGTCTTCCGTGCGCAGGTCGACGCGTTCAACGCGCGCGACCTCGACGCGTTCCTGGGGACCTACGCGCCCGACGCCGCGCTGCACGGGCTGCTGCCCGACCGCGTCGTCAACGGGCACGACGAGATGCGCGAGATCTACGCCGCGCGCTTCCGGCAGGACCCGCTGCATTGCACGATCCACGCGACGACGGTCTACGGCGACCGCTGGGTCGCCGCCCACGAGCGCGTCCTCGGCCCGAGCGGCACGGTCGAGCTGGTCGGCGTGTTCGAGGTCGTCGACGGCCGTATCGTGCGGGCCGACATGACAGGACGGATCCCGGTCTCCGGCGATTGACGCGAAATGCTATAGCGTCTAGTATCTCGTATCGTGGGGAGAACGAGTGAAGTCAATGAGAGGTGCTCATGAGGTGGAAGAGGACAGTTGCGGCGGCGACGGTCGCGTGTGCGCTCGCCGTCGCGGGCTGCGGTGGTGACAGCAGCAGCACGTCGGGCGACTCCGGCGGCGACACGTCCACCGGCGACACGCCGGCGCAGGTCGCGCAGGGCGGAACGCTCACCGTCGCCCATACGGACGGCATCCCGCAGCTGAACCCGGTGATCCGGACGTTCGGCTGGGAAGAAGTGCTCTTCCCGCTGCTGTGGAACGGGCTCTCGAAGGCCGACGAGAACGGCGACGTCGTCCCCGACATCGCCAGATCGTGGAGCGCCTCGCCCGATCAGAGAACGTGGACGTTCGAGCTGCGGACCGACGTCAGATACTCCAACGGCAGACCGCTCACGTCGAGAAACGTCGTGAAGGCGTTCGAGTACTACCTCGACCCCAGAACGACGACGCAGGAGGCGAACAAGATCGCCACGATCGCGAGCGTCAGAGCGGACGGGCCCGCGAGAGTCGTCGTGCAGCTGAGAGAGCCGAACGCGCTCTTCCCCGAGGCGATCGTGTGGGTCAAGATCGTCGACGTCGACAACGTCGGCCAGATCGACAAGAGACCGGTCGTGACCGGTCCGTACACCGTGAAGGACTTCGTCCCGGACGACCACGTCACGCTCGTCCCCAACCCCGAGTACTGGGGCGACCCGGCGCCGCTGAGAGAGATGGAGATCGTCAAGGCGACCGACACGACCTCCGCGCTCGGCGCGCTGCGCGCCGGCGACATCGACGTGATCTGGGCGACCAACCCGACCGACGTCGCCTCGCTGGAGGGCGATCCCGACCTCAAGACGGTCGAGCCGGAGGTGCCGAGCAAGTACGTCGACTGGGAGTTCGACACGACCGCGCCGCCGTTCGACAACGTCAAGGCGCGGCAGGCCGTCGCCTACGCCGTCGACCGCGAGGCCGTGCTGCAGAGCGCCTACTACGGCCTCGGCGACCTCGCCCCGACGAACAACCCGCTCAGCACGAACAACCCGTACTACGGCGGCGAGCTGACCGACTACAGCTACGACCTCGACAAGGCCAGAGCGCTGTTCGAGGAGGCCGGCATCAGAGCCGGCGACACGATCACCTGGTGGGGCACCGCCGGCACGAACGCCGAGTGGACGACCGCCGCCGAGATCGTGCAGGCGAGCCTGAGAGAGATCGGCATCGAGCTGAAGATCGAGAACCGCGAGATCTCCACCTGGGCCGACAAGTTCTACCCGGCCGGCAAGAGATTCCCGAACTTCCTCGTGCCGAACCTCGCCTCGTTCCCGCCCTCGCCGGCCGACGCCTTCGGCTTCTACCGCAGAGGCCGCTGCGAGTGCAACTGGGACAACCCGGAGTTCGAGAGCGCCTACGACGCCGCTCTCGCCGAGCCCGACGAGACGAAGGCGAAGGAGAAGTGGGCGACGGTGCAGGAGATCGTCAACAGAGAGGTCCCGCTGATCATCCCGCTGCAGGTCAAGGTGGTGTCGTCCATGCGGTCCAACGTCGAAGGCGTCTGGATGGAGGGCGGCGGCCAGCTGCACCTCGAGCAGGCGGGCGTCGCCGCGGAGTAGCAGCCGTGCTCGGGTTCGTCATCCGGCGGGCGGCGACCAGCATCCTGATGCTGGTCGCCGCATCCGTCCTCGTCTTCGTGATCCTCCGCCTGCTGCCGGGGGATCCGATCATCACGCGCCTCGGCGCGACCGCCGGGGCGAACCCGGAGGCGATCGACCAGCTCCGCCGCGAGGCGGGGCTGGAAGATCCCATCCTGCAGCAGTACTTCGACTGGGTCGGGGGCGTCCTGAGCGGCGACTTCGGCCAGTCGTACTTCAGCCAGTTCTCCGTCACCGAGCTGATCAGCCGCCGGATCGGCGCGACGCTCGAGCTGACCGGAGTGGCGATCTTCTTCTCGCTGCTGATCGCAGTGCCGGCCGCCGTCTTCTGCTCGCTGCGACGCGGCAGCTGGTTCGACCGCCTCGTCACGACCGGCTCGACGGTCGGCATGGCGCTGCCGCAGTTCCTGCTCGGGATCCTGCTGATCCTCGTCTTCGCCGTCGAGCTGCGCTGGCTGCCGGCGCGCGGATACGTCCCGTTCAACGAGGACCCGGCCGAGAACGTCAAGCGGATGATCCTGCCCGCGTTGACGCTCGCGATCGCGGCGGCGCCGTTGATCCTGCGCTACCTGCGTGCCTCGATGATCGAGGTGCTCGACTCGTCCTACATCCGCACCGCGGAGGGGAAGGGCGTGCCGCACCGCCGCGTCGTCGTCTCACACGCGCTCCGCAACGCGCTGATCCCGGGGCTGACGATGCTCGGCATGATCGTCGGCTACACGCTCGGCGGCGTCGTGATCGTCGAGTACGTCTTCGGCATCCCCGGCCTCGGCTCGCTCGCGGTCGAGTCGGTCTTCAAGCGCGACTACGCGGTCCTGCAGTCGGTCGTGCTGCTGATCAGCGCGCTGTTCATCTTCACCACGCTCGTCGTCGACGTGCTCTACGGCGTGCTCGATCCCCGCCTGCGCGGCGGAGGCGCACATGGCTAGCCCCGCGTTCCCCCTCGGCCTGCGCCTGACCGGCCGCCGCCGCTCCCCGCGCCGCCGCTCGGCTGTGACCGTCGCCGCGCTCGCGGTGCTGGGGCTGATCGTGCTGCTGTGCGCGGTCGGGCCGCTGCTGGCGGACGACCCCAGCACGATCGACAACGCCAACCGCTTCGCCGGCCCCGGCACCGCCAACTGGTTCGGCACCGACGAGCTCGGTCGCGACCTGTTCGCGCGCGTCGTCGACGGCGGGCGCATCTCGCTCGGCATCGCCGCCGGCGCGACCGTCGTCTCGATGCTGCTCGGCGCGCTGTGGGGCTTCGCCGCGGCGCTCGGCCGCGGCCTGCTCGACGAGCTGCTGATGCGGCTCGCCGACGTCACGATGGCGATCCCGCAGCTGCTGTTCGCGCTCGTCTTCGTCGCCGCGTTCGGCGCCACCACGGCCGGCCTCGCGCTGATCGTCGGCGTGCTGCTGACGCCCGTGACCGCGCGGATGATCCGCAGCGCCGTGCTCAGCGAGCTGCAGTCCGACTACACGCAGGCGGCCGTCGCCTACGGCGCGACGCGCAGCCGGCTGGTGCTGCGCGAGGTGCTGCCGAACATCTCCGCGCCGCTCGGCGTGCAGGCGGCGATCAACGCCGCCAACGCGATCGTGCTGGAGGCCGCGCTGAGCTTCGTCGGGCTCGGCGTGCAGCCGCCGGAGGCGTCGTGGGGCACGCTGCTGCAGCAGGGCTACCAGAAGATGTACCAGTCGACGACGGGCGTGATCTTCCCGGCGCTGGCGATCTTCCTGACGATCTGGATGCTGAACCTGCTCGCCGACCAGCTCGGCGGCACGGACGACCTGCGAGGACGGACCGGATGAGCGAGACCACCGACACGGTCACCGACGCGGTGCTCGACGTGCGCGACCTGCGCGTCGCGTTCGGCCCGATCGAGCCGGTCCGCGGCGTCTCCTTCTCGCTGCGCAGAGGCGAGCGGCTCGGCCTCGTCGGCGAGTCCGGCTCCGGCAAGTCGCTGACCGCGCTCGCGATCATGCGGCTCGCCCGCCGCGCGCAGCTGTCCGGCCAGGTGCTGCTGGAGGGCGAGGACCTGCTGACGCTCAAGCCGCGTCAGATGGAGAAGGTCCGCGGCGGGCGCGTGGCGATGGTCTACCAGGACCCGATGTCGGCGCTCAACCCCGTGCAGACGGTCGGCCACCAGCTGGAGGAGGCGATCCGCCTCCACAGCCGGCTCGACCGCAGAGGCGCGCGCGAGCGCGCGATCGAGCTGCTCGACGGCGTCGGCGTGCCGCACCCGCAGCGCCGCGTGGAGCAGTACCCGCACGAGTTCTCCGGCGGCATGCGCCAGCGCGTGATGATCGCGATGGCGATGTGCGCCGACCCGGCCGTGCTGATCTGCGACGAGCCGACGACCGCGCTCGACGTCACGACGCAGGCGCGGATCATGGACCTGCTCGACCGTCTCGTCGAGGACCACGGCACCGCGGTCATGCTGATCACGCACGACCTCGGCGTCGCGGCCGGCTTCTGCGATTCGATCCAGGTGATGTACGGCGGGCGGATCGTCGAGCGCGCGGAGGCCGAGGCCCTGTACCGCGCGCCGGTCCA
This sequence comes from Conexibacter woesei DSM 14684, assembly GCF_000025265.1. Classification (GTDB taxonomy): domain Bacteria; phylum Actinomycetota; class Thermoleophilia; order Solirubrobacterales; family Solirubrobacteraceae; genus Conexibacter; species Conexibacter woesei. The sequence goes on from NC_013739.1 coordinate 112,874, forward strand.
CCCGTACAGCGAGGCGCTGCTCGGCGCCGCCGTCGACCTGTCGCTGGAGCTGGGCGTGCCGATCCCGACGATCGGCGGACAGCCGCCGCTCGCCGGCCGGCTGCCGAGCGGCTGCAGCTTCCACCCGCGTTGTCCGCACGCGCAGGACGTCTGCCGCACCGACAGCCCGGCGCTGGAGTCTGCCGCCGGCCGTCCCGTCGCCTGTCACTTCGCCGACGCGCGCGCCCAGACCCTCGAGGAGTCCGATGTCCGTGTCTGAAGCCACCGCCGCCGCGCCGCTCGTCGTCGCCGACGGGCTCGTGAAGCGCTTCCGCCTCGGCCGCGGGGAGGAGCTGACCGCGCTCGACGACGTCTCGCTGGAGATCCGCAGAGGCGAGACGTTCGGCCTCGTCGGCGAGTCCGGCTCGGGCAAGTCGACGGTCTCGCGCGCGCTGCTGGCGCTGCTGCCGCTCGACGGCGGCAGCGTCCGCTTCGACGGCGTCGACGTGCACGCGCTCGGCCGCGGCGACCTGCGCGCGCTGCGCCGCCGCATGCAGATGGTCTTCCAGGACCCGTTCGCGGCGCTCAACCGGCGCCAGTCGGTCGCGCAGATCGTCGCCGCGCCGCTGGAGGCGCACGGCGTCGGCGACCGCGCCTCGCGCGCGCAGCGCGTCGCCGAGGTGCTCGATCTCGTCGGCCTCGGCGAGAGCTACCGCGAGCGGCGGCCACGCGAGATGTCCGGTGGCCAGTGCCAGCGTGTCGCGATCGCACGGGCGCTCGCGCTCGACCCGGACTTCGTCGTGCTCGACGAGTCGGTCTCGGCGCTCGACGTCTCGATCCAGGCGCAGATCCTCAACCTGCTCAACGAGCTGCAGCAGCGGCTCGGGCTGACGTACCTGTTCATCAGCCACGACCTCGCCGTCGTCCGCTACATGGCCTCGACGGTCGCGGTGATGCAGCGCGGCTCGATCGTCGAGCGCGGCACGCGCGAGCAGCTGTTCCGCGCCGCCGAGCACGACTACACGCGGCAGCTGATGCAGGCGATCCCGGCGGTCGACCCGGCCGCGGAGCGGGCGCGCCGCCGCGCGGCGCGCACCGCCGCGGCGGCCGGCGCTCAGTAGCGGTGGATGACGCGGCCGGGCGGCAGCGTCAGGTCGACCAGCCGGTGCGTCGCGGCGCGCACCTCGCGCACCGGCAGCAGATGAGCCGGCACCTGTGCGTTGGGCCGCAGCTCGATCGTCGCGGGGCCGGTCCAGCACTCGTGCACGACGACGTCCTCGAAGTCGCGCACGACCAGCTCGCGCGTGACGTCGTCGCCGTCGGCCGGGAGCACGCGCAGGTTGACGTTCGTGCCGCTGCCGGGGACGAGCGGCTCCAGCACGTCGGGCGCGCATGCCTGCTGCTTCCAGCACATCGTCAGCGTGATCACGTCGATCGAGTTGCGCTCGACGCGGCCGACGAGCAGGTCGCCGTGCGGTCTGAGCGTGACGTTGCCGGCCTTCTTCGGCTGCCCGTACAGCTCGCGCCCGGCGGCGACCGCCGCGTCGGAGTCGAGCACGAGCAGCGGCGAGTACATCGCCGGCGAGCCGTCCGGCAGCCGCACCGGCAGCTGCACGGCCGACTCGCCGTAGACGCCGAAGAACTCGGCGTCGTGCATCCAGTAGACGTTGACGAGCACGCGCGGTGCCGCCAGCTCGAGCGGCTCCGGGACCAGCGCGTCGGCGGCGGACGGGTCGGTCTCGTAGACGACCGTGAGGATCTCGGTCCGCCGCAGGCGCAGCGGCAGCCGCGGGACGAGCGGAGCGCCGTGCGGCGTGCTGGTGATGGTGCGCGGGTCGAACGTCATCGGCTAGACGGGGGCGCCGTCGGCGCGCACCCGAGCGTAGCCGGGATTGACGATCGTCGGCACCGGGCGGCCGTCGAGGAAGTCAGCGACCTGCTGAGCGGCGCGCTCCTCCAGCTCCAGCAGCGCGATCGGCGAGTACCACGCGGCGTGTGGCGAGAGCAGCAGGTTCGGCGCGTCGCGCAGCGGGCTGTCGGCCGGCAGCGGCTCGGACTCGAAGACGTCGAGCGCGGCGGCGCCGAGCTGGCCGGAGCGGAGCGCGTCGGCGAGCGCCGTCTCGTCCACGAGCCCGCCGCGGCAGGTGTTGACGAGCGCGCTGCCAGGCCGCATCCGCGCGAGCGCGGGCGCGTCGAGCAGGTGACGCGTCTGCGGCGTGAGCGGGACGTGGAGGCTGACGACGTCGGCCCGCTCCAGCGCCTCGTCGAGCGTGACGGCGACGTGGCCGGCGGCCTCGACCCGCTCCGCCGGCACGTGCGGGTCGTGGACGAGCACGTCGAAGCCGACGGACGCGGCCTGCTGCGCGACGCGCGCGCCGATGCGGCCGTGGCCGAGCACCGCGACGGTCGTGCCCTGGGGGCGCCGCGCGCCGTCGCCGTCGTCGCTCGCGGCCCAGCGGCCGGCGCGCAGGCCGGCGTCGAGCTGCGGCAGCCGGCGCGTCAGCGAGAAGACGAACGCGAGCGTGTGCGCGGCGACCTCCTCGACGCAGTAGTCGGGCACGTTGGCGACCGGGATGCCGGCCTCCGTCGCGGCGGCGACGTCGATCATGTCGTAGCCGATCCCGAGACGGCTGACGAAGCGGCAGTCGGGCAGGTTCGCGAGCACGCTCGCGTCGACGGGCGCCCACTGGACGATCAGCGCGACGGCGCCGGCTGCCGCCTCGCGCACGTCGTCGGCGGTGCGGCAGGCGGCGCGTCGGACCGTCCAGCCGGCCGCTTCGAGGACGCGCTCGGCGACGCCCTCGGTCGGCAGGTCGGAGTCGGTGACGACCACGACGCCCCGGGGGCGCAGATCGCTCGGGGTCATGCGGAGGTTCGTCCTTGGTCAGATTGACGGAGCAAGGCTAGATACTATAGCGTCTAGCAAGACAGTGATCAACGTGAGGGATTGCATGAGGACCGTTGCCGCACCCGGATTCGCAGGCTGGATCGGCGTCGCCCGGCGCGACGTCACGCCGCCGCCCGGCATCGCGCAGAACGCGTGGGGCCCAGCGACCGAGCGCCGCTCGACCGGCGTCCACCGGCCGCTCACGCTGACCGCGCTCGCGCTGCGCGACGGCGCCGATGCGGCCCCGCTCGTGCTCGTCGCGCTCGACGGCTCGTGGTGGCGCGCGCGTGAGGACGAGTGGCACGTCCGCGAGGCGGTGCTCGCGGCCGCCGGCGGGGACGAGGCGCGCGCGATCGTCACGCTCAGCCACAGCCACTCGGCGCCGCTGCTGACGCGCGACGCGCGCGACTTCCCGGGCGGCGAGCTGGTCGCGCCGTACCTCGACGCGTTGCGCATCGCCGCCGCCGAGGCGACGCGCGACGCGCTCGCCGCGACCGTCCCGGCGACGCTCACGTGGTCGACCGGCCGCTCCGCCGTCGCCGGCGCGCGCGACCTGACCGTCGACGGCCGCCCGCTGATCGGCTGGAACCCCGACGCCGAGGCTGACGACACGCTGCTCGCCGGCCGCGTCACCGCCGCCGATGGCACGGTGCTCGCGACGCTCGTCAACTACGCCTGCCACCCGACGACGCTCGCCTGGCAGAACACGCTCACCTCGCCCGACTACGTCGGCGCGCTGCGTGAGACGGTCGAAGACGCGACCGGCGGCGCACCGTGCCTCTTCCTGCTCGGCGCCGCCGGCGAGCTTGCGCCGCGCGACCAGTACACCGGCGACGTCGCCGTCGCCGACCGTCACGGCCGCGCGGTCGGCCACGCGGCGCTCGCCGCCCTGGAGCAGCTGCCGCCCCCCGGCGTCGCGCTCGCGCTCCATCCGGCGGTCGAGTCGGGCGCGCCGCTGGCGCCGTGGTGGCCGGTCGAGCACGCCTGGCCGGATCGGCTCGCGACGACGGTCGAGGCGTTCGACATGCCGCTCAAGCCGCAGCCGACCGTGGCAGAGCTGGAGCAGCGCTGGGCGGAGATCGACCCGCTCAGCCGCGCCGAGCGGCTGCGGCGCGCGGCCTTGATGCGCGAGACGTTCGGCGACGGGCCGGCGGTGCCGTGGCGCGTGTGGGTGTGGCAGCTCGGCGGCGCGCTCGTCGTCGCGCAGTCGGGCGAGGCGTACTCGCTCTTCCAGCGCGAGCTGCGGCGCCGCTTCCCGGACCGCGCCGTGGTCGTGCTCAACCTGGCGAACTGGTCGGGTCCGGCATACCTCCCGCCACGGGAGCTGTATGCGCGCGACGATGCGTACACGGTGTGGCAGACCCCGCTCGCGGCGGGCTGCCTGGAGACGGCGATCGAGGCCGCGGCGGCGGGTGCCGCACGGCTGACGGACGAGGAGACGGTTCGATGAGCGGGCAGACAGCGGTGATCACGGGGGCGTCGAGCGGCATCGGCCGCGCGACGGCGCGCCACCTCGCGGCACAGGGCTGGGCCGTCGCCTCGTTCGACGTGAGCCCGCCGGCCGAGCCCGATCCTGCGATCGAGGACCACGTCGTCGACGTCGCCGACAACGCTGCGGTCGACGCTGCGATGCGGTCGGTCGCCGAACGCCATGGCGGGCTTCAGCTCGCCGTCAACAACGCCGGCATCACGAAGCGCGCGCGGCTGGAGGACCTGACGTTCGAGGAGTGGGACGCGGTCGTCGGCGTCAACCTCCACGGCGCGTTCAACGGGACGCAGGCGGCCGGGCGGATCATGCTCGCGCAGGACGGCGGCGGCTCGATCGTCAACATCGTCTCGGTCGCGGCCGACCGCGGCCAGCCCGGCCGCGCGCCGTACGGCGCGACGAAGGCGGGGATCGTCGGGCTGACGAAGACGGCCGCGGTCGAATGGGCGACGCGCGGCGTGCGTGTCAACGCGGTCGGTCCGGGCTACGTCTCCAGCGGCGTCTACGAGGCGGCGCTCGCCTCCGGACAGCTCGACAACGACGAGGTGCTCGGGCGGATCCCGATGCGGCGGCTCGCCGAAGCGGACGAGATCGCCTCCGTGATCGCGTTCCTCGCCTCGCCGGCGGCGTCGTACGTCACCGGCCACGTGCTCTACGCCGACGGCGGCTTCCTCGCCGACTTCGGCATCGGCGTCGTCGGAATCGACTGATGAGCGACGCGATCCGCGAGGTCCGCGTCGCGACCGTCGCGCTGCCGCTGCCGCGCCCGCTGAAGCTCGGGTCGATGGAGATCGTCGCGCGCGAGTACGCGGCGGCGACGGTCACGACCGAGGACGGGTTGAGCGGTCGCGCGTACTGCCTCACGCGCAACGCACCGGTTCAGGCGCTGGTCGAGCGGCTTGTGACGCCGCACGTCGTCGGTCGCTCGTCCGCCGCGGTCGAGCAGCGCTGGGACGAGGTCCAGCGCGCGAACGTCGCCGTCGCCCGCTCCGGCGTCGCGATGCGCGCGCTCGGGCTGGTCGACGTCGCGCTGTGGGACGTGCGCGCGCAGCGTGCCGGCGTGCCCCTGTGGCGGCTGCTGGCGGAGCACGAAGGCGGGGCGGGCGCGGCGGCCGGAGGCGACAGCCCCGGCGCGACCGGTCCGCGCGGAGGCTCCGCGGCGGCGCCCGACGGCTCCGCGCCCGCGCTGCTCGTCGCCGCCTACCCGACGCCGGACCGCACGCCGGCGGACGTCGCCGCCGAAGTCCTGGCCGGCGCCGGGCGCGGCTTCCGCCGCGTGAAGATCAGCCGCGACCCGGACCCGGCGCGGATGCGCGAGCTGATCGAGCGGATCGTCGCCGGGCTTCCCGGCGACTGCGGGCTCGTCGCCGACTGCGGCTTCGTCTGGCGCGACGCCGAGCAGGCGCTCGCCGAGATCGCGCAGTGGGGCGAGCCGCCGCTCGCGTGGCTGGAGGACCCGCTCGTGCCCGAGGATGCGGACGGCTGCGCGCGGATCCGCCGCGACGGCCCGTTCCCGCTCGGCGTCGGCGACGAGGTGACCGAGCCGCGCACGTACGCCGCGCTGCTCGACGCCGGCGCGCTCGACGTGCTGCGGCTCGACGTGCTCGCGGTCGGGGGCGTGACGCCGTCGCTTGGCGTGCTCGCTCGCGCGCGCGACGCCGGCGTCGAGGTCTCGTTCCACGTCTACCCGGAGATCAGCGTGCACCTCGCCGCGGCGCAGCCGCGCCCGGCGTGGGTCGAGCTGTTCGACGCGGAGGTCCCCGGCGGCAACCCGTACGATCCCGCACATCTGCTGGTCGCCGGAGATCCGCCGCTGCGGGACGGTCGCTGGGTCGCGTCCGACCGGCCCGGGCTCGGCCTGGCGTTCGACGAGGAGCGCGTGAGATGAGCAGCGTCGTCGTGACGGGAGCGGGCACCGGCATCGGCCGCGCGATCGCCGAGCGGCTCGCGGCGGACGGCTGGGCGGTCGTCGCGCTCGAGCACGACGCGGCACTGGCGTCGGAGCTGGAGGGCGTCGTCGCCGCGACGGTCGTCGGCGACGCCGGTGACCGCGACGACATCGCCGCCGCGGTCACCGCGGCCGAGGCGCTCGCGCCGCTGGGCGGCTGGGTCAACAACGCCGGCATCACGACGCAGGGGACGCTGCACGACCCCGATCCCGAGCAGGTGCGGCGGCTGCTGTCCGTCAACGTCGACGGCGTCTACTGGGGCTGCTCGGCGGCCGTGCGCTCGTTCACCGAGCGCGGCGCGCCGGGCGCGATCGTCAACATCTCCTCGATCCACGGCCGCGCGGGCGCGGTCGCACACGCCGCCTACGACACGTCGAAGGGCGCGATCGACGCGCTCACCCGCCACGTCGCCTCCGCCTACGGCCCGTACGGGATCCGCGCCAACGCGATCGCCCCCGGGGCGGTCATGACGCAGGCGCTGGAACGGAGCTTCGAGGAGGCCGACGACGGCGCCGCGCGCCGCGCCGGGCTGGAGCGTCAGGCGCCGCTGCGCCGGATCGGCGAGCCGGCCGAGATCGCCGCCGTCGCCGCGTTCCTGCTGTCCGAGCAGGCGTCGTTCCTGACCGGCCAGTCGATCGCGGTCGACGGCGGCTGGACGACCGCGCTCGTGCCGCCCCCGCTCGACCCGGAGCTGGCGGAGCGGTACGGGCTGAGATGAGCGGGGCGGCTGGTGTGGCTGGCGCGAGCGGGGCCGCTGGCGCGAGCGCCGTGGCCGGCGTCGGCGGCGCGGCTGGTGCGGCTGGTGCCGGCGGCGTCGGCCGGATCGCGCGGATCGTCGAGCCGCTCGACGACGGCCGCTTCCTGTCCGTCTTCCTGCTCGTCGGCGCGCGCGGGGCGGTGCTCGTCGACACGGGCCTCGCCGCGACGCCTGAGCGCACGATCGGGCCGGCGCTCGCGGCGCGCGGGCTCGGCTGGGAGGACCTGACCGCGGTCGTCGTGACGCACGCCGACGTCGACCACGCCGGCGGCCTCGGCGCGGTCCGTCGGCTCGCGCCGCAGGCGACGACGATCTGCGGCGCGCGTGACCGCGCGCTGATCGAGTCGGCCGAGCTGCTGCTGGAGCGGCGCTACCGCGAGTTCCGCGCCGACCACGCGATCGACCAGTCGCGCGACTTCGTCGCCTGGGTCCGCGCGAACGCCGACGACGGCACGATCGACGCCGTCTTCGACGGCGACGCGACGCTGACGGTGGACGACGGGACGGTCACGCTCGCGCGTCCCGCCGGCGCCGCGCCGCGTGACGACCGTCCGCCCGCCGACCCTGCGCGTGGCGGCCCGCCGCGCGACGCCGGCGCGTGGAGGGTCTCGCTCCTCGCCGTCCCCGGTCACACCGCCGGCCACCTCGCGCTGCATGACGCGGCGAGCGGTACGGCGATCGCGGCCGACGCGGTCCTCGGCGCCGCCGCGCCGGGCGCCGACGGCGCGCCCGCGTTCGCCCCGACGTACCGCTTCCTGCCCGCGTACCGCGACACGATCGCGCGGCTGCGCGGGCTCGGCGCCGAGCGCCTGCTGTGCTCCCATCTCGAACCGCTCGACGGGGCGGCGGCCGGCGCCTACCTCGACGAGAGCGCGGCGTTCGCCACGGCGCTGGAGCGGGCGCTGCTCAGCTCCCTCGCCGACGGCCGCGAGGCGACGCTCGCGCAGCTGATCGCGCTCGCCGCCCCGGCGGTCGCCACATGGCCGCCGGACGCGAACCACACGCTCGCCCAGCCGCTGCTCGGCCACGTCGAGGAGCTGTGCGCGCGCGGCCGCATCCGCCGCCGCCCGGGCCTCCCCGCGCGCTACGCGCTCGCCTGACCGTTCGGCCCGCTCACGCGCCGCTGGTCTCGGCCCACCGAGCACCGTGACCGTCACGCCCGTAGCCGGACGACGGTCCGTCGAGCGTCGCCGACAGCGATGACTCCGCTTGCATCGTGCGAGTCATCCATGGTAGAGCTATAGCATCTAGCCTATTGAAAGGGGCGTGGGATGAGGTGGTCCCTGCGCGGGAGCCTGCTGGCTGCCGCGGCGCTGATGCTCGGCCTGCCGGCCGCGGCCAGCGCACTCGACGTGGACGTCACCGCGGCGCCGTACAGCGCCGCCGGTGACGGCGTGACGAACGACCGGGCGGCGATTCAGAGAGCGATCGGCGACGTCGCCTCCGCCGGTGGCGGCAAGGTGACGTTGCCGGCGCCGAAGACATACCTGACCGGCAACCTGCATCTCAGAACGAACGTCGAGCTGCACATCGCCAGAGGCGCGAAGGTCAAGCAGAGCCAGGAGATCACCCACTACGCCGACAGACCGCTGCGCGGGGCGCTGATCGACGAGACGATCCCGTGGAACTTCACCTTCTACCGCAACTACCCGCTGATCTACGGCGGCAGCGTCAGAAACGTGAAGCTGACCGGTGCCGGCACGATCGAGATGACGCAGCTCCCGGACGCGAGCCAGACGATTCGCACCAACGCGATCGGGATGTGGGACGTCTCCGGGTTCGAGATCTCCGGCATCCATGCGATCGGCGGCACGACGCCGTACGTCGGCCTCTACTTCAACGACAACGGGGTCGTGCGCGACACGACGCTCAACGAGCCGGGCGGACCGACCGTCTCCGGCATCGAGGTCGTCAGCTCACAGCACATCCTCGTCGAGAGAAACCTGATGCGCGACCCGGACGGCACCCCCGGCGTCACCGACGACGGGATCGCCCTGTCGACGACCTACGGCGACCCGCGCGCCACCGGCTGGTGGAGAAGCGACGTGCCGAGACCGCTCGTCGACGTCGTGATCCGCGACAACATCGTGGAGGCGGAGTGCTGCAGCGCGCTGGCGTTCATCCCGTGGGGCACCTCGGCGCCCGACCAGCGCGACATCGAGTTCCGCGACATCCGGATCGAGAACAACGTCCTCAACGCGCCGGGCAGCTGGGACTCCGTCAAGTGCTGGTGCGACAACCCGTGGAGAGGTTCCTACGGGCCGGCGTACACGGCGGTCGAGGACGACCAGGCGCCCATGACCAATGTGACGTTCTCCGGCAACAGCTACGCCGGCAGTCTCGACGGGTTCGTGAGAGCGAGAATCAGCGGGATCCAGGGCGCGTCGTTCCACCCCGGCAACCCGTACCTCAAGAACGGCGGCTTCGAAGAGACCGGGATCGCGTACTGGTCGAAATCGGGCACCGCGAGACAGGTCGGCGCTGAGACCTTCGCGGCCGGTCAGACCGGCAGATGGTTCGGCTACATCACCAACTTCGGCGACGGCTACACCGCGCTCGCGCAGGGCGTCGGCCTGCCGGCGAGCACGAGCTACACGTTCCGCGCCAGGGTGCAGACGAGCGGCGACCCGGTGCGGATGTACGTCCACAACCAGTGCACGGGCGCGACGGTCGCGGCCAAATGGGTCAGCGGGACGGGCTGGTCGACCGAGGACCTGTCGTTCACGACCACCTCGGCCTGCTCGAACTACCACGTCGGGATCGACTCCTCCGGCCAGACGAGAGGCTGGGGCCGGATCGACGACGCGCGGCTGCTCGGCAGCGTGATCGAGGACGGCGACCCGCGGATCGGCTACGCCGGCCTCTGGCACCAGAACGTCCATCCGAGCGACTCCGGCGGCACGCACATGCTCGCCGTCGCCGACAGAACGACCGCGAACGTCACGTTCGAGGGCAACCGCGCCAGATGGCGGACGATCGTCGGCCCCAACGGCGGCTATGCCGACGTCTGGCTCGACGGCGTCTTCAAGGGCACGGTCGACACGTACAGCGCGAGCTACGGCTGGGCCGAGATCTACGACACCGGGGTGCTGAGCAGAGGCACGCACGTGCTCGGGATACGGCCGCAGTGGGCGAAGAACCCGCTCTCGACGTACACCTACGTGACGATCGACGCGATCAACGTCTCGGGGTGGTGACGATGCGATGACACCACGCTGACGCGAGGCCGGGTCGGCGCGGCGATCTCTCCCACCGCGCTGGGCCCGGCCTGCTTGCGGGCGGGCACTCGGATCTGTTAGCTATAGCATCTAGCCTATTGAAAGGTGGGAGAGATGCGACGACTGCTTGTCAGCGGCCTGGTGGCCGCGGTGACGGCATGCCTTGCCCTGCCCGCGGCCGCCTCCGCGCTCGACGTGGACGTGACCGCAGCGCCGTATGGAGCTGCCGGGGACGGCGTGACGAACGACCGTGCGGCGATCCAGAGCGCGATCGACGACGTCAGCGCGGCGGGTGGCGGGAAGGTGACGCTGCCCGCGCCGAGGACGTTCCTGTCCGGCGACGTCTCGGTCAAGAGCAACGTGACGCTGGAGATCGCCGGCGGCGCGACGCTGAAGATGAGCCAGAACCAGTCGCACTGGGCGCACAGACCGGTGCTCGGCCACATGATCGACGGCACGATCGAGTGGAACATCGCGATGTACCGGAACTATCCGCTGATCCATTCCGGCAACGCGAGAAACGTCACCGTGACGGGCGGCGGCACGATCGAGATGACGCGCGCGCTGACCGACGAGACGACGATCCACGCGATGGGGATCGGCTTCCACAAGGTCGACGGGTTCAGAATCTCCAACCTGACGATGATCGGCGCGAGCGCGAGCAACGTCTCGCTCTACACCGTCGACAACGGGATCGTCTCCGGGATGACGATGAGAGACGACCTCGACACCAACGTCGAGGGCGTCGCGATCGGCAACTCGCAGCACGTGCGCGTCACCGGCAACACGATGGACGCGACCAGCGACGACACGATCGTGCTGTGGACGCAGTGGAACGACCCGCGCGGCACGACGTGGTGGTCGACGGCCGTGCCCGAGCCGATCAACGACATCGAGATCGACAACAACTACGCGACCTCGACCTGCTGCAAGGCGATCGCGCTGATCCCCTGGGGCACCGCGTACGGCGACCAGCGCCAGGTCGAGATGAGCGACGTGCGCGTCCACGACAACACGCTCGCGGCGACCGACGCGGTCGGCTGCTGGTGCGACGACCCGTACACCGGCGAGCCGCCGTCGAGATTCACCAACCAGGAGCAGGACCAGGCGCCGATGAAGGACCTGACGTTCGCCAGAAACAGATACACCGGATCGACCGCGCTGACGAAGGCGCACATCCAGAACCTCGTCGCCGACTTCGCCAAGACGAGCCCGACGTTCATCCGCAACGGCGGCTTCGAGCGCACCGGCCACGCGTACTGGTCGCGCGTGAGCAGAGCCGGCCAGTCCGACGCCGCCGACTACTCCGTCGGCCAGAACGGCTCGTGGTACGGCTACATCCAGTACTTCGACGTCGGCTACACGACGCTCTACCAGGGCGTGTCGCTGACCGGCGGGCAGACGTACACGCTGCGCGCGCGGATCCAGACACCGGACGGGAGCCCGGCGCGGATGTATGTGTACGACACGTGCGGCGGCACGGGCGTGACGCAGAACGTCAGCTCGCTCGCGTGGACCGACGTCAGCCTCAGATTCACCGCGGCGTCGAGCTGCGGCCGGTACATAGTCGGGTTCGACTCGGGCACGTTCACCTCAGGCGGCCTGCGCGTCGACGACGTGCTGCTCGAAGGGCCGCGGATCGACAACGACGACCCGGTGATCTCGTACGAGGGCCTCTGGTACCTCTACGAGCGCGCCGGCGACCACGGCGGGACGGAGCGGATGGCGACGCAGGCCGGCACCAGATCGAGCGCGACCGTCACGTTCCGTGGCACGCGCGCGAGAGTGCTCGCCGTCCGCGGCGGCGACCGCGGCAGAGCCGACGTCTACCTCGACGGCGTCTACAAGACGACGATCGACCAGTACAGCCCGACGACCGACCTGCAGTACGTCACGTACGACACCGGCACGGTCGCGGCCGGGACGCACGAGCTGAGAGTGGTGCCGACCTGGACCAAGCACCCCGCGTCGGCGAACACGGTGATCTCGGTCGACGCGGTCGAGGTCGTACGGTAGGCGGATGAACGCAGACAGACGGCCGGCGGCGCTCGTGACGGGTGCCGCCGGCGGCATCGGCGGCGCGATCGTCGCCGCCCTCGGCGACGCCGGCTGGGACGTGCTCGCCGTCGACCTGCGCCCGGACCCGGAGACGGGGCCGGGCGCGTCGTTCGCCGCCGACCTGACCACCCGCGAGGGGAACCGCGCCGCGGTCGAGCACGCGCTCGACCGCTTCGGCCGGCTCGACGCGATCGTCGCCAACGCCGGGATGCAGCACGTCGCGCCCGTCGCCGACTTCCCCGAGGACCGCTGGGACGCGCTGCTGGCGCTGATGCTGACGAGCCCGTTCCTGCTCGCGAAGTACGCCTGGCCGGCGCTCGCCGCCTCGGGCGACGGACGGATCGTCGCGGTCGCCTCGGCGCACGCGCAGGTCGCCTCGCCGTTCAAGTCGGCGTACGTGTCGGCCAAGCACGGCGTGCTCGGGCTGGTCAAGACGCTCGCGCTCGAAGGCGCCGAGCAGGGGATCACGGCGACCGCCGTCTGCCCGGGCTTCGTCCGCACCCCGCTCGTCGAGGCGCAGATCGGCGACCAGGCGCGCGCGCACGGCCTGCCGGAGGAGGACGTGCTGCGCGACGTGATCCTCGCGCCGCACGCCGTCAAGCGGCTGCTCGAACCGGAGGAGATCGCCGCGACCGTCGCCTTCCTGCTCGGCCCCGCCGGCCGCGCCTTCACGGGCGTGCCGGTGACGATGGACCTCGGCTGGACCGCGCGCTGAGCTGCTTGCGCGCGGCGCCGGGCGGCCGCCGTGCGGGCAGTCGGCCCCGTGGGGAGAGAAAAGGGCCGACTGCCCGGGTGGCCGGCGCGCTACCTACGCGGCAGCGCGACGCTTCGCGTCGTGCCGAGCGGCACGACCAGGTCCTTCGCGATCCCGTCGACGCGCAGCCGCACCGCGACGCGCGCGCTCTTCGTGGGCCGCTGCGCCGGACGCAGCGTGACGGCGACGCGGCCCGAGCCGGCGGCGCGCGCCGTCGTCCCGGCCGTGCGGAACGTTCCGCTCACGCGCGCCGCTCCGCGCGCCCGCGCTCTCGTCGCCGCCACGGTGCAGCGCACCGCCGTGCGGCGCTTGACGAGCGTGCAGCTGACCGACACGTTCGCCGGATCGCCCGCGTCGCCCTTCGGCCCAGCGGCGCCGCGCGCCCCGGTCGGGCCGCCTGCGCCCGTTGCGCCGGCCGGACCGGTCGCGCCCGTCGCGCCGGCCGCGCCCGCAGGCCCTGCCGGACCGTCGGCCCCACGCTCGCCGGGCGCCCCGTCGGTTCCGTCAGCGCCGGCCGCGCCGTCCAGGCCTGCGAGGCCCGACGGGCCCGCTCTGACGACGATCGTGCGCGTCGCCGTCGTCGTCTCGCCGTGCGTGTCTCTCGCCTCGACCGTCACGGTGTACGTGCCGGGCGCGTCGTAGACGTGGTTGGCCTTCGAACCGCTCGTCGTCGTGCCGTCGCCGAGTCTCCAGCCGACCGTCACGCCGCCGCCGCGCGGCGCGTACGCGGGCGCCTCCACGTAGACCGGGTGGCCGACGAGCGCTCTGCCCGGCACGACGACCGCGCCGAGGTCCGGACGCAGCTCCTCGAGGTGCGCGGCGGGCGCGGCGGGGTTGACCCACTCCGGCACGACGATCGCGTCGAAGATGCCGTAGTCGTTCTCCGACGCCGCGTTCTTGCGGCCCGTGATGGTGAGTCTCAGCGTGTGTCTGCCGCTGCTCAGGGTGCCCGTGTCGAACACCTCGAGCCCGCCGATCTGCTGGCTGCCGTAGAGGTCGACGTCGCCTCTCGCCGCCCCGTCGACCGACATCTCGACGATTCCTCCCCACGGCTTTCTGGCGGAGATCAGCTTCGCCTGCCCGCCGGTGTACGTCAGCGCCGCGGAGCCGCCGTCGTCGCCGGCGTGGTGGTCGGTCTCGCCGACGTCCCAGCCCGACCAGTCGCGCATCCACATGCCTCTCAGGACCCAGCGCGGGTCCTCGCTGTCGATCACCGGCATGTGCAGCTCGGCGTCGTCGAGCAGCGCCCAGGCGCCGTTCGCGGCGGTCCGCTCGATCCCGACGCGGACGAGGTCGCAGTTCGTCTCGACCGGGATCAGCAGCCGCTCGCGGCGGAAGCTGCGCGGGGCGACGAGCCGTCGTGCCAGCTCTCTGTTCGCGCAGGTGTCGCGCGCGACGAGCGCGAACGCGTGGCCGCTCGTGACGACGTTCGCCTCGAACGTGTAGACCGCTCTGTTGCCGAGGCCGAGACGCGGCATCTGCAGCGTGGCGGCGTTCTTCAGGCTGATTCCCTGGTAGAGCGCGGCTCTCTGATTGCGGCGCGTCTCCAGGTACGCGGCGAAGCTGCCGCCGCGTCTCGCGAACGCGGCCTCGGCCGCTTCCGGCACCTCGGCCGGGTCGTCGGTCGCGCCGGCGTTGCCCTCGGGGCTCCACCAGACGGCCGCGGTTCTCTCGAAGTCGCCGTTCATCAGCGCCGGTGCGTTCGCGCGCGCGATCTCGAAGCGCGAGTCGGTGAAGACGGGCGGGACCCACGAGTAGAACGGCCACATTCTGCCGTCGTAGGTGTTTCTCTCCATCACGATCCGCGTCATCGGCGCCTGCTCGCCGCGCCGGGTCGGCTGGATGAACGGTCTTCTCTCCGGGTTGAACGGGTTGTCGCAGTCGCAGTAGACCCACGTGTCGTTTCTCGACACGAGTCTGTTGTCGTGGATCCAGATGTCGGAGATCGCGGCGTCGCGCTTGTCGGCCGGCGTGCTCGCCCACGGGAGGAACGCGATCGAGTAGCGCGCGCCGAAGTTCTCGGCGTCGTTGTACGCCAGCTCGATGTCCTTCAGCGGCGTCGAGGTCGCCGAGCTCCACCACGAATCCTGGTCACGCGGGTCGAGGTGCTTCGTCTCCAGAACGAAGTTGTCGTCGCTCGTGCGGACTCTGTTGTGCAGCACTCTCACGCGCTGCGAGCCGCTGACGACGATGCCGTCGGCGCCGAGGTCGGGCGAGGTCGCGACGTCGTTGTTCGCGACGAGGCCGTCGCTGGAGTGCAGCATCGTGATGATCGTCGTGCGCGCCTCGCGGATCGTGATGCCGCGGAGGGTGAAGCGCTGTGCCTCGAAGAAGCCGACGGGGATGATGTCGATCCGTCTCGTGTGATCGGCCTGGACGGTCATCTGCAGCTTGCCGCTGCCGACGATCGCGACGTCGTGGACGCCTATCGCGCCGATCAGCGGATCGTTGTGGAAGTACGCGCGATGCCAGGGGATGTCCGTCGGCATGTCGAGGCCCGGGATCGGCGCCTTCGCGTAGTGGGCGACGTCCTGGCTCTGTCTCAGCGTGCCGTCGAGCCGCAGCGTGACGCCGGATCTCAGCTTCAGGCTGCCCGTCAGGAACGTTCTGCCGGCCGGCACGATCACCTCGCCGCCGCCTCTGGCGCCGATGTCGTCGATCGCCTGTTGGATCGCGGCGCGATCGTTCGTCGTGTCGTCGCCGGCCGCGTTGTACGGCGCCGCCGTCACGTCGGCCGACGGGTCTCCCGGCGCCGCGGCGGCGGGTGCGCTCGCGACGGCGCCGACAGCGGCGGCGGCGACGAGCGCGGTGGGTACCGCGCGTCGCGCGGTGGACCACAGGGACATGGACTCTCTCCTTCGTCGTGCGCCGCGGCGGCGAGCCGCCGCGGCGCGATGGTCACCGAGCGCTAGACGAGCGCGCCGGCGTACTTGCGCACGCGCACGTCACAGCTGCGCGCGTGGCCTTCGAAGTGCTCCAGGCGGCACTGACGGGCGCAGATCTCCCCGATCCGCGCGCTCGCCGCCGGGTCGCACTCCTGGTACGTGACGGTCTTGAGGAACTTCCCGACCCAGAGGCCGCCGGTGTAGCGGGCGGCGCCGGCGGTCGGCAGCACGTGGTTGGTGCCGATCGCCTTGTCGCCGTACGCGACGGTTGTGCCCTCGCCGAGGAAGAGCGCGCCGTACTGGCGCAGCGTGTCGAGGAACCAGCGCGGCTCCGCGGTCAGGATCTCGACGTGCTCGTAGGCGAACGCGTCGGCCAGCGCGGCCGCCTCCTCGCGGTCGCCGACGAGGTGGACCTCGCCGTAGTCGCGCCACGCCGGGCCGGCGACGTCGGCGGTCGGCAGCGTCTGGAGCTGACGCTCGATCTCGGCGAGCGCCGCGCGCGCGAGGCCCGCGTCGGTCGCGATCAGCGCGGCCGGCGAGGTCAGGCCGTGCTCGGCCTGGCCGAGCAGGTCGGCGGCGACGATCTCCGGGTCGGCGGTCTCGTCGGCGACCACGAGGATCTCGGTCGGGCCGGCGAAGAGGTCGATCCCGACCTCGCCGAACAGCTGCCGCTTCGCCTCGGCGACGTACGCGTTGCCGGGCCCGGCGAGGAAGTCGACGCGCTCGATCGTCTCGGTCCCGACGGCCATCGCGGCGACCGCCTGGACGCCGCCGAGCACGTGGATCTCGTCGGCGCCCGCGAGCTGCATCGCGGCGACGGTGAGCGCCGGGGGCGCGCCGTCCAGCGGCGGCGTGCACGCGATCACGTGCTCTACGCCGGCCGCCTTCGCCGTCAGGATCGACATCGCGGCGGAGGCGATCATCGGGTAGCGCCCGCCGGGGATGTACGCGCCGACGCGCGCGATCGGCACGTGGCGGTGCCCGAGCCGCACGCCCGGCTGCGTCTCGACCTCGACGTCGTGCAGCGACGCCCGCTGCGCGAGCGCGAAGGCGCGGACCTGCTCCTGGCACCAGCGCAGATCCGCCAGCGCCTGCTCGCTCACCTGCGCGACGCACGCGTCGATCTGCTCGGTCGTGAGCCGGAACGACTCCGGCTCCCAGCGGTCGAACCGCGCTGACAGCTCCCGCACCGCCGCGTCCCCGCGCTCGCGGACCGCGCCGATGATCTCGGCGACGGTCGCGACGACCGCCGGATCGCTCGCGCCGTTCGCTCTGTCGCCGCCCTCGCTCGTCGCCCGACCGGACCGCGTCCGCGCGCCCGTCCAGCCGTCTCTCGCCGCCTTCAGAACCTCTGCCATATCCATGACTCCTAGTTGACTCCGGAGTCATGCTACGAGTCAAGAGGGGGTGGATGCAAGCCGCCCGGTCAGGAAGCCGGCGGGCGACGGCACTGGCGAGCGGGCCTGTCGCCTATCCTGCCTCGCCTGAGTCATGGCCGTCACGAGTCGGGACATCGCACGTGAGATCGGGCTGTCGCAGTCGACCGTCTCGCGCGCGCTGCGGGGCGATCCGCGCGTCACCCCCGCGACGCGCGAACGGGTGCGCGAGGCGGCGGAACGACTCCGCTACGTCCCCGACGCCGCGGCGCGCACGCTCACGACCGGCCGCACGCAGATCGTCGGCGTCGTCGTCGCCGACATCACGAACCCGTTCTATCCGGAGATCGTCGAGGTCCTCCACGGCGAGCTGGGGCAGGAGGGCTACGCGACCGTGCTGCTCAACGAGCCGCGCGCCGACGACCTCGCCGGCCAGCTGCGCGGCCGCTCCGTCGACGGGCTGATCGTCGTCTCCGCGCTGCTCGACGAGCAGTTCGCGCGTCAGCTCTCGCGGCTCGGGATGCCGGTCGTGCTGCTCAACCGCGACGTCGACGACACCGCCGTCGACTGCGTCGTCTCCGACAACGTCGCCGGCGGCGCGCTCGCCGCAGACCACCTGCTCGCGCTCGGCCACCGCCGCATCGGCCTCGTCGCCGGCCCCGCCAACACCTCGACGGCGCGCGATCGCGAGCGCGGCATGCGCCAAGCGCTCGCGCAGCACGGCGTCCCGCTCGACGACAGCCTCCGCCGCAGCGGCTCGTTCTCGCACCACTCCGGCCATCAGGGCTGCCTCGAGCTGCTGCGCCTGCCGCAGCCGCCGACCGCGCTCGTCTGCGCGAGCGACGTCGTCGCCTTCGGGGCGCTCGACGCCGCGAAGCGGCTCGGCGTCGCGGTTCCCGAGCGCCTCGCGGTCGTCGGCTACGACGACGTCGCGATGGCCGGATGGGAGGCCTTCTCGCTGACGACGATCCGCCAGCCGATGGCGCAGATGGCGCGGCGTGCGGTGCAGCTGCTGATGGAGCGGCTGCGGCCGGGCACGAGCGGCGAGGAGCCGCAGCGCGAGGTCTTCCCGCCGCACCTCGTCAAGCGCGAGACGACCGCGCCGCCTGCCTGACGCGACGGCGAGCGCCTGCCCGCCACGTCCAGCTCCGGCCCGAGAGGTTTCAACTCAGAACATTTGCTATATAATCTACGCTAGAGGTTGTCTGGGCCGGCCGTGCTGCCGGCCATGGAGAGCGAGGGAGATGCGAATGCGAGACCTGCGGCCCAGCCGACGGGAGCTGCTGCAAGGAGGCGGGGCGGCGGTCGGCCTCCTCGGCCTCGGCGGAGTCCTCTCCGCGTGCGGTGGAGGCGAGTCGACGAGCAGAGCGGGATCGAGCCAGGCCGCCGCGACCGGCGAGCGCGGCGGCGAGATCACCTGGGGCCTCGCCGCCGATCCCGTCTTCATGGTCCCGTTCGGTGCGACGCTCGGCGCGACGCGCGAGGCGACCGAGCCGATCTACGAGTCGCTGCTGACGTGGGACCGCGACCTCAGAATCGTGCCGGCGCTCGCCGCGTCCTACAGCTCGCCGGACGACACGACGTACGAGTTCGTCCTGCGCGACGGCGCGAGATTCCACGACGGCAGACCGGTCCGTGCGAGCGACGTCGTGTACTCGATCGGCCTCCAGCGCAGACCGCCGCCGCCCGGCACGCCCGACATGGCCGTGCACGTGCCGGCGATCAAGGACGTCGTCGCCGTCGACGAGAGAACGGTCCGCATCAGCATGGACGGGCCGGACGCGCGCCTGCCCGGCTTCCTCGCCTGGGGCCGTCACTCCTCGATCGTGCCGGAGGGGATGTACGACGACATCGACCCGCGCACCGAGGCGAACGGGACCGGGCCGTTCAGACTCGTCGGCTACAAGCAGAACGACCGCGTCACGTTCGAGGCCAACAGGGACTACTGGCAGTCCTCGATGCCCGGCGTCGACAGAATGACGCTGCGCGTGATGACCGACGAGCAGGGTCGCCTCGCCGCGCTGCGCGCCGGCGATATCGACGGCTGCTCGGTCTCGCCCGACCTCTCCGAGGTGCTCGCCGCCGATCCGAACGTCGAGGTGCTGAAGGGCCTCGTCGCCGCGCACCGCGAGCTGCAGTTCACGATCAAGACCGGCGAGAGAAAGCCGTGGCACGACAAGCGCGTGCGACAGGCGATCAACCACGCGATCGACCGCCAGGACCTGATCGAGCGCGTCTACGCCGGCAGCGCCGAGTTCTCCGGCGTCGTCCCGCCCGGCTACGGCGACTGGCCGCTCGCCGACGAGGAGCTGCGCAGCGATCTGCTCGCGCACGACCCCGAGAGAGCGAGAGCGCTGCTCGCTGCCGCCGGCTTCGGCGACGGCTTCACGATCGAGCTGGAGGTCGCCTCGACGACGACCGACCTCGTCAAGACCGCCGAGATCCTGCAGCAGCAGCTCGCGGACGTCGGCGTCGAGCTGAAGATCCGGCCGATCGAGCTGGCCGCCTTCGCGAAGAACAACGGCGAGGGCAGATTCGACCTCCACCTCACCTACCGCGGGATGCGCGGTGACGTCGCCGGCTACGTCAGCGACTTCGATCCCTCGCAGCCGCTGTACAGAGACGTCTGGTTCCCCGGCGCGACCGACGTCGACCCCGAGCTCGGCAGGCTGATCAGACAGGGCGCGACGACGATCGCCGAGGCCGACCGGCGGCCGATCTACGAGCAGGTCCAGCGGCTCGCGCTGGCCGAGGCGCTGCACGTCCCGCTCTGCAACCCCTACAAGTTCCAGGCCGTCTCCAAGCGCGTCTCCGGGATGTACGTCGCCTACACCGACTTCAACCCCGGACTGGCGACCGCCCGCGTGACCGCGAGCTGACGTGGCGCGCTACCTCGCCAGCCGCGTCGCGCAGCTGGGGCTCACGCTCCTCGGCGTCTCGGTCGTGATCTTCCTGCTCGTGCGGCTGCTGCCGGGCGACGTGCTCGACGCCAGCTCGGGCGACACCGTCGCGGGGTCGAGCGAGGGGCGCGACGCGCTGCGCGAGGCGCTCGGTCTCGCCGACCCGCTGCCGGTCCAGTACTTCGACTGGATCAAGGGCCTCGTCACCGGCGACCTCGGCGTCTCGCTGCGCAGCGGCGAGCCGCTCGCCAACCTGCTCTCGACCGCGCTGCCGATGACGCTCGAGATCGTCCTGCTCGGCGTCGCGATAGCGCTGCTGGTCGGGATCCCGCTCGGCGTCCTGTCCGCCGTCCGCTCGGGCAGAGCGATCGACTACGTGGGCCGCGCGATCGGCATGATCGGCGTCTCGCTGCCGAGCTTCTGGCTCGCGACGCTGATGCTGCTGGTCACCTCCTCGGCGTTCGGCTGGGTGCCGTCGAGCACGTACATCAGCCCGTTCGAGGATCCGCTCGGGAACCTCGCCGCGCTGATCCTGCCGGCGCTCTGCATCTCGGTCTACATGCTCGCGCTCGTGATGCGGATGGTGCGCGCGACGATGCTCGAGGTGCTCGGCGAGGACTATGTGCGGACCGCCCGCGCGAAGGGCGCCGCGCCGCGCACCGTCGTCGTGCGACATGCGCTGCGCAACGCGCTGCTGCCGGTCATCACCGTCTCGGCGTTCGAGGTCGGCGTGCTGCTCGCGAGCACCGCGCTGATCGAGGTCGTGTTCGGGCTGCCGGGCCTCGGCAACCTGCTCGTGCAGGGGATCTTCAACCGCGATTACGCCGTGATCCAGACGGTCACGCTGCTGTTGGCGGCGACGTTCGTGCTGATGAACCTGATCGCCGACGTGCTCTACGCGCTGGTCGACCCGCGGGTGGAGCTGCGATGAGCGCGCCCGCCACCGTCGCCACCGCCGCCGAGGTCGAGGTCGGCGCGACCGGCGCGAGCGCCCGCCGGCGCGTCCGGCTCTCGCCGATGCTGCGCACCCCGATCGCGATCGCTGGCCTGTCGATCGTGCTGCTGACCGTGTTCGTCGCGGTCGCCGGACCGTGGATCTGGACGACCGATCCGTACGCCGCCGACGCCGCCCGTCTGCAGCCGCCGTCGTGGGCCCATCCGATGGGCACCGACGAGCTCGGCCGCGACACGCTCGCGCGCGTCATCTACGGCGCCCGCGTCTCGCTCGAGGTCGGCCTCTCGGCCGTCGGCGTCGCGGCGCTGCTGGGCTCGCTGATCGGCCTGGTCGCCGCCTTCTACGGACGCTGGGTCGACACCGCGCTGATGCGCTTCGTCGACGTCCTCTTCGCGCTCCCCGCGCTCGTCCTCGCGATCGTCGTCGCCGGCCTGCTCGGCCCCAGCCGCACGAACGCGATGCTGGCGATCGGGATCGCCTACGCGCCGGCGTTCGCGCGCGTCGTCCGCTCGGCCGCGCTGTCGGTCATGACGCAGCCGTACATCGAGGCCGCGAGAGCGCTCGGCACATCCAGCGCGACGACGATCCGCCGCCACCTGCTGCCGAACGTGATGGCGCCCCTCGTCGTGATGGCGAGCACCTACCTGGGGACGGCGATCCTCGCGGAGGCGTCGCTGAGCTTCCTCGGGCTCGGCACCCAGCCGCCGCAGCCGTCGTGGGGCGGGATGCTCAGCTCGGCGCGCACGTACATGCTCGTCTCCCCCTGGGTGGCGATCTTCCCCGGCCTCGCGATCATGGTCGTCGTCCTCGGGGTCAACCTCCTCGGCGACGCGCTGCGCGACGGCCTCGACCCGAAGCTGCGAGGGCGGAGATGACGGACGGAACGCTGCTGACCGTCGAGCGGCTCGACGTGCGCTTCCGCACCGCCGGCGGCTGGACGCAGGTCGTCGACGGCGTCGACCTGACCGTCGGCGCCGGCGAGACGCTGTGCGTCGTCGGCGAGTCGGGCTCCGGCAAGAGCGTCACCGCGCTCGCGCTGATGGGCCTGCTCGACGCGGGCGCCGCGCGCGTCGAGGGCCGGATCGACTTCGGCGGCCGCGACCTCGCCGCGCTCTCCGAGCGCGACTGGCAGCGCGTCCGCGGCAACGACGTCGCGATGATCTTCCAGGAGCCGATGAGCTCGCTGAACCCGGTGCTGCGGATCGGCGACCAGATCGCCGAGTCGGTGCTGCTGCACTCCGACGCGGACAAGGCCGCCGCCGACCGCCGCGCCGTCGAGCTGCTGAGGCTCGTCGGGATCCCGGCGCCGGAGCGGCGCGCGCGCGACTATCCCCACCAGCTGTCCGGCGGGATGCGCCAGCGCGTGATGATCGCGATCGCGCTGAGCTGCAGTCCGCGGCTGCTGATCGCCGACGAGCCGACGACCGCGCTCGACGTGACGATCCAGGCGCAGATCCTGGAGCTGATCGGCGAGCTGCGCGAGCGGCTGGAGATGGCGGTGCTGCTGATCACCCACGACCTCGGCGTCGTCGCCGAGACGGCCGATCGCGTCGCCGTCATGTACGCCGGCAAGATCGTCGAGCAGGGCGACGTCAAGGCCGTCTTCGAGGATCCGCAGCACCCGTACACCGCCGCGCTGCTGCGGGCGATCCCGGTGCTCGGCTCGACGTACGCCGAGCCGCTCTACGCGATCCCCGGGACGGTCCCGAGCCCCGGCGGCTGGCCGGACGGCTGCCGCTTCGCCGCCCGCTGCGAGCACGTCCACGCCGCGTGCGCGCAGGACCCGCCCGCGTTCGCGCGCGGCTCCCACTTCGCGCGCTGCTGGCTGCGCGACCCCGACGCCGAGGAGCGCAGATGAGCGACGTCCTGGTCCGTGCCCGCGACCTGCGGGTGCACTTCCCGCTCGGCGGCGGCGTGCTGTCGCGCTCCTCGGCGCAGGTGCGCGCGGTCGACGGCGTCGAGCTGGAGATCCGCCGCGGCGAGACGCTCGGACTCGTCGGCGAGTCCGGCTGCGGCAAGTCGACGCTCGGTCGTGCGCTCGTGCGGCTGGTGAGACCGACCGGCGGCAGCGTCGAGTTCGACGGCACCGACGTCGCGCGGCTGCCGCGTCGTGGCCGCGGGCGCGGCGACGGCAGCGGCCGCGACGGGCGCGGTGCGCTCGCGCGCGAGATGCAGATCGTCTTCCAGGATCCGGTCGGCTCGCTCAACCCGCGCATGAAGGTCGGCGCGATCGTCGCCGAGGGATTGGCGAGCAACCGCATCGGGACGCGCGCCTCGCGCCGCGAGCTGGTCGTCGAGATGCTGGAGCGGGTCGGCCTCGGCAGCGACGCCGTCGACCGCTATCCGCACGAGTTCTCCGGCGGCCAGCGGCAGCGGATCGTGATCGCCCGCGCACTGGCGGTCGGCGCGCGCTTCGTCGTCGCGGACGAGCCGGTCTCGGCGCTCGACGTCTCGGTCCAGTCGCAGGTGCTGAACCTGTTCGTCCGGCTCAAGCGCGAGCTGGACCTGACGTACGTCTTCGTCGCGCACGACCTCGCCGTCGTCGGCTACGTCAGCGATCGGATCGCGGTGATGTACCTCGGCAAGATCGTCGAGCTGGGGCCGGCGCAGGCGCTGATCTCCGCTCCCCGCCACCCCTACACGCGGGCACTGCTGTCGGCGGTGCCGCAGGCGCGCGTCGGCGCCCGCCGCGAACGCACCGCGCTGACCGGCGACGTCCCGAACCCGATCGACCCGCCGTCCGGCTGCCGCTTTCGCACCCGCTGCCCGATGGCGGCGGCGATCTGCGCCGAGCAGGAGCCGCCGCTGCGGACCCACGGCGACGGCCACCTCGCCGCCTGTCACTTCGCCGAGGCCGTCTAGGACCCTAGGGCTCGCCCTCGATCAGCGGCACGAAGCGGACCGCTTCCAGCGCCGTGCGGCGCAGCTCGCCGTCGGCGCCGCGCTCCACCAGCACGAGCTGCTGGCCGCTCGCGCCGACCGGCGCGACGAGCCGGCCGCCGCGTGCGAGCTGGCGTTCGAGCGCCGCCGGCACCTGCGGCCACGCCGCCGCCGCGACGTTGATCGCGTCGAACGGCGCCTGCTCGTCGAGCCCGCGCGAGCCGTCGCCGACGAGCACGGTCACGTTCTCGACGCCCGCCGCGCGCAGGTTGCCCTCCGCGGCGGCGCTCAGCCGGCGGTGCCGCTCGATCGTCCAGACGTGCCGCACGAGCCGGGCCAGCAGCGCCGCGTGGTACCCGGAGCCGGTGCCGACGTCGAGCACGTCGTCGTCTGGTCCGAGGTCGAGCACCTCCAGCATCCGCGCGACGACGAGCGGCTGAGAGATCGTCTGCCCCTGGCCGATCGGCAGCGCGACGTTGTCGTAGGCGCGCTCGCGCAGCGCCTCGGGCACGAACAGCTCGCGCGGCACCGCCGCGATCGCGGCGAGCACGCGCGCGTCGGCGACGACGCTGCGCAGCGATCGCGCCAGCTCGGCTGCCGGATCCATGGACCGGTGTCTTCCCGTCCGCGTCTGGCACCATGCTCTCTCTCGGATGTCAGGGGTCCCGCCGAACATCGTGCGCCGGCGCGTCATGGCGCTGCTCGTGCTCGTCGCCGCGCTGGCGGTCGTCGTCGCGCTCGTCGTCACGGTCGCCGGCGGCGGTGATGACGATCCGGCGTCCGCGCGCGCAGACGCCGGCGCCGCGGCGAAGACGACCGGCGCCAGAGCGCGCGGCGACGGCGGCAGAGCAGGCGGCGGGAGCGCCGCGGGCGCCGCCGCCTCCCCGACCGCCGGGCGCGACATGGGCAGACCGGGGCCGCCGCGCCCGGTCCCGATCCTGATGTACCACGTCACGACCGACCCGCCCGCGAACGCGCCGTTCCCCGACCTCTACGTCAGAGCGTCCGAGTTCGCCGACCAGATGCAGGCGCTGAAGCAGGCGGGCTACGTCGCCGTCACGCAGCAGGAGCTGTGGGACGCGTGGCACAGAGGCGGACCGCTGCCGGCCAGAGCGGTCGTCGTCTCGATCGACGACGGCTACCGCTCCAACTACCTCAACGCCCGCCCGGTGCTGAGAAGACTCGGCTGGCCGGCGGTCCTCAACCTCAAGGTCGGCAACCTCTCCGAGCCCGAGTACGGCCTCACCGACGGGCAGGTGAAGGAGCTGATCGCCGACGGCTGGGAGATCGACTCCCACACGATCGACCACCCCGACCTGACGACCGTCGACGCGGCGACGCTCGCACGCGAGGTCGCGGAGTCGCGCGCCGAGCTGCAGCGCCGCTTCGGCGTCCCGGTCAACTTCTTCTGCTACCCCGCCGGCAGATACGACGACACGGTGATCGCAGCCGTCGAGAGAGCGGGCTACCTCGCCGCCACGACGGTCGAGCCCGGGCTCGCGCAGCCGGACGCCGGCTCGCCGTTCGCGCTCAACCGCGTGCGCGTCAACAGCGGCGTCTCGGGCGCCTCGCTCGTCTCGCAGCTCGCCGACCTCGGCGCGTAGCGCTCAGCCGAGCAGCTCGCCGAGCGCGTGCACGCCGAGCAGCTGGGCGACGTCGGCCGGCGGCTGCGGTCTCGCGAAGTGGAAGCCCTGCGCGATCGGGCAGTGCATCGCCCGCAGCGCCGCCGCCTGGTCGGACGTCTCGACGCCCTCCGCGACGGCGTCGACGCCGAGCGATCGCGCGAGCTGGACGATCGCCGTCACGATCGCGCGGTCCTCCTCGCGCAGGACGACCCCATCGATGAACGATCTGTCGATCTTCAACACGTCGATCGGCAGCAGCTCGCGCAGGTGGCTGAGCGACGAGTAGCCGACGCCGAAGTCGTCGATCGCGAGCTTCACGCCGACCCGCTTGAGCGTCTGCAGCGACTCGATCGCCGCTGCTGGATCGGCCATCACCGCGCTCTCGGTGATCTCCAGGCAGAGCCGGTCGGCGGGCAGGCGCGCGCCGTCGATCGCCCCGCGCACCGTCGCCTCCAGATCTGAGGCGCCGAGCTGGCGGACCGACAGGTTGACCGCGACGACGACGCCGTCGCCGCCGCTCTCGGCGTTCCAGTGCGCGGCCTGCCGGCACGCCTCGCGCAGCACCCACGCGCCGATCGGGACGATCAGGCCGCTCTGCTCGGCGATCGGGATGAAGCGCGCCGGCGAGATCGGACCGTGCTGCGGGTGCTCCCACCGCAGCAGCGCCTCGACCGCGACGATCCGGCCGCTCTCGAGCGAGACCTCGGGCTGGTAGACGACGCGCAGCTGGTTGCGCGCGAGCGCCTCCCGCAGGCCGCTCTCCAGCTCCAGCCGGTCGACCGCGCGCCGGCGCATCGACGCGTCGAAGATCTCCGTGCGGGCCTTGCCGCGCTCCTTCGCGCGGTACATCGCCGCGTCGGCGTCGCGCAGCAGCGTGTCGGGCGAGCGGTCGGGATCCTCGGGTCGCGCGAGCGCGATGCCGAAGCTGGCGGTCACGAACCGCTGCTCGCCGTCGAGCACGAACGGCGCCCGCAGCGCGGTCGCCATCCGGTCGGCGATACGGTTCGCCGGCTCGGTGTCGGCGACGCGCTCGAGGCAGACGGCCAGCTCGTCGCCGCCGAAGCGGGCGAGCAGGTCCTCGGGGCGCAGCACGCGCCGCAGCCGCTCGGAGACGTTGCGCAGCAGCCGGTCGCCGGCGTCGTGTCCGAGCGAGTCGTTGATGACCTTGAAGTTGTCGAGGTCGACGAAGATCACCGCGACGCCGCTGTCGTGCTCGCGGGCGAGGTCGAGCGCCTCCTGCAGCCGCTTGGTCAGCAGCGCGCGATTCGGCAGGCCGGTCAGCGGGTCGTGGTGGGCCTGGTGGGCGAGCTGCTGCTCGAACTGCTTGCGCGACGTGACGTCGAGCAGCTGCACGACCCAGTGCGATGCGATCCCGCTCTCGTCCTGCACGAGCGAGTAGCGCCACAGGCCCCAGCCGATCGTCCCGTCGGCGCGCTGGAAGCGCTGCTCGACGGCCTCCATGCCGGCGCTCGGCGGCCACGCGGCATGGTCCTCGGCGCGCACGTCGGCGGGGCTGAGGTCCCACAGCCGCAGCTGCACGAGCTTCCCCGCGCCGTAGCCGGTCAGGCTCGCGAGCGAGCGGTTGACCTCGCGGAAGCGGCCGTCGAGGCCGATCAGCGCCATGCCGATCGGCGCGTCGTCGAAGGCGCGGTGGAAGCGCTGCTCGCTGGCGGCGAGGTGCGCGCGGACGGATTCGTTCGCACGCCACGTCACCATGCTGGCGAAGCCGAGCGCGGCGATGAAGCCACCGTGGATCGCGGCCCAGAACCACGGGCTGCGGTCGTCGTCGGTCCCGTGCGCGTAGACGGAGTCGGGCTCCATCATCCCCATCAGGCCGTGCTGCAGGACGACGTAGCCGAACGCCAGCAGGTACGGGAACCACTCCTCGTAGGCGGCCAGCGCGACGACCATCACGAAGTAGTGGAAGTGCGCCTCGATCGTGCCGTCCCACAGGTGCACGAGCACGGCCGAGCAGGTCAGCAGCCCTATCGTGACGGCCGCGGCACGCCCCCGCCGGCCGAGCTGCTCGCGCTGCCCGACCAGCGCGCAGAGGGCGATCGGGACGACCTCCAGCAGCGCGTGCTGCAGCGGGTTGCCGGTGGCGAGCGCGAACACGAACAGCGCGGGCACGTGCGCCCACAGCAGGATCAGCAGGCCGCGATGGCGACGCTCCCAGACGGCGTCGGGCAGCGAGCGGCCGCTGGGGAACCAAGCGAGCGCCCGGCGGACCGCGTCGCGCGCGTGTCCGCCGGCGACCGGCGCCGACGAAGCCATGTCCTGAGTATCGGTTAGAACGTCACCTTATTGAGCCGCCGGGGTTTCACGGTGACCGCGTGTCACCCGCGCGCGGCGGCGCGCGCCCATGCGATCAGCAGTCCCTGCAACGGCAGGCGCGCGATCAGCCCCGCGCGGCCGCCGGGCAGTCTGTAGCGCTCCGCGTGCAAGCACATGTGCACGTTCGCCGGGAAGACCGCGACGAGCGTCGCGACGCTCAGCAGTCCGCCGAGGCGGCGGGTGCGCGGGTGCAGCAGCGCGGCGCCGGCCGCGATCTCGGCGACGCCGCTGGCGTAGACCAGCTCGCGGTGGGCCGGCAGCCAGTCCGGCATGATCGCCTCGTAGATCCGCGGCTTGACGAAGTGGAGGATCCCCGCGACGACGAAGAAGGGACCGAACAGGCGTCGAATCGGCATCGGCCGACCCTAGCCCAGCGGCCCCCAGTCGAGCGCCGCCTCGCCGCCGAGGAACCGCGCGAGCAGCTCCACCTCGCTCGCGGCCGCCGCTCTTGCCGCGCGCGGCAGTCTGCCGAACGGCTCGATCCCGACGCGCAGCGCCGTGCCTCTGCGCTCGTGTCTCCAGACGCCGGCCATCCGTCCCTCGACGAGCAGCACTGGCGAGATCCATCCCTGCGGCCGGTAGACGCGCGCTCTCGCGCCGGCCGGCAGCAGCTGGTCGGCGTGGAGCGTCGCGGCGATCGTGTACTGGTCGAAGCCGGGCAGCAGCCGCACGCCGCCGCTCCCCTTCGCCGCCGACCGCTGTGCCGGCTCGACGTCGGCGGCGAGCAGCCAGCGCTCGGTCCCCTCGACGGTGACCGGCACGACCTCGTCGCCGAGCAGCCGCAGCATCCGTCTTCCGTCTGCCGGCGCGACGCCCCACCAGCGCGCCAGCTCCTCGCGCGTCAACGGCCCGGCGACGGCGAGCCAGCGGCGCGCGGCGTCCGCGAGCGCCGCCTCGCCGTCGTCCGCCCTCCACGCTCCCAGCCACGCGGCGGGATGCGCGAAGCGCACGTTCTGGCCGTCGCTCGGACCGAAGCAGAGGGCGCCGACGGCGGCCGGGTACTTGAGCGTCGAGCCCCAGTTGTCGCGCAGCCGGTCACCGAGCGCCTGCGAGCCGGTGCGCCGCTGCACCTCCGCGGCCAGCTCCGTGCGCGTCAGCAGCCGGCCGTCGGCGAGCGTCGCGTCGATCTCGGCGGCGATCCGCAGCAGCTCCTCCTCGGTCAGGCCGAAGTAGCGCAGGCGGCTGGCGTTGAGGTAGGCACGCGGAGCGCGCGCGGTCAGCGCGCCCGTCCAGCTGCCGTAGTCGGCGCTCGGCAGCAGGTGGAGCGTGCCGCGCGCCGCCCACGTCTTCACGAGCGCACGCTCCTCCCACAACGCCGTGGCGACGTCGTCGGAACGGAGCTGCTCGACGCGCGCCCACAGCGTCAGCTCGGCGCTCGACATCAGCTGAGCGTGCAGGCCGCAGAGCGCCCCGGCGACCACGAGCCGCTCGGCGTGCGGGGCGCGGACGTCGAGTCGCTGGCGCTGGAGCCGCAGTCCCAGGACCTGGTCCCAGGTCAGCTCGGCGACGGGCTCCAGTCTCGTTCCCCTGCGTGATCTGGCGGCCATCGACAGGACGATAGGCGCCGCTGCGGTCAGTCGTCGTGGCGCGGCTTCTGCCGCCCGCGCTTGTGCTCGGAGCGGCGCTTCTTCGCCTCGACGCGGCGTCTTCTCGACGCCTTCGACGGTTTCGTCGGCGTGCGGTGGCGCGGCACCGCGAGCGCGCCGGCGAGCCGGTCGCGCAGTCGCTCGAGCGCCAGCTCGCGGTTCAGCGCCTGGCTGCGCGCGTCCTGCGCGACGGCGGTCACGCGCGGCCCGTAGCGGGCGCGGACGCGCTCCTTCTGCCACGGCTGCAGCGTGCGCGAGGCGGCGACGTCGAAGACCGCCTCGATCCGCGAGGCGGTCACGTTCGCGTGTTGGCCGCCCGGCCCCGACGAGCGGCTGGCGCGCAGCGTCACCTCCGTGAGCGGGAGCGCGACGTCGCGCGTGATCGGCATCGGATCGTCCACTCCTGCACCGTATCGTCGCGCTCTGTGACGCCATCCAGCAGAACCTGTGCCAATCGGCGCTTGATCGCTGGAGATATCCGGGATATCATGGTTGCATGGCAAAGGTGCTCGTGACGATCGAAGACCCCCTCCTCAAGCGCATCGATCGCACGGTGCGCGAGCGCGGCCTGACGCGCAGCGGCTACCTGTCGGAGCTGGCGCGCCGCGACCTCGACGCCCAGCTCGGCCCCGGCGCCGACCCTCAGGTGAGAGCGGCGCTGCGGCGGATGCAGGATCTCGTCGCCGGCCTCGACGTGCGAAGCGACGAGGACACGACGAGCCTGCTGCGCAGAACCCGCGACGAGCGACTGGACCAGCTCGGGTGACCGAGGCGGTGCTGGACGCGAACGTCGTGTTGAAGTGGCTGCGCCCGGAGGAAGAGCCGCGTGAACCTGCCGCGGCCTTCCTGCGCGCCGCTCACGACGCGGGCGAGCTGCGCGTGACCGCGCCGGCGCTGCTCCCGTACGAGGTGCTGAACGTCGTCGGGCGCAAGTGGCGGGTCGACGCGGCGGCGCTGATCGAGCTTGCGACGTGGTTCGGCGCGCTGCGCTTCGACCTCGTCGAGCCGCCGCTCGCCGAGGTCGCGCGCTGGACGGCGGCAGGGCTGAGCGCATACGACGCCGCGTACGTCGCGGTCGCCGAGGCGGCGGGGATCGAGCTGATCACTGCGGACGCGGGCATCGTCGCCGCCGCGCCCGGCATCGCGCGGGGCCTGGCCGACGCCGCCGGCTGAGCGGCGCGCCGGCGGCTCGCGTCAGGCTCTGCTGGTCTTGCCGGCCTTCGCGCCGCGGCGTGTGAGGAACGCGCCGATCGCGGCGCCGATCAGCAGGCACGCGACGATCACGATGAACAGCGGCATCTGCACCGAGCCGAGTATCAGGTTGACCTTCACCTCATCGAGGTTGAAGAGCGCGAAGGCCGCGGCCGCGACGGAGAGGATCGCGACCGCGACGAGGCGCGCTCTGTCTCTGCTGGAGCGCTGCGTCGCCGCGGATGCGTCGTGATCGTGTGCTGAAGGAGTGGCCATGGTCGGATCATCCCCGACCGGGCCGACAAGTCAACCGCGCTCGAAGCGTCTGACGAGCTTCCACGCGGAGGGCAGCACGGCCGCGCCGACGATCGCCTTGATCACGCCGCCGACGATGAAGATCGCGAAGCCGTTGTGGACGGTCCAGCTCCAGTCCTGGCCGACGGCCAGCTTGAGGCCGACGAGGCCGAAGGCGAAGACGATCAGCTGCGCCGCGACGAACGACAGGAACGCGGTGACGGCCTTGCGATCGGCGCCGCGCTCGGCGAGGTAGCCGACGACGCCGGTGGCGAAGATGAAGCCGATGATGTAGCCGCCGCTGGCGCCGGTGATGACGTCCCAGCCGGAGTTGCCCTCGGCGTAGACCGGCAGAAACAGGCCGAGCAGCGCGTAGAGCAGCATCGCGGCGGTGCCGCGGCGGGCGCCGAGCGTCGCGCCGACGAGGCCGACGGCGAGCGTCTGGCCGGTCACCGGGACCGGCGACGGCGGGACGGGGATCGCGACCTGCGCCAGCAGCGCGGTGAACAGCGCGCCGCCGATCACGAGCGCGATGTCACGGGTGCGCGCACCCGGTATCGCGTCGGCGAGAACGAGGCCGCGGCGCGGCAGTGTGGGCGCGATTGCGGTGGCCATGGAGCTCCTTTGCGGTGAAAGTCGGAACGGCGTGCGACTCGACGGGTCTACCTCATGCGACCGAGCAGCCGCGAGCGCGGCCGCTCATTCTGGGGCACTCGGGCGGCGCGCGACCCCGATCCGGGGGGTCGGCGGCCGGGTCGGCGGTCTCCTGCGCCGGCACGCGGCACGTCGAAACGGCCGCACCGCACGTCGCGCGCGCTGCGGCACGCGCTAGTTCAGGCGCGTTCGCACGCGCTCCAGCTCGCGCTCCATCCGCTCGCGCGTCTCGGCGCAGACCGGCAGCGCGAGTCGCAGCTCGGCCGCGCGCAGCGCCCACGAGAGGTGGCCGATCCGCTCGGCACGCTCGGCGATGCGGTCGAGCAGCAGCGCGGACAACTGGTGGGCGCACTGCCAGCCGACCTTCTCCTCGCGGCCGGTCAGGTCGACGAGCGGACCGCGTCGCCGCAGGTCGGCGACGTGCGGCGCGGCGAGGCCGGCGTGCGCGAGGTACTGCTCGCGCCGGCGCCCGACCGCGCCGAGCGCGATCCCGGCGCGGCGGCCGGCCTCGACGGCGGCGATCGTCAGCGGTAGCGCGTGGCCGCTGCCGTCACGCAGGACACGGTGCAGCAGCAGGTCGTCGAAGACGCTCTCGCGGCCGATTCTCTTGCGCTCCTCCACGATGGTGAAGCGGTTGCCGACGGCGGCGGCGCAGGCGACCAGCTGCTCGCGCGGCGCGACGTGACGGAACGCGGCGAGGTCGCAGCCGAGCTCGTCGAGCGCGGCGTGGGCGTCGTCGGCGGCGATCGGCTCGAACTCGGCGCCCAGCGCGAGCGCGAGGTCCGCTGGGGCGGGGCATTCGGAGACGGCTTGGAGGGCGAAGGGGAGCATGGGCGACCGGGTCGTTTTAGGGTGACCTAATACATACTGCCATGGTCGGAGATGAAATGCTCGGCGGGGGCCGATCGGGGAAGGACTCGGCGGCGCCGGCGTCTGGAGGGGTAAGCCATCGACGGGAGGAGAGCAAGATGCGACGACGCGTGACCTGTCTCGCGCTGCTGTCGACCGGAGCCGCGGCGCTGCTTCCGGCTGTCACCGGAGCGGCCGGGTCCTCCGGCTCGCCCGCGGCGCATGCCGCCGCGACCCGCACGGTCGTCCTGCGCGACATCGCCTTCAACCCCAGCCGCGTGACGATCCACCGCGGCGACCGCGTCACGTGGCAGTGGCGCGACGGCCGCACGCGCCACAACGTCACGAGCCGCAGCTTCCGAAGCGCGAGCACGCGCAGCAGCGGCTCCTACTCGGTCACGTTCGGCCGCCCGGGCACGTTCGCGTACCACTGCACGCTCCACCCCGGCATGACGGGGAGCGTCGTCGTCAGGAGATGACGGCTAGGTCGTGGGCGCGACGTCGACGTACTGCAGCACGACGCGCCCGATCACGACGACGTCGCCGTCGTGCAGCTCCGCCTCCTGGATCCGCCGGCCGTTGACGAACGTGCCGTTGGAGCTGCGGTCGTCGAGGATGCGGACCGCGCCGCGTCGCTGCGTCACGATCGCGTGCCGGCGCGAGACGCTGACGTCCTCGAGCTGGATGTCGGCGGTGAAGCCGCGGCCGAGGTGCGTGATCGTTCGGTCCAGCGGGAGCAGCCTTTCGCTGCCGCCCTCCTCCATCGCGAAGTAGCGGCCCGGGGCGGGATGCGCGACAGCTTCGACACGGTCGCCGTCCGCGGGCCCCTGCACCGCGTCGACCGCCTCTGTCGGCTCGAACGCGATGGTATGGCGGTCCGACGGCGTGGTGGTCATTCCTGCACCTCAGCGCGTGTACCTCAAGAGAACCTCAAGGAAACCGAAGATCGCGACGAGAGCGATGAAGATCCGGTGAAACCGGACCGGATGTAACGCGACGAAGGTCTCACGGCATCTCCTCGGTGAACGACGATGGAGGTGGCGGATGCCGACCGATCGACAGACCCGATGAGCAGCGACGCGGAGCTGCTGGAAGCGTCGCGCGAGGACGCGGGCGCCTTCCGCGAGCTGTACGAACGCTACGCCCTGCGCGTCCAGGGCTATCACCGGCGCCGTACGCGCAGCGACGACGCGGCGCACGACCTGACGGCCGAGACGTTCGCGCAGGCGTGGCTCGGGCGGGCGCGCTTCCGCGACGAGGCGGGCGGCAGCGCCGGCCCGTGGCTGTTCGGGATCGCCCGCCACGTGCTGCTCGCGTCGGTCCGGCGCGGCCAGCTGGAGCGGATCGCCTGCGAGCGGCTCGGCCTGTTCGACCGGCTCGACTGCCGGCCGGCCGCGGTCGAGCCGCAGACGGCCTGGCTGGAGGACCTCGACGAGGACCTCGACCGCGCGCTCGCCGACCTGCCTGCCGGGCAGCGCGACGCGATCCGCCTGCGCGTCGTCGACGACCTCGCCTACGAGCAGGTCGCGGCGGCGCTCGACACCACGCCGCAGGCGGCGCGGGTCCGCGTCCACCGCGGGCTCGGCGCGCTGCGGACGAAGCTGAACCACTCGACGGAGGCATCCCGATGACGACCGATCTCCCGCCGCGTCTCGCCCGCCTCGGCGACGCGCTCGAACAGGCCGCGAGCGCCGACCTCGCGGGCGCGAGCAGCGCGGCGAGCGCCCCGGCGAGCGCGCGTGCGCGAACGACGGCCGGCCGCGGCCGCCGCCCCCGGCGGATCGCGCTGTTCGCCGCCGCGATCGCGATCGCGATCCCCGGCGCGGCGATCGCCGGCAGTCAGCTGATCGACACCGACGAGGTCGCCGACAGCATCCCCGCCGGCTCGCTGTGGCTCGCCGGCACCGAGCCGTCGTGCACGGTCGTGCGCGAGAACGTCGAGTTCCACTGCACGCTCGGGAAGGCGCCGAGCGGCGAGGTTCTCGCGGACTGGAAGGGAACCGTCGAGCCGACCGTCGACGCCTCCAAGCGCGTCAACGGCGGCTGCCGCTCGCTCGCGAGCGACGGGCGCAGCTGGCGCTGCTACATCGGCAGCGAGGCCGTCGAGCAGAGAATCATCGGCGCCGGCTTCCTCGGCGACTACGCGCCGACGCCCGGGGCCGGTTGACCCCGGGCGTCTGCGCGCGGAACGGCTGGATCAGGTCTTGTTCGTCGTGAACGTGAACGTGACGGTCTTCGGTGCACCTCTGTTGGGGGTGAGCCGGACCGTCAGCGTCTGGGCGCCGCCCGCCTTCAGCTGGGTGGCGGTCAGCACCGCGCTGCGCAGATGCTGGCGCAGCGGTCTGCCGTTGATCGCGAAGCTGACGGCGCGCAGCGAGTGCCGTCTGGCCGGCTGGACGAAGAAGCGCAGCTTCGTCGTCCCGCGGATCTCGTTCGGGACGTCCGGCTTGACCGTCACGCGGTTGCCGCCGACCGTCACCGTCCGCGGTGCGATCCCGTCGGCCACCTCGCGGCCCTCGCAGTCGAGCGCGACGTAGTTGACGTAGCGGAAGTTACGGGTGATCCGCCCGCTTCTCCCGTTGCCGCGGACGCTCACCTGGAGCGACTGCGATCTGGTCTTGTCGAGTTGCGCGAACTCGACGACGTGGTTCGCGGTGCTGGCCAGTCTCGCGCCGTTGAGCGTGTACTGGACCAGCTTGAGGATCCCCGGCGCCGATCTCGTCGTGAGGATGATTCTGCCGTCTCTGGATGTGGCGTGGAAGACGGCCTGTCTGCGTCCGAGCGCCGCGTTGCCGGCCTTGATGAAGTAGCCGTGCCGGTACGAGGCCACGCAGCCGGCCGGCAGCTCGGTCACCGTCCAGCAGTAGCGCGTCGTGGCGCTGACTCTGTCGCCGCGACGGGAACGCACGTCGAAGCAGTGCTGCCCGAGCGAGAGGTTGCTGTAGTCGCTGCGGCCGTTGCACGCGCCCCAGGCGCCGCCGTCGAGGCGGCACTCGAGCGTCACGTTCGAATCGGTCGAGTGGTACAGCAGCGTCGCGTTCGTCAGCGGCGTTCTCGGCGGCGGGCCGTCGTCGATGATCGGCGGTCTGAGCGACGGGTCGACCGGTGTCTCGGTCGGGGTTATCGGCGGTCTCGGCGTCGGCGGCGTGACGACCGGCGGGCACGGGTTGCCGACGAGCCCTGCTCTCGCCTCGCCGAGCACGACGTCGGCGCCGAGCAGCCCTCTCAGGACCGGTCCGAGGACCGGCTGGAGTATCCCGAGCAACCCGAGGTCGACGTTCGGCGCGATGGTGATCCGCACCGCGGTTCGCGTCACCGAGGTGGCCGTCGTCGTCGTCTGGTTGAGCGAGATCGTCCCGAGTCTCAACGTCCCGAGCAGGAGGTTCGCCGACAGGTCGAGCGTCACGGGGGCGCTCGTGTCGAGCACCGAGGTGCCGAACAGCGTCAGGCCGGTGACCTGGCCGCCGGTCTGGGGGACCGGGCTGCCGTTGACGCACTGATAGCCGGCGGTCGCCTCGGTGGCTCTGAGGCCGACGCCGCCCAACAGCAGTCTCAGCAGCGCGACGTCGGTGATGGCGCCGCGGGCCGTCGCGCCCGTGGCGCTGACGGTGGTGTCTGCCTCCGAGACGCCGCCGCTGACGACGCTGGCGAGGACGGGTGGAAGCGTGACGAGTCTTCTCGACTCGCCGGCGCATGGATTCTCGCCGTTGTTGGCGACGGTCGGCTCGGCGTCGACGCCGAGCCCTGCGACGAGCGCGTCGACGCGGAGCGCACTGGCGCGGCAGCTGAAGTTGTCAGCCGACGCGGTCTGCGCGGTGGTGGCGCCGAGCGCGAGTGCCGCGACGAGCGCGGCGAGCACGAGCGCCGGCCAACGGCCGAGGCGTCGCGCCGGCGACTTACGAATGAGGTCCATCTCCCGCCTTCCTGGTCCGCGTGCGGCCATGGAAGAGCTGGACGCGCCGTCCGCGCGTCTCCATCGAACCGTCCCCTGCGGACGGTGGCGAAGCCTCTCGCCTGATGTCCCTGCCAGCGCCTCCCACAGCGCACGACACGAGTCCTATGCAACCACGCCAGCTTGGGACACGGTCCGGATTTTCGAATCAGTAAGGGACTTTTCGCACAGCTTTAAACAGTTTTTCGAGTGCTATTTGGCATGTATATGGCGCAATGGTGGACAGGCGTGGTCTCGAAAGCCGCGCGACGGCGGTCGCATACGATGCCGGGACCGCCGCAGCAACCCCTGGAGACGACGCCGTGACGACCGACCAGAACCTCTACACGCTCTACGCCGCGTTCGGCGCGCCCGCCGTGCGACGGCTGCCGGAGGCCCGCCGCGCCGCCGCGGCGGAGGAGGCGCAGGCCGCGCTCGACGCCGCGGACGTGGTCGTCCGCGGGAGCTACTCGCTCGCCGGCTTCCGCGCCGAGGCGGACCTGCTGCTGTGGCTCGTCGCCGCGTCGGCGGACGCGCTGCAGGACGCCGTCGTCGCTTTCCGTCACACCGAGCTCGGCCGCTCGCTCGACGCGCATTGGACGAACATCGGCGTGCATCGCGAGGCCGAGTTCGCGAAGTCGCACATCCCGGCGTACCTCGCCGGCAAGGAGCCCGGCAGATACGTCTGCGTCTACCCGTTCGTGCGGTCGCTCGACTGGTACCTGCTGGAGCCTGACGCGCGCGCGAGGATGCTGCGCGAGCACGGCATGATGGGCCGCGACTACCCCGACGTCCTGGCCAACACGGTCAGCGCGTTCGCGCTCGGCGACTACGAGTGGCTGCTCGCGTTCGAGGCGGAGGAGCTGACGCGGATCGTCGACCTGATGCGCCATCTGCGCGCCGCCGAGGCGCGGCGGCACACGCGTGAGGAGCTGCCGTTCTTCACCGGAATCCGCAAGGGCCTGGCCGATGTGGTCGCGGACCTGCCGTAGCGGATTCCGCGGATTCCGGAAGCCGTCGGCCGCGGTCGTGGCGGATCTGCCGTAGCGCAGGAAATCAGTGTGAAGGCTTGTCAGGGGTCTGCGAGCAGGCGATGATCGCGTCATGTCGGACACGCTGCTCGCAGCGATCGTGGGCGCAGTCGCCACCCTCGCAGCCGTGGGCTTCGCGCAGCTGCTGAACCACGCGCGCGAGGCGAGGCGCGCGCGGAAGGCGTCCGACGAGGCCTGGGGGCGGATCGAGATCGAGCTCGGAAACGTCCGCGAGTCGCTCGACGGGATTCGAGTGGACGACGCCTGGCCGATCGGGTGGAACGCGGGATGGTGGTCGGTGTGGGAGAAGCACAGCGACGCGCTGAGATGCGAGTCCGATGAAGAGAGAGAGCGCTTCCGGACCGTCCAGCGCGCGTTCGGCACGATCGATCAGCTCCAGCACGGCGTCAACACGCGGCGTCCCGACGACGGCCGCGGCTTCACCGCGCGTGACCGCGAGTTCCTCGACCGGGTCAGAGCCGCGATCGAGGCGGCGTCGGGCGCGGTCGCCGGCACCGCTCGCCGCTGACCGCGCTCAGCCCAGCCAGCCGTCGAGCAGCCGCCGCGCGATCGCGAGCGGCGGCGGCAGCAGCAGCGACGTGCCGGCGGGTGCGTCGTCCCAGTCGGCGGAAGCCGGCAGCGCCGCCGCGGCGGCGACCTCTGCGCGCGTGAACCAGCGCACGTCCTCCAACTCCCCGT
Organism: Conexibacter woesei DSM 14684; assembly: GCF_000025265.1. GTDB lineage: Bacteria > Actinomycetota > Thermoleophilia > Solirubrobacterales > Solirubrobacteraceae > Conexibacter > Conexibacter woesei. The sequence goes on from NC_013739.1 coordinate 151,152, forward strand.
CGAGCGCCGCCGGCTCCCCGCCCGCGTAGGTCGCGGTGAAGCCGAGCATCAGCGAGCTGGGGAACGGCCATGGCTGGCTGCTGACGTAGTGCGGCTCGCGCACGTGGACGCCGGACTCCTCCAGCACCTCGCGTGCGACCGCCTCCTCCAGCGACTCGCCGGCCTCGACGAACCCCGCGAGCGCCGAGTAGCGCCCTGCGGGCCAGGCCGCCTGGCGGCCGAGCAGCACGCGCTCGCCGTCGAGCACGAGCATGATCACAACCGGGTCGGTGCGCGGGTGGTGCTCGGCCCCGCAGACGGGGCAGCGGCGCATGTGGCCGCCCTCGGCGACGTCGGTGACGGCGCCGCAGCGCGCGCAGTGGCCGTGGACGCGGTGCCAGTTGAGCAGCGCGGAGGCGTAGGCGGCGAGGCCGCCGAGGTGGTGCGGCAGCAGCGCGCCGGCCTCGCGCAGGCTCAGCGGCCGGGCGCCCGGTGCGAGCGGTCGCAGCGCGTGGATGTGGTCGACGTCGACGGCGAACAGCGTCGTGCCGTCGGGCTCGACGCCGAGCAGCGCGGTGGCGCCGGCGCCACCCGGGATCTGGTCGAGCGCCAGCCGCACGAGCTGCGGCTCCGCGTAGCCGGTCACGAGCACGCCGTCGCGCGTGATCGCCAGCGCCCGGCTCGAGCGGTCGTGCAGCCGCGCCTGCACCCAGGCCGCGTCGCTCCGGCGTGCGCTCGCCCGGTCGAGCTGTGCGCCGCTGAAGGTGTTCGGCTCGGCCATGGAACGGACTCTCGCAGACGCCGGGTCCGCGAAACGATCTCCATCACAGACCGGTCGGTCGCTAAAATGGCAGAGAGATGGCACGCAGAACCGCAGCCGCCGCCCGCGCGACGCGCGACGCGATCGTGGCGCGCGCGGTCGAGATCGGCTCCGTCGACGGGCTCGAGGGCATCACGATCGGCCGCCTCGCGGACGATCTCGGCCTCAGCAAGTCCGGCGTCCTGAACCATTTCCGCACGAAGGAGCTGCTGCAGCTCGCCGCGCTCTCCTCCGCGGAGGAGATCTTCAGACGCGAGGTGTGGGAGCCGGCGCGCGACGAGCCCCCCGGGCTGCGCCGGCTGATCGCGCTGGAAGACGCGTGGATCGACCACGTCACCGGCGACGCCTTTCCCGGCGGCTGCTTCTGGACGGCCGCCTCGGCCGAGTTCGACGGTCGCCCGGGCTCGGTTCGCGAGACCGTCGCCGACGCGCTCGAGCGCTGGTACGCGACCGTGCGGCGGGAGGTGCGCGCCGCGATGGAGGCGGGCGAGCTGCCGCCTGGCACCGATCCGGAGCAGATCGTCTTCGAGCTGCGCGGGGTCGCGATGACGACGAATCAGCAGGTGCAGCTGCACAACGACCCCGCGGCGCGCGACCGTGCCCGCGCGGCGGTTCGGCACATCCTCGGGTCGATCGCAAATTAGAGTCCGACCGATCGGACTCTAAATGCGGTAAGGTGGCCGGCAACTTCGGCACCCTGCTCCCTGGAGGCACGCATGTCAGGCCCAGCCGCACCGGCGGCGACGCCGCTCGGCTCCGAGTCGCCGCCCGCCGCTCCTCGCCCCGGTCGCGCGATAGCGGTCGCCTCGGCGGCGACGTTCGTCGCGTTCCTCGACGTGACGGTCGTCAACGTCGCGCTGCCCGACCTGCAGCGCGACTTCGCCGGCGCCTCGCTCGTGACCCTGTCGTGGGTCGTCGCGATCTACGGCGTGCTGTTCGCCGCGCTGCTGACGCCGGCCGGACGGCTCGCCGACGTGATCGGCCGCAAGACCGTCTTTCTCGCCGGCTTCGCCGGCTTCACGGTGACGTCCGCGATCAGCGCGGTCGCGCCGTCGGTCGGGCTGCTGATCGCCGCCCGCGCGCTGCAGGGCGCCAGCGCCGCGTTCATGATCCCCGCCGCGCTCGGGATCGTGCTCGCCGTCTCCGCGCCGGAGAAGCGCGCCGCCGCCGTCGGCCTGTGGGGCGCGACGACGTCGGTCGCCGCGGCTGCCGGCCCCGCGCTCGGCGGCCTTCTGATCGACGCCTTCGACTGGCGCGCCGTCTTCCTCATCAACGTCCCGATCGGGCTCGTCGTGCTGTGGGCCGGCTGGCGGGTGCTGCCGTCGATCGGCCGCGGCGCGCAGCAGCTGCCCGACCTGATCGGCAGCGCGCTGCTCGCCGCCGGCTTCGCGCTCGTGCTCGTCGCGCTGACCGAGACCGCCGAGTGGGGATGGGTCGACGGTCGCACGGCCGCGTGTCTCGTCGCCGGCGTCGCGCTGCTCGCCGTCGTGCTGCGGCGCACGCGCTCGCATCCGGCGCCCGCGATCGAGCTGGCACTGCTGCGCAACCGCGCGTTCGCGGTCGCGAGCGCCGGCGCGGCGCTCTACGGCGTCGCGCTGTTCGCGTGGATGCTCGCGTGCGTCCTGTTCGTGACGTCGGTGTGGGGCTACTCGATCATCGAGGCCGGCCTCGCTGTCACGCCCGGCGCGTTCAGCTCCGCTGTCGCAGCCGTGTTCGCCGGCAGAGTCGTCGACCGGCACGGGCCGCGCGGAGTCGTCGCCGGCGCCTCGCTGCTGTTCGCCGCCGCCGGCGTCTGGTGCGTGCTGGGGATCTCGGCCGAGCCGCGCTTCCTCACGTTCTGGCTGCCGCTCGGGATCGTCGGCGGCGCCGGCATGGGCGCCGTCACCGTCGGGCTGACCGGTGCCGCCGCGCGGGCGCTGCCGCCGGCGCAGTTCGCCTCCGGCACCGGTCTCGCGATGACCGCGCGCCAGCTCGGCGGCGCGCTCGGCGTCGCGGCGCTCGCGACGATCCTCGAGTCGGCCGGCGTCGGGGTCGCCGGCTTCCGCGCCGTCTTCGCGATGTGCACCGTCGCTGCGCTGCTGACCGCGCTGAGCGCGCTCTGGCTCGCGCGGCCGGCCCCCACGGCGGCGCCCGCCGCCGCGCCCCTGGAACCCTCGAAGACCGCGGAGGTGGTCGCATGACGACGTACCCGAACGAGCTGGCCGACCCCGACGTGCTCGGCGGCCACGAGGAGCACGCGCTGCTGCGCGGCGCGCCGTGGCGGCGCTTCGCCGTGCTCGGCGACAGCGTCGCCGCCGGCGTCGGCGAGCGCGTCGACGGCTACCTGGCGCTGACGTGGGCCGAGCGCGTCGCGCGCGGGCTGCGCAGTCACCACCCCGGCCTCGCATACCTCAACCTCGGCGTCCGTGACCTGCGCGCGCAGCAGGTGCGAGAGACGCAGCTGGCGCCGGCGCTCACGTTCGCACCTGACCTCGCCGCCGTGATCGCCGGCGGGAACGACCTGCTCTCCAGACGGTTCGACCCCGACGCCGTCGCGCGCGAGCTGGAGGCGATCGTCGCTCCGCTGCGCGACGTCGGCGCGGAGGTCTTCATGTTCAGACTGCTCGACATCACGCTCGCGATCGACGTGCCGGAGCCGTACGGGACCCGGCTGTCGGAGCGGCTCGCCGCGCTCAACGACGCGACGAGCGCCGTCGCCGAGCGCCAGCAGGCGCTGGTCGTCGCCGGCGCCGCCCACACGCGCGCGGCCGATCCGCCGATGTACAGCAGCGACCTGATGCATCTCAACCTGCGCGGGCAGGCGGTCATCGGCAGCGAGGCGATCCGCGAGCTGTCGCGCGTCCTGGCGCCGCCGGTCGAGGGGGAACCGCTCGGCCTGCGGCCTCGGGTTCCGTCGGAAGAACTCGCCCAGGGGCTTGTTCTTCCCGCGGTAGAGTCGGGCGGGTGAGCTGGACGACGCTCGACTCGCGCATCGCGTACGAGAACCGCTGGATCCGCGTGCGCGAGGACGCCGTGCTGCGGCCGGACGGTGAGCGAGGCATCTACGGCGTCGTCGAGATGGTCGCGCCCGCCGTCTTCGTCGTCGCGCTGACCGAGGCGGACGAGGTCGTGCTGATCACCCAGCGGCGATACACGACCGGGCAGATCTCCGTCGAGGTGCCGGCCGGCGCGACCGACGGCGAGGAGCCGCTCGTCGCCGCCCAGCGCGAGCTGCGCGAGGAGACCGGCCTCGCCGCCGCCGAGTGGCGCGCGCTCGGCTCGATGTTCGCGCTCAACGGGATCGCCGACGCGCCCGAGCACGTCTTCCTCGCGACCGGCCTGTCGGACGCGGGCGCGGGCGACGAGCGCGCCGCGGAGGGGATCACCGCCGTCGAGCGCGTGCCGTTCGCCGAGGCGATGCGGATGATGCGCGACGGCGAGATCAGCGACGGCGAGACGATCGCCTCGCTCGCGCTCGCCGCCGTCGCGCTCGGCCGCTTCGCGTAGGCGCGCGGAGCGGAGCCGCTCGCGCCGCGCCGCGCTCGCGCCGCGCCGGGCGCCCGCCGCACTCGCGCCGCGCCGGCCGCGCAGCGCCCCGCTACGGCAGGTCGACCCGTTCCAGCGCGACGACCGCGCAGCCGGGCGGCGGCGGGTCGGTCGAGGCGCGGTACGCCGCCAGCTGCTCGTCGCCGAGCCGCCGGAAGCCGTCCTCGACGTCGTCGAGGTACTCGCGGCTGACGAGCGCGCGGCCGTCGCGCAGCCCGGCGGCGAGCCGCGCGCGCCCGGCCGCGCTGCCGACGTAGGCCCACACCCGCCCGCGCGCCTCCGCGACCAGCTCGGTCACCTCGACGCGCTCGTAGTTGCGCTCGCGCGCGTCGAGCCGGCGCAGCTCGCCGGCGTCGACCGGCAGGCAGACGCCGTTGACCGCGCCCCTCCCCGCGACGACGTCGAGGAAGGCGACGACGCCGCGCGGCCGCTCGCCGCTCGCGCACAGCCGGTACCACTTGTAGCCCGGCAGGTCGCGCGCGTTGTCCATCGCGACGCCCCAGCGGCGGCGGTGGCCGGCCAACGCGGTGACGTAGCCGTCGTGCGCCTCGGCGGCGAGCGATCCGTAGCCGAAGACCCAGTCGCCCGCCACCGGCCGCCCGCTCAGCCGACGGTCACGTCGGCGGCCTCGCCCGAGCCGTCGACGCAGAAGCCGGTCGCCGCGTACGGCGCGCCACCGGCGACCTTCGCCCACGCCGGGAAGCGCAGCTCGACGCGGCCGCCGTCGCCCGAGCGCTGCGCGTTCCACGACTGCGCGATCCGCGTGCCGGGCGGGAGCGTCAGCGTCGCGCGTGCCGCCGCGAGCGTGGCGTCCGGTCCGCTGACCTCGAGGTGACCGCACCAGCCGGCGTCCCAGCGGTTCTCGACGACGACGCGCGCGCTCAGCGAGCCGGGCGCCGGCGGGCCGGGCGCGTCGTCGGCGGGCGGCTGTGCGGGCGGCTGCGCGGGCGCGCTCGGCTGCGTCGGGGCCGCCGTCTGCGATCTCGCCGGCGTCTTCGGCGCCGCCTTCCCGCCCCGTCTCGGGGTCGTCGCGCGGCGCGGAGCGGTGAAGACGGCGCCGCTGCCGCGGAACGCGATCCGCTGGCGCGCGATCATCCGCTGGAGCAGCGCGGTCTTCGCCGGCTGCACGCTCGACCAGTCGTCCTTCAGCACGCCTCCGGTGTCGCCCGAGTTCGGGTTCAGCGCCCAGTACGTCCACGACGCGCCGGTGCGGCCGATGAAGTCGAAGAACTGCCGCTGCCAGCGGCCCTCGGCGCTCTCCCGGTCGACGTTGCGACCGCCGAACTCGCCGACGAGGATCGGCGCGATCCCCTGCTCGGCGATGAAGCCGAAGCCGGTTCTCCAACGCTCCTCCAGCAGCGCCGGCGTGTTCGGCTTGCCGAACCACGGCTGTGGGAAGACGCCCGGCCCGTACTCGTGCGGCGAGTAGACGAGCCGGTTGGCGCGGTCGAGCCGCACCGGATGCGTGCGGACCCCTTCGAGGTTTCCGCCCCACCAGTGCGTGTCCAGCCGCTGGCCGGGGACCGGCGCGCCGCCGCCGACGCCCTCGACCACGACGAGCCACTGCGGCGCGACCGACAGCACCGCGTTGCCGGCGCGCTCGGCCGCGCGGCGCCAGTCGGTCGGCCCGCCGGTGCCCCACGTCGCCTCGGCGTGCGGCTCGTTCTTGAGGTCGGCGCCGATCACGTTGCGCTGGTCGCGGTAGCGAGCGGCGAGCCGCTTCCAGGTCGCGACCCAGTCGTCCTCGCTGAAGCCCTGGCCGTACCAGAGGCCCTGCTGGTAGGCGTCGTCCGCGTGCGAGTGGTTGTCGAGCAGGATCAGCAAGCCCTGGCGGCCGGCCTCCTCGACCACCGCGTCCATCGCCTCGAGCGGCGTCGCGCCCTTCAGCGCGGCGTTCCGCCCGCCGGAGAAGTCGGCGCCGGAGACCGGTGCCGTCGAGCGGATCGCCTCCAGCGAGAACGGCAGGCGGATCGTGTTGAAGCCGAGCCGGCGGACCTGCGCGAGGACGTCTCTGTAGTCGCGCGCCCACAGCCCGTGGACGAGATGGTTGGCGGTCTCGAAGCCGAACCAGTTGACCCCCTGCAGCACGACCGTGCGGCCGCCGGCGTCGACGATCCGCGCGCCCTTCGTCGAGAGCGGGGTGGAGATCATCCGGCCACCCGCATGGGCGGTCGCGGCGCCGAGCGAGGCGAGGAGCAGGCCGGCGAGGATGAGGGGGGCGAGGCGGCGCATCTGCAGATCATGCACGTCATCGGAGCCTCGTGTGGAGTCTGGAGCGGTGGACGGCGGTTGTGGACGAAGAACGGGGCCCGCCCTTCCGGAAGGGCGGGCCCCGTCTCGTACTTCCCCAGGTTGGCCGCTAGGGGAAGATGTGGCGCACCCGGCGCAGGAGATTGCGCGTCATCTCCAGCGTCGAGAGCAAGGTCAGCACGATCAGGACCTTCCAGCCGATGTCGACCGGGGTCGACAGCACGTTGTTGAGCGTGTCGCGCATCTTCAGACCACCTCTCCGGTTGCGATCATCGTCTGGCCGGCGGGCAGTCCCTCGGCCTTGTACTGGCGGGCCCAGCCGTCGCGGCGGATGCCGACGACGACGGTCGCCCACGAGGTCACCCACGCGAGCAGGCGGAACCAGAGGTAGATCTCGACCATCACGAGCGTGCCCGCGAGGAAGAGGTCGAGCCGCGTGTGGTTGGGCACCTTGCGGGCGTGCTTGAAGTTCAGCAGCGCCGCGAGGATCGGCGGCACGACCCAGATCCAGTTCCACTCGAACGCGCCGATCAGCAGCGAGGTGCCGAGCAGCAGCACGAACAGGCCGCGCGTGAGCGCGTTGATCCCGTTCTTGAGCTGCACCCGCCACGGGTACATCGTCGTCGCGCCGATCTTCGAGCCGAGCAGCAGGCGGATCATGCCCTCGTCCCACTTCCGGCGCTGCGCCCACAGCGATCTGATCGTCAGCATCGGCCCGGCGTAGGCGCGCGCGGTCGCGGAGACCTTCGTCTCCCAGTCGCGCGTCGAGAGCATCCACGTCAGCTCCATGTCCTCGACCTGCGCCTCGGGGTCCCACGGGGAGAGACGGCGCTCCTCGTCGACGATCTGCTGCAGCGCGCTGACGCGGAACAGCGTCGCCTGACCGCCGAGCACGTACGTGTTGCGCTTGCGGTGGAGGATGTCGATCGTCCACGAGGCGAACTCGAGCCGCTGCATCCGCACGAGCAGGCGCGCCCAGCGCGACTGGCCGAGGTCCGGGTCGAACGTGTAGCGCGCCATCACGCCGCCGGCCTTGGGGCTCTCCTCCAGCTCGTCCTCCAGCGCCGCGAGCGAGTCGGGCGAGAGGATCGTGTCGGCGTCGACGCCGAGCATGTAGTCGTAGCCGTAGGCGACGTACTGCTGCCAGGCCATCCGCAGCGCACCGACCTTGCGGTCTCTGTTGCCGACCGTCTCGATCACGGTCACGCGGCGGCCGAAGCGGCGCGCGATCTCGACCGTCTTGTCGGTGCAGTTGTCGGCCACCACGACGATCCGCTCCGGCCGGCGCGTCTGCGCCAGCAGCGCCTGCAGCACGCCGGCGATCGTCCCCTCCTCGTTGTGCGCGGGCACGACGACGACGATCTTGGCGGTGCGCGTCTTCGGCGGGCGGTTCTGGAACCGGTGCATCGCCATCGAGGCGTTCCAGTAGAGCTGGGTCAGCTTGTTCGAGATGCCCTGACGAGGCTGCGGCGCCGCCTCGGTCGTGGGCTGCTCGTACGGGACCAGCGCGGTGCCTGACGCCTGGCGCTGCTGCGCCTTGCGCTGCTGACGGCCGAGGCGGCCCCGCAATCGGCGGGGGTGGCTCGGCCGGCGCGCGGGGCGCTTCGTGCCGTCCTCGTGAGGACTGCGCGAGCGCGTCGCGTCGGTGGTGGAAGTCGTGCGATCTGCGGCCATGCACCGATGGTGGGGCACGACGGCGATGCGCACATGGGGCTTTAACGCGACAAACCTGTGCGAGATCTCGCAACTTTGATGAGGTTTGTGTAAAGGACGTGAAGAATGGGGGCGCGCCAAATGCGAAAACGTCGGCCCAAGAACCGGTCGTTCGATATGGCGCTCAAGCAGTCGGGCACCATTGCCGACATCTCCAAGGTGAAACGTCCCGCTCCCACCCTGTCGGTCCCCCGTCCGATGGCGGATGCCGCCGTCGTGCAGGCGGCGGTCGAGACCGAGCGTGCGCACACGCGGGCGTGGTTGCACGACTCCGTCCTTCAGGTGCTGGAGTACATCGCCAGCGGCGGCTATGCCGACGAGCCCGACGCCGCCGCGCTGAGCCGCGTCGCCGCCGACGCGGCCGCCGAGCTGCGCGCGTACGTCGAGGGCGACACCGCGCAGGAGGCGGCGGGCGGCCACGGCGAGCTGTGCGAGCGGCTCTGCATCGTCGTCGCGGAGGAGCGTGCGCTCGCCGACCACGAGATCGGGCTGATCTTCGGCGAGCAGGAGCGCGAGCTGACCGGCAGGCAGGCCGAGCAGCTCGCCGCCGCGACGGCCGAGGCGCTGCGCAACACACGCAAGCACGCCCGCGCGACGCGCGCGCTCGTCACGTGCGACGTCGTCGGCGCCGCCGCCACGGTGATCGTCAGCGACGACGGCGCCGGCTTCGACGTCGCCGGCGTGCGCCGCGGCGGCGCCGGCCTGCGCGAGTCGATCGTCGGCCGGCTCGCGCGCGAGGGCGGCGCCGCCACGATCCGCTCACGGCCCGGGCACGGCACGCGCGTGACGCTGAGACTGCCGCTCGACGCAGGCGCCGACGCGGAGCAGGGACGGGCGGCGTGAACATCCGGGTCCTCGTCGTCGAGGACTTCCCGCTCGTCCGCGACGGCGTCGTGGACGCGCTCTCGCGGGATCCCGGGATCGAGGTCGTCGGTGCCGCCGTCGACGGGCGTGAGGGCCTCGCGCTCGCGCACGAGCTGCGTCCCGACGTGATCGTGCTCGACCTGCACATGCCGGAGATCGGCGGCATGATGGTGCTGGAGCGGCTGCGGACCGAGCTGCCGTCGGCCAAGTCGATCGTGATGACCGCGACCGAGAAGGCGGAGCCGCTGCTCGACGCGATCGCGGCCGGCGCAGCCGGCTACCTGACCAAGCGCACCAGCGGCGAGGAGCTGCGCCAGGCGATCCTGACCGTCCACGGTGGTGGCTCCGTGATAGCGCCGCAGCTCGCGCCGCACCTGCTGCAGGCGTACTCGCGCGCGTCGACCGGCGAGGCGCCCGACGTGCGCAAGAAGCTGACCGCGACCGAGCACGAGGTGCTGCGGCTCGTCGCGCAGGGGATGACCGACAGACAGATCGCCGAGCGGTTGTTCGTCTCGCCCCGCACCGTCCAGAACCACCTCGCGCGCATACGCGAGAAGACGAGCATGCGGCGCCGCTCGGACCTCGCGCGCTGGGCCGTCCTGCACGCTGTCTATTGATGAGCGCGCTGGCCGACCGCACGCACGGCCGCTGGCCGTGGCTCGCCGCCGCCGCGGCGCCGGCGTCGACCGTCGCGCTGATCGCCGTCCGCGACCGGCTCGGCGAGGACGTGCGCTGGGCGTTGTGGACCGCGCCGGCCGCGCTGCTCTGGCATCAGACGGAGGAGTGGTTCTGGCCGGGTGGCTTCCTGCCGTGGTTCAACCGCGAGGTGATCGGCAGCGAGCAGGACGAGTTCCCGATCACGCGCGGCGGCGGGCTCGTCATCAACGTCGCGATCGGATGGGGCGTGACCGCCGCCGCCGCGCGCGGCGGGATGCGCACGCCCGCGCTCGGTGCGAGCGCGCTGGCGGTCAACGTCGCCAACGGCGCGATGCACGTCGCGCTCGCGGTGCGGCGGCGGGAGCGCAACCCCGGCGCGGTCACCTCCGCGCTGCTGTTCCTGCCGCTCGGCGTCGCCGGGCTCGCCGCGATCGCGCGCGACCCGCGCGGCGGCACGCGGCCGGTCGTGATCGGCCTCGCCGTCGGCGCCGCGTCCGGGGTGGGGACGTTTGCCGCGATGCGCCGCCGGCTGGCGCGCGCCGCCGCGCGCTGAGGCGGGGCGCCGCGCGCTAGCGTGGATCCCATGCCCACCGCCTTCGTCCACACCTGCATCCGCGCGCGCGACGTCGAGGCCTCGCTGCGCTTCTACGAGCTGCTCGGATTCGAGCGGCGCGGGCGGCTCGTCTTCGAGTCGGCCTACAACATCTATATGGGGTTGCCCGGAGATGGCGACACGTTCGAGCTGACCGTCAATGTCGGCCGCACCGAGCCGTACGACCTCGGCGACGGCTACAACCACATGGCGCTCACGGTCGACGATCTCGACGCGCTGCTGGCGACGCTCGCGCAGGCGGGGATCGAGCCCGAGAAGCCGCCGTACGCGCCCGGCGGGCGCGACGAGGTCGGCCGCATCTGCTTCGTCGCCGACCCCGACGGCTACCGCGTCGAGCTGATCGATGGCGGCGCCTTCGCGACGCCGCAGGACCCGCCGCACCCGGCCGGCGGCGCGTAGCGCCTGACCCGTTCGTCGGAGGCGGACGAGCCGAACGGGGGAGGACGGCGTGCGCGCCCGCGCGTAGCGTTGCCGCCGTCGCCTGTGCTCGCCGCCCGGATGGCGGGAGCGCCGCGATCAGCGGATGCGCAGATCCTCCAAGCCATCGAAGCAGCGCCGCCCGCGCAGAAAGCCGTGCCGCAGACCGGCGCGCGGCAAGCGCGGCAAGCAGCCGGCCAGCTGCCGCAGAGCGCCGGCGAAGCGCAGAGCGCCGGCGAGCAGAGCGCCGGCGCCGAAGCGCCCGCCGCGCAGAGCGCCCGACGCCGAGTCGCCGCATCCCGCGCTGCCGACGATCCCGAACGGCACGCCGGTCCCGGGGCTGCCGCCGGAGGCGGCGCCGCCCACGCCGCCGCCCGGCGAGCAGCCGCCGGGCACGCCTCCGCCGGAGCAGCCGCCGTCCGTCCCGCGGCCGCCCGGCCTGCTCCGCTACGACGGCCCGTTCGGCGTCGCGCAGGCGACGCGGCTGCAGTGGCGCGCCGGCTTCGGGCCACGTCGGGGCGAGGCGGCGCAGCTGGCCGCGCTCGGGCTCGACGGCGCGGTCACGGCGCTCACGCGCGCCAGCGGTCCCGCCCAGCTCGTCGGCCCGGCGCCGTACACCGAGTTCGACGACAGACTCGAGCCCGGCGTCAGATTCGAGCACGACCACCTCGCCTGGCTCGACCGGATGGTGCGCTCGACGCAGCCGTTCGTCGAGCGGATGGCACTGCTGTGGCACGACTGGTTCGGCATCAGCGACGACAACGTCGGCCAATACACGCTGCTGGCGAGACACGTCGAGCTCTTTCGCACGCACGGCCGCGGCTCGTTCCGCGACCTCGCGCGGATGGTGATGGAGGACGGCGCGATGCTCGTCCGCCTCAACGGCGTCGGCAACCAGCGCCACCGCCCGAACGAGAACTTCGCGCGCGAGCTGATGGAGCTGTTCACGCTCGGCCCCGACCGTGGTGCGTACGCCGAGCGCGACATCCGCGAGGCCGCGCGCGGTCTGACCGGCTACGAGGGCGACTTCCGGCAGCCGAACGGCTGGCAGAGCTTCTGGTTCGACCCGCAGTGGCACGACACGACGAACAAGGAGATCTTCGGCAGAGTCGCGCCGTACGATCCCGACGACGTCGTCGACGCCTGCATCACGCACCGCCTGCACCCGTCGTTCTTCGTGCTGAAGCTGTGGTCGGCGTTCGTCGCGCAGCCGCCGCCGCCCGACCAGCGGGTCCTGCTCGAACGGCTCTACGTCGAGCGCGGGCACGCGGTCATGCCGGTCGTCGAGGCGATCCTCACGCACCCCGCGGTCTACGAGGGGCCGCCGCTCGTCAAGCCGCCGGTCGTCTATGCCGCCGGGCTGATGCGCGCGCTCGGCGCCGGGATCGAGGCGATCGGCTGGACCGGCTACACCGCCAACGCCGGCCAGCGGCTCCACTACCCGCCGACGATCGCCGGCTGGCGCGAGGACCGCTGGCTCGACACCTCGACGTTGCACGCCCGCTGGAAGCTCGCCGACCTCGCGCTCAAGGGCCGTCACCTGACCGCCGAGAGCCCGTACCCGGCGGACGAGACACCGCAGCAGGCGGTCGCGATGGCGCTGCGCTTCTGGGACGACCCGCCGCTCCACGGCGACACCGTCGCGGTGCTGGTCGAGACCGCCGAGCGGATCGGCCGCCTCTCGACCGGCGTCAGCGCGAGCGGGCGCAACGCGCTGCGCCAGACGATCCTCCGCCATCTCGCGATCACGTCCCCCGACGCACAGGTCTGCTGATGCACCGCTCCTGCGACGAGTTCACCCGCGCGAGCGCAGCCCGCAGCGGCCGTGCCACCGCCGGCGACGGCCTCCCCGCGATCGAGCCGGGGATGCCGCTCCCGGCCGGCACCGGGATGACGCGCCGCTCGCTGCTGCTCGGCGGAGCTGGCCTCGCGCTGACGATCTTCGGGGGCCGCGCGCTCGCCCCGCAGGCGTTCGCCGAGGGGCTCGACGCCGCCGCGGCGGCCGCCCCCGACGCGCCCGTGATCGTCTCCGTCTTCCTCTCCGGAGGCGTCGACTCGATCGCGCTGCTGGCGCCGGTCGAGGATCCGCGCTACACGAGAGCGCTGCGCCCGTCGCTGTTCGTCGAACCGGCCGCCACGCTGCCCGCGAGCGGGACGACCGCGATGCGCTGGCATCCGTCGGCAGCGGCGTTCAAGGAGCTGCACGACCGCGGCCGGCTGACCGTCTTCCCGGCGATCGGCTACGAGCACGCGAACGGCTCGCACTTCACCTCGCGCCACTTCTACGAGGTCGGCGCGACCGACCCGGACAGCGCGACCGGCTGGCTCGGCCGCTACCTCGACATCGTCGGCGAGGACCACAACCCGGTCCAGGGCTTCACGGTCGGGCCGACGCTGTCGCCGTCGCTCGCGAGCGCGCGGGTCGCGGTCGCCGCGGCGGAGGCGCCGCAGGCGTACGACTTCGTCTCGCCCGGGATCGAGGGCGGGCCGTTCAAGGACGAGCTGGTGCGCGGCCACGCGGCGATCGGCCGCCTGACGTCGACCGACCCGGTGCTCGGCCCGGCGCGCGCGATGCACCGCGACGCGGCCGACCTGCGCGCGGCGCTGTCGGCGCCGCTGCCGGGCACGTCGGTCAGCTACCCGGCGGGCAGACTCGGGCAGCGGCTGCGCGACGTCGTGCGCCTGCTCGCGGCCGGGCTGCCGATCCGCTGCGCGACGGTCGACGCGACCGCCGACTTCGACACGCACGCCGGCCAGCGCGACACGTTCACCGAGCAGATCGCCGAAGCCGGCGCGGCGCTCGCGGCGTTCCAGGCCGACCTGGAGTCGCGCCCCGGCCTCGCCGATCGCGTGCTGACGATCGCCTGGAGCGAGTTCGGGCGCCGACCCGAGGAGAACGGCTCGGCCGGCACCGACCACGGCGCCGGCGGCGTCGGCTTCCTGCTGGGTACGCGCGTGCGCGGCGGCTGGGTCGGCGAGTTCCCCGGTCTCAGCAGACTCGACGTCGAGGGCAACCTGCTGCCGACGAGCGACTTCCGCGCGCTCTACGCGAGCGTGATCGAGCAGTGGATGGGCCAGGACGCCGCGCAGGTGATCCCGGAAGCGGCGCGCTTTCAGCGCTACGCGCTCCTCCGCTGACGCGCGGCGGCACAAGCGTTAGCTGCGCTTATGCGGAGCGCGTATCGTGGCGTGGATGACCTCGTCTGACGCACCCGTCAAGGGCTACCAGCTGAAGGACATCTCGCCGCGTGCCTGGCAGCACCCGGCCGACCGCGCCGCTACCGCCGCGCTGGCCTCGGTGCCGTACCTCGACAAGGTCGTGCGGATGCTGATCCAGCTCGGCTACGAGCGCGCACTGCGGCAGGCGTCGCTCGGCGCCTCGGTGCGGCTCGGCGAGCAGCAGCTGCCCGACGTCTGGTCCGATCACGTCTTCGCCTACTCGACGCTCGACATCGCCTCGACGCCGCCGCTCTACGTCATGCAGACGCCTGAGCCGAACGCGTTCGCGATCGGCGCGAAGAACCCGATCGTCGTCGTCCAGTCGGAGCTGCTGCAGCTGCTCGACGCGCCGCAGCGGCGTGCCGTCTTCGCGCACGAGGCGGCGCACATCCTCGCCGACCACCAGCTCTACCGCACCGCGCTGCTGATCCTGCTGCGGCTGACTGCCGCCGCGCGCATGCCGCTGCCGCTGATGCCGGTCCGCACGGCGCTGCTGGAGTGGTACCGCGCGACCGAGCTGAGCTGCGACCGCGCCGCCGCGCTCGTCACGCGCGACCCGCTCGCGGTCTGCCGCACGCTGATGTCGATCACCGCCGGCACGATGGTCGACGAGCTCGACCTCGACGCCTTCATGACGCAGAGCATGGACTACGCCGAGAGAGGCAACGGGATAGAACGCCTGACGCGGCTGCTGCTCGACCTCGGCCTGACGCACCCGCTGCCGGTGCGGCGCACGCGCGAGCTGATGCTGTGGGTCCGCTCCGGCGAGTTCGACCGCATCGTCGGTGGCGACTACGTCAAGCGCGACGATCCGGTCAGCGTCAGAGCGGAGAGCGGCGAGGCGGTCTCGTTCTACAGCGACCGCTTCAAGGACGCCTTCCGCGACGCGGGCGAGACGATCGGCCAAGGCGGCCAGCAGCTCGCCGACTGGCTGAGGAAGGCGAAGGACGACATCGGCTCGTAAGGCGGCTTCGCCGTAGAATTCCCGTACCAGATTCTCGATTCACAAATGGGAACGGAGACGGGATGGGAGCTGCGACTGGCGAGGTGATCCGGCTCGGGATCGCCGGCGGCGGGATCATGGGCGAGCGGATCGCCGCGACGGTGGCGCGACTCGACGGGATCGAGGTGCGCGCGATCGCGGACGCGAACCCGGCGCAGCGCGAGCGGCTGGGGCAGGCGTTCGGCTGCTCCGCGGTTGCGACGTGGGAGGAGCTGGTCGCCGGCGGCGAGGTCGACGCGGTCTACGTCGGCCTGCCCAACCACCTCCACGCCGCGGCCGCGTGCGCTGCCGCGGAGGCGGGGCTGCACGTGCTGATCGACAAGCCGCTGTGCGAGACGCTGGCGGAGGGCGAGCGGATCCTCGCGGCGGTGGAGCGCGCGGGCGTGCGGCTGATGGTCGGCTTCAGTCACCGCTTCCACGTCGAGCTGACGACCGCCAAGCGGATGCTCGCCGCCGGAGAGCTGGGCGCGCCGGTGCTCGCGACCGACATCATCGTCGACAGCGCTCCCGACGGTCCCGACTGGTACTGGGATCGCGCGGCCGGCGGCGGCGTCGTGCAGCTGCAGATGCACCACAGCTTCGACCGCCTCGCCTGGCTGCTCGACAGCCCGATCGTGCGCGTCCAGGCGAGCGTGCACGAGCGCGCTCTGCGCGGCGCCGAGCCCGCCGACGTCGCCGCCGCGGTGACGCTGACGTTTGCCAACGGCGCCGTCGGCACCTCCGCCGCCTCGTTCGTGACCGGCTACGACGGCGACGGGATCGTCGAGCTGGCGATCCAGGGCACGCACGGCCACGTCCGCATCGAGACGTGGAGATCGATCGAGGCGCAGACCGCGCGCAGCGCGTTCGACCAGCACCAGCGCCGCGACGACTGGCTCGGCGCCGAGGTCGCCGAGTTCGCCGCCGCGATCCGCGAGCGCCGCGAGCCGTCCGTCACCGGCCGCGACGGCCTGCGCGCGCTGCGCGTCGCGCTCGCCGCGTTCGAGTCCGCGCGCACGGGGCGCGCGGTTGACATAACGCCGTAGTCGGCCGCTCCTCTGGCTCATCGGCCGCGGTAGCGCTCCGCCAGCGCCGGCTCGTGGTCGGCGAGCACGACGTCGCACGTCTGCTTCCAACGTTTGATCTCGCGGCGGCAGCGGGCGACGTCCTCGGCGATCCCGACAGGGATCTCGGCATCGACGTTCTCCTGCACGAACGCCGTCTCGAGAATCCCGGCGAGGCCGTCGGCGGTCTGCACTCTCACGCCGGCCGAGCCGGGGTGGTGGCCGCCGGTCGTCTCGAAGACGACGCCGGGCACGACCTCGGTCGGCTCGTCGACGACGTGCAGCCGTCCGTCGATCGCCAGCTCGCGCAGGTAGGCCCACGAGCGCGCGGTGAAGAAGAACTCGGTCGGCGGGTGGCCGGGCGGGTCGCACAGCAGCTCGGTCATGCCGGCGCGCGAGAGGTACACCTGCGCGTGCGGCAGCAGCTCGGGGAGCACGCCGCCGGAGTGGTACGTGACCGGCTGCGTGATGCAGCACCAGTCGACGTCGGCGGGCGTCAGCGCGTGCTGCGCGAGCACGTCGGCGAGCGGGACGACGTCGCGGTAGACGCCGGTCGTACGCAATGCCGCGAGGTCGTCGGCGTGCGGCGGCAGGCCGGCGTCGACGAGGCCGACGCCGTTGGGTCCGCGGACGATCCAGACGTAGAACGTCAGTGCGTGGATCGCGTCGTCGTCACGGCCGAAGAAGACCTTCGAGGTGGGCACCTCGTGGACCGCGACCGGGCACGCGGTGAGCGTGTGGAACATGGCGCGAGCCTATCTCGACATCCGCGCTCGATTCAAGTATGAGTACGCAGATTCTCGTGTGAGAACAAAATTGTGCCGGGACTCTTGACCTCGGCGGCGGTTCCCCGTAACAATACCCATACAAGAATCTTGATTCACGTATATGAATCAAATCTTGTCCGAGGGTTCGCGTCGAGGACGAACGAGAGGGAAGAGGGATGCACGACCATCAGGACGCCGACGCGCGTGAGCGCGCCGACGCCGAACAGGGCTTGAAGGTCTCGCGCGCCACGCTGCTGCGCGGTGCTGCGGCCGCCGGCATCGCGCTGCCGGCGATGGGCCTGCTCTCCGCCTGCGGGAGCGGCGACGACGACAGCTCGGCCAGCACGAGCGGCGACTCCGGCGGCACCTCCGAGGCGTACACCGGCGCGCTCGCGATGACCGCGTGGGAGGCGTATCCGGACCAGATCAGAGAGAACCTGGCCGCGTTCAAGCAGCAGTACGGCAACCAGGTCGACCTCACACTGATCCCCAACATCGGCTACGGGCCCGCGATCCAGACGCGCCTGCAAGGCGGCCAGGAGATCGACGCCTACTACAACTTCGCGTACAACTCGACGAAGTTCGTCGACGCCGGCTGGGCGAAGGAGCTGAACGACCTCCCGGGCGTCGAGGAGATGCTCGCGGACATGTTCGAGACCTCCGCCGCGCGGCACAAGCTGCCCGACGGCCGCATCGTCTCGGTCCCGTACTTCTCCGCCGTGCACCTCCTGATGTACAACGAGGCGCAGCTGAGAGAGAACGGCATCTCCGCCGCGCCGCAGTCGTACAGCGAGATCTACGACCAGTGCGAGAAGCTCAAGGCCGGCGGCGTCCGCGCCCCCTACGCCGCCTACTGGACCAAGCAGTTCTCGGAGGAGTACTTCATCCTCTACCTCGTCTCCGAGGGCATCGTCCCGTTCGACGACGACGGCAACCCGACGTTCCAGGACGACCCCAAGACCGAGGGCGTCCTCGACTGGTGGACGTCGATGTACCAGGACGGCCTCACCGCCAGATCGATCCTCACCGACGATCCCGGCAAGCACGTCGCGGCGATGGCGCAGGGCACCTCCAGCTTCTTCACCCTGCACCACTACTTCCTCAAGGAGATCCGCAACGCCAGAGGACCGCAGTCGAGAAACGTCACGATGAGCTACCGGATCCCCGGCAGCTCGGGCGAGAGCCTCCAGATCGGCGAGGTCGTCCAGATGGGCACCAAGGCCGACGGCGGTCGTGCCGACAGAGCGTGGGAGCTGCTCAAGTTCTACGGCTGGAAGGACAAGGACGGCCGCTACGGCACGTTCATATCGTGGGCCGAGTCGGCCGCGCTGCTCGGGCCCTACCCCGGCCTCTTCAAGGACCCGCAGTTCAGAAGAGCGTTCCCCGCCTACTACGACCTCGGCGAGCTGGAGAGAGCGTTCGAGGCCTCGCAGGTCGTCCCCGCCCGCGTGCTGCCGTGGTACTCGTCCTTCCAGACGAAGGTCGGCGACCGCATCCAGGCGATGCTGCTCGGCCAGGCGAGCGTGAAGGACACGATCTCGTCGCTCGCCGACGACGCGAAGAGCTTTGCCGCCGCAGGCTGACAGCACGGCGGCACCCCGGCCACCCGTCCGGTCCCAGCCGGCGCGGACGCGAGCGCGACGTCGCTCGCGCCGCGCCGCGGCGGACAGGCGGTTCGGCCTCTACCTGGCGCTGCCTGCGCTGATCGTCGTGCTCGGTCTGATCGCCTGGCCGGCGATCCAGACGCTGATCTACTCGCTCCAGAGAGTCGCACTCAACGGCGACACGAGATGGGTCGGGCTCAGAAACTTCAAGCTGCTGATCGAGAACCCGGACTTCGTCCACTCGCTGTGGCTGACGGCCGTCTACGCGATCGCGTTCCTGGTCGTCTCGACCGTGCTCGGCCTCGCATTCGCGCTGCTGCTGAACGAGCGCTTCCGCGGCCGCTGGCTCGCGCGCACGCTGCTGATCGTCCCGTGGGCGTGCCCGTGGGTGATCGCCGGCATCATCTGGAAGTGGTTCGCCGACGGCGACGTCGGCGCGCTCAACGGCGCGCTTTACCAAATCGGCGTGATCGACGAGTACAAGGCGTGGCTGTCGAGCGACACCGGCGCGCTGATCATCTCCGTGCTCGCAGCCGCATGGCGTCAGGCGTCGTTCGCTGCGCTGCTGTTCCTCGCCGGCCTGCAGACGATCCCGCATGAGCTGCCGGAGGCGGCGAAGGTCGACGGCGCGACCGCGTGGCAGCGCTTCCGCCTGATCACGCTGCCGTGGCTCAAGCCCGTGATCGTCGTCGTGATCGTCATCAACGTGATCTTCGGCTTCATGCAGTTCGACGTCATCTACGCGCTGACGCAGGGCGGTCCCGGCAACGCGACCGAGGTGCTGTCGATCTTCCTCTACGAGCAACTGTTCGTGTACACGAACGTCGGCCTCGGCTCCGCCACCGCGGTGGTGCTCGGCGTCGTCGCGCTGCTGATCGGACTGCTGTTCGTGAAAGTGATCTACCGCTCCGACGACGTGACGAAGGGCGTCTCATGAGCGCCGTCGCGATGAGAGAGCGGGCCGCGAGCGGGCGCAGACGCCGCAGCGCGAGACGGCGCCCGCTGCGCCAGTTCTTGATCTACGTCGGCGTCGCGCTGTTCGCGATCTGGGTCCTGTTCCCGCTGTACTTCACCGTCACCAGCAGCTTCATGAAGCCCTCCGAGGTCGGCAGAGTGCCGTATCACTGGGTGCCCGAGGAGCCGACGCTGAAGAACTACACGGCGATCCTCAAGGGCGACTCGACGCCGTTCAGCGACGACGCCGCCAGAGGCGTCAGCGTCTCCAGCACGAACGCCGTCGAGCGGCTGATGCCGGCGATGGGGCGGAGCGTGATGGTCGGCCTCGTCGTCGTCTTCATCAACCTCGTCGTTGGAGGTGCGGCGGCGTACGCCTTCTCCCGCTATCCGTTCCGCGGGGCGAAGATCGCCTATCTCGGGCTGCTCGCCTCGCGGGTGGTGCCCGCGATCGCGATCGTCTCGCCGTTCTTCGTCTTCTTCCGCAAGACGGAGCTGCTGAACACCGCTCCGGCGCTGATCATCAGCTACCTCGTCTTCACGCTGCCGTTGGCGATCTGGCTGTTGAAGTCGTACTTCGACAGCGTGCCGAAGGAGCTGGAGGAGGCGGCGATGCTCGACGGCGCCTCGCGCCTGAAGTGCCTGATCTCGATCGTCCTGCCGCTCGCGCGGCCGGGGCTGATCGCGGCCGGGCTGCTCGTCTTCCTCGAAGCGTGGAGCGAGTTCTTCTACGCGCTCGTGCTGACGAACGAGCTGACCGCTCCGCCGGTCGTCGCAGGGCTGCAGAACCTGCAGCAGTTCTCATGGACCACGCTGGCCGCCGCGTCGATCTTCAGCCTCATCCCACCGGTGCTGATCGCCGTCGTCTTCCAGCGCTACATCGTCAGCGGGCTCGCCCGCGGGAGCGTTCGATGAACAGCAGTGAACGGGTCATGACCGTGCTCGGGCCGATCGCGCCCGAGCAGATGGGCGTGACGCTCAGCCACGACCACCTGCTCGTCGACGGGTGGGGGATCCGCGAGCTGTACGACGCGATCCTCGACGACGAGGAGCTGGCCGTCAGAGAGGCGGCGCGCTACAAGGCGGCCGGCGGCGGGACGATCTGCGACCCGACCAACATCGGGCTTGCGCGCGCTCCGGCGGCCCTGAAGCGGATCAGCGAGCGCAGCGGCGTCCACGTCGTGATGGGCGCCGGCTGGTACCGCGAGCGCGTCTACCCGGACTACGTGCTGGAGGAGATGCCCGACCAGCTCGCCGACCGGCTCGTCACCGAGCTGGTCGACGGGGTCGACGGGACCGGCGTCAAGCCCGGCTTCATCGGCGAGATCGGAACCGAGCGCCACCACGTGACGCCGGCGCAGGAGCGCGTCTTCCGTGCCGCCGGCCGTGCGCACCGCCGCACCGGCGTGCCGATCATGACGCACACGACGCACTGGGGCGAGCTGGCGATCGAGCAGCTCGACCTGCTCGCCGAGGAGGGGGTTCCGGCCGCCGCGGTGATCATCTCCCACCTCGGCGACCGGCCCGGCATCCGCCACTGGCTGCCGATCGCCGAGCGCGGCGCCTGGCTCGACGTCGACAACCTCGCCTTCATCGGCGGCTACGCGCCGCTGTCGGTCCGCGCCGACAACGTCGCGGGGCTGTGCGCGGAAGGGCTCGCCGGCCAGGTCATGCTGTCGAACGACATCTGCGAGCTGGGCCAGCTCGCCTTCTACGACGGCTGCGGCTACGACAACGTGATCGTCAACTTCCTGCCGATGCTGCGCGAGCGCGGCGTCAGCGAGGAGGACATCCACACGATGACGGTCGCGAACCCGGGCAAGGCGTTCGCGTGGGACCTCAGCCGGGTCGGAGCGTGACCGCGCTGCTCGACAGCCTCGGCGTGCGCCCGCTGATCAACGCGGTCGGCCCGGCGACGCGGCTCGGCTCCTCGACGCCGTCGGCGGACGTGCTCGCCGCGATGGCCGAGGCGGCCGCCGTCTACCTGCCGATGCACGAGCTGCAGCGCGCCGCCGGCGCCGAGATCGCGGCGCTGACCGGCGCCGAGGCGGGCTACGTCACCAACGGCGCGGCGGCCGGGCTGATGCTCGCCGCCGCCGCCTGCATCGCGGGCGACGACCCGGCGCTGATGAACCGGCTGCCGTTCACCGACGGCATGCGCGACGAGATCGTCGTCCACCGCGGCCAGCGGATCGCCTACGACCACGCCGTGCGCGCGTCGGGCGCGCGGCTGGTCGAGATCGGCTTCCACGACCTCACCTTCCCGTACGAGCTCGACGCCGCGATCGGCGAGCGGACCGCCGCCGTCCTCTACTTCTCCAACAGCGGCGCGAACGCGCTTCCGCTGGAGCAGGTCGTCGCGATCGCGCACGCGCGCGGCGTGCCGGTGATCCTCGACGCGTCGCTCGCGATCCCGCCGGTCGAGAACCTGCGCCGCTTCGCCGACCTCGGCGTCGACCTCGTCGCCGTCAGCGGCGGGAAGTGGATCGGCGGCCCGGCCGCGTCGGGCTTCCTCTACGGCCGCGCCGACCTGCTGCGCTCGGTCGCGCTCCAGCAGCAGGACCAGGACGTGCGCGTCGAGACGTGGCACGGCGCGCCGCTGATCGCCGGCGGCACCGTCGCCGGCCCGCCGCACCAGGGCATCGGCCGCGCGCTCAAGGTCGGCAAGGAGGAGATCGCCGGCCTGCTCGCCGCGCTGCGGGCGTACGTCGCGCGCGACCACGCCGCCGACCAGGCGCGCTGGCGCGCCGCCGCGCAGACGGTGGTCGACGCGCTCGCCGGGATCCCCGGCGCCGACGCGCGCGTGCTGCCGGCCGACGGCCGCGAGCGCGGCTGGCCGATCGCCGAGATCGCGCTCGACGAGCCGGCGCTCGGGCTCGGCGCCTACGACGTCGTGCGTGCGCTCGCCGCCGGCGCGCCGCCGATCGCGCTTGACGAGGCGGTCGCCTGGCGCGGCGCGCTGCGCGTCACCCCGACGCACCTGCGCGACGGCGAGGCGGCCGTCGTCGCGGCCGCCCTCGCCGCGGCGCTGCGGCGGACGGACCCGACTTCAGCTCACACGAAGGCAGACAGGAAGGACACGGACGCATGACCGGGACGGCGGTAGTGGTCGGAGGGGGGCGTGGCATCGGCCGCGCGATCGCGGTCGAGCTGGCGCGGGACGAAGGCGTCGAGCGACTCGTCGTCGCCGACGTCGACCTCGAGCTGGCGCAGGAGACGGCGGCCGCAGGCTCCGGTGACGCCGAGTGCGTCGCCCGCCGGGTCGACCTCGCTGAGCCGGCGTCGGTGCAGGAGCTGTTCGCGGCCAGCCGCGAGGCGACGCGCGTCGCGATCCCCGGCGGCGTCTTCAGCGCGTCGCCGTCGCTGGAGCTGGAGCGCGAGGAGATGGAGCGGATCCTGCGGATCAACCTCGTCGGCTGCTACCACGCGGCGCAGCTCTACGCGGGCGCGATGGCGTCGAGCGGCGGCGGCGCGATCGTCGGCATCGCCTCGATCGCGGCGCGGATGCCGCGGATGCGGCAGGCGGCGTACTCGGCCTCGAAGGCGGGCCTCCGGCAGGCGCTGCGCGTGCTGGCGATGGAGGTCGCCGGCGACGGCGTGCGGATCAACACCGTCTCGCCCGGCCCGACCGACACGCCGATGATGCGTGAGCTGGCGAGCGACCACTCGTCGGTCGACGACCTCGCGCAGGGCAGCGCGCTCGCACTCCGGCCGCGGATCCCGGTCGGCCGCGTCGCGACCAGCGAGGACATCGCCGTCGCGACCCGCTTCCTGCTCTCGCCCGGGGCCGCCCACATCGTGATGCAGGACCTCGTCGTCGACGGCGGCGAGCTGCTGGGGATGTAGGCGTGGACGCTCTGCTCCTGCACGGCGGCACGGTCGTCGACCCGGAGGCCCGCGGCGAGACGCGCCGCCGCGCCGACGTGCTCGTCGTCGACGGGCGCATCGCCGCCGTCGAGGAGGCGCCGATCTGCCCGGACGGCGTCGAGACGGTCGACGTCTCCGGCCTGCTCGTGACGCCCGGTCTCGTCGACCTGCACGCGCACGTCTTCGTCGGGCAGGACCTCGGCGTCGACCCCGACGTCGTCGGCCCCGCCTCCGGCACGACGACGTTCGTCGACACCGGCAGCGCCGGCGGCCACCTGTTCGGCGCGTTCCGGCGCGGCACGATCGACCGCGCGACGGCGCGCGTGCGCGCGTTCCTCAACATCTCCTCGATCGGCGCGACGTCGATCCTGCTCGCGGGCGAGCTGGAGAACCTCGCCTACTGCGACGAGGAGGTCGCGGCGATCTGCGCGACGGAGCACGCCGACCTCGTGATCGGGATCAAGGTGCGCGCGTCGGGCAACGTCGTCGGGGCCAGCGGCGCGGAGCCGATGCTGCGCGCGCGCCGCGTCGCCGACCGGCTCGGCCTGCCGCTGATGATCCACCTCGGCCCGGCGCCGCCCGGGAGCGACGAGATCATGGCCCAGCTGCACGCGGGCGACGTGCTGACGCACTGCTTCACCGGCTTCGAGGACAACCGCCTCTTCCTCGACGGCCGCGTGCGCGAGTCGGTTCTCGCCGCGCGCGAGCGCGGCGTCGTCTTCGACGTGGCGCACGGGATGTCGGCGTTCGACGCGGAGGTCGCGACCGAGATGCTCGCCGCCGGCTTCCTGCCCGACACGATCAGCAGCGACGTGCACGCCTACTCGCTCGACGCGATCGGCGACCTGCCGGCGGTGATGTCGAAGTTCCTCGCGCTCGGGATGGACGTCGACGACGTGATCGCCCGCACGACGCTGAAGCCGGCGCAGCACGCGGGGCTCGCCGCTGACGGCGTCGGTACGCTCCGCATCGGGGCACCCGCCGACGTCGCCGCGTTCGAGCTGGTCGAAGGTCCGATCGCGTACGCGGACACCCGCGGGGGGACGTTCTCGGGAAGCCGCCGGCTGCGAGCGGCGCTGACCGTGCGCGCCGGAGCCATCGTCCACGACGCTCGGAAGGAACGCCAGCCATGAAGAACGGGGGAACGGCTGAGGAGGCCGCCTTCACGACCGTCAAGTCCGCGGACCGCGTGCTGGTCGTGCTGGAGCTGCTGGCGGGGCGTGAGCCGATGCGGCTGATGGACATCGCGGACGAGCTGGAGATGCCGCGCTCGTCCACCTCCAACCTGCTGCGGACGATGGCCCGCCGTCGCTTCGTCGAGTACGACGAGGGCGACAAGCGCTACCGGATCGGCTCGCGGATGCGGGAGCTGGCGCGCGCCAGCGAGCGCGAGGGCGACCTCGTCTC
Organism: Conexibacter woesei DSM 14684; assembly: GCF_000025265.1. Lineage (GTDB taxonomy): Bacteria > Actinomycetota > Thermoleophilia > Solirubrobacterales > Solirubrobacteraceae > Conexibacter > Conexibacter woesei. Next base: position 175,854 of record NC_013739.1, read on the forward strand.
GCTTGCGCAGCCGCTGATGGACCGGCTCGTCGAGCAGACCGGCGAGACGGTGCAGCTCGCACAGCTGGAGGCGATGGAGGTCGTGTACCTCGCGATCAGCGAGTCGCCGCACCCGATGAAGCTCGTCTCCGAGGTCGGCAAGCGGCTGTTCGCGCACGGCACCGGCGTCGGCAAGACGCTGCTCGCGCAGCTCGACCTCGCCGACGCGGAGCAGCGGCTGCGCTCGGTCGAGCTGCCCCGCTTCACGCCCGCGACGATCATCGACGTCGACGACCTGCTCGACGGCCTGCGCGAGATCGGCGAGCGCGGCTACGGGACCGACGATGAGGAGTACGTGCTCGGCTGTCGTTGCATCGCGATGCCGGTGCACGGCCCGCGCGGCGACACGATCGCCGCGATGTCGGTCTCGATACCGACGCCGCGCTACGACGACGAGGTCGGCGAGCGGGCGCTGGAGGCGCTGCGCAGCGCGACCGCCGAGCTGTCGCGCCAGCTCGGGTGGGTCGAGACGGCGTCCGGCGCTGCGGTCGGCGCGGTCGGCACGTCCGGCGCGGGGGAGCCCGCGTGACGCTTGACGCGGTCGACACGCCGGCGCTGGTCGTCGACCGCGACGTGCTGCGCGCGAACGTCGAGGCGATGGCCGCGCTCGCGCGCGACGCCGGCGTCGCGCTGCGACCGCACGCCAAGACGCACAAGCTGCCGCAGGTCGCGCGGATGCAGCTCGACGCCGGCGCCGCCGGCCTGACGGTCGCCAAGCTCGGCGAGGCCGAGGTCTTCGCGGACGCCGGCGTGACCGATCTGCTGATCGCCTATCCGCTCGTCGGCGAGCTGAAGCTCGCGCGCCTCGTCGCGCTGGCGCGGCGGCTCGCCTCGGAGCCCGGCGGCTGCATCGCGGTCGCGGTCGACGCTGTGGAGACCGCGACGGGGATCTCGGATGCGGTCGCCGCAGCCGGCGTCGAGGTCGGCGTGCGCGTGGAGGTCGACACCGGCATGCACCGGCTCGGCCTCGAACCGGCGTCCGCGGCGCTGGTCGAGCTGGCGCGAGCGGTCGCGGCGCTGCCCGGCCTGCGCTTCGAGGGCGTGATGACGCACGAGGGGCAGGCCTACCAGGCCGCCTCGGAGGCGGAGCTGGAGCGCGCCGCCGCCGACGCCTGCGAGGCGATGGTCGCGAGCGCCGCGGCGATCCGCGCGGCCGGCGTCGACTGCCCCGTCGTCTCGATGGGGTCGACCGCGACCGCACGCTTCGCCGCCGGCCATCCCGGCGTCACCGAGATCCGCCCCGGCACCTACGTCTTCAACGACCGCAGCCAGGTCGCGCACGGCAGCGCGACGGCCGGAGATCTCGCCGCGACCGTGCTGGCGACGGTCGTCAGCCGCCCCTCGGCTGGCGTCGCGTGCGTCGACGCGGGCGCGAAGGCGCTGACGTCGGACCGCATGATCGTGCCCGGCGCCGACGGCGACTTCGGCGCCGTCGCCCCGAGCGGCTGGCCGGTCGCGCGCGCGAGCGAGGAGCACGGCCTCGTCGCGCTGCCGGCCGGCGCCGACGTCGCCGTCGGGACGCGCGTCGCGATCGCGCCGAACCACATCTGCCCCGTCGTGAACCTGTTCGACGCCGTCACCGTCGTCGAGCGGGGCCACGTCGTCGACCGTTGGCCCGTGGCTGCCCGCGGGCGCATGACATGACCTTGTGCACTGACTGGAGGACCCGATGGCCGCGATCAGGCTGACCGACGTTTGCAAGGAGTACGACGGCAGCGGTGCGCTCGCGGTCGACGGCGTCGACCTGGAGATCGCCGACGGCGAGTTCATGGTGCTCGTCGGCCCGTCCGGCTGCGGCAAGTCGACGCTGCTGCGGATGATCGCGGGGCTGGAGGACGTCACCTTCGGCACGATCGAGATCGGCGAGCGCGACGTGACCGACGAGGAGCCGCGCGACCGCGACGTCGCGATGGTGTTCCAGAACTACGCGCTCTACCCGCACCTGTCGGTGCGCGAGAACATCGGCTTCGGGCTGAAGCTGCGCAAGATGGCGAAGGCGGAGATGAACGAGCGGGTCGAGCGCGTCGCGCGCTCGCTCGGGCTGACGGAGTACCTCGACCGCAAGCCGGCGCAGCTCTCCGGCGGTCAGCGCCAGCGCGTCGCGATGGGCCGCGCGATGGTGCGTCAGCCGGCCGCGTACCTGATGGACGAGCCGCTCTCCAACCTCGACGCGAAGCTGCGCGTCGCGATGCGGGCGGAGCTGGCACGGCTGCACGAGCAGCTGGGGGTCACGACCGTGTACGTGACGCACGACCAGGTCGAGGCGATGACGCTCGGCTCGCGCGTCGCGGTGCTGCGCGGCGGCGTGCTGCAGCAGTGCGACACACCCGAGACGCTGTTCGAGCGGCCCGCGAACGCGTTCGTCGCGGGCTTCATCGGCTCACCGGCGATGAACCTGCTGGAGGGGACGGTCGCCGGCGACGTCGTGCGCTTCGGCGCCGAGTCGCTGGCGCTCGCGCCGGAGGTCGGCGAGCGCGTCGGCGAGCGCGACGTGATCCTCGGCATCCGCCCGACCGACTTCCTGCTCGCGGGGCCCGACGTCGATCCGGCGCTGCCGCGGCTGCGCGTCGTGCCGGACGTCGTCGAGCGGCTCGGCTCGGAGATCCACATCATCTTCGGGATCGAGGCGACCCAGCTCGACCTCGACGGCCGCGGCGGCCTCACCGGCGAGCGCGACGCGCAGCTGCTCGGCGACACGCGCGCGCTGCTGACCGCGCGGTTGGAGGCCGGCGCCCCCGTCGCCGTCGGCCAGCCGGTCGAGCTGGCGGTCCGCCGCGAGCGGATCCACTTCTTCACCCGCGACGACGGCCTGCGGATCGAGACCGCCGACCCGGCGCTCACGACCGCCTGAGGCGCCGCGGCGCGGGCACGCGGCCGCGTTGCGGCGCGCCGCCACCGGGCGTCGGGCGCGGGACCTCAGCTCGCGAGCGGCGGCACGTCGTCCGGTGCGACGGCGTGCCCCGGTCCGACGAGGTCCTTCATGTCGCAGCTGACGAGCGTCCAGCCGCGCCGCCGCGAGACCGCCACGTAGGCCGCGTCGTACGCGGTCAACCCCAGCTCGTCGGCGATGCGGACGGTGTACGCCGCCGTCTCGCCGTCGATCCGCTCGAGGTCCGACGCGCATGAGACCTCGACCAGCTCGGCGAGACGCGTCGCGCGGGCGACGTCGCGCCAGCTGCGGACCGCCACGTTCGCGACCTCGAACACGGTCAGATCGAGCGCCGCCAGCTCGCGCGCGCCCGGCCCGTCCGCGATCAGCTCGCGTGCGGCGGCATGGTGTCTGTCATCACCGTCGACCGACGCGATCCAGACGCTTGCGTCGAGCAGCAGGACGCTCACGGGTTGTCGCGGTTGCGGTCCTCGCGCACGTATCTCGTGCCGTGGCCGCCGTAGTTGCCGGGGTTCGCCAACAGCTCGTCGACGCGTCTGCGCCGGGCGTCGGAGTTGGCCGCCAGCTCGTGCTCGGCCAGCTCCCGCAGCAGGCCGCTGCGGGTCGTTCTGCGCCGCTGGGCGTACGTGTCGAATCGCTCCAGCAGGTCGTCGGGGAGGCTGATCATCACTTTCGCCATGCGACGAGGATACACCGGTATTGCCCGCTGCTGCGCGGGTCAGGCGGGCGCTGCCGCCGGCTCGTCTCTGACGCCGGCGCGGCGGCGCCACTCCGCCTCGATCTCCTCCAGCGTCTTGCCGTTCGTCTCGGGCACGAGCCGCCACGTGAACAGCAGCGCGGCGATGCCGAAGGCAGCCAGCATCGCGAAGACGGGCGCGCCGCCCCACGAGGCGAGCAGGATCGGGAACAGCAGCGAGATGACGAAGTTCGCCCCCCATTGGATCGTGTTGCCGATCGAGATCGCCTGGCCGCGGATGAAGAGCGGGTAGATCTCCGACGCCATCACCCAGAAGCCCCAGCCCCAGCTGATCGCGAAGCAGGCGATGAAGCCGAACAGCGAGGCGACGGCGACGATCTGGCCGATCCCGTCGAAGTCGTCGATCGCGAAGACGATCGACAGCGCCGCCATCGTCAGCACCATGCCGGTCATGCCGACGATCAGGATCGTGCGGCGGCCGATTCTGTCGACGACGGTCAGCGCGAACAGCGTCGCGAGGAAGTTGAGCGCGCCGATCCCGACCGTCGTCAACGCGGCGGTCTCGGTGCCGAGCCCGGCCTCCTTCAGGATCGTCGGCGCGTAGTAGATGATCGTGTTGATGCCGGTGATCTGCTGGAAGATCCCGAGCCCGATCCCGACGGTCAGGATCGTCCGCGCGAGCGGGCTGGTGAGCGCCTGCGCGAGCGGCTGCTTCGCGCGTCTGGCGTCCTCGTCGACCGCGGCGACGATCTCCTGCAGCTCCTGCTCGGTCGCCGGGTCGTCGGGGTCGCGAACGTGCTGCATCACCTCGCGCGCGTCGTCCACGCGGCCGACCGCGACGAGCCAGCGCGGGCTGTTGGGCAGCAGCAGCATGCCGATGAACAGCGCCGTCGCGGGGACCGCCGCGAGCGCGAAGACGGCGCGCCACTCCTCCGAGCCCGCGAAGACGGCGTTGACGAGGTAGGCGAGCAGGATGCCGGCAGTGATCGCGAGCTGGAACATCGCCACCATCGACCCGCGTCTCGCGGTCGGCACGACCTCGGAGATGTAGAGCGGGACGACCGTCGAGGCGAACCCGACCGCGAGGCCGATGACCAGGCGCGCGCCGATCAGCACCTCGACGTTCGGCGCCGCCGCGGCGAGCGCGGCGCCGAAGATGAAGACGACGGCCGCCAGCAGGATGATCGCCCGCCGCGACATCCGCTGCGTCAGCGGACCGGTCGCGAGCGCGCCGAGCAGCGCGCCCGCCGTCACGGCGCTGACGACGAGCCCGATCCCCGACGAGGAGACGTCGAAGTCCTGCTCGATGAAGACCTGGGCGCCGGAGATCATGCCGGTGTCGTAGCCGAACAACGCCCCGCCCATCGCGGCGACGCCGGCCGTCACCCACACGTTCCGCCGGTAGTGGGACTCGTGCCCCGACCCCGACGCAGCCGCCTCCGCCATGCCCGTTCTCCTCCATCGGTGCCGCCCCCGCTGGGCGGCGTCGCGGGCGCGAGCGTACACGCGTGCGCGGCGGCGGCGGGTGTCGCGATGCGCAGCGACGCGCTACGGTCGAACGACGTGCAGATCGGGGACGGCAGCCGATGACCCTTCTGAGCGAGATCGCGGGGCGCTCGCTGCGTCTGCCGCGCGCGCAGACGCGGGACGTCGTCGTCGAGCGCGACCTGCCGGCGACGATGGACGACGGCGTCGTCCTGCTGGCAGATCGTTACATCGCGCGCGCGGAGCCCTCCGACGGCACCGATTCGCCCCCTCCGACGGTGTTGATCCGCACCCCGTACGGCCGGCGCGGCTTCTTCGGCTTCGTCTACGGGCGGCTGCTCGCCGAGCGCGGCTTCCAGACGGTCGTGCAGAGCGTGCGCGGGACGTTCGGCTCGGGCGGCGAGTTCACGCCGTTCGACGAGCGCGCCGATGGCCTCGCGACGCTGCGCTGGCTGAGAGACCAGCCGTGGTGCGAGGGGCCGGTCGGGATGATCGGCAGCAGCTACATGGGCCTCACGCAGTGGGCGGTCGCGAGCGCGGCGGACGGCTCGATCGGCGCGCTCGCGCCGTCGATCACCGCCTCGCAGTTCCACGGCCAGGCGTACGGCGGCGGCTCGATCTCGCTCGACACCGCGCTCTCCTGGATGCTGATCATCGCCGCGCAGGAGCGCCGGCTCGCGCCGCTGCGGCTGATCCTCGGGATGCGCCGCAGCCTCCCCCGCGCGTTCGATGCGCTCCCGTTGCAAGAGGTCGACGCGCTCGTCGCCGGGGAGCCCGTCCCGTTCTTCCGCGAGTGGTTCGACGTCACGGCACCGGACGACCCGTACTGGACCCAACGCGACTTCTCCGCCGACGTCGCCGGCGTCACCGCGCCGGTCCAGCTGATCGGCGGCTGGCAGGACATCTTCCTGCCGTGGCTGATCGAGGACTACGTCGCGCTGCGCAGAGCCGGCCGCACGACCCAGCTCGTCGTCGGTCCGTGGGCGCACACCTCTCCGGGCCTGCTCGCCGCCAGCACGCGCGAGGGGATCGCGTGGCTGCGGGCGCATCTGGCCGGCGACCGCCGCCTGCTCGACGAGGCCCCGGTGCGCGTCTGGGTCGGCGGTGAGAACGCCTGGCGCGCGCTGCCCGACTGGCCGCCGCCCGGCGTCCGCCCCTGGCGGCTGCACCTGCGCGGCGGCGGTCGGCTCGCCGAGGCGCCGCCGCCGGATCCCACGGCTGTCGCCGTCCAGCCCGGCGGCGCTGCCGACGCGGCCGCGAGCGACACCGCACCGGACCGCTTCCGCTACGACCCCAACGACCCGACGCCCGCGCTCGGCGGCCCTGTCCTGCTCGCGCGCGAGCCGGTGACGGACAACCGCCCGCTCGAAGCGCGCGCCGACGTCCTCACCTTCACGACGGCGCCGCTGGAGCACGACGTCGAGGCGCTCGGGCCGGTCGAGGCCGACCTGCACGTGCGCACGAGCAGCCCCTACGCCGACGTCTTCGTGCGCGTCTGCGACGTCGAGCCCGACGGGCGCTCGCTCAACGTCTGCGACGCGCTGATCCGCCTCACCGCCGACGCGCCGCCCGCGGCGGCCGACGGCAGCCGCCGCGTCAGCTTCCAGCTGTGGCCGACCGCGCACCGCTTCGGAGCCGGCCACCGCGTCCGCGTGCTCGTCGCGGGCGGCGCCCACCCGCGCTACGCGCGCAACGCCGGCACCGGCGAGCCGCCGCAGACCGCGACGAGGCTCGTCGCGGTCGACCACGAGCTGCTGCACGACGCCGCGCACCCGTCGGCGGTCGTGCTGAGCGTGCGCGGCGGCTGAGCGACGAAGCGCCCAGCCGCCGAGCACCGCACCTCAGCGGAAGTCCGGCTTCACGTGCGGGGCGACCGCGATCGCGGGACCGTCCTGCTGCCGGTCGGCCACCGCGCTCAGCGGCGCCGGCGCGGCCGGCTGCGGCTGGGCGAACGGGACCTCCTGTCTGCACGACGTCCCCTCCGCCGGCAGCGTGCCGTCGATCAGGTAGGCGTCGACCGCCGCGTCGATGCACGGCGAGTTGCCGCCGTAGGCGGTGTGGCCGTCGCCGCGCATCGTCAGCAGTCGCGCGTTGCCGAGCTGTCCGACGAGCCGTCTCGCCTCCTTGTACGGCGTCGCCGGGTCGTACGTCGTGCCGACGACGAGCGTCGGCGGCGCGCCGGCCGGGTTCACGAACGGGCCGCGGAAGACGCCGCGCGGCTCGACGGGGTAGAAGCCCCATGCCGCCTCGACGTAGCCGTGGTTCCACCAGGCGTGGTCGTAGCGCTGGTAGGAACGTCTGCCCTCGCGCAGGAACGTGCGCAGGTCGTGCGGATAGCGCTGCTCGAGCGCGCCGATCGTGAAGTAGCGGTCGGTGATCGGGTCGTACGTGCCGTCGCCGTTGTCGCCGTAGAAGATGTCGACGAGCTGGCGCAGTCTGCTGCCGTCGCCTCTCTCCAGCGCCGCGAGCGCGCGCGCCAGGAACGGCCACAGCTGCTTCGCGTAGACCGCCTGCACGACCGCCGCGTTGACGTCGTCGCCGTCGATCGCCGGCCGGTCACCGGCCGGGATCGGCGACGCGTACGCCTGCTCGATCAGCCGCTCCAGCGCATCCCACGGGTCGTCGCCGCCGAAGCCGGCGCAGGCGGCCTGATCGCGGGCGCAGGCTTGCAGGAAGCGTCCGACCGCGCGCTCGAAGCCGGCCGACTGCTCGTCGAGCGAGGCGAGCGGGTCGTTGACGTACTGGTCGGGGTCGAGCGCGCCGTCGAGCACGATCGCGCGCGTATTGCGCGGGAACATCGACTCGTACGTCGCCCCCAGGAACGTCCCGTAGGAGAAGCCGAGGTACGTCATCTTGTCGTCGCCGACGGCCGCGCGCAGCCCGTCGAGGTCGCGCGCGAAGTTCGCGGTCGAGACGTACGGCAGCACGTCGCGGTTCAGTCGCACGCACTGCGCGATGTAGTCGACGTCGCGCCCGACCATGGCACGCGGGTCGAGGATCTCGGGCCGCTCGAACGGCTGCGCGTAGACCCCCTGCGTCTCCTGGTTCGCTCTGCAGTCGATCGACGGTCTGCTGAGGCCGACGCCGCGCGGGTCGACGCCGACGATGTCGAAGCGCTCGTTGAGCGCCGCGAACGTCGCTCCTTCCTCGGTCGTGTCGGGCTCGGTCGCGATGCGGTCGGCGGCCGTGCCGCCGGGTCCGCCGAAGTTCACGAACAGCGAGCCGATGCGCGACTCCGGTCTCTTCGCCGGCAGTCTCGCGACGTACAGGTCGAGCGTGCCGCGCGAGCGATGGCCGTAGTCCTTCGGCACCGTCGCGGTCGCGCACTCGGCGCGCGGGTTGGCGCCCTCGATCGCGGAGCAGTCGCCCCATGCGAGCGCCGGCGGCCGGCCGGCGTCCCCGTTCTGCGCCTGCGCGCCCGGCACCAGCACGGCGAGCAGCGCGATCGTGGCGGCGCAGGCCGTCAGCCAGCGCGCCACCGAATGGCGTGAAGCCATGAGTCCTCCCTCCGGCGCGGGGGCGGGTGGGCGAGTCGGCCCACGCTCCGCGCGCCGTTCGTCGGTTCGCCGCCCGGTCCCGATGACCGGCCGGGCGACGCTGCGTGATGCGCCGCCTACCCGCTGTGCGCGCGCTCTCCCGGTGCGCGGTCAGCCGGGAGACATGTCGCCCACGCCTCAAGCGGGTCCGACTTCTGCCGAGCACCCGTGGAGATGAGCTCTCGTCCGAGCTTCAGCGCGCCATTCGGCGAACGACCCCGCGAGGGCAAGCGGGACGGACGCCTCGTGAGCCGCGGCCTCGTCGTCGACGCCGCTCCCCAGCAGCGCGCGCGGCAGGCGCTGCGCGCCGCCGAGCGGCTCAGCCGCGCCGTCGTCGACGGGCTGGAGGAGGGCGTCCTCGTGCTCGACGCGAACCTCCATCCGGTCAGCTGGAACGCGAGCGTGCTGCGGATCCTCGGCGTGACGCCGGAGCAGCTCGCCGACGTCGAGCAGCTCGCGCAGGCGCCCGCGACGATGTCGCTGCGCTACGACAGCGGCAAGCCCGTCACCCCGCGCGACAACCCCGCGCTGCGGTCGCTGAGGCACGGCGCGCCCGTGCGGGCGACGCTCCACCGCGAGACGGAGACCGGTCGCGAGCGCTGGATAACGATCCTCGCGCGCCCGATCGGCGGCGCGCACGGCACCAGCCGCAGAGGCGTCGTCTGCACGTTCGCCGACGTGACCAGCAGCGTCGAGGCGGCACGGCGGCTGCGCGAGGAGCGCGACCGCGCCCAGCATTACCTCGAGGTCGCCTCCACGCTCGTCGTCGTGCTCGACGCCGGCGGCCGCGTCGAGCTGGTCAACCGCCAGGGCTGCGAGCTGCTCGGCTACGCCGAGCACGAGCTGGTCGGCCGCGACTGGAACGAGACCGTCGTGCCGCCCGGCGACCGCCGCGACGCGCGCGCCGTCTTCGCGCAGCTGCTCGCCGGCGAGCAGCTGCCGGCCGAGCGGGGGGAGACGTTCCTGCTGACGAAGGCCGGCGAGGAGCGCAAGATCGCATGGCGCAACGCGGTCGTGCGCGACGCGACCGGCACCGTCGCCTCGGTGCTCTGCTCGGGCGAGGACGTGACCGAGCGGCGCCGCGCGGAGGCGCAGCTCGCCTACCTCGCCCACCACGACCGCCTCACCGGCCTGCCGAACCGCGCGCCGCTGGAGGAGCAGCTGCAGCGCGACCTCGCGCGCGCCCGCCGCACCGGCGGCTCGGTCGCGCTCGTGCAGGTCGGCCTCGACAACTTCAAGCTCGTCAACGACTCGCTCGGGCACGCGGCCGGCGACGCGGTCCTCAGCGAGACGGCGCAGCGCGTCGCGCAGCTCACGCGCGCGGGCGACGTGATCGCCCGTCAGGGCGGCGACGAGTTCATGCTGCTGCTCGACTGCGGCGCGGAGGAGGCGCAGGTCGTCGCGCAGCTCGCCGGCGACCGCGTGATGGCGGCGCTGGAGCAGCCGTTCGCCGTCGCCGGGGCGGAGTTCCACATCGGCGCCTCGATCGGGATCGCGCTCTTCCCCGGCAACGCCAACAACGCCGAGAGCCTCTTCAAGCACGCCGACATGGCGATGCACCAGGCCAAGCGCAGCGGCGGCGGCGCCGTCGTCTTCTACGAGCGCGGTGCCGCCGAGGCGCGCGAGCGGCTGTCGCTCACGAGCCGCCTGCGCCGCGCGATCGACGGCGACGAGCTGCGCCTCCACTTCCAGCCGATCTACCGCGTCGAGGACGGCGTGCTGGTCGCGGTCGAGGCGCTCGTGCGCTGGGAGGACCCCGAGCACGGGCTCGTGCCGCCGGCCGGCTTCATCCCGGTCGCGGAGGAGACGGGCCTGATCGAGGGGATCGGCAGCTGGGTCGTCGAGGCGCTCTGCCGGCAGGCGTCGCGCTGGGCGCGCGAGGGCTTCCGCCCGCGGCTCTGCTTCAACCTCTCGCCGCGCCAGCTGCGCCAGCCCGACCTCGTCGACTCGATCGCGCGGACGATCGCCCGCCACGAGCTGCCGCCCGGCCAGTTCTGCGCCGAGCTGACCGAGACCGCCGTGCTGAGCGACGAGCGCCGCCACAGCTCGCTGCTCGACGAGCTGCACGAGGCCGGTCTCGCGATCGCGATCGACGACTTCGGCAGCGGCCATTCGTCGCTCGCTCGCCTGCGCGACCTGCCGGTGCAGGTGCTGAAGGTCGACCGCTCGTTCCTCAGACGCGTGCCGGAGGACCCGGGCTCGACCGCGATCGTCGCCGCCGTCCTGGAGCTCGGCACCGCGCTCGGGATGACGACCGTCGTCGAGGGCGTCGAGGACGACGCGCAGCTGGCGCTGCTGCGGCGTCACGGCGCCCCGCTCGCCCAGGGCTTCCTGCTCGGCCGGCCCGTCCCCGCCGACCAGCTCGACCGCTCGCCGGCGCCGGCGGCACGCGCATGACCGAGTCGCTCGTCCTCGCCGCGCGCTCGCTCGGCGAGGTCACGATCGACCTCGACGCGCTCTGGCTCGTCGTCGCCGCGGTGCTCGTGATGTTCATGCAGGCCGGCTTCGCGTGCGTCGAGATCGGCTTCTCGCGCGGTCGCAACGCCGGCGCGGTCGTCGCGAAGGTGCTGTTCAACTTCTCGCTCGTGACGCTCGTCTGGTGGGCGTGCGGCTTCGCGCTCGCGTTCGGCGGCGGCGCGTGGCTGCTGGGCGACTCCGGCTTCTTCCTGCACGTCGGCGAGACGATCTCCGCCGGCAGCCCGATAGCCGGCACGGTCACGTCCGCGGACACCGGCTACGTCTTCTTCCAGCTGGCGTTCTGCGCCGTCTCGTTCGCGATCGTGTGGGGGACGACGCTGGAGCGGATCCGCTTCGTCGCCTACCCGATCTACGGCGTCGTCTTCGCGGCGCTGATCTACCCGCTCGTCGCCCACTCGATCTTCGGCGGCGGCCTGCTCGGCGACGTCGGCGACGGGATGCAGGACTTCGCCGGCTCGACCGTCGTCCACCTGACCGGTGCGACCGGCGGCCTCGCGGCGCTGCTGCTGCTCGGCCCGCGCAGGGGCAAGTACGGGCCGGACGGCTCGCCGCGCGCGATCCCTGGCCATTCGATGCCGATGTTCGGCGTCGGCGTGCTGATCCTGTGGCTCGGCTGGTTCGGCTTCAACGCCGGCTCGACGCTGACGACTGCCGGCGCGCGCTTCGCCGAGGTCGCGCTCGTCACCAACCTCGCCGCAGCGGCCGGCGTGATCGGCGCGACGCTGACGGTGTGGCTGCTGACGCGCCGGCTCGACGTCGGCATGATCGGCAACGGCGCGATCGGCGCGCTCGTCGCGATCACGGCGCCGAGCGGCTACATCGAGCTGTGGGCGGCGCCGCTGATCGGCGCGGTCGCCGGCGCGCTCGTCGTCGTCTCGGTGCTGGCGATCGACCGCAAGCTCGACGATCCCGTCGGCGCGCTCTCCGCGCACGGCGTCGCCGGCGTCTGGGGGACGCTCTCGTGCGGCCTGTTCGCGGCGCCGCGGCTGGTCGACGCGCCCGGCGTGCCGGGCGAGGCCGGGCTCGTCTACAGCGGCTCGTTCGAGCAGCTGGGAGTCCAGGCGCTCGGCGTGCTGGTCGCGTTCCTGCTCGTCTTCACGCTCTCCTACCTGACGTTCGCGGCGATCAAGGCGCTGTTCGGCCTGCGCGTGACGGACGAGGAGGAGCAGGAAGGGCTCGACATCGTCGAGCACGGCATGTACGGCTACCCGGAGCAGTTCATCGTCGCGGGCGACGGTTTCGGGGAGGGCTTCGACTCGCTGCCGGAGCGATAGGCGACCGCGGGCCGGGCACGATCCGTGCCGCGACCGCGACTGCTCCGGATTCAGCTGCATCGCAACACGCCGGAAGCTGGCAATATACCGCGCCATGACGGTGCTGCGGGTACGGATCGACGGGCAGCCACGGGCCGTTGAGGACGCGGTGATCCCGGTCACCGACGAGGGTCTGCTGCGCGGCGACGGTGTCTTCGAGGTCCTGCGCCTCTACGCGGGTCGCGTCTTCGCGCTCGACCAGCACCTGGAGCGGATGGAGCGCTCCGCCGACGGCCTGCGCCTCCCGTTCGACGCCGCGGCCGCGCGCGAGGACGTCGAGGTGCTCGAGGCGACGGCGGACGGCGCCGACGCGATCGTGCGGCTGGTGAGCACGCGCGGCGGGCGGCGGATCGCGTTGCTGGAGACGGTCCCGCCGATGCCGGCGACGGTTCGGCTCGCGACCGTGACGTTCTCGCCATCCGGCCCGCTCGACGGCTGCAAGACGCTCAGCTACGCGGCCAACGCGCTGGCGACCCGGCTCGCGATCGAGGACGGCGCCGACCAGGCGCTCTTCGTGCGGCCGGACGGCGACGTGCTCGAGGGTCCGAACTTCGCGGTCTTCCTCGGCTTCGCCGCCGACGCGCCGCTCGTGACGCCGCCGTTGAGCGCCGGCATCCTCGACTCGATCACGCGCCGCCGGCTGATCGGCTTGGTCCCGGTCGTCGAGCGGCCCGTGCACGCCGCCGAGCTGCGGCACGTCGAGGAGGCGTTCGTCGCCTCGACGCTGCGCGAGGTGCTGCCCGTGCGCGCGATCGACGGGCGCGCGATCGGTCGCGTGCCGGGGCCACGGACGAGCGACGCCGAGCGGGCGTTCTCGGCACATGTCGCGCAGCAGACCGCGACGTTCGCGGCGACGACGGTCGGCGAAGGTCGAGCTCCCGCCTAGCAGCGCGCCGTGCCCGCACGTGGCGGCGCCTCCGCGCCGTCGCAATTGAACCTGGAGAGACCACCACGATGCCTGACAAGACCCTGCTCATGCTCACGACGGGCGGAACCATCGCCGGCAACGTCGCCCGCGACGACGGCGACCCGGAGGAGCACATCGACAACGAGGCGCTCGCGACCGTGATCGAGCCGACCGCGGCGCGGCTCGAGGAGACCTGGGGGGTCAGGGTCCGGCTCGAGTCGCAGCGGATCGACGACGTCGACAGCTCGGACATCCTCCCGTCGCACTGGATCGCGCTCGTCGACGCGATCCAGGAGAAGTACGACGACTACGACGGGTTCATCGTCACCCACGGGACGAACACGATGGGCTACACGTGCGCGGCACTGTCGTTCGCGCTCAACAACCTCAACAAGCCCGTCGTCGTGACCGGCTCGCAGGTTCCCTTCGGGTGGCCGGGGTCGGACGCGCTGATGAACCTCGACAACGCGCTCCGCGTCGCGACGTATCCCTACGACGGCGGCATCCGCGGCGTCGTCTGCGTGTTCGGGAGCCACATCATCACCGGCACACGCGCGAAGAAGGCGACCGAGTTCGACCTCGACGCGTTCACGTCGTTCTCCGCCGCCGGCCTCGGCCGCATCGGGCGCATCATCTACATGAACGACGAGCACCTCAAGCGACACCACGCGTACCTCGCCCGCGGCGGCACGCAGCCGGCGCTGCTGGCGCGCGACCTCGCGGTCAGCAACGGCTTCGACACGCGGATCCTCTCGTTCACCGAGTTCCCCGGCATGCTGCCGGACCTCTTCCAGGCGGCGCTGGAGGGGCTCGTCGAGCGCGACGAGCCGCTGATCCGCGGCGTCGTCTTCCGCGCCTTCGGCGCCGGCGACGTCAGCACCCACCTGCATCCGTGCTTCGAGTACCTCAAGTCGAAGGAGGTGCCGGTCGTCGTCACGACGCAGGCGCCGAACGGGAACAGCAACTTCCGCGTCAACGATCCCGGCAAGGAGCTGGCGACGCGCGAGCTCGCCATCCCCGCGCACGACATGAGCATCGAGGCGATCACGACCAAGCTCGCGTGGCTGCTTGCCCGCGGCACGAGCTACGCGAAGATGCCGGCCGCCATGCACGAGGACCTGCACGGCGAGATCTCCGTCTTCCCCGATCGTCGTTGATCGACGATGCCGGAGATCTTCTTCAGCTACGCCCACCTCGACAACGAGCTGTCGGAGGACAACACGCATCAGTTCACCGATGCGGTGGACCACTTCCGGCGCGTCTACACCGAGATCCGCAAGAACCGCGCCCGGCCGCTCGCCGAGGACGAGCTGTTCTTCGATCAGCACTCGATCCGCGACGGCGACCTGATCACCAAGAGCACGACCGACGCCGCCAAGGAATGCCTCGTCATGCTCGCGTTCTTCTCGCCGAACTACTTCGGCAGCGAGGGCTGCCGCGCGGAGTGGCGCGCGTTCAACGACGAGCAGAAGCGAGGCTCGGCAGAGCGGGCGCGCAAGCTGCTGATCCCGATCGAGGTGCGGCCGGTCGACGACGTCCAGCTCGCCGACGAGGAGGGCCGCGAGTGGTTCACGGCGCTGACGACGGCGGACGGGCTGCGCCGCAACATCACGAGCGAGATCCTGCTGGCGAAGGACACCGGCCCGCTCTACGCCGCGGTCGAGCAGCTCGACAAGACGATGGACGACCACGTCACGAGAGTGCGCGGCAGCTCGCGTGGGACCGAGCAGACGCTCGGGAACGTGCTCGTCGTCAAGACGCCGATCAGACGCAACTCGCTGAACGATCCGGCGATCGCGGAGGACCTGACCGACGCGCCGGGGATGAAGTGGGATCGGCTCGACCCGGTCTGCGTCGTGTACGCCGGCGGCACGGTCGGGATGGTCCACCAGCAGGACTCCGACGAGCTGCACGCCGACTACGAGATGGCGGCGGGCGTCGACACGATCGTCCGCTACCTGCGGCCGAAGATCGCGCCGCTGCCGTTCAACATACATTTCTTCTCGCTGCTCCAGACGATCGACTCGTCGAACGTCACCGCCGCGAACTGGGTCGACCTCGCGACCCTGCTGCAGGAGCAGATGAGCAACTACCAGGGCTTCGTGATCCTGCACGGGACCAACACGCTCGCGTACACGGCGAGCGCGCTCTCGTTCCTGCTGAGCGACAGCATCACCCAGCCCGTGATCCTGACCGGGGCGGAGGTGCCGCTCTCGGTCAGCAACACCGACGCGGTCCACAACGTCGAGCACGCGATCCGCACCGCCGCGCATCAGGCGTACAACGGGCCCGTCCGCATCCCCGAGGTCTGCGTCTACTGGAACAACCAGCTGTTCCGCGGGAACCGCGTGACGAAGAAGTACGCGTCCGACCGCACGGCCAGCTTCCACACCCCGAACATGCCGGTCCCGCTGGGGACGCTCGCGAACGACAGGCTCGCGATCGACTACGAGCACGTGCGGCGCACGCCGCCGGACGCGGCGGTCCATCGGCAGCCGCAGCCGATCCACGACATCGCCAAGCCGCGCGTCGAGGTCATGTTCATCCACCCGGACATGGACTTCAGCGACCTCGAGGCGCGCTTCCCGCCGGAGATGATCGACGGGCTGATCCTGCTCTCCTACGGCCCGGGCAACGCGCCGGAGGACCGCGACTTCCTCAGCATGCTCGATCGGCTGCTGAGCGCCGGGACGATCGTCGTCAACATCACGCAGTGCCCCTACGGCCGCGTCGAGTTGAAGCTGTTCGAGACCGCGGCGACGCTCTTCGACCTCGGCGTGGTCGACGGCTACGACATGACGTTGGAGGCGGCGTACACCAAGCTGCTGTGGGCGATCGCACGCCACGGAAACCGCAAGCAGCCGGGCGTGCGGGAGGAGATCCGCAAGAAGTTCCAGCGCTGCGTCGCGGGCGAGATGAGCGCGAGCGTCTACACCGTCTCGTTCGGACCGTCGCAGACGTTCCATCCGCACGACGGCTACCTGGTGTCGGACATCCCGAAGTTCGACGGGGAGGTCGACCGGCACGACATCACCGAGGTCTTCCTGCGCCTGGAGAGCTTGAAGCTGCCCCGTGACGTGACGACCGCGAAGGTGCGCGTGCTGTTCGGCCGGCCGCCCGACACCGACGCGCCGGAATGGGCGGGCAACGTCCTCGCCGAGTTCACCAAGACGATCACGGCGGCCGAGCGCGCGGCCGGCGAGATCAGCAAGAACCTCGAGATCACGCATCCCTTTCGCAAGTGCTTCCGCAACGAAGGTTTCGACGTCTCGCTCTGCGTCGAGGGAATCGACGAGGTCGAGTTCACCTCTCTCAGCGTCGTGATCTACACCACCGCGGCATGGGGCCGGGGCAAGTGAGCGCCGTCGTTCCGGAGGAGGTCGCGCGCAACGTCGCGTTCCTGTCGGACAGCGGCGTCTGGCACGTCGTGTCGCGCAACCGGCCGGCGTTCAGCTGCGCCGACGCCGCGCGCAAGCGCAAGCGCCTCTCCCATCGCGGCCAGGAGGTCGGGATCCCGCTGTGCGACGAGCTGAAGACCGCCGTCTGCGTGGTCGAGCACGAGCACGGGCAGGAGTTCGTCGTCCTGCACTGCCGCGGACACCAGCTGCTCGACGACGACAAGCTCGCCGCCGTGCTCGGCGCCGCGGTCCGCCGGATGGAGCCGGACGAGCTGGAGCAGTCGTTCGACCTCGCCTACGGGCTCGTGACGCCGTTCGCGTTTGCCGAGCGCGACGACGTGCGGCAGGTCTTCGACCGCACCGTGATCGAGCCGTTCTTCCCCCCGTACACGATGATGACCAACCTCGGTCACCACGAGTACGGGGTCGAGTTCCAGCCGCGCGAGCTGGTCGGCGCGCTGCCGCGCTCGTCGGTCGAGGACATCGCCCGTGGCGAAGGGCAGCGGGTGCCCGTCGAGCACACGCTCGGCATCCTGACCGGGAACGGCCCGGAGTCGGGCCGGTTCCTCTGGAGCCGGATCGACGAGTGCATCCGCAACCACCCGGACGTGCCGTTCCGCGGTGACATCGGCCTGCCGCGCGTGGTCGTCGAGTCGGTGCCCGAGATGGGGCTCTCGATGGAGCTGGAGGAGCGGCTGTCGACCGTCCGCCCGGCCGTGCTCGACGGCGTGCGGCGGCTGTGCGAGCGCGGTGCGACCGTCGTCGGGATCGCGTGCAACACGACGCAGTACTTCGTCGACGACATCCGCGAGGTGTGCGAGGCGCACGGCGCGCAGTTCGTCTCGATCGTCGAGGCGACGGCGGCGGCGCTCGCCGACGAGGGCATCGAGCGGGTCGTCTTCCTCGGGATCGGCGCCGTCTCCGACTTCGACCGCTGGAGCGACTTCCGCCGCATCGCCGGCGAGTTCGCGTTCGATCGTCCGCCGGACGACCTGATCGACGAGATCGACGATCTCGCGTTCCTCGTCAAGCAGCGAGGGATCGTCAGCGTGACGATCAACCCGATGCGCGACATCGTCCGGCGGGCCGCCGCGAGCGAGGACACCGTGATCCTCGTCGCGCTGACGGAGCTGTCGCTCCTCGTCGCGTCGCAGCGACGCTCGCGGCGCCGGTTCGTCGACACGCTGCAGATCCTCGCCGAGGCGATGGCCGGCATCTACATCCAGGAGCGCATCCCGCTCGACGTCGGTCCCGAGGCGGCGCAGGAGGAGAGCGCGGCGGCACGAGTTCCGGACGCGGGCAGCGGCTGAGTCCCGGAGCCCGGCCAGGCCCCGTGACCACGGCTCGCTAGGGTGAGGCGTGATGGCCATCCAGGCACATGCCGGTCGTCGCGTGCGAATCCTGGGCGCCGGCGGGACGATAGCGATGCGCGGCACGTCCGCTACGCCGCAGCTCGGCGTCGCGGCGCTCGTCGCCGCGATCCCAGGGCTGCACGCGGGCGACGGGCTCGAGGCGTTCGACGTCGTCAACAAGCCCAGCCCCCACCTCACGCTCGCCGACCAGCTCGAGGTCTGCCGCCAGGCGCGCGACGCCGC
The DNA here is from genome assembly GCF_000025265.1 of Conexibacter woesei DSM 14684. GTDB lineage: Bacteria > Actinomycetota > Thermoleophilia > Solirubrobacterales > Solirubrobacteraceae > Conexibacter > Conexibacter woesei. Next base: position 194,192 of record NC_013739.1, read on the forward strand.
CCGCCGCGGGATGGGCGTCGTCGTCACGCACGGCACCGACTCGCTGGAGGAGACGGCGATGCTCTGCGACGTGATCCACGACGCCGAGGCGCCGATCGTCTTCACGGGCGCGATCCGTCCCGCGACAGCGGCCGGCGCCGACGGCCCGGCGAACCTGCTCGACGCCGTCTCGGTCGCGGCGAGCGAGGAGGCGGCCGGGATGGGCGTGCTGGTGGTCTTCGGCGGCGAGATCCACCACGCCCGCTGCGCGCGCAAGACGGACACGACCTCGCTCGTCGCCTTCTCCTCGCCGCAGACCGGCCCGCTGGGCCGCGTCACCGAGGGCCATCCGACGATCTGGTCGCATCTCCCCCGCAACCCGCCGTTCGACCCGCCGGTGCTCGACAAGCGGGTGCTCGTCGTCCCGACCGGCGCCGGCGACGACGGCACGCTCGCGCGCGCGGCGCTCTCGACCGAGCCCGACGGCGTCGTGATCGGCACGCTCGGCGCCGGCCACCTCGCGCCGCCGCTGCTGGAGCTGTGGGCCGACGCCGCTGAGCGGATCCCGGTCGTCGCCTACTGCCGCCCCGAGCGCGGCGTCGTGCTGACCGGCACCTACGGCTACGCCGGCTCCGAGCAGGACCTGCGCGACACCGGGATCATCCCGGCCGGCTTCCTCTCCCCCCAGGCCGCCCGCATGAAGCTGCTCGCGTGCGTCGCGAGCGGGCTGTCGGTCGACGAGGTCCGCTGGGCGTTCAGCCAGGACGACGGCTGAGCGTCAGCCGGCGTCCGGCTCACCCTCGGCGAGGAACGTGTCCTCGTGCGAGTACGCGGGGGAGCAGGCGCAGACGAGCACGAGGTCGTCGTCGCCGGTGTTCCACAGCTTGTGGACCGCGCCGGGCGGGATCACGACGCAGTCGCCGGACTGCACGTCGCGCTCCGCGTCGCCGACGCGCAGCCGGCCGCGGCCGGCGGTGAAGAGGTACAGCTCCTCCGCCGCGCGGTGGTAGTGGGCGGTGGTCGCTCTGCCGGGCGGCAGCGTCGCCTCGGCGAGGCTCTGGTTCCTCGCCGGTGAGTAGCCCGGCCCGGCCCACTCGCGGATCGTCGAGCCGTCGCGCGTGACGTACGGCTCCAGCTCTGCGTGGCGGGCGAGGTGCATGCGCACACCGTAGATGGTCGTGCCGCAGAGGCCGGTCAGCCTTCTTACTGGCGTATAAATTTATACATGGGTAATATGAACGCCATGGTCCAGTCGACCAACGGCCGCAGCCGCCTTCCCCGCGCCCAGCGCGAGCTGCAGATCCTCGACATCGCGCACGCCCGCTTCGCCGAGCGCGGCTACGCCGCCGTCACGATGGACGAGGTCGCGAGCGCGGCCGGCGTCACGAAACCGCTGCTCTACGCCTACTTCGGCAACAAGGAGCGGCTCTACCGCGCCTGCATGGAGCGCGCCGGCGAGGCGATGCTCGCGACCGTCGTCGAGGCGATCAGAGCGGCGGAGGGCCCGACCGAGGCGCTGCGCGACGGCCTGCGCGCGTTCTTCGCCTTCGTCGACGGCGACCGTGACGCGTGGCGCGTCCTCTTCGACGAGACCCATCCCGTCGGCGGCGAGCTGGCCCGCAGCGTCGCCGACTATCGCCAGCGGCTCGTCGGGCTCGTGGCCGAGACGCAGCTCGCGCTCGTGCCGGAGCACAACCGCGAGCGCGCGGCGACCGAGGTCGAGGCGCTCTCGCACGCGCTGCTGGGCGCCTCCGAGGCGCTCGCGCGCTGGTGGCTGCGAACCGGCGCGATGCCGCCGGCCGACGCCGCCGAGCTGCTCGTCGCGACCGTCGAGCCCGGCCTGCAGGCACGCGCCGCGCTGCGCTTCATTCCCCCGACACCAGAACAGACCAAGGAGCCCAATGACCGCTGACGGTCCCCGCAGGGTCGCCGTGCTCGGCGGCAACCGCATCCCCTTCGCGCGCTCGAACAGCGTCTACTCGAAGGCGTCCAACCAGGACATGCTGACCGCCGCGCTCGACGGTCTCGTGTCGCGCTACGGCCTGGAGGGCGAGCGGCTCGGCGAGGTCGTCGCCGGCGCCGTGCTGAAGCACAGCCGCGACTTCAACCTCACGCGCGAGTGCGTGCTCGGCAGCCGCCTCGCGCCCGAGACGCCCGCGTACGACATCCAGCAGGCGTGCGGCACGGGTCTGGAGGCAGCGATCCTCGTCGCCAACAAGATCCGCCTCGGGCAGATCGAGTCCGGCGTCGCCGGCGGCACCGACACGACGTCGGACGCGCCGCTCGCCGTCAACGAGGACCTGCGCGAGATCCTGCTCGACGCGAACCGCAAGAAGTCGACGCAGGACAAGCTCAAGACGCTCCTGCGACTGCGCCCGCAGCACCTCGCGCCGGCGATCCCGCGCAACGAGGAGCCGCGCACCGGCCTCTCGATGGGCGAGCACCAGGCGCGCACGGCGGCCGAGTGGGGCATCACGCGCGAGGCGCAGGACGCGCTGGCCGTGCGCAGCCACAAGAACCTCGCCGCCGCCTACGAGCGCGGCTTCCAGGACGATCTCGTCACGCCCTACCTCGGGCTCGAGCGCGACCAGAACCTGCGCCCGGACTCCAACGTCGAGAAGGCCGCGAAGCTGAAGCCGGTCTTCGGCGGCAAGGACGGCACGATGACGGCGGCCAACTCGACGCCGCTGTCCGACGGCGCCGCCGTCGCGCTGCTCGGCAGCGAGGCGTGGGCGCAGGAGCACGAGCTCACCCCGCTGGCGTACTTCGTCGACGGCGAGGCGGCCGCGGTTGACTACGTCCACGGCAAGGAGGGGCTGCTGATGGCGCCCGCCTACGCCGTCCCGCGGATGCTCGCGCGCAACGGCTTGACGCTGCAGGAGTTCGACCTCTACGAGATCCACGAGGCGTTCGCCTCGCAGGTGCTCTCGACGCTGAAGGCGTGGGAGGACCCGGCCTTCTGCACGCAGCGGCTCGGGCTCGACAGACCGCTCGGCGCGATCGACCGCGACAAGCTCAACGTCAACGGCAGCTCGCTCGCCGCCGGCCACCCGTTCGCCGCCACCGGCGGCCGCATCGTCGCGGGCCTCGCGAAGGCGCTGCACGAGCGCGGCGGCGGCCGCGGCCTGATCAGCGTCTGCGCAGCCGGCGGCCAGGGCGTCGTCGCGATTTTGGAGGCATAGACCATGTCCGACCGCTACACCGACCTCATCAACACGCCGCTCGGCAGACTCGTCCAGAAGCAGGTCGGGCTGCCGGCGCCGGTGCCGCTCAAGCGCTACAGCCCGGGCGATCCGGCCGTCGACGGCCGCGTGCTGCTGGCCGGTGCGCCCGGCGGGCGGCTCGCGAGCGCGCTCGCCGCGATCGTCGCCGACACCGGCGCGGAGGCCTCGACGCCGCTGCGCGAGGACCTGCGCGCGGCCGCGGCGGAGGCCGGTCTGGACGCCGGCCCGTGGACGCCGGCCGCCGCCGCGACGCAGCGCTACGGCGCGCTCGTCTTCGACGCGACCGGGATCTCGGAGCCGGCCGAGCTGAAGGCGCTGCACGACTTCTTCGGCGCGACGATCCGCCGCGTCCAGCGCTGCGGCCGCGTCGTCGTGCTCGGCACGACCCCGAGCGCGGCGAGCACGCCGAGCGAGGCGATCGCGCAGCGTGCGTTGGAAGGCTTCACCCGCTCGGTCGGCAAGGAGCTGAAGGCGGGCGCGACTGCGCAGCTCGTCTACGTCGCGCCCGGCGCCGAGGACCAGCTCGCCTCGACCCTGCGCTTCCTGCTGTCGCCGAAGTCGGCCTACGTCGACGGCCAGGTGATCCGCGTCGGCGAGGCCGGCGCGGTCCCCGCGATCGACTGGGAGCAGCCGCTCGCCGGCAAGGTCGCGCTCGTGACCGGCGCCTCGCGCGGCATCGGCGCCGCGATCGCCGCGACGCTCGCGCGTGACGGCGCGCACGTCGTCGGCCTCGACGTGCCGGCGCTGCAGAGCGACCTCGAAGCCGTGACGAGCGCGCTCGGCGGCTCGGCGCTGACACTCGACATCACCGCCGACGACGCGCCGAGAGCGATCGCCGCGCACCTCAGAAGAGAGCACGGCGGGGTCGACGTGGTCGTCCACAACGCGGGCATCACGCGCGACAAGACGCTCGCGCGGATGGACGACGACAAGTGGAGCAGCGTCATCGCCGTCAACCTCGCCGCCGTCCAGCGGATCACCGACGCGCTGATCGCGGGCAGAAGCAGAGCGGTCCTGAACGACGGCGGCCGGATCGTCTGCGTCTCCTCGATAGCGGGCGTCGCCGGCAACTTCGGGCAGACCAACTACGCGACCTCGAAGGCGGGCGTGATCGGCGTCGTGGAGTCCTACGCGCCGCTGCTGGCCAAGCAGGGCGCGACGATCAACGCCGTCGCCCCCGGCTTCATCGAGACGCAGATGACGGCGAAGATCCCGTTCGCCACGCGCGAGGTCGGGCGTCGCATGAACTCGCTCTCCCAAGGCGGGCTGCCGGTCGACGTCGCCGAGGCGATCGCCTACTTCGCCAGCCCCGCCTCGACCGGCGTCACCGGCAACGTCGTCCGCGTCTGTGGCCAGAGCCTGCTGGGGGCCTGAGGTGGCGTCCGCCCCGACATCCACGACGCGCGAGCTGAGCGCACCGCCCTGCACGGCGACGCTCTACGCGAAGGCGGCGCTGCCGCTGATCCCGGGCGCCTCCGCGCTCCCATTCGTCGCCGGCGGCGGGAAGACGATCCCGAGAACGACGCTGACGCTGAACGGCGTCACCGCCGACCCGGACCAGCTCGTCTCCTACGACCGCGTCTGCGGCTTCACGCTGCGCGACACGCTCCCGTCGACCTACCTGCACATCCGCGCGTTCCCGCTGCACATGGCGCTGATGACCGACGGCTCGTTCCCGTTCGGCGCGGTCGGCCTCGTCCACCTGCGCAACCGCATCACGCAGCTGCGCCCGGTCGGGACGACGGAGACGTTCGACCTGCGCGTCCACACGATGCCGGTCCAGCCGCACCCGAAGGGCAGGACGTTCACGATCGTCAGCGAGGCACGCGTCGGCGACGAGCTGGTGTGGCAGGACGCCTCGACGATGCTGACGCGCGGCAAGGGCAGCGGCGGGCAGGAGCCGCGCCCGGTCGACGACGGGCCGGCGCCGAAGGACCTGCCGTTCGTCGCGGAGTGGCGGCTCGCAGAGGATCTCGGCCGCCGCTACGGCGCCGCGTCCGGCGACCGCAACCCGATCCACATGCACGCGCTCAGCGCGAAGCTGCTCGGCTTCCCGCGCGCGATCGCGCACGGGATGTGGACGAAGGCGCGCTGCCTGGCGGCGCTGGAGTCGACGCTGCCGGACGCGTACACGGTCGACGTGACGTTCCGCCGGCCGATCCTGCTGCCGGGCAAGGTCGCGTTCGCGGCCGAGGACGGGCGGTTCGCCGTCCGCAACGTCAAGGACAGCTCGAAGATCCATCTCGAAGGAAGGGTGACTGCCGCGTGAGCGTCGCAGATCGCAGCATGGGCCTGGGCCTGCGGGCGCTCGGCCGTTTCGCAGGGTCGGACCTCGTCGACAAGCTCGGCATCCGCAAGCAGTCCGAGGCCGTCGTCTACCGCGCCACCCGCGACGGCTTCCGCGCCGTCGGCGCCGCCAACCGCACGTTCAAGCAGGTCTCGACGAACGGCAAGAAGCCGGCCCGCCTGAAGCCCTCGGGCTCCGGCGTGTTCGACCTGACGCCGAGTGACGAGCAGCAGATGCTCGGCGAGGCGTTCGGCGAGTTCGGCGCCGAGAGACTGCGCCCGAACGCGCTGAAGGCCGACGCGGCTGCCCAGGCGCCGCCGGAGCTGCTGGCCGAGGCGGCCGAGCTGGGCCTGACGATGCTCGGCGTCCCGGAGGACCTCGGCGGCGCCGTCAGCGAGCGCTCGTCGGTCACGGCCGTGCTCGCCGCAGAGGCGCTGTCGCATGGCGACATGGGGCTTGCCGCCGCCGCGCTCGCGCCGGCCGGCGTCGCGACCGCGCTGAGCCTGTGGGGGGACGCCGAGCAGCAGGAGACCTACCTGCCGGCGCTGATCGGCGAGGACGTCGCGGTCGCCGCGCTGGCGATCCACGAGCCGCGCCCGCTGTTCGATCCGTTCGAGCTGGAGACGACCGCGCGGATCGACGGCGCCGACTACGTCCTCAGCGGCGTCAAGTCGTTCGTTCCGCGCGCGACCGAGGCCGAGCTGCTGGTCGTGGCGGCGAGAATCGCCGGGCACGGCCCGGGCCTCTTCCTCGTCGAGACCAAGAGCGATGGCGTGCTCGCGAAGGCGGCGCCCGGGATGGGCGTGCGCGCCGCCGCCGTCGGCGAGGTGCTGCTGGAGGAGGTGCGCGTCCCTGCGCGGGCGCTGCTCGGCGACGGCTCCCCCGCCGTTTACGCCGATGCCGTCCGCCGTGCCCGGCTCGCCTGGTGCGCGCTGGCGATCGGCACCGGCAAGGCCGTGCTCGATTACGTGATCCCGTACGTCAACGAGCGCGTCGCGTTCGGCGAGCCGATCTCGCACCGCCAGTCGGTCGCGTTCGCGGTCTCGAACATCGCGATCGAGCTGGAGGGGATGCGCCTGGCGACGCTGCGCGCCGCCTCCCGCGCCGACATGGAGAAGGAGTTCGCCCGCGAGGTCGCGCTCGCGCGGCACCTGTGCAGCGAGAAGGGCGCGTGGATCGGCTCCGAGGGCGTGCAGCTGCTCGGCGGCCACGGCTACATCAAGGAGCACCCGGTCGAGCGCTGGTACCGCGACCTGCGTGCCGTCGGCGTCGTCGAGGGCGCCCTGCTCGTCTAGGAGGCGATGACGATGACGATGAATCTCGAAGTCCCGAAGAAGTTCCTTCCGCTCGTCGGTCAGGCGCACCAGGTCGCGGAGGAGATCTTCCGCCCGGTCTCGCGCAAGTACGACCAGGAGGAGCACGCATATCCCAGAGAGCTCGACATGCTGGCGGCGCTGCTCGACGGCATGAACGACGGCTCCGACATGGGCGGCGGCGCGGGCGCTGGCGGCGTGCGGCGGCAGGAGAACAGCAACGGCGAGATCCGCAACGGCTCGAACATGTCGACCGCGCTCGGCGTCGCCGAGCTGTGCTGGGGCGACGTCGGCCTGCTGCTGACGATGCCGCGCCAGGGGCTCGGCAACTCGGCGATCGCGTCGGTCGCCAACGACGAGCAGCTGGAGCGCTTCAGAGGCAAGTGGGCGGCGATGGCGATCACCGAGCCCGAGGCCGGCTCGGACTCGGCCGCGATCCGCACGACCGCCGTGCTCGACAGAGAGACCGGCGAGTACGTCCTCAACGGCGAGAAGATCTACGTGACGTCGGGAGAGCGCGCCGACCTCGTCGTCGTGTGGGCGACGCTCGACCGCAGCCTCGGCCGCGCGGCGATCAAGTCGTTCGTCGTCGAGCGCTCCAACCCCGGCATGATCCTCGACCGGCTGGAGCACAAGCTCGGCATTCGCGCCTCCGACACGGCGGCGTTCCGGCTCGAGAACTGCCGTGTGAAGCCGGAGAACCTGCTCGGCTCGCCCGAGGTCGACGTCAAGAGAGGCTTCGCGGGCGTCATGCAGACGTTCGACAACACGCGGCCGCTCGTCGCCGCGATGGCGGTCGGACTGACGCGCGCCTGCCTGGAGCAGACGAAGGAGCTGCTCGCCGAGGCCGGCGTCGAGGTCGACTACGACAAGCCGGCGCAGTCGCAGCCGGCGGCGGCCGCCGAGTACCTGTCGATGGAGGCCGACTACGAGGCGGCGCGGCTGCTGACGCTGGAGGCCACCTGGATGGCCGACAACTCGAAGCCGAACTCGCTGCAGGCCTCCTACGCGAAGGCGAAGGCCGGCCGCACGTGCGTCGACGTCGCGATGCGCTGCGTGCGCCTCGCCGGCAGCCGCGGTTACGGCGAGGAGCTGCTGCTGGAGAAGTGGGCGCGCGACGGCAAGATCCTCGACATCTTCGAGGGCACTCAGCAGATCCAGTTGCTGATCATCGCCCGGCAGCTGCTCGGCAAGACCTCCGCCGAGCTGAGATAGCGGCCGGGCGCTGGCTGCGGGATGCGTGCGCCGCCTAGCGGTGGCGCATCCCGTAGCGCAGGTCGCGCAGCTCGCGGATGTCGTCGCCGACCGGTGCGTCGAGCGGGCTGTGCGGGCCGCTGCCGAGCAGCTCGGGCTCGATCCGGTGCCTGACCAGCTCGCCGCCGACCATGTCGGCCTTGAGGGCCGCGGTCCCGGGGCGCGAGCTGACCGCTCGCACCATCCGTGTGCCGTGGAACAGCAGCGCGACACCGTCGTCGGCGGCCCAGCCGCCGGGCAGCTCGCCGCTTCTGAGCGCCGCGAGCCAGACCGGCAGCCGCTCCGGCTCGCCGTCGGCGTGGACGGTGAACGAGCCGGGCAGCAGGCCGAGGCCGAGCAGCGTCTCCGGCGGCCCGCCGGAGCGTGTGATGCCGCCCTCGAACCAGCACATCGCGCCAGCGCTGAGGCCGACGAGGACGATCCCGCGCGTCCACGCCTCGATCAGCAGCGTGTCCAGCTCGTGCGCGCTCCAGATCGCCAGCAGGTTGCGCATCGAGCCGCCGCCGACGTAGATCACGTCCTGTTCCAGCACGATTTCGGCGAGCGAGCGAGCCGAGCCGTGGCGGCGGAAGAGCGACAGGTGCGTCGCCGACGCGGTGCGGCCGAAGCGGCCGTAGAAGGAGGTGATCTGCGCGGTCGGGTCGCCGGAGGCGGTCGGCAGGAACAGCACGCGCGGCTCGCGCGCGGCGGTCAGCGACAGCGCATAGTCGTCGAGCGCCGGGTTGTCCGGCTCCATCGTGAAGCCGCCCCCGCCCATCGCGAGGATGCGGCGCGGGTCGGTCATGCAGTTGCCATCAGCATGTCCGGCATCCGCTCGCCGAGGTACCTGGCGTGCAGCGGCGACTCGGCGATCTCGCTGCCGACCGGCTCGACGCGGTACGCCTGCGCTCTCGGCCGCGAGCTGACGACGTGCTTGAGCTGGCGGTGCTCGAAGTGCAGGGCGGCGCCGTCGTCGGCGGCGTAGCCGGGTCGCACGCCATCGCCGACGAAGCGGCGGTACTCCTCGCGCCGCGCCGGCTCCCCGTCGTAGTGGACGCAGTTGGAGAACGGCAGCAGGCCGAGCCCGCGCACGACGCTCGGCGCGCCGTGGAAGGCGGTGACCGCCTCGGCGAACCAGCACAGCGAGCCGGCGGAGAGGCCGCACAGGACGACGCCCTTGCGCCACGCGGCCTTCAGTATCCGGTCGAGGCCGTGCGCGCGCCACGCCCCCAGGAGCGAGACGACGCTGCCGCCGCCGACGTAGATCACGTCCTGGCTCAGCAGGTGCTCCTCGAGGTCGCCCTCGACCGCGCCGCTGCCGCGGTCGCGGCGGAAGAGCGAGACGTGCGACGTCTCGCACTGCATCGAGAACGTGCGGTAGAAGCGCACGACGTAGTGGTCGGCGTCTCCCGACGCGGTCGGGACGAAGCAGACGCGCGGCCGCTCGACGCCGGTCAGCGACAGCACGTAGTCGTCCAGCAGCGGGTTGCCGGCCTCCATCGAGAACCCGCCGCCGCCGAATGCGACGATCTGTGGGGGTCGCGTCGTCATGAGGTCATTGTTCCCTCGCCTCGCCCCCCTGTCTTTGCGCACTCGTCCAGAGTTGAGTGGACAGAGGGACAAGTGGGGGCGTGACCGCTCAGGCCGGGACGCGCGGCTGCGGCGCGGCCGAACCGGCGGCGGCGGGGGTGAGGCGCTGGGTGATCGTCACGCGTCCGCCGGATGCGGGGCTGAACGTGACGAAGCGGCGCGTGACCTGCTCCGGCGCGTCGGTCGTCGGCGCCAGGCGCGTCCGCTCCAGGATCGTCGACAGCACCATGCGCATCTCGTAGAGCGCGAAGCTGGCGCCGAGGCAGCGGCGGATCCCGCCGCCGAACGGCAGCCACTCGTACGTGCCGGGCGTTCTGTCGAGGAACCGCTCCGGCCGGAACGCCTCGGGCTCGGGGTAGAGCGCCGGGTCGCGGTGGATCAGCCATATGTTCGGCGCGATGTTGACGCCGGCGGGAAGGTCCCAGCCGCCGAACGTCAGCGGCGCCTGCAGCTTGCGCACCACCGCCGGCACGACCGGGCGCAGCCGCAGCGTCTCCTTGATCACGGCGTCGAGGTAGGCGTCGGCACCCTCGCCGCCGACCTCGGCCTCCAACCGCGCGAGCACCTCCGGGTGGCGGGTGATCCGCTCCAGCGTCCAGGTGAGCGCGGTCGCCGTCGTCTCGTGGCCGGCCAGCAGCAGCGTCATCAGCTCGTCGCGCAGCTCGGCATCCGTCAGCGGCTGGTCGTCCTCGTCACGCGCGGACAGCAGCAGCGTGAGGATGTCGTCGCGCGTCGGCCGGCCGGACTCCAGCTCCGCCCGCCGTGCCGCGATCTCCTCGTAGATCATCGCGTCGACCGGCGCCAGCAGTCGGCGCACGCGGCCCCACGGCGTGCGCGGGCGCGCGCCCTCCGATCTCGTCAGCTGCAACGCGAGCAGCCGCCACGGCTGCTCGGTCGAGTCGAGCAGCCGCCGCAGCGGCGCCGACAGCTGCGCCACGCGCGCCGGCTCCTCGACGCCGAAGACGACGCGCAGGATCACCTCCAGTGTGATCGCCTGCATCGAGCGCTGGACCGCGAACGGCTCGCCGACCGGCCACTGCGCCACGTGGCGGTCCGCGATCGCGCGCATCCGCTCGCCGTAGCCGCGCATCCGCTCGCCGTGGAACGGCGGCAGCATCAGCCGCCGCTGGCGCAGGTGCTCGGGACCGTCGAGCAGCAGCACCGAGCGCGGCCCCAGCAGCGGCCGCAGCACGACGTTGCCCTCGCCGGCGTGCAGCAGCGCCGGGTCGCCGGTGAAGACCTCCTTCGCGACCGCCGCGTCGGCGGCGACCACGACCGTGCGCCCGGGGGACAGCCTGATCGTGAAGAGTCTGCCGTAGCGCTCGCGGCACTCGCCCACGAAGCGTGTCGGCTGCAGCAGGAAGCGCGAGACCGTCAGGACGCGCGGACCGGTCGGTCCGGGCGGGAGCGAGCGGGTGTCGGGCGCGGCCGGGGCGATCCGCTGACGCTAGCGCGACGGTGCGGCCGACACGCCGGTTCCCGGTGGCGCGACACGGTCCACGCGCGCCCACACGATCGTCCCGACGAACGCCGAGACGACGAGCACCGCCGGCCACGAGCCGATCGCCTTGCCGAGCGGGTGGGAGAGCACGAACGCCGCCAGGAACGCGGCGACGAGCGCGACCGCGACCGCGAGCCCCTGCTCGCGGCGCCAACGCAATCCGCACCACAGCGCGCCGAGGAACAGCACGATCCCGCCGAGCGGGCGGACGCCGGTCACGTCGGCGACGGCGAAGCCGAGGAGCAGGGATCCGGCCGCGATCGGCCAGGAGGGGAGACGCTGCACGCCGGACAGGGTAGCGGCGGCGCCCGCCGGACCGTCGCTACCCGTCGCCCTCTATCGACAGCCGCGGCGTCAGCCGCTCCAGCCGTCTCGGCATCCACCAGGCGCGGCGGCCCAGCAGCGACATGATCGCCGGCACGAGCAGGCAGCGGATCACGGTCGCGTCGACCGCTACCGCGACTGCCATGCCGAGGCCGAACTGCTTGATCGTCGGGTTGCCGTCGAGCAGGAACGCGAGGAAGACGGCGACCATGATCAGCGCCGCCGAGGTGATCACGCGCGCGGTCCCGGCCAGTCCCTCGATCACGGCGCGGTGCGCGTCGCCGGTCGCCTGCCAGCGCTCGCGCACGTGCGTCATCAGGAAGACCTCATAGTCCATCGAGAGGCCGAAGAGGATCGCGAACATCATCAGCGGGACGAACGAGACGATCGGCGCTGCGCCCTCGACCCCGAGCAGCTGCGCGCTCCAGTCGTGGCTGAAGACGAACGAGACGACGCCGAACGCCGCGCCGATCGAGAGCAGGTTCATCAGCACCGCCTTCAGCGGCACGATCAGCGAGCGGAAGGCGAGCGTCAGCAGCAGGAACGAGAGCGTCAGCACGACGGCGATCACGAGCGGGAGGCGGTCTCTGATCTCGTCGGCGAGGTCGATGTAGCCGGCCGTCGAGCCGCCGACGAAGGCGGCGGTGCCGCTGTCGCCCAGCGCGGCCGGGATCGTGTCGGCGCGCAGGTGCCGGACGAGCGCCTCGGTCGCCGGCGCCGACGGCGCGGTCGTCGGCGTCAGCGTCAGCAGCAGCGCGTCGCCGCGCGGCGCCGGCAGCGGCGGGCCGACCGCGGCGACGCCCGGCGTCGCTCTCAACGCGGCGGCGAGTCTCCCGGCGACCGCTTCGGCGCTCGCTCTCGCGGCGTCGGCCGGCAGTCTCACGGCGATGAGCAGCGGGCCGTTGGAGCCGGCGCCGAAGCCCTCCGCGAGCATGTCGTAGGCCTGGCGCGCGGTCGTGTCGCGCGGCAGTTGGCCGGTGTCGCTCTGGCCGAGGTCGAGCGACGTCAGCGGCCAGGCGAGCGCGCCGAGCACGAGCAGCGCGACGACGAGCGCCGGCCACGGCCGGTCGGCGACCAGGCGCGCCCAACGCAGCCACATGGTCGGGTGAGCGGGAGCGGCGGCGCCGGCGCTGGCAGGTGCGGCGGAAGCGGCGGAAGTGGCGGAAGCGGTTGCGCTGTCGGATGCCGGCGCGGCGGAAGCGGCTGCGCTTCCGGCGGCCGGCGCGCCGGCGGACGCGGCGCGAGCGCGCTCGGCCTCGGCTTCGCGGCGTGCGCGCCGCACCCACGGCAGGGCGAGCGAGTCGATCCGCGGTCCGACGGCCGCGAGCGCGGCCGGCAGCAGCGTGATCGCCGCGAGCACCGCGACGAGCACGGCGATCGCGGCGAGGCAGCCCATCTGCTGGACGAGCGGGATGCCGGTCAGCAGCAGCGAGCACAGCGCGATCACGACCGTCCCGCCGGCGAACACGACGGCGCTGCCGGAGGTCGCGACGGCGCGCGCGATCGACTCGCGCAGCTCGACGCCGGCGGCCATCTGCTCGCGATGGCGGGTGACGACGAAGAGCGCGTAGTCGATCCCGACACCGAGACCGATCATCGTCGCCAGCGCCGGCGCGGTGCTCGGCACCTGCACGACGTGGCTGGCGAGCGTGATCAGGCTCAGCCCGGTGCCGAGCCCGAGGATCGCGGTCAGGAGCGGGAGCCCCATCGCGACGACGGTCCCGAACGTGAAGAGCAGGACGACGACCGCGGCCAGCAGGCCGATCGCCTCGGAATCCGCCGAGCCGGCCTGCGACAGGTCGGCGCCGAGGTAGCCGCCCGCGGCGACCTGCAGCCCGGCCGGGCGCGCCGCGTCCTGCGCGACGGAGAGCAGGCGCTCCGCCTCGGACAGCGTCAGCGTGCTCGGGCTGTCGCGCAGCGACAGCCCGAGATACCCGATCCGCGCGTCGCGGCTCAGCTGCGACGCGCCGGCCGGCTCGAGCGGGCTGACGACGGCACGGACGCCGGGGTCTCTGGCGTACGCGGCGGCGATCGCGGTGACGGCTCTCCGCTCCGCCGCGTCGGTCAGCCGCACGCCCGCGGGCGCGCGCAGCACGATCGGGTTGGTGCCGTTCGAGGCGCCGCTGGAGAAGTCGCGGTCCAGCACGTCGGCAGCGCGCTGGCTGTCGGTGCCGGGCAGCGAGACGTTGTCGTTCGTCTGCGTCCCGAGCTGTCCGGCCCACACGCCGAGCCCGACGGCGCCGAGGACCCACACCAACAGCACCAGGCGGTGGCGTCGGACGCAGAAGCGGCCGAGCCGGTGCAGTCCGCCGCGATCGTTGCTCTTCATGCCCCGGATATCGGCCGGACCGGGGCGCGTCTGAAGGCGGCCGCGCTGTCAGCCTTCCCGGGCCCGCGCGTGCGCCGGTTCGCCTGCGAGGCTCCAGTCGCACCGCTCTCCGGCCGATCAACGTGACGATCACTGTGACCATGGAGGACGAGAGATGTCGACGAGTCAACCGCCGCAGGGCGGTCAGGGCCAGCCGGGACCGCAGCAGCCGGGAGGGGCCGACCAGCCGGCCGCGCCGAGAAGACGCACGTTCGGCGCGGGTGCGCTGGCGGGCGTCGCCGCGGCGGTGCTCGTCATCGCCGGCGTCGGCGGCTACCTGATCGGCCACAGCAGCGGCGACGACGAGGGGACGAAGTCCGGCAAGCAGGCCGGCTACCAGAAGGGCCTCGAGGCGGGCCGCGCCGAGGTGACGGCCGAGTATCAGAGAGGCCAGCCCGCGTACAAGCAGATCTTCGACGAGGGCAAGGCGAAGGGCTTCAGAGAGGGCATGGCGCAGGGCACCGCCCAGGGCGAGAGAACGGGCGAGGCGCAGGGCGAGAGAACCGGCTTCGAGCAGGGCCAGAGAGTCGGCGTCTCGACCGGCGAGTCCGAGGGCGTCAGACAGGGCGCCGCCGCGGTGCTCGGCGGCTTCCAGACGTGGACCGACGGCGCCTTCTACATCGTCACGGTCGGCGCCAGCCAGACCGAGGGCGTGCCGTACACGATCACCAGCCGCTCGCAGGTCGAGCCGGGCACGAACTACAAGCTGTGCGGCGGTGGCGGCAGCTCGCAGATCTGCCAGACGGCCGCGACCGCGGCGACGCCGTCGGAGGACGCCGGCGGCGCCGGCGCGCCGAGCGAGTAGCGCGGGCGAGGAGGAGCGCGATGGCGGTCGACCCGCGGCTCGTCGCCGCGCTCCACCTCGAGACGGTCCGGCACGGCGCGCTCGAGGACGAGCACGCCGCGCACGTCGCCTTCCAGACCTCGACGCTCGCGGCGCTGCTCGACGGCGCCTACGACGGCGACCTGACGATCGGCGAGCTCCGCCGCCACGGCGACCTCGGCCTCGGTACCTTCCAGGCGCTCGACGGCGAGATGGTCGTGCTCGACGGCGAGGTCTGGCGGGCGCGCGTCGACGGCTCGGTCGAGCCGGTCGGCGACGACGAGCGGACGCCGTTCGCGGTCGTGACGCCGTTCGCCGCCGACGTGACGGTCGCGGTCGAGCACGAGCTGACCCACGCGCAGCTGCTCGCGCTCGTCGAGCGGCGTGCGCCGGCCGGCGCGGCCACCCGCGCGATCCGCTTCGACGGCCGCCTCGTCGCGGTGCACGCGCGCTCGGTCCCGCGCCAGCGACGGCCGTATCCGCCGCTCGCGGAGGCCGCCGCGCAGCAGCGCGACTTCATGCTGGAGGCGGCCGACGGCGCACTCGTCGGCTTCGCCTTCCCTGACGTCGCGGCCGGGGTCGAGCTGCCCGGCGTCCACCTCCACGCGATCACGGCCGACCGCCGCCGCGGCGGCCACGTGCTGAGCGCGCGCGTCGGCCCCGGCGTGCTGCGGATCGGCGCGCTGCGCGACCTCCACGTCGAGCTGCCGCCCGGCGTCGAGCTGCCCGACGCGCCCGATCCGGGCGGCAGCGCGGACGATGCCCGCGCCGCGCTGCTGGACCGGATCGAGCGGGACCCCGGCTAGGCGCCGCCGTCGGCGTCAGCCGGTCGCGCGCGGCGGCGTCGCGGCGTCGCGCGTCGCCGCCTCCTGCAGCGCTGCGCCCAGCTCACGCCGGCGGCTGACGCCGAAGCGGCGGAAGATCGCGCGCAGGTGCGTGTTGACGGTGTGGTCGCTGATCCCGAGCAGCTCGGCGACCTCGCGGTTCGTGCTGCCGGACGCGACGAGCCGGGCGATCTCCAGCTGGCGGACGGTCAGCCCGTAGTCGGCGGCGGACGGCCACGCGTCCGCGCCGCCCGTCAGCGCGCGGCGGTGCCGGGCCGCCTCCTGCGCGAGCGGCAGCGCACCGGCAGCGCGCGCTGCGGCCTCCGCCTCGGCGAACCGCTCAGCCGCCACGTCGGGGGCCGCGAGCGCCGCCTGCGCGTGTCCCGCGAGCACCGTCGCGCGGATCTCCAGCAGCCGCGACGGCGCGTCGCGGGCGGCGTCGGCGGCGTCGTTGGCGAGCGCCTCGGCGTTCGCGGGGCGGTCGTCGTGGAGCGCGACCTCGGCGGCGGCGCAGCAGCTGCTCGCGATCCCGAGCGGCGTCTGCACGAACGCCTGCGCCTGCAACGCGGCGAGCTGCCGGCGCGCGTCGTCGCCGTCGTCGAGCGCGACCGCGACGCGCACCCGCAGCTCCAGCAGCAGCGCCCGCGTCCGCGGCGCGAGCGGGGCGAGCCGCTCCACGCTCGTCACCGGCGCGAGCAGCTCGGCGCAGCGGGCGGCGTCGCCGGCGTCGAGCAGCGCCGGCGCCGCCGACCAGGCGGCGAGCACGGTCAGCTCGTGGGGCCCGTGGTCGGGCAGCGCCAGCAGCTCGTCGCCGACCGCGACCGCGGCGGCCGTCTCGCCGCGTGCGCCCAGTTGCCAGGCGTCGGCCGCGAGCGCGAGCGCGAGCAGGTCGGGCGCGTCGGCGCGACGGGCGGCGTCGACCGCGGCGGCGGCCGTCGTCGCCGCGCTGCCGAGGTCGCCGGCGACGGCGGAGGCGTGCGCGCGGATCGCCAGCGCCGGCACCGCGATCGCCGCGTCCTCGTCGTCGCGGGCGATCACCGCCGCGCGCGCGAAGCGATCGCGCGCGGCGCGCACGTCGCCGAGCGCGGCCCAGTCGGCGACGCCGAGCCACAGCAGCGCCTCCATCCGCTCCGCGGGCGGCGCGCCCGGCACGCGCGCGAGCAGCGCCGTCGCGCTGCTGCGGTGGCGCCGCGCGCCCTCGACGTCGTCGAGCGCGCCGAGCGTCGCCGCCAGCGTCGCCTGCGCGATCGCGGCGTGCAGCGTCGCGCCGCGCGCCCGCGCCGCCGCGAGCGTGTCGCTCGCCACGGCGCGTGCGAGCTGGAGGTCGTCAGCGCACGCCGCGCCGCACGCTCCCCTCAGCGCGCGTGCGAGTCGTGACCGCCCGGCGTCGCCTGCACGTGGCGCCGACCCCTCGAATCCACCCTGGCCCATCCGGCTCGCATCGTAGTCGCGTCGCACCGGCGCGTGCCCAATGGTCTGAACAGCTGTGTGTGGATTCGGCGCATCGGCACGCCAGCCGCGCTCAGCGCGGTGCGACGAGCGCGGCGACGAGCGTCTCGCCGAGCAGGCCGCCGGACTCCGCCGCCGTCGCGCGGCCGGTGAGGACCTCCTCGCAGGCGGCGGTGACGAGCCCGCGCAGCATGCGGAACTGCCAGTCGGGCGGCAGCTCGGCGCGCAGCTCGCCGCGCGCGTGCGCGGCACGCAGCCAGACGAGCACGTCGTCGGCGTCCGCGATCACCTGCTCGTCGTTGAAGATCTCGTCCGCGAGCGCGCGGTAGCCGGTCAGGAAGCGGTAGTGCTCGCTGCGCGCGACGATCTCGCGCGCGAAGCGGCGCAGCGTCTCCTCCGCCGGCGCCTGCGCGCCGACGATCCAGCTGCCGAGCGCGGCGAAGTCGTCGTGGACGTGCGCGAAGACCGCCCGCAGCAGGTCCTCGCGGCTGGGGAAGTGGCGGTAGACGGTCATCCGCGAGACGCCGGAGGCGTCGGCGATCTCGCGCATGCTCGCGTCGGGGTCCTCGGCCAGCAGGCGGATCGCCGCGGCGACGACGGCGTCGCGGTTGCGGCGCGCGTCGGCGCGCGGTCTGACGGGTTCGTCCTCGGCCATCCTAGAAAATGTTACGCTCTGTCACAGTTGCCCAATCGGGCGGCGCCGGTCGCGCCGCGCCCCAACCCTCTCAGGTCCGCACATGAACACCGCTGCTGCAGCGGCGGCGCGCTCTCGCGCGTCCGGCCGCGACAACCCCTGGCTGACGCTTGTCGCCGTCGCGCTCGGCGTGATGATGGTCGGGCTCGACGGCACCGTCGTCGGCGTCGCCAACCCGACGATCGCCGCCGACCTCGACGCCTCGCTCGCAGGGCTCCAGTGGGTCACCAACGGCTACCTGCTCGCGCTCGCCGTCCTGCTGATCGTCGGCGGCAAGCTCGGCGACCGCTTCGGCCGCAAGAAGGTCTTCGTGATCGGCATCGCCGGCTTCGCGCTGACCTCCCTGCTGTGCGCGCTGTCGACGTCGACGGGGATGCTCGTCGGCGCGCGCGTGCTGCAAGGCGTCGCCGGCGCGCTGCTGATGCCGAACACGCTCGCGCTGCTGCGCGCCGCCTTCCCGCCCGCCGAGCTGAACCGCGCGGTCGGGATCTGGGGCGGCGCCTCTGCGCTCGCCGTCGCCTCCGGCCCGATCGTCGGCGGCCTGCTCGTCGAGCACGTCTCGTGGGAGTCGATCTTCCTGCTCAACCTCCCGCTCGGCCTGCTCGCCGCGGTCGTCACGCTGCGGTGGGTGAGGGAGTCGAAGGACGAGACGCACGTCGGCGGCTTCGACGTGCCCGGCGTCGCGCTGCTGTCCGGCGGTCTCTTCCTGCTGATCTGGGGCGTCATCAAGGCGCAGGACCACGGCTGGGGCTCGGCCTACGTGATCGGCTTCGGGATCGCGGCGCTCGTCACGCTCGCCGGCTTCGTCGTGCGCGAGGCGCGCACGCGCGAGCCGCTGCTGCCGCTGGAGCTGTTCCGCAACCGCTCGCTGTCAGCCGGCGTCGTGCTCGTCGTGACCGGCTTCTTCGCGCTCTTCGGGATCCTCTTCTTCATCGGGCTCTACCTCCAGAACGTGCACGGCTACAGCCCGATCCAGACCGGCGTGCGGCTGCTGCCGCTGACCGCGACGTTCACGATCAGCGCGCCGCTCGGCGGCCTGCTGACGGAGAAGTTCGGCCCGCGCGTGCCGCTCTGCCTCGGGATGCTGATCCTCGCCGGATGCTTCTTCGGCCTCACGGGGCTGGAGGTCGACACCGGCTACGGCGGCCAGTGGCCGTTCTACCTGCTGATCGGGCTCGCGATGGGGTTCGTGATCGTGGCCTCGACGGAGGCGATCGTTGGCAACGCGCCAGTCGAGCGCGGCGGGCTGGCCGGCGGGCTGCAGTCGACGGCCAACCAGCTCGGCGGCGTGCTCGGCACGGCCGTGCTCGGCTCGGTGATCGTCTCCGGCGTCGGCTCGGCGCTCGCCGGCAACCTCGCCGACGCGGGCGTGCCGGCGGCAGCGGCGAAGGCGGTCGAGGGGCAGGAGGAGCTGATCGCGCAGGGCGTCGCGCCGGTCACGCCCGGCATGCCGGCCGGGCTCGCGCAGGCGATCACCGACGCGTCGTTCCAGTCGTTCATGGACGGCCTCCACACGGCGATGTGGGTCAGCGGCGTGCTGGCGCTCGTCAGTGCCGCGATCGCGCTGCTCGTCAGCCGCGGCCACGGCGCCGGCGACGGCGCCGCGGTGCACGTCTAGGGGCGGTCCGGCGCGGCCGCGACCGCGGGCGGGGCGGGCGGGAAGCGCTCGGTCCCGCCCGGCGTCTCGATGTACGTCGCGCCGCGGTGGACGAACGCGTGTGCCAGCTCGTGGCCGATCGCGGTCGCCGCGACGGCGGCGGCCGCGACGCGGTCGAGGTCCTGCGCGATGCCGATCGGGAACAGCGCGGCGGTCTCCTGCGTGATCTCGTTGGAGCCGGCGCGCAGGATCGTCCGCAGCCCCGGCTGGACGGCGAGCGCCGCGACGCTGATCGAGATGTTCGCCAGCTCGTCGCTGGTGACCGCGGCGAGCGCGCGGGCGCGGCTCAGCGAGAGGCCTTCGAGCATGTAGCGGTCGCCGCCGCGGCCGATCACGACCGGCAGTTTGAGGCCACGCGCGAGCGCGACGTTCGGTGCGTGCTCGTCCTGCTCGACGGCGACGACGTCGATCCCGAGCGCGCGCAGCTCCAGGCAGAGGCGGAAGCCGACCTGGCCGAGCCCGACGACGACGACGTGGTCGACGCGCGGGATCGTGCGGGTGCCGAAGATCCCCGTCAGGCGGCGGCTCAGCAGGCGGTTGACGAGCGCGGCGGTGAAGACCGCGGTCAGCACCAGGCCGAGCGCCATCGACGCGATCCCGTAGAGCTGGATCCACGTCGCGCCGTGCTCGAAGAAACCGCTCGGGCCGACCGTCGTGATCGCCTTCGTCGCCTCGTATACGGCGTGGACGAACGGCTCGTGGTGCGTGCTCAGCGCCAGTGCGGTCTCCAACAGCACGAGCGCGAGCAGGCCGGCGACCGACCAGACGAGCAGCCGCGCCGCGCGGTCGGGCGGGCGGAACTGCGCACGCAGCCGCCGCGTCAGCCGCACCGCCGCGCTCGGCGGGTGGTAGGGCAGCGGCGCGACCGCGGGCGGCTCGTCGCCGCTGTCGCGGACGCCGATCAGGTCGCCGTCGTCGGTGCGGTGGAGCGCGACGAGCTGCGGGTCGACGCAAGGCCCGACGATCGCGCCGACCGACGCGTCCGCCATCGAGACGACGTTGCAGTTGGGGATCGAGCTGATCAGCTGGTCGGCGACGGTGCGGTCGAAGATCGTCACGACGAGCCGTATCCCCGGCCGCACGTACTCGACCAGCAGCGCGCTGCGCAGCGCGCTGATGTCGTCGCGGTCGATCACCGTCACCGCCGCGACGTCGTCTTTGAGGGCGCGGCGCAGCTCGCGGTCGGTCGGCCTGCGCAGCCGCCGCACCGGGACGCCGGCCGCGAGCAACGCCTTCTCGACGCCCTGGGCGAGGATCCCCTCACCGAGGACGAGATGGGGCATTGGCATCGGCGCAAGATACGGATCGTCCCGCTTCAGCGCGTGCTCGCTGCCCGCCACGCGCGGGCTCCTGGCGCACGCGCGCGCTCAGCCGAGCGGGATCAGCTCCAGCCGCTCGCGAGCGGCCGCGGCGTTGAGTCGCTCGTCCCACGACGCGAACCGCGCCGGGCCGGCACCGAGCAGCTCGACCGCCGAGGCCAGCTGCAGCGCGTCGAACCCGCGCAGGACGTGACGTTCGGCGAGTGCGGCAGCGCGGTCGATCACGGGCGCGTCGGCCGGAACGACGACGACGTCCTCCCACATCCGCACGAACGCGTCGAGCTGTCTGCGGTGGACACGTCTCGTGAGCCGACCGCCGGCGTGCATCCGCGCGAGCGCCGAGTGGATCTCGACGTACGTGAGGTGGCTGGAGACCAGCTCCGTCGCCGCAGCAGCCTCGGCGCGCACGGCCTCGCTCCCCGGTTCGGTGACGAGGAGCTTCACGAGCGCGCTCGTGTCGAGGTAGAGCGTCAACGATCGCCGCGGTCGTCGATCACCATCTCCGCCGCGGTGGGGCCGTCGCCCCTCAGCTCAACAGCCGGCGGGAGTGCCGGCTTGCGTCCGCTCCAACGGACGCGACCGGTCTCGACGAGTTGCGCGATGCCGGGTGACATGCCCGCGGGAACGACGCGCGCGACAGGTCTTCCGCGCCGGGTCACGGTCAGCACCTCACCGTGCTCGACCTGCTCGATCAGCGCGCTCGTCTCGTTCTTCAGCTGCCGGATCCCGATCTCACGCATGTAGCCACATTAGCATCCGAGATGACTACATTGTGGCGGGATCCGCTACGCCCGCGAGCTGCCGTCGGGCAGCCGCTCGCGGTCTCTCGGCGCGGGCTGGGGGGTGGTTCTGGGCGCCGGGCTCGGCGCTGGCGCTCTCGGCGTGGCGGGCGGTCGTCTGCACGCGGTCACGTCGATCTGCCAGACCGCGGCGGCGTCGAGCGGCATCCGGCAGCCGGGGTGGACCCCGCGCGCGGTGCCGCCCCACCTTCCGCCGCCGTCGTCGCGCAGCTCGTCTATCCAGTCGACCGTCCGCCCGCGGTGGACCTGCGTCCACGTGAGCAGCGCCCAGCGGCCGGCGGCGCCGCAGTCGGCCAGCAGGATCGCGTCGTCGTCCAGCGGCTGCAGCGTCCCGCGCGGCGTCTGGCGCCGGATCGCGTCGCGCAGCTCGGCGCGGACCCCGGTGGTCAGCGGCGGCACGCGGCAGATCCCGGCGCGCGAGCCGATCGGGATCCCGCCGGGCGCGAACGTGCTCGGCAGGGGGAAGAACGTGCTGGCCGCGTAGCGCGCCCGCACGGTCGCGCCGATCCGTTCGCCGCTGCCGCGCTCGAACGGGGTCGGCGGCGGCCGGTAGCTTCTCGCGCCCCCCGGCGGCTGGGCAGGATCGGGCGGATCGGGCAGCGACAGCGGCGCCGCGAGCAGGCGGATCCAGCCCTGCTCGACGTCGATGCTCGGCAGGCCGTGCTCGTCGGCGCCGGTCCCCAGGACGAACGCGCCCGTGCTCGCCTGGGCGGCCAGCGCGGCGGGGACGTCGAACGCGGCCCAGGTCTCGAACGTCGCGCCCGGTTCGAGCGGGAGCGAGCGCGACCGCGGCATCAGCGCGTGCGCACGCGGGTCCTGCTCGAACGTCCGCCCGCCGAGGTGGAGCTGCGGGTGCAGGGAGGGGATCGAGCCGCCGCCGGCGTTGCGAACGGCGAACGCCACCACGACGAAGCGGCCGTCGGCGCGCCGGCTGCCGAGCAGCCCGTACGGGTCCTCGAGCACGGTCGCCGTCTCGACGCCGTGCACGCGTGCCTGCAGCAGCGGCGTGTCGAGCTCGTCGAGCGCGTCGACGAACGTCACCGGCATCCCCTTCACGCTGCATGCCCCGGTTCGGCCGTGGAGCGCGTTGAGCCCGCGGTCGCGGCACGGCTGCTCCGCCGTGGGCAGGGTGCGGAGGTCGCCGGAGGCGGCGGCAGCGACGGCGCGCTCCAGCCGCAGCCATCTCGCGTCCGGCGTACGCGCCGCGCTCGGCGGCCCCTCGGCGACGAGGTGCGAGCCGAAAGGCTTGGCGATGGTCCACGCGCCTGCGCCGTCCGGCTTCCACCAGCGCCCCTGGGCGTCGGGCGGGCCGGCGCCGAGCAGCCCGTCGCGCGCGGTGGAGTCGGCTGACCAGCGGATCGCGTAGATGCCGAGGCGCGGCTCGCGATCGGGGACATGCGGCACGTCGAAGCGCACGCCGCCGCCGTCGGGTCGCGCGACGAGCCGCACGCCGGTGACGCGCTCGAAGTTGGCGGCGAAGCGGTCCGGCGTCGTCGCGGGCGGGAGCGCCGCGGTGGTAGCGGCCCCGCTGCGCGGCTGTCCCCCGCCGGGCTCGTCCGCTCCGCCGCCGCAGGCCGGGAGCGCGGCCAGCAGCACGACGGCAGCGACCGTCGCGAGGCGGTGGCTGCACCTGCTGCGCGAGCTTCCGGTCACGTGGCGAGGCTAACGGCCATTGCGGGTTCGGCGGCCGGTAGCGTTCCTGGCATGAGCGGTGAGCACGACGACGGCGTGGCGGTCTCGTACAAGGCGTTGAGACGTGGCACGCGCGTGCGCGGGAGCGACGGCGCCGAGGTCGGCAAGGTCCACCGCGTGCAGGACAACGTGCGCGAGAACATCTTCGACGGGATCGTCGTCGAGACGCGCGCGGGCAAGCGGTTCGTGGACGCGCCGGAGGTCGCGCACATCGCCGAGCGCGCCGTGACGCTGACGATCCCCGCGGCGGACGTCGCCGCGCTGCCGGTGCCCAGGTCGCGGCTCGCGCAGCGGATGGAGCAGGCGCGCGTCGTGCGCCGCGCGAGACGCGCCGCGCGCGACATCCGCGACCGCTGATCGGCGCCGCGTGGTGGCACAGGTGCGACCCGTTCCGCTACTGTCGGTGGTCATGGATGCGATTGCGGACATCGTCGCGCTGCACCCGGCTGCCTGATCGTCACTCGATCTCCCGCCGGATGACCGCTGCCTGAGGGCGGCGGATGCAGGTGCGACCCAGCGTTTCCGTCCGCCTTTCCATCCGGAGGTCCCCTTGTCGCGCGACCAGCGACACCGCGCCCGGCGCCGTGAGCCGAGCGCATTCCGATGCCGCAACTGCGGTCTCGACGTGCCCACCGACGCACCCGGCACCGCCCATCGCAACCACTGTCCGAGCTGCCTCTGGAGCCGGCACCTCGACGACGCCACCCCCGGCGACCGCGCCGCGCTGTGCGGCTCGTCGATGGAGCCGATCGCCGTCGCCGTGCGCGGCGACGGCGAGTGGGTGCTGGTCCACCGCTGCGCCGGCTGCGGCGAGCTGGACCTGAACCGCATCGCCGGCGACGACAATCCGCTGCTGCTCACGCGGCTCGCGGTCAAGCCGCTCGCGCAGCCGCCGTTTCCGCTCGAACGGCTCGCGCGGCTGTGAGCCGCGCGGGCAGTTCGCGGACCTGAGCCGGACACGCGAGCGACCCGGTCTGTTACAACGCCAAGATGCCATGCGCACCCGCCGTGCCCGTCCGCCGTCGCGCGGGCGGGCTCGCAACGGTTCTCGTGCTCGCCGCGTCGCTCGTCCCGAGCGGCGCGGCGGTCGCCGCGCCGTCGCCTCCGACCGACGAATTCGCGCCGGATCCCGTGCAGGCGGAGGCGGTCGCGGGACCGGCGGCGCTCGCGCTCGGCGACCGCAACGGCGACGCGCGGCCGGACGCGTTCATCGCGCGGTGGGACGGGGGCGTGCTGGTGCGGCCCGGGACGGCGGCCGGCCCCGGCACGAGACCGTTCGACAGAAGCGCTGAGATCGTCGTCTCGACGCCGCCCGGCAGACTGCGCGAGATCGAGGCCGCCGACTGGGACGGAGACGGCGCCGACGACGCAGTCACCCTGCTCGACGGCGAGGGCCTGACCGTCTGGACCGGCAACCCGCTCACGGGCTACCTCGCGATCCCGGACGCCCACGCCGTCGACACCGGCGACGTCGACGGCGACGGTGATCTTGACGCGCTCGTCACGCGCATCCGGAGAGACGAGGACCTTCCACTGCAGGTGGTGTCCAACGGCACACCGCTGCCCGGCATCCCGGTGCTGGAGAGAGGGGCTGAGATCCCCGCCTGCAGCGAGCCGACCGACGCACGGCTCGTCGACGTGACCGACGACGGCAAGCTCGACGCCGTCGTCGTCTGCCCGGCGCTCGGAATGGTGCGCGTGAGTCCCGGCCTCGGCGGGGGCAGCTTCGGCACCGCGATCTCGTCGCCCGCCGGGGCGTCTCCGTTCCGGCTCGAGGCAGGCGACGTCGTTGGCGATAGAAACGTCGATCTCGCGGTCACCGGATCGAACGTCGTGCGGATCATGCGCGGCTTCGGCGACGGCAGCTTCGGCACTCCCACGAGCTACGCGGCAGCCGGCCGGCCGCGTCGGGTGCTGCTCGTCGACGTCGACGGCGACGCCCGCCTCGACCTCGCCAGCGCGACGGCCGAGACGCTGGACCAGGACGGGGTCGGCTATCGCCTCAACCGCGGCAACGGCACGTTCGGGACCGAGCGCCGGATCGCGTGGGCGGGCGCGTGGGACGCGCAGATCGCGGACGTGACCGGCGACGAGCGCCCGGACCTCGTCGCGGTCGCGAACAGAGCCGGCAGCCTCGCCGTCTGGGAGGGACGCGCGGCGTCCGACCCGGTCGTCGAGCTGAGCGGACTCGGGGTCGGCGTCTACGAGGGCGCCGCGGGCGTCGCGCTCGATCCCGACGCGCGGATCCTCGGCGCCGCGGCGGCGAACGCGACAACGCTGACGGTCACGATCGCCAGCGGTCGCGCCACCGGCGACGTGCTGAGCGCGAACCCGGCGGCGCCGTTCGCGCCCGAGTGGGACCCGGCGACCGCCAAGCTGACGATCTCCTCGGCGCTGTCGCAGCCGGCGGACGCCTGGAGAGCCGCGCTGCGGACGGTGCGCTTCGCCCACATCGCCTCCGGCTTGCCCGGAGGCGCGACCGCGGGACGCCGGATCGTGCGCGCGCAGCTCGGCACGCTGCCGTTCGCGTCACGCTCGGTCGACGTCTGGCTGCGGCCGCCGGAGGCCGGCGAGCTGCGGCTGACGGGCGTTCCCGTGACCGGCGAGACGCTCGCACTCGACGCGGGAGCGTGGGGAGGCACGCCGCCGGTCGCGCTCAGACCGACGCTCGAACGCTGTCCCGCGGGCGGTGGCGGATGCGTCGCGCTCGCGACCGATCTGCCGTACATCCTGCGCAGCGCCGACCTCGGCGCGACCCTGCGCGTGCGCGGGGTCGGCACGGGGCCGGACGGGACGTCGGCGACCGCCTACTCGCCGCGCACGGCGACGATCCGCAGACTGGCCGCGCCGGAGCTGCTGTCCGGGCCGGGCGCCGTGACCGCCGACTCCACCGTCGAGGTGGCGTTCCGCGGTGAGGAGGGCGCGACGTTCGCGTGCAGCGTCGACGCGGGCGCGCAGGCGCCGTGCGTCTCGCCGCTGCGCGTCAGCGGGCTGGCCGACGGCTCCCACACGATCAGCGTCGTGCAGGTGATGCCGTCAGGCGCCCGCTCGGCCGCAGCGGCGCGCGTCTTCACCGTCCGCCGGCCGGTCGAGCCGCCGCCCGTGACCGTCACGACCACGACGCCCGCACCGCCCCCCGTGACGGTCACGACGCCGGCGCCGCCCCCGACGACGCCGGTCGATCCGCCCAGAGCTGCGCCGAGACCGGCGCTCGTCGTGTCGAGCAGAGCGACTGCGGCTCAGCTGCGCCGCGGCCTGCTCGTGCGCGTCCAGCACGTCGCGAAGGGCGCGAGAGCGACCGCGACGCTGCAGAGCGGGAAACGGCGCGTCGTCGCGACGACGCTGCGCGCCACGCGCGCGGGCACGCTGCAGCTGAGACTGCGAGCGGCGAGCGCCGCCGTCGCCAAGCTCGGGCGCAGAAACACGCTCGGTCTCGCGGTGACCGTCGCCGCTCCCGGCGCCAGACAGGTGACGCTGGCCGCGCGGATCGCCTTCCGCCGCTGACGCCGCTGTCAGTCGTCGGCCGGGGGCGGGAAGTGCGCGGCCATCCACGCCTGCCAGCCCGGCGTCTCGCTCGCGACGACGGCGTCCGCGTCGTCGCCGAAGAAGTAGGCGTAGAAGCTCGTGAAGATCTGGATCCCGCCGCCCTCGGCGGCGAAGAAGACGTGGCCGGGCGCGGGTGTGTCGGTGCGCAGCGTCAGCATCTCGTCGGCGATGCGCTCGACGACCCCGGCGAGCGCCGGCGTGCTGTCGCCGCCCGTCTCGACGCGATCGCCGACGGCGGGCGCGGCGGGCAGTCCGGCCGCCTGCACGAGCCGTTCCCACGCCGCGGGGCGCGGGCCGGCCGCGACGCCGTTGACGATCAGCGACGCGGCGTGCTGCCCCGGGAAGTGCCGCAGGTACAGCACGAGGTTCGCGAGGAACAGCCGCCAGCCGCTGTCCATCCCGTCGTACTCGGCGTCCCAGTCGGCGCTCGTGCCGAAGCCGCTGTTGACGAGCCGCACGAGCGAGGTGCCGCCCGCCTGCGCCTCGATCACGAACTCGAACGCGAGGCCTCTGCCGCGCTCGCTCGGTATGTCGTACGCGAGCCGGTGGGGCGGGTCCCACACGACGATGCGGGTCGACTCGCGCATCTCGCCGCCGAAGTCCAGCGCGATCTCGCCGCCGACGCGCTCGTCGACGGTCGCCGGCACATACCAGGCCGTGATTCCCGGCCCTGTCGCGATCGCCTCCCACGCCTCCTCGGGCGTGGCGTCGACCTCGACCTCGATGCGGATCTCGCGTCTGTCGTCGTCGCTCATGCGCCAATCACACCATTGACAAGATTACTTGTCAAGGCGGCCGGTCGCGATCCGCAGTTTTCATGAGTGATCGAGGGTGGTCGCCGCTCAGTAGCGCCCGCTGATCCAGTCCCATGCGCGCCGCAGGCGAGCCGTCAGCGGCGACTCGTCGAGGTCGGCGGGATCGACGTCGATCACCGCGGCGCCTGGCTCCGGGTCGTGCAGCTCGTCCTCGCCCACCTTCAGCACGACGCCGCGCTCGTACAGCCGTTCGACCTGGTCGGCGTCGGCGAAGCGGAGGCCGCCCGGCCCGCTGCGCGTGTCGACGACGATCCCGTCGAAGACGTCCTCGGCGTCGTCGGCCAGCACGTGTTCGACCGTGCCGATTCGCTTGCCGTCCGCGTCGTGGACGGGGACGCCGGTCGCAAGCGCGAGATACGAGGTGGGCGCGCCGAGATCGTCCATCAGCCGCAGCATACCCCGGTGCCGCGCCGTGCTCTCGCGGTCCTCAGACGGTGGCGCCGGCCGCGTCGAGCACCGCCGCCGCGAGCGCGACCGCGACCTCGGCGCGCGAGTGCAGCGCCGCCGCGAGCACGAACTCGCCCGGCGCGTGCGCACGCCCGCCGCGCGGTCCGAGACCGTCGACGGTGAAGGGGATCGCGGGCGCGACGTGGCTCGCGTCGCTGGCGCCGCCGCGGCCGGCGGCGACCAGCGGCCGGCCGAGCAGCTCCGCCGCGGAGGCGAGCAGCGGCGCGGTCGCCGCGCGCGCGTCCATCGCCGGCCACACGCGCGTCAGCTCGGCGTCCAGCTCGACGCCCGCCAGCTCGCGCGGGACCAGCGCGCGCACCTCCTCGAACGCGGCGGTGCGGTCCGAGCGCAGGTCGCACGCCAGCTCGCCCGCGTCGGGCACGACGTTGAACGCGTCGCCACTGTGCAGCATCGTCGGGACGGAGGTGAGGCGGTCGTGCCCGTCGGGCGCGTGCGCGGCGGCGACGGCCTGCGCCGCGGCGGCGAGCGCGAGCAGCGCGTTGCGGCCCTTGTGCGGCGCCGAGCCCGCATGCGCGGCGACGCCGCGCGCCCGCACGCGCAGCGTTCCGGCCGCCTTGCGTCTGACGATCACGGCGTCGCTGCCGTCCGGCGCCAGCTCGCCGGCCTCGAAGCAGAGGCAGCCGTCCCAGCCGGCGAAGCGGTCGACGTGCACCATCGGCCCGGTGCGCCATTCCTCGTCGACGACGAGCAGCAGCGCGACCTCGGCGAACCGCTGCGGCTGCTCGGCGAGCGCACGCAGCAGCCCGAGCGCGAGCACGTCGCCGCCCTTCATGTCGACCGTGCCGGAGCCGACCAGCCGCTCGCCGTCGCGCCGCAGCGGCTCGTGGCGCTCGTGCGGGACGACCGTGTCGAGATGGCCGAGCAGCAGCAGCCGTCCGCTGCCGCTGCCGGCGATCCGCACGACGACGTCGTCGGCATGGCCGGGCGAGGAGCAGGGGATCCGCTCGATCGCAGCCGCAGGCGGCACGAGCGCCCGCACGACCGCGACGCAGTCCTCGGCGCCGTGCACGTCGCCGGAGGGGGAGGAGACGGCGACGAGCGCTTCGAGGTCGCGCTCCGCGCGCTCGGCGATCCCCGCTGCGGCCTGCTGGACCCATGCGTCCACGGGGGGCACGATAGTTCAGCGACCATGACCGCCGTCATCATCTCGCTCGACCTCGTCCAGACGAACGCCGAGCCCGGCCGCGAATCGGCCTTCCTCGTGCTGCTCGCGTTCCTCTGCTCGTTCGGCTTCATCCGCACCAGCGCCCGGCTGACGCGCAGCGTCTCGTGGTGGCCCGGCGGCGTGCAGACGGAGGGCGGCGTCCACCTCCACCACCTCGTGTGGGGGATCGTGCTGCTGCTCGTCTCCGGCTTCGCCGCGTTCGCGACCGACCTCGTCGCGCCGTGGTGGCAGATCACCTCGATCGCGTTCGGGATCGGCGCCGGCTTCACGCTCGACGAGTTCGCGCTGTGGGTGCGGCTGCAGGACGTCTACTGGTCCGACGAGGGGCGCGCCTCGCTCGACGCCGTCGTGCTCGCGACGGTCTTCGCAGGGCTCGTCGTGTTCGGCGTCAACCCGTACGGCCTCGACGAGGCCGGCTCGATCGTCGGCACGGCCGCCTGGTTCGCGCTGACGCTCGCGTTCGCCGGGATCGCCTTCTTCAAGGGGCGGATGGTGCTCGGGATGGTGGCGATCTTCGTCCCGTTCGTCGCCGGTGCCTGGGCGGCGGTCCGGCTCGCGAAGCCGACGTCGCCGTGGGCGCGCCGCTACGACGCCGACAAGCTCGCGCGCGCCAGAGCCCGCTACGGTCCCGACACGCGCGGCGCGCGCTTCGGCAGACGCTTCCTCGACGCGATCGGCGGCGCGCCGTCGGAGCCGGATCCGCCGGGTCCGCCTGCGCGGCCCGGCTGACGGTCGCTCAGAGGCCCGCCGGGTGGCGGGCGACGTAGCCGGCGGTCGAGCGGTCGTTCGCCTGCCAGCGCGTGCCGGCGGAGCTCTGGCCGCTCGTGTCGAAGCGTCTGCCGTCGATCACCATGTACGCGTGACCGGGGTTGGAGTAGACCGTCACGCGCTTGCCCTCGCCGGCCTCGCCCCAGCTCATCAGCCCGCCGGAGGCGAGCGGGGAGTCGAGGAAGCCGCCGGCGTTGAGCACGTAGGAGACCGAGCCGGAGCAGTCGTAGCCGCTGTCCTGGAACGAGCCGTGGCCGCCGCCGTAGACGTACGGCGTCGTCGCTATCCGGTTGCCGGCGGCGATCATCGCCGCGACCTTCGCGTCCGCGTTGCTGCCGCCGCCACCGCGCCGGCCCTCGCCGCCGCGCTTGAGCACGGGGCCGTCGCCGAGGCCGAGCGCGTCGCGCGTCGCCGGGCCGGCGACGCCGTCGGCCTCGAGCCCGCGGCTGGCCTGGTAGCGCTTGACGGCCGCCTCGGTGCCGGGACCGAACTCGCCGTCGGCGGCGATCCCGAGCGCACGCTGCAGCGCGGCGACGCCGGAGCCCTCGTTCGTCGCCGAGCGGGCGCGGCGCCCGCCGCCCGCGTTGCCGCCGCCGTCGCGCTTGAGCGCCGACCACGTCGCCGGGCCGACGACGCCGTCGACGTCGAGCCCGTGGCGGTCCTGGAACTTGCGCA
This sequence comes from Conexibacter woesei DSM 14684, assembly GCF_000025265.1. Lineage (GTDB taxonomy): Bacteria > Actinomycetota > Thermoleophilia > Solirubrobacterales > Solirubrobacteraceae > Conexibacter > Conexibacter woesei. The sequence continues at coordinate 224,706 of NC_013739.1, forward strand.
GCGCCTTGATCGACTGCGGGCCGAAGACGCCGTCGGCGGGCACGCCCAGCTCGCGCTGGACCGCGCGCACGCTGTGCCCGATGATGCGGTCCTTCTTGCCGCCCGAGCGAGCGCTTGTCCGTGCCGTGTTGGCATCGGCGCGCTTGAGCGCCGACCAGGTCGCCGAGCCGGCGACGCCGTCGACGTCGAGCCCGTGGCGGGCCTGGAACTTGCGCAGCGCCTTCTTCGTGCCGGGGCCGAAGATGCCGTCGGCGTGGACGCCGAGCGCGCGCTGCAGCTGCTTGACCTGGCGGCCTCTGTCGCCCTTCTCCAGCGCGACGCGCGGCGCCGCGGCGGCGGTGCCGGTGAACGCGCCGCCGACGCCGACGGCCGGACCGGCGGTGACGGCGAGCAGCGCCGTCAGCGACAGGCCCCGCTTGGCAGGGGCGGGCAGCTTCGTCTGCGCCGCGGCGGCCTCGCGGCGCCGCTGCGCGACCATGAGCGAGTCGAGCGAGAACTCGGCGTCGGCGAGATCGCGCGGACGCAGGCGAGCGAGCGCGGAGGACGTCCGCGGCCGCGCGCCGCGGCGTGCGAGCGAACGCTCGAGCGAGTCCGCCCAGAGGTCATCGAGCGCGAGATCGCGCTGCTCCTGGTTCACAGCTTCGGTGCTCCTGTCTCAGAGAGCCTGCGAGGTGAGCTGACGGGCTCGCGCAGCCATGGTTCGGTCGCGCTACGCCGCACTCGCGGCGATTCGCCCCCGGTCCTCGGGACCAATGGGTCCCCCGCTCGCAGGCCTCAGAGGGCCCGCGATTCGGCTCGTATGTAACGGCGTCGCAACCTACCAGGCGATTTCCTGCACGTTGCAACGACCGTTGCAAGCCGCGGCCCGGGGAGCGGGACTGCAAAGATGTGAATCGTGACCGGACGGGGCGGAATCTGGGCGTTGGGCGACTTCGCGAAGGTGGCGCGCGAGACCATCACGGGCACCGGCGACGTGCTCGTCGAGGCATGCGGCATCGGTCCCGGACAGCGCGTGCTCGACGTCGCCGCAGGCTCCGGGAACGTTGCGATCCCGGCGGCCCGCGCGGGCGCCGACGTCGTCGCGAGCGACATCACGCCGGAGCTGCTGGAGGCCGGTCGTGCGGAGGCGGCGCAGCAGGGCGTCACGCTCGAATGGGTCGAGGCCGACGCGCAGGCACTGCCGTTCGACGACGACGCGTTCGACGTCGTCACCTCCTCGTTCGGCGTGATGTTCGCGCCCGACCAGCCCGCCGCCGCGGCCGAGCTGGTGCGCGTCTGCCGTCCCGGCGGCACGATCGGCCTCGTCAACTGGACGCCCGGGAGCTGGGTGGCGCAGTTCTTCGCGACGCTGCTGCCGTTCCGCCCGCCGCCCCCGCCCGGCTTCCAGCCGCCGGTCATGTGGGGCGAGGAGTCGCACCTGCGCGAGCTGCTCGGCGCCGGGATCGAAACGCTGCGGACCGAGCGCCACACGGTCGTCGTCGACCGCTTCCCCGATCCGGCGGCGATCGTCTCCTACTACGCCGCCTACTTCGGCCCCGTCGTCGCGGCGCGGGCCGCGCTCGGCGACGACCCCACGCGGCTCGCGGAGCTGGACCGCGCGCTGCTGGAGCTGGCCGAGCGGACCGACGGCGGCCCGCCCGGCGGACCCGCGCGCTACGAGCTGGAGTACCTGCTCGCGGTCGCGCGGGTCACCTGAGCGGCCGTCCGGGGCGGGCGGGATCAGGTGGAGCGCAGCGCCTCGGTCGGCGACAGCCGCGTCGCGCGCAGCGCCGGGTAGAAGCCGGCGATCGCGCCCATCCCGACCGACGCCAGCAGGCCGCCGACGATCGCGATCGCCGGGATCACCGTGCGCACGTCCTGACTCGTCGCGTACGCGAAGGTGCCGGCCGCGCCGAGCAGCACCCCGAGCGCTCCGCCGAGCAGCGACAGCAGCAGCGCCTCGCAGAGGAACTGGACGGCGACGTGGCGCCGCGTCGCGCCGAGCGCGCGCCGCAGGCCGATCTCGCGGCGGCGCTCCAGCACGGCGATCACCATCACGTTCGCGATGCCGATCCCGCCGACGAGCAGCGCGACGGCGCCGAGGCCGAGCAGCAGCGCGGTCAGCGCGTCCTCGGTCGCGGCCTTCGCGGCGAGCGCGTCGGACGGGCGGCTGACGGCCACCTCCTCGGGTCTCTGCGGGTTCGCCGTCGGCCCGAGCAGCGCACGCGTGTCGATGACGGCGTCCTCTCTCGTGCGGACGTAGATCGCCGACGCGCTGCGGTCAGCCCCGAACAAGCGCTTGGCGACCGGGTAGCCGATGAAGGCGGCCCGGTCGAGGTCTCCGACGAGCGGAACCGGTCTCATGATCCCGACGACGGTGAACCAGCGGTCGCCGACGTAGACGCGCGGGCCGGGGCGCTCGATGCCGAGCCGTCTCGCGGTCAGCGAGCCGAGCACGATCGCCTCGTAGCGCGCGAGCGCGGCGTCGAGGAAGCGGCCGCTCGCGAGCGAGCCTCCGATCGCCTCCAGGAGCCCCGGCTCGGCCGCGGTCAGCGCGATGCCGTTGCTCTCCTCCTCGGGTACGCGATCGGTCTTGCGCACGGTCTGCGACAGCGTCGTCGCCGCGGCGGCGACCTCGACTCCCGGCAGGCCGCGGATCGAGCGCGCGGCGGTCTCCGGCAGCTTCACCTCCTCGCCGAAGAAGCTCTCCCCCGGCTGGACGGTGAGCAGGTTCGTGCCGAGCTTGGCGAGCTGGTCGAGCACGCGCGTGCGGCTCGACTCGCCGACGCCGAGCACCGCGACCATCGCCGCGACGCCGATCGCAATCCCGAGGGCCGACAGCGCGGCCCGCGCCGGTCGTGTGCGCAGGCCGTGCGCGCCGAGCCGCATCACGTCGGCGGGCAGCAGCCGGCTCGCGGGCAGGCGCTCCGCGTCGTGCGCACGCCGTGACCGCCGCGGGCGCAGCCGCGGTGGGCGGCGCGGAGGGCGGCGGACCGCCGTGCCGCTCATGACAGCCGCCCGTCACGCACGGAGACCTGGCGCGGGAGCCCACCCGCCAGCTCGCGATCGTGCGTGATGATCGCGAGCGTCGTGCCGGCGTCGTTCAGCTCGCGCATCAGTGCGACGATCTCCGCGCCGCGCGCGCTGTCGAGCGCGCCGGTCGGCTCGTCGGCGAGCACGATTGCGGGCTTGGCGACGATCGCGCGTGCGATCCCGACGCGCTGGCGCTCCCCGCCCGAGAGCGCGTTCGGCGCGTGGTGTGCGCGGGCGGCGAGGCCTACGCGCTCGAGCGCGTCGGCCGCGCGCTCGCGTCGCTGAGCGCGCGGCGTGCCGGTGTAGAGCAGGCCGTCGGCGACGTTGTCGAGCGCGCTCGCCCCGTCCAGCAGGAAGAACTGCTGGAAGACGAAGCCGATCCGGCGCGCACGCAGCGCCGCCAGCTCGCCGTCGTCGCACTCGGCGGCGTCGCGGCCCTCGATCAGCACGCGGCCGTCGGTCGGGCGGTCGAGCGTGCCCATGATCTGCAGCAGCGTCGACTTGCCCGAACCGGACGGCCCGACGATCGCGATCAGCTCGCCCGCGTCGATCCGCAGCGAGACGTCGTCGAGCGCGGTCACGCCCGGGTACGTCTTCGTCACGTGGTCGAGCTCGAGCACGGGCGTCATCGCGGCACCTCGACGCGCTCGCCGGCTCTGACCGAGTCACCGGTCAGCTCGACCCAGCCGTCGGCGAACATGCCGGGCTCGACCGGCACATCGCGCGTCGTGCCGGACGCGCCCACGACCCGCACCGCGTAGCCGCCGCCCGGGCGGGCGATCAGCGCCGCGACCGGCACTGCCAGCACGTTCTTGCGCGTCGTCGCCGCCAGCTCGACGCTGACGGGCGCCTCGTCGAGCTGCCCGAGACGTCTCGCGGAGTCGAGCTCGATCGTCAGCGGCAGCGTCGGGTCCTCCGCCTCCTCGCCGCCGCTGCCGCCGTCGCCGTCGCCGGCGCTCGCGACCGCGCCGACGTCCGTGACGCGCCCGCCGATCGAGGTCCCGTCAGGCAGCACGACCGTCGCTTTGCGGCCGACCTTGGCAAGCGCTTGGTCGGCCGCGTCGAGGTCGGCGGTGACGACGCGCCGCGTCGAGGTCGTCGACAGCACCTCGCTCCCGCCGCCGGCGCCGCCGCCGTCGCCACTCCCGCCGTCGCCCGCGCCGCCGTCAGTCCCGCCGCCGGTCCCGCCGGCCCCGCTCCCGCCGCCGGCCGCGCCGTCCATCGGGCTGCCGCCCGTCGCGCCGCCGCCTGCGCCGCCGGTCGTGCCGCCGGGTGTCGTGCCGACGGCGCCGCCGGTGCCGCCTCTGCCGGTCTCGCCGTTTCCGGTGCCGCCGTTCCCGCCTCTGCCCGTCCCTCCGTTCCCGCCGTTCCCGCCTCTGCCCGTCCCGCCGTTCCCGCCGTTCCCGCCTCTGCCCGTCCCGCCGTCGGTCCCGCCGTTCCCGGTGCCGCCGTTGCCGCCGCCACCCGTCCCGCCTCTGCCAGTGCCGCCGTTCCCGGTGCCGCCGTTGCCGCCGCCACCCGTCCCGCCTCTGCCGGTCCCGCCTCTGCCGGTCTCGCCTCTATCGGTCCCCCCACCGGTCCCGGCCCCGCCGTCGCCGCCGGTCCCGCCGGTCCCGCCGGTCCCGCCGGTCCCGTTGCCGGGGTCGGCCGGCGTCGTTGCGCCCGGAGCGGGGGTCGTGGACGTCCCGGTCGCCGCCGCGACCGGGGCGCCTCCGCTCGACATGTCGGAGACCGCCATCGTCCGCAGCCCGCCCGCCGCGCTGCCGCCGTCCCAGGCGACGCTGTCGCCACCGCCTCCGCTGCTGCCGCCGGTCCCGCCGAGCGAGCCCTTCACCTCGGCGATCCGCCGGGCCCCCGGCAGGAAGACGATCCGGCCGAGCTCGACCTCGCCGGTCTCCTTCAGGTCCCATGCGTCCTGCCAGCGCTCGACCGCGTCGGCGGTGCTGGAGGTGAAGTCGTCGTCGACCGTGCCCGGGTCGTAGCCGAGCGCGGCGAGGTTCTGTTCCAGCTGACGGACGTCCTCACCGTCGTCGATCCCCTCCTTCAGCGTCCGCCACGCCGGCACGGTTCCGTCCATCAGGACGACCGGCTCGCCGTCGACGGAGAACAGCCGCTGGCCGGGGCGGATCGTCGCCCCGGTTCTCGGCAGCCACGTCAGCGTTCCGCCGAGCCGGTCGACCGCCGGCTGCGGGTCGTCGTAGCCGAGCGTGCCGTCGAGCGCCTTCTGCTCGACGAGCGTGCGCCGCTCGACCCGCGCAGTTCCCATCGGCGTCGTGCTGGCCGAGGCGGAGCCGCCGCTCGCGCCGCTGCCGCCGCTGCTGGCGATCACGACGGCGGCGACCGCCGCGAGCGCCGCCAGCGGCAGCGCGATCCCGACTGCTGCGCGTCTGCGAGTCACTTCGCCGGGGACGTGGGAGCCATCGGCGTGATCCCCCCGCCGCATTTCTTGGCTGCGCGCTCGAACGCCTCTCTGTTGCCGTCGATTCTCATCGTCATCCGCCCGTCCCCGGTCGGGTCGGGCACGTCGACGCCCTCGGCGCGCATGCACTGCGCGAATCTGAGCGTTCTGTCCTGCATCTCGGCTCTCTCCTGCTCGCTCGGGGCGGGCGGCTCCCAGCCGGTGCTCTTGCGGCATTCCTCCATCGCCTCCGGCATCCCGTCCATCGAGGGCGCCGCAGCGTCGCCGGCGTCGCCGGATCTGACGGCATCCGCTCTCATCATCATCCGGCCTCTGTCGTCGATCGTCGCGTTGAGCCCTCTGTCGCGCAGGCAGTCCTGGAACGCGAGCGCCTTCTCCTGCTCGCTCGAGCCCGAGCCGGACCCGTCCGACTTGTCGTCGCCGCCGCAGGCGGCGAGCGTGAGAACGGTGAATGCCGCCGCGAGCAATGCGAGCAGCGGGCGTGTGATTCCTGGCACTGGGGTCCTCCCCGATCGGATGGTCTGGCTTCATCGAGCCAGCCGTCCGTGAACGTCCGGTGAGAGCGACCTAGGAGGGAAGTGAGAGGACCAGCCGTGCGCCGCCGTCGTCCGGCGACTCGGCGCGCACGCTGCCGCCGTGCGCCTCGGCGACCTGCCGCACGATCGCGAGGCCGAGGCCCGCGCCCGGCAGACCGCGCGCGCGGCGCGCGCGGTAGAAGCGGTCGAAGACGTGCGGCAGGTCCTCCGGCGCGATGCCGGGCCCGTGGTCGCGCACGCGCACCTCGCCGCCACGGACGCACACGTCCACCGAGCCGTCGGCGCCGCCGTGCTTGACGGCGTTGTCGAGCAGGTTGCCGACGGCGCGGTGGAGCCGTCCCGGCGCCGCGCGCACGAGCGACTCGCTCGCGTCGAGCCGGAAGGTCGCGTCCGGCGCGTGGCGCCGCGCGCGCTCGACCGCCTCGCCGACGAGCAGGTCGAGCCGCACGTCCTCGACCTCCTCGGCCGGCGCCGCCGGCCGCGCCAGGTCGACGAGGTCGCCGACGAGCACGCTCAGGTCCTCCAGTTGCACGCGCGCGGCGTCGAGCACTCTGGCGCGCTCCGCCGCCGGCAGGTCGGGCGCGCCCGCGAGCGCCTCGATCGACGTCCGCACCGCGGTCAGCGGCGTGCGCAGCTCGTGCGATGCGTCGGAGACGAGCTGCCGCTGCGCCGCCCGTGCGCCGTCGAGCGCGGCGAGCATCGTGTTGAAGCTCGTCGCCATCCGCGCCAGCTCGTCGCCGCCGTGGACGTCGATCCGCCGGCTCAGGTCCTGCGTCGCGGCGACGTGCTCGGTCGCGTCGGTCAGGTGCACGACCGGCACGAGCGCGCGCCGCGAGACGAGCACGCCGAGCCCGGCGGCCGCGGCGACGCCGGTGCCGCTGACGCCGATCAGGATCGCCAGCAGCCGCCGCAGCGCGCTGTCGACGTCCTCGCGCGGCTCGGCGACGGTCAGCGCCGAGCCGTCCGGCCCGGCGACCGTCAGCATCCGCACGTCGACGCCGTCGACCTCGGCGTCGGAGAAGAACGCGTCGGCCTGTCTCGCCGCGACCGCGAAGGTGCGGTCGCTCGTCGGCAGCGTCGGCCCGCCGATGTCGTCGCCGAGCACGGCGCCGTTCACGTTCACGAGCTGCGCGACGGCGGTCGAGGCGCCGAGCGGCCCGGGCACGACGATCCGCCCTCTCGTCTTCCGCGCTCTCTCGTACAGCGACAGTTCGCTGAGCGGCAGCGGGAACGTGATCGTGTCGCTCGGCGCGCGCATCAGCACCTTCAGGCGTCTCTCCCCTCTGGGCGGCTGGACGCCGAGCGCCCGCTCGGTGCTGGTCGGGAGGAAGAACGCCTGCGGCGCCTGCGCTCGCAGCCGCTCGTCGAGCTGCGCGTACAGCTCGCTGCGCATCACGACGTAGACGAGCGCGGAGGCGCCGAGGATCGCCGTCGCGACGGCGGCGGCGACGAGCAGGACGACACGCCGCCGGAAGCTCATGTCGTCGCCTGCCGCAGCACGTAGCCGACGCCGCGCACCGTGTGCAGCAGGCGCGACGCGCCCGCGGCCTCCGTCTTGCGCCGCAGGTAGCCGACGTAGACCTCGATCGAGTTCGACGTCGGGCCGAAGTCGTAGCCCCAGACGCGCTCGACGATCACCGCGCGCGTCAGCACCTGCCGTGGGTTGCGCAGGAACAGCTCCAGCAGCAGGAACTCCGTCCGCGTCAGCTCCAGCGTCTGCCCGCCGCGCTTCGCCTCGCACGCGGCCGGGTCGAGCTCGAGGTCCTCGAAGCGCAGCAGCTCGGCGTCGGCCGCCCAGCCGGTGCGGCGCAGCAGCGCGTGCAGGCGCGCGAGCAGCTCCGGCAGCGCGAACGGCTTGGAGAGGTAGTCGTCGGCGCCGGCTTCCAGGCCCGCGACGCGGTCGTCGACCTCGTCGCGCGCGGTCAGCATCAGCACCGGCGTGCGGTCGCCCGCGTCGCGCATCCGGCGGCAGACCTCGATCCCGTCCAGCTCGGGCATCAGCACGTCGAGCAGGACGACGTCGGGGCGTGCGCCCGGCAGCCGGCGGATCGCGTCGCGGCCGTCGCTGGCCAGCTCGACCTCGAACCCGTCCAGCCGCAGCGCAAGCTCAAGCGCCTCGCGCATCGCCGGCTCGTCGTCGACGACCATGACCTTCACGACGGCCAGGCTAAGCCGGAAACATGAAGGGTTGCTGAGCGCCGCCGGGTCCGGCCTCAGCCGGCGTGCGCGCGGACGGCCTCCGCCGTCGCCTCGTCGGCCGGGAAGAACGACTCGATCGACAGCTCCGCGACGGTGATGTCGACCGCGGTCCCGAACGTCGCCACGATCGAGATGAAGCGCAGCTCGCCGTCGCCGTGCCGCAGCCGCAGCGGGACGGCGATCTGCTCGGCGAGGTCGTGGCCGGCGGCGGTCGCGGGCGGCTCGGGCACGCCGTCGGGCGCCGGGTAGGCGGCGACCTCCTCCAGCAGCGCGCTCAGCTTCGCGTCGCCGGTCGCCGCGACCTGGCGGGCGAGCCGCGCGAGCAGGTGGTCGCGCCACTCGCCGAGGTTGACGATCCGCGGCGCGAGCCCGTCGGGATGCAGCGACAGCCGCATCGCGTTGCCGGGCGGGCGCAGCAGCTCGGGGCTGACGCCGTCGGTCAGCAGCGCGAGGCTGTGGTTGGCCGCGACGAGGTTCCAGGTGCGGTCGACGACGACGGCCGGGTACGGGTCGTGACCGTCGAGCACGCGCTGGATCGCGTCATGCACGGGCGCCATCTCGGGCGCGTCCAGCTCGCGCTCGCCGAAGACGGGGGCGTAGCCGGCGGCGAGCAGCAGCTGGTTGCGCTCGCGCAGCGGCACGTCGAGCTGCTCGGCGAGGTGGAGGACCATCTCGGAGCTGGGCTTCGAGCGGCCGGTCTCGACGAAGCTCAGGTGGCGCGCGGAGACGCCGGCCTCGAGCGCGAGGTCGAGCTGGCTCAGCCGGCGCCGCTGCCGCCAACCGCGCAGCAGCGGGCCGACGCCGGAGCGGGTGCCGTGAGGGATCTCGATCGTCGCCATGCGGCCGACGATAGCGCTGCCGACGCGGCTCGTCGCTTACCTGGGAGGTAAGTCCGCTTGACTTCAAGCGCACTTGAACTGATTGGGTTCCAGGCATGGAAATCACGGATGCACCCACAGCAGCTCGCCAATCGCGCGCCGGGACGCAGGACGAGGACGCGATCCGCGCCGTCATCGCCGACGTCGAGACCGGGTTCAACACGAACGACGCCGATTTGCTGAGCAGGCACTTCGCCGGAGATGCGAAGGTCGTGGCCGCCTTCGGGCAGACGATCGACGGCCGGGAGGCGATCGACGAGGCCAACCGGCAGGGCGTCGCCTCCCCCTTTCTCAAGGACGCCACGGCGCACTACACGGTCTCCTCGATCACGTTCGTCGAGGAGGACGTCGCCCTCGTCCGCAAGCTCGCCTGGTCCACCGCGGAGGACGAGTCGGCCGGGAAGCCGCCGGAGATGGTCGCGCTCTACGTCTTCGTCCGTCGCGACGGGCGGTGGTGGATCGCGGCTCGCCAGAACACCCTCATCGGCCAGCCGGCGTGACCCAGCCGGCGTGACGTCGGCCGCCGGTCAGGCGGCGGGCAGCACCATGTCGCAGAAGCCGTCGGCGATCTGCTCGACCGACAGGCGGCCGCGGGGGCGGTACCACTGCGGCAGGTGGTTGACCATGCCGAGCAGCGCGAACGTGGTGAGGCGGCGGTCGGCGAACGCGACGCCGCCCTCGCGCTCGACCCGCTCCAGCGTCCGCTCCAGCAGCCGCTCGAAGCGCTTGCGGCTCGCGGCGACGTGTCTCCACTGCGGCTCGCGCTCGATCACGTGCCGCTCCTGCAGGAAGACGATCATGTGCTGGCGGTGCGCGGCGACGTGCGCGACCCAGGCGGCGACGAGCGCCCGCAGCGCCAGCTGGGCCTCCAGCTCGTCGATCCCGAGCGCCTCGACCTTGCTCAGCAGCGGTTCCATCAGCGCGTCGCAGATCGCGATCAGCAGCTGCTCCTTGCTGCCGAAGTAGTGGTAGAGCCCGCCGGCCGTGAGCCCGGTCGCCGCGGTCACGTCCTGCATCCGCGTCGCGTGGTACCCGCGACCGGCGAACAGCTCGGCCGCCGTCTCCACGACCCCGTCGCGCTTCGCGTCGTAGCGCCGCCGCAGGGCGGGACGTGTCGGAGGGGCTGCCATCGGAGCCGGTCACGATACAGACACCGAGCCACCGCTCGAAATCCGAGCGAGCATTCGGTATCGTCGGCGCATGGACTTCGACCTCTCCGACGACCACCGGCTGCTGCGGAGCACGGTGCGCGACTTCGCCGAGCAGGAGATCGCGCCCGTGGCGGAGGAGCTGGACCGCACGAAGGCGTTCCCGTACGACATCGTGCGGCGCCTCGGCGAGCTGAACCTGATGGGGATCCCGTTCCCCGAGGAGGTCGGCGGCGCCGGCGCCGACACGCTCGCGTATGCGATCGCGGTCGAGGAGCTGGCGCGGATCGACTCCTCCGTCGCGATCACGCTCTGCGCCCACACGTCGCTCGGCACGCAGCCGATCTACCTGTTCGGCTCCGAGGAGCAGAAGCGCGACTGGCTCCCGAGACTGACCGCCGGCGAGCGGCTCGGCGCCTTCGGCCTGACCGAGCCCGAGGCCGGCTCCGACGCCGGCAACGTCCAGACCCGCGCGACGCTCGACAACGGCGAGTGGGTCGTCAACGGCGCCAAGCAGTTCATCACCAACGCCGGCACGGACATCTCCGGCTGCGTCGTGATCACCGCCGTCACCGGCACCGACGACCGCGGCCGCAAGGAGATCTCGAACATCCTCGTCCCGAACGGGACGCCCGGCTACGAGCAGGGCACGCCGTACCGCAAGATGGGCTGGAACGCGTCGGACACGCGCCCGCTGACGTTCACCGACTGCCGCGTGCCGGAGGACCAGCTCGTCGGCCCGCGCGGTGCCGGCTTCAAGCAGTTCCTGCGCGTGCTCGACATCGGTCGCATCGGCGTCGCCGCGATGGGCGTCGGCCTCGCGCAGGGCGCGCTCGACGAGGCGGTCAAATACTCGAAGGAGCGCAAGGCGTTCGGCCAGCCGATCTCGAAGTTCCAGGCGATCCAGGGGAAGCTGGCCGACGTCGCGACCGAGCTGGCCGCGGCGCGGCTGCTGACCTACAACGCCGCCTTCCTGAAGGACAGAGGCCGCGACTTCTCGCTGACCGCCGCGCAGGCGAAGCTGAAGACCGGCCGGCTCGCCGTCCGCGCGAGCGAGGAGGCGGTCCAGATCCACGGCGGCTACGGCTACATCGAGGAGTACCCGGTCTGTCGCTTCTACCGCGACGCGAAGATCCTCACGATCGGCGAGGGCACCGACGAGGTGCAGCAGATGGTGATCGCCCGCGCGCTGGGCGCCTGATGGGCGCGGTCGGCCTTCCCGCCCGCGTGCACGTGCGCGAGGTCGGGCCGCGCGACGGCTTCCAGAACGAGCCGGAGACGATCGCGACCGCTGACAAGGTCGCGCTCGTGAACGCGCTCGCGCGCACCGGCCTCAGCCGCCTCGAGGTCACCTCGTTCGTCCGCGCCGACGTGATCCCGCAGCTCGCCGACGCGGTCGAGCTGCTGGGCGCGATCGACGTGCCCGACCACGTCTCGGTCTCCGTCCTGGTGCCGAACGCGCGCGGGCTCGACGCGGCGCTGGAGGTGCGTGACCGCTTCGACGAGGTCAACGTCTTCCTGTCCGCCTCGGAGTCGCACAACCGCGCGAACGTCAATCGCTCCGTCGCCGAGTCGCTCGACGGGATCGGCCGCGTCGCCGAACGGGCGCGCGCGGCGGGCCTGCGCTGCCAGGGCACGATCTCGACCGCCTTCGGCTGTCCCTACGAGGGCCGCGTGCCGGTCGAGCGCGCGCTGGAGATCGCCCGCGCGCTGCACGACCTCGGCTGCGAGGAGGTCGGCTTCGGCGACACGACCGGGATGGCCAACCCGGTGCAGGTGCGCGCCTTCTTCGCGCGCGCGACCGCCGAGCTGGGCGAGCAGGTCGAGCTGACCGCCCACTTCCACAACACGCGCGGCCAGGGCCTCGCGAACGTGCTCGCCGCGCTCGACGCCGGCTGCCGCTCGTTCGAGTCGAGCTTCGGCGAGCTGGGCGGCTGCCCGCAATCAGGTCCCACCCACCCAGCGACCGGCAACATCGCGAGCGAGGACCTCGTCTCGATGCTGCACGAGATGGGCGTCGAGACCGGCATCGACCTGGCGGCGCTGATCGGCGCCTCTCGCGCGGCGCGCGACGTGCTCGGCCGGCCGCTCGGCTCGCACGTGCTGACGGCGGGGCCTGTCGAATGGCGCTGATCGACACGCTCTCGCCCGTCCTGATCGCCAACCGCGGTGAGATCGCGGTGCGGATCGAGCGCACGCTGCGGCGTCTCGGGCTCGGCTCCGTCGCGGTCTACAGCGACGCCGACGCCGGCGCGCCGCACGTCCTCGCGGCCGACACGGCGGTGCGGATCGGCCCGGCCGACGCGCGCTCCTCCTACCTCTCGATCCCCGCGCTGCTCGACGCCGCGCGCGTGACGGGCGCGCGCGCCGTCCACCCCGGCTACGGCTTCCTCGCCGAGAGCGCGCCGTTCGCGCAGGCCGTGATCGATGCCGGCCTGACCTGGATCGGCCCGCCGCCGCCGGCGATCGAGCTGATGGGCGACAAGGCGCGCGCCAAGCAGCTCGCGCGCGAAGCGGGCGTGCCGGTCGTGCCCGGGATCGACGGCGCCGACCTGACGTACGAGCAGATCGACGCGTTCGCCGCCGAGCATGGCTTCCCCGTCGTCGTGAAGGCGGTCGCGGGCGGCGGCGGCAAGGGGATGCGGGTCGTGCGCGCGGCGACGGAGCTGCGCGGCGCGCTCGACGCCGCGCGGCGCGAGGCCGCGGCGGCGTTCGGCGACGACCGCGTGCTGGTCGAGCGCTACCTGGAGCGGCCGCGGCACATCGAGGTGCAGGTGCTGGCCGACGCGCACGGCGCGGTCGTCCACCTCGGCGAGCGCGAGTGCTCGCTCCAACGCCGCCACCAGAAGGTCGTCGAGGAGGCGCCGTCGCCCGTCGTCGACCCCGACTGGCGCGCCGAGATGGGCGCTGCCGCGGTGCGGCTCGCGCAGGCGTGCGGCTACGCCGGCGCCGGCACGGTCGAGCTGATCGTGCCGGGCGGCAGCGGCGACGTGCTCTCGGGTGAGTTCTTCTTCCTGGAGATGAACACGCGCCTCCAGGTCGAGCACCCCGTCACCGAGCTGGTCTACGGCGTCGACCTGGTCGAGCAGCAGTTGCGCGTCGCCGCCGGCGAGCCGCTGGCGCTGACGCAGGACGAGCTGCGGCCGCGGGGTCACGCGGTCGAGGCGCGCCTCTACGCCGAGGATCCCGCCGCCGGCTTCCTGCCGTCCACCGGCGTGGTGCGCCGCTGGCGTGCGCCGGCCGGGACGGGCGTGCGCAGCGACGACGCGCTCGCCGACGGCGTCGCGGTCCAGACCCACTACGACCCGATGCTGGCGAAGCTGATCGCGCACGGGCCGGACCGCGCGACCGCGCTCGCGCGGCTCGACCGCGCGCTCGCCGAGCTGGAGCTGCTCGGCGTCACGACCAATGCCGCGTTCACGCGCGGCCTGCTGGCGCGCGAGGACGTGCGTGCGGGCCAGATGGACACCGGACTGTTGGAGCGGGTGCTCGCGGGCGGGGAGGAGGGCGGCGCCTCGCCGGCGGCCGGCACGGCCGCGAGCGGACCGGCGGCGGCTGGCGCGGCCGCGAGCGGACGCGTCGCCGGACTCGCGCCGCTCGACGACCTGCTGCCCGCCGCCGCACTGACGCTCGCGCTCGCTGACGCCGACGCGCTCGGGGCGCATACGAGCGTTCCGCTCGGCTGGCGGTCCGACGGTGCCGCCGGCACGTGGCGGCGGCGCGTCGTCCCGGGCGGCGGCGACGCGGTCGAGCTGTGCGTGCGCGGCGAGACGGTGACGGTCGGCGAGCGGACGTGGTGCGGCCGGGCGACGCGCAGCGGCGAGCACGCGGTCGAGGTCGAGCTGGACGGCGTCGCGCGCCGCTACGCGATCGCGACCGGTGACGGTGACGGGCGGCTGTGGATCGGCCGCGCCGGGCAGCAGCTCGAACTGGCGCCGGCGCGCGCCGGCGGCGCCGACCTCAGCGCAGCCGGCGACTCGCTCGCCGCGCCGATGCCGGGCACGATCCTGCTCGTGCACGTCAGCGACGGCGACGCGGTCAGAGAAGGAGACGTGCTCGTGGTGATGGAGTCGATGAAGATGGAGCTGTCGGTGACGGCACCGCACGACGGGACCGTCGACGGCCTGACGGTGAAGGCCGGCGACCGCGTCGCGTTGAGAGAGGTCCTGCTCGCTGTCCATGGGGAGGACGCCGCATGAGCTTCCGCGACGGACATCTGGAGCTGATCGCCGACCTCGAGGCACGGCTGGAGCGGGTGCGCGGGGGCGGCGGCGCGAAGGCGACCGAGCGCCACGTCGCGCGCGGCAAGCTGCCCGCTCGCGAGCGGGTCGAGCGGCTGTGCGACCCCGGCGCGCCGTTCCTGGAGCTGGCGCCGCTCGCCGCCGAGGAGATGTACGACGGCGCGGCCCCTGGCGCCGGCGTCGTCGCGGGCGTCGGGATCGTCCACGGCCGCCACTGCATGATCGTCGCCAACGACGCGACGGTGAAGGGCGGAACGTACTTCCCGATCACGGTCAAGAAGCACCTGCGCGCACAGGAGATCGCGGCCGAGAACCGGCTGCCGTGCATCTACCTCGTCGACTCCGGCGGCGCCTTCCTGCCGATGCAGGACGAGGTCTTCCCCGACCGCGAGCACTTCGGCCGGATCTTCTTCAACCAGGCGAACATGTCCAAGCGCGGCATCCCGCAGCTGAGCGCGGTGATGGGCTCGTGCACCGCCGGTGGCGCGTACGTCCCCGCGATGAGCGACGAGACGGTGATCGTCCGCGAGCAGGGGACGATCTTCCTCGGCGGCCCGCCGCTGGTGAAGGCGGCGACCGGCGAGGAGGTCACGGCCGAGGAGCTGGGCGGCGGCGACGTGCACGCGCGCACCTCCGGCGTCGTCGACCACCTCGCCGAGGACGACGCAGACGCGCTGCAGCGGATCCGCGACGCCGTCGCGACGCTGCCTGCGCCGCAGGCGCCCCCGTGGGAGCGGATCGCAGCGCGCCCGCCCGCCCACGCTGAGGACCCTGACGGCCTGCTCGACGTCGTCCCGCTCGACACGCGCACGCCCTACGACGTGCGCGATGCGTTGCGGCGGATCGTCGACGGCGGCGAGCTGCACGAGTTCAAGGCGCTCTACGGCACGACGCTCGTCTGCGCCTTCGCGCACGTCGACGGCCACCCCGTCGGGATCGTCGCCAACAACGGCGTGCTGTTCAGCGAGTCGTCGCTGAAGGGCGCGCACTTCGTCGAGCTGTGCGACCGCCGCGGCATCCCGCTGCTGTTCGTGCAGAACGTCGCCGGCTTCATGGTCGGCCGCGACTACGAGGCTGGTGGGATCGCGAAGGACGGCGCGAAGCTCGTCACCGCGGTCTCGTGTGCGCGCGTGCCGAAGCTGACGGTGATCGCCGGCGGCTCGTTCGGTGCCGGCAACTACGGCATGTGCGGCCGCGCCTACTCGCCGCGCTTCCTCTGGATGTGGCCGAACGCGCGCATCTCGGTGATGGGCGGAGAGCAGGCCGGCGCGGTGATGACCGAGGTCGGCCAGCCGGAGGTCGGCGCGCAGCTGCGCGAGCAGTACGAGCACCAGGGTCGCCCGATCTACGCGACCGCCCGCCTGTGGGACGACGGCGTGATCGATCCGCGCCAGACCCGCAACGTGCTCGCCGCCGCGCTCGCCGCCTGCGCGAACGCGCCGCTGGAGCCGGTCGGCTACGGCGTCTTCCGCATGTAGCGCCCGGCGGCACGAGCGCGCGTGTGCCAGGACGGTCGCGGGTACCTTCGTTCCATGCGTCATCTCTCCGCTTTCCTTGTCATCGTGGCATGCGCGGTCCCCTCCGGCCTCGCGGCGCCGGCCCAGGCGGAGGAGCCCGTGCCGGCGCTCGCGCCGGAGACCGTTCCGGCAGCCGTCACAGCGGCCGTCAACGCGCTCGCGCTCGACGCGAGACCGTGCGAGCTGATGACGCGCGACCTGCGCGAGCACGTCGCCGTAGTGGAGCTGTTGTCCCACGACCCGGTCGTGGCCGAGCCGTGGGAGCCGACGGACGTGACGCGGCTGTGCAACGCCTACGTCGTCGCGGGCGTCGGCTTCGGCGTCGGCATATTCCCGGATCGCGGCGGCTGGGTCGCGACGGAGATCGGGCCGGCCCGCGTGGTCGAGACGAGCGGCGACATGGTGCGGTTGCGTTCGCGGGTGGTGCAACGCTTCACGCCCGCGCGGGACGTGCTCGGCAGCGAGCGCGTCGTCGACCTGTTCGTCGTGCGCGAGGAGGGCGTCTGGCGGCTGGCGTCGCTCGCCGGGCTGCTGCAGCTCGACCTCTCCAACGGCTCGGTGCCCGGCACGCTCGCCGCGTTCGCGCGAGAGCGGCGCGCGCAGACCGCCGAGACGCGCAGGCGGCTGCGCGCCCACGCGCGCATGGTGCGGGAGTTGGCCTCCGTCCCCCGCCCGCTCTCGCGCACGTCGCCGAGCTGTGGTGCGGGCGGCCGCGGCGGCGTGAGCGGACGCGCCGATTCGTCGTCGAACGTGCGCCGGTTCGACGAGCACTCCGAGCGCGTGCGCGGCCCACGCGCGGCGCGCGCCGACATGGTCGCCGTGCGCTTGCGCACGTGGGGCGGCCGGATGTGCTGGACGGTCCGCTTCCGCGGCGATGTGGCGGACAGGATCGACGTGCGATTCATCCTCACGCAGCCGTCGGGTCGGGACGACCTGCGCGCCGCGAGCTGGAGCTTGCGTCTCGACGGCGGCCGGGCGGCAGGCGTCTTGGAGGACCATGACGGCGTGCAGCGCATGTTCGCGGTGCGCGCGTCGGTGCGCGGCCGCGTGCTGCGCGTCGTCGTGCCGGCTCGCAGGGTGCGCGGCCAGGTGCGGACCGGCGAGCGGTTCCGCTGGTCGGCGATCGACTACATGCCGGACCCGGACCGGCCGCCCGGCGGGACGGTCGAGTGGGTCGACGAGCTGCCGCAGTTGGTTGAGCGCGGGATTCTCCACCGCCCCTGAGGCTCGGTTTCGCCCCTCCCGCCAAGCGCACAGCAAAAGCTGAGACTCGATCATCAAAACTTCACCGTGACTAGGCGGGGAAGTGGTCATATCGGCGCGATTTCGGCCGTTTTGCCCTTGACTTCCTGATCGTTTCGCTGTTGACTCTCTCTAACTCGACCACAAATCGCACAGGTCGCGCGGTCGAGTCGCTCATCAGGAGAGAGAGACGGAGGAGAGCATGCGCTGGATGCTGCGCGCGGTCGTCGCGACCGTGCTGCTGGTCGCTGCCGCGTTCACGGTGACGGCCTGCGGAAGTAGTGACGATTCATCTGAGAGCGCCTCGACCACGACAGGTGGCGGCAGAGGCGGGGCGAAGATCACGGTCTGGCACAACAGTGCCGATCCGCCCGCGCTGAGACAGCTCTACAAGGACTTCGAGGCCGACACCGGCAACGAGGTCGAGCTGGTCGCGATCCCGTCCGCGGGCTTCGAGGACACGACGCTGACGAAGTGGGCGTCCGGCGCCCGCCCCGACGTGCTCGAGTACCACCCGACCGTCACGAACCTGCTCGCGCTGAACCCGAGAAACACGCTGCGCGATCTCTCCGGCGAGGAGTACATCGCGAAGTCCGGCGACCTCTACAGAAGCGCCGCGACCGTCGACGGCACGACCTACGGCGCGATCATCGGCTTCCCGCAGGTCTTCGGGATGTTCTACAACAAGGACGTCTTCGCCAGAGCGGGCATCGCGACGCCGCCCGGCAACGCGCAGGAGCTGGCGCAGGCGTGCACCGACATCAAGGCCAGAGCGCCCGGCGTCACGCCGATCGCCGAGTCCGGCGGCTCGGTGTGGCCGCCGCAGGTGCTGCCGTCGCTGCTGATGGGCGACGCCAACCAGGACAACGCCTGGGGCCAGGAGCTGCGCTCCAACAGAGCCGCGCTCGACGACGACGGCTCGCCGTTCGTGAGAGCGATGGAGACGTACAGACAGCTCAAGGACGACGGCTGCTTCAACAGAGACCTCGTCACCGCGACGGTCGAGAACAGCGTCAGAGCGCTCGTCGAGGGCAGAGCGGCGATGGTCGCGCTGCACTCCGACATGATCCCGGCGATCGTGGCGGCGGCCGGCGGCGACGCCGCGAGAGTCGACAGAGCGATCGGCTTCCTCGTACTCGGCGGTGAGTCCGCCGCGGCGACGTACATCCCCGGTCCGATCGGCAGCTACTACCTGCCGAGAACCGGTGACGGCGACCGTGAGGCGGCGGCGCTCGACTTCGTCCGCTACGCGACGGGCAGAGGCTACGGCAGATACATCGAGGCCTCGAGAACCTTCCCGATCATCGAGGGCACGCCCGAGCCGAGTGGGATCTCTGCGCTGCAGAGAGAGGTCAAGGCCGCCTACGACAGAGGCCCGGCGAACATCGCCTACGCGGCCGACGTCCCCGGCGTGGCCGGCGTCGCGGCGCTCATCAACAAGCTGATGATCGACGAGACGACGCCGCAGGAGATGGCCGAGCAGACGCAGAAGCAGATCGAGCAGGCGGCCAAGGCCGCGAAGCTCGAGGGCTGGTAGGCGAGGGCTCGACGGTCGTGGCGAGCACCGCGCTGACCCAGCAGGCGACCGGTCCGGAGCAGGAAACTCCGGGCCGGCCGCCGACTCCCCCGGGGGGCGGCCGCCGCCGGCGCGGCGCCCGCCGCGGCGGCTCCGCGCCGCTGCGCGACGCAGCGCACCGCAAGTGGTTCGCGCTGCCCGCGGTCGTACTCGTCGCGGTCTTCTTCGCCGCGCCGTTCCTGCTCAACGCCGGCTTCGCCTTCTCGGACTGGAGCGGCTACTCGGACGAGATCGGCTTCAACGGGATCGACAACTTCCGCACGCTGATCGACCAGGAGATCTTCTGGCCGGCCGTCCGCACGACGCTGCTCTACGCGCTGCTCGTGCTGACGTTCCAGATGGCGGTCAGCCTCCCGCTCGCGCTCGCGCTGACGGAGACCAACCGCGCCAACAGCTTCTTCCGCTCGCTCTTCTTCCTGCCGGTGCTGATCTCGCCGCTGGCGGCGGGCTACATCTGGAAGGGGCTGCTGGCACCGAACGGGCCGATCAACGGCTTCCTCACCTTCTTCCTGCCGGGCACCGTCGACCACAGCTGGCTCGGTGACCCGCAGACGGCGCTGCCGGCGGTCGCGCTGATCGAGGCGTGGAAGTGGAGCGGGCTGATCACGCTCGTCTACATCGCCGGCCTCAAGGCTATCCCGAAGGAGCTGCTGGAGGCCGCGACGATCGACGGCGCGAACGCGTGGAAGCGCTTCTGGAAGGTGAAGCTGCGGCTGCTCGCGCCGGCGCTGACGTTCAACGTCGCCGTCACGCTCGCCGTCGCGCTGATGGCCTACGACGTGATCGCGCCGACGACCAACGGCGGTCCCGGCGACCACACGACGACGCTCAACATCGCGATGCGGCTGCAGTGGGGCCAGTCGTTCTTCGGGCCGGCGAGCGCGCTCAGCCTCACCGTCGCGGTGCTCGTCGTGCTGACCGCGGTCCCGCTCGTGATGTGGCTGCGACGCAAGGAGCTGGACGGATGACGCCGCGCAGAGCAACGACGATCGCCCGCTACGTCGCGCTGTCGCTGTTCGCGATCCCGTGGGTCGTGCTGCCGCTGTGGATGGTCGTCGTCAACGCCTTCAAGACGCAGGGCGAGGCGCAGGCGCTGAGCCTCGACCTCCCGGGCGAGTGGGCGATCGGCGAGAACTTCCGCACGGTGATCGACGACGGCAACTACCTCACCGGCCTGCTCAACAGCGTGCTCGTGACCGTCCCCGCGATCGCCGTCGTGCTGCTGCTCGGCTCGGCCGCCGCGTGGGCGTTCGCCCGCACGCGGTCGCGCTGGCTGAGAGCGGCGTACTACCTCACGACGCTGTCGGTGCTGCTGCCGCCGGCGATCATCCCGTCGATCTACCTGCTGAGAGAGCTGTCGCTCGACGGCTCGCGGCTCGGCTACGCGCTCGTGACGATCTCGGCGCGGCTCGGGATCGTCATCTTCCTCACGACCGGCTTCGTGCGGGCGCTGCCCGGGGAGCTGGAGGACGCGGCCGCGGTCGACGGCGCCTCGGCGTTCCAGACCTACCGCCGCATCCTGCTGCCGCTGATGAAGCCGGTGCTGCTCGTCGGCGGGGTGATCCTGATGATCACCGTCTGGAACGACTTCTTCTTCGCCCTCTTCCTGATCCAGGGCGAGGGCAGCGCGACGCTGCCGCTGACGCTCTACGGCTTCGCCTCGAGCACCGTCGACACGCTGCGCTGGAACCTCGTCTTCGCGCACGTCGTGCTGACGAGCCTGCCGCTCGTCGTGGTGTACCTGTTCGTCCAACGCCGCGTGCTGAGCGGCCTCACCGAAGGAGCGGTCAAGGGATGACCACCCCCTCTGGCGACTTCGATCTCGTGCTCGACCTGATCCGCGGCGAGGTCGACAGCGGCCGGCTGCCGACCGCCGTCTTCGGCGTCGCGACCTCCTCCGGCGTGCAGGTGCTGGAGGCGTTCGGCTCCCACGGCCGCCGCCCGCTCGCGACCGACGACACGTTCCTGCTCTTCTCCGCCAGCAAGCCGCTGATAGGGCTCGCCGCGCTGCGGCTGGTCGAGCAGGGCAAGCTGGCGCTGCGGACGGCGCTGTCGGAGGCGCTGCCGCAGTTCGGGATGGCGCGGATCGGCGACGAGGTGACGCTCTGGCACCTGCTGACGCACACCGCGGGGATCGTCGAGGCGACCGTCACGCCGGACACGCCGGTGCGCGAGCAGCTGCTGACGGCGCCGCAGATGTTCCGCGCCGGCGAGTACGCGCTCTACTGCAACGTCGCGTTCGAGGGGATCGCGGCGCTCGTCGAGTCGGTCACGGGCCGACCGCTGCACGAGCACCTGCCGGCCGACCTCAACGCGCTGCCCGGCGTCGAGGGGCTGACGTTCGATCCCGCCGCGGAGGTCGTCCCGCTCGCGGGCCTCGATCGCGTGCTGTTCGACGTCGAGCGCTTCCGCGCGCTGCGCCACCCGGCCGGCTCGTTGTGCGCCAGAGCGGAGGACCTGCTGTCGCTCGGCTCGATGCTGCTGCGCGGCGACCGCGAGCTGATCCACCCGACGACGCTGTCGGCGAGCCTCACGCCGCAGACGACGGGCATTCCGCGGCTGCTGCCGGACCCGCTCCACATCGGCCCCGGCACCGGCCAGGAGTGGGGCCTGGTCTGGAACATGCGGATGGGCAGCCCGACGCTGCTGGAGCAGCGGCTGTACGGACACGGCGGCCTGTCGGGCTGTCAGTGGTGGATGTACCCGGACCACGACGCCTGCTTCGTCCTGTTGACTGGTCTGATGAACCCGCTCGACGTCGGCGTCGACCTCGACAACGTCCACAACGCGTTCACGACCTGCCTCGACCCGGTCGGCGCGTCGCTGGGAGCCGCCGCGTGAGCGCACCGTCCTACGCGCACGGCGTCGGCGACGTCGCGCTGATAGGCGAGACGATCGGCGAGAACCTCGCCCACACCGCCGCGCGCGTGCCCGAGCGCGACGCGCTCGTCAGCTGCGAGCAGGGGATCCGGTGGACGTATGCGCAGCTCGACGCGGCCGTCGACCGGCTCGCGACGGGTCTGCTGCGGAGCGGGGTCGCGAAGGGCGACCGCGTCGGGCTGTGGTCGCCCAACCGCGCCGAGTGGACGCTCGTCCAGTACGCGACCGCGCGGATCGGCGCGGTGCTGGTGAACGTCAACCCGGCGTACCGCACGCACGAGCTGTCCTACGCGCTGCGCCACTCCGGCACGAAGCTGCTGTTCAGCGCGCGTGCGTTCAAGACGAGCGACTACGCGGCGATGGTGGCGCAGGTCGGCGACGAGCTGCAGGAGCTGGAGCGGGTCGTCTTCTTCGACGACGACCCGGCGTGGGACGAGCTGGCCGCGACGCCCGCGGACGCCGCCGCGCTCGCCGAGCGCGCCGCGACGCTGAGCTTCGACGATCCGATCGACATCCAGTACACGAGCGGCACGACCGGCGCGCCGAAGGGCGCGACGCTGAGCCACCACAACCTGCTCAACAACGGCTTCCTCGTCGGCGAGCTGATCCACTACTCCGAGCACGACCGGATCTGCCTGCCGGTCCCCTTCTACCACTGCTTCGGCATGGTGATGGGCAACCTCGCGGCGACCTCGCACGGCGCCTGCATGGTGATCCCGTCGGCCGGCTTCGACCCGCTCGCGACGCTGCGCGCGGTCGCGCAGGAGCGCTGCACCTCGCTCTACGGCGTCCCGACGATGTTCATCGCCGAGCTGGAGCACCCGTCGTTCGCCGAGCACGACCTCAGCTCGCTGCGGACCGGGATCATGGCCGGCTCGCCGTGCCCGATCGAGGTGATGAAGCAGGTGATCGACAAGATGCACATGCGCGAGGTGTCGATCTGTTACGGCATGACCGAGACCTCTCCGGTCTCCACCCAGACGCGCACCGACGACCCGCTCGAGCTGCGCGTCGGCAGCGTCGGGCGGGTCGGTCCGCACGTCGAGGTGAAGGTCGTCGAGCCCGACACGGGCATGATCGTGAAGCGCGGTGAGACCGGCGAGTTGCGCACGCGCGGCTACTCCGTGATGCTCGGATACTGGGGCGAGCTGGAGAAGACCGCCGAGGCGATCGACGCGGCGGGCTGGATGCACACCGGCGACCTCGCGACGATGGACGACGCCGGCTACGTCGCGATCGTCGGGCGGATCAAGGACATGGTCATCCGCGGCGGCGAGAACGTCTACCCGCGCGAGCTGGAGGAGTTGCTGCACCTGCACGACGACGTCGTCGACGTCCAGGTCGTCGGCGTCCCCGACGCGAAGTACGGCGAGGAGCTGTGCGCGTGGGTGCGGCTGCGCGACGGCGCCGCGGTCGGCGAGGACGACGTGCGCGCCTTCTGCCGCGAGCGCGTCGCGCACTTCAAGGTGCCGCGCCACGTGCTGTTCGTGGACGAGTTCCCGATGACGGTCACCGGGAAGGTGCAGAAGTACAAGATGCGCGAGGCGACGATCGAGCGGCTCGGCCTGGACACGATGGAGGTGGAGGGCAGATGACGAGCGGCATGTATCGCCGGTTCGTGCCGGCGGAGCGCCGCAGACGGATGGCGGCGCTGCTGCAGAGACGCGGCTCGGTGTCGATCGCGGAGCTGGAGGAGGCGTTCGGCATCTCCGCGATGACGGCGCGGCGCGACCTCGCGGCGCTGGAGGAGCGCGGGCTGGTGACGCGCACCTGGGGCGGCGCGAGCACCCTCGCGCCGGTCGCCCACGAGGCGTCGTTCGCCGACCGCGTGCGGCGTGACCCGGAGCGCAAGCGCCGCCTCGCCGACGAGGCGTACAAGCTCGTGCAGCCGAACGAGACGCTGCTCGTCGACTCCTCCTCGACCGGCTGGTACTTCGTCGAGCGGCTGCTGGAGGAGCCGCTCCCGTGCACGGTCATCACGAACTCGCTCGCGATCGTCGACCTCGCCGCCGAGGTGCCGGCGCAGGTGCAGGTCGTCGTGATCGGCGGGATCCTGCGGCCGTTGACGCGCTCGACGGTCGGGCCCGCGGCGACGAAGGCGATCCGCGGCTACTACGCCGACCGCGCGATCGTCTCCGTCTACGGCGTCGGCACGGACGGCGGGCTGACGGACCCCGACGCCTACGAGTCGGAGGTGAAGGCGGCGATCGTCGCCCGCGCGCGCGAGCCGATGCTGCTGGTCGACGCGTCGAAGTTCGGCACGCTCGCGCAGAACCGCATAGGCGCCGCCGACGAGTTCAGCCACGCGATCGTCGCCGACGTCGGGCGCGACGCGACCGACATGCTGGTCGGGGCCGGCGTGGAGCTGCACGAGGCCTGAGCGATGGCCGCATACGAGGGGAACCAACGCGTGGGCGAGCTGCGAGGAGAGCGGCTGCGCTGCGAGCGGCTGAGCGACCCGCTCGCCGTCGAGCCGGCCCGGCCGCGGCTGAGCTGGATCGCTGCGGCCGCGGCCGCGCCTGGCACGAGCGGCCCGGCGAGCGGCGCGGGCGCGAGCGGCGCGGCCGCCGGCGAGCCGGCCGACGCCGCCGTCTCGCGCGGCCAGCGGCCGACCGCCTACCGCGTGCTGGCGGCGTCGTCGCTGAAGGCGCTGAGCGCCGTCAGCGAGCGGCTGGCTGGCGGCGGCGAGCGGCGCGGCGGCGCCCACAGGCTGCCGGCCGGCGGGCGCGACCTGTTGTGGGACTCGGGCCGCGTCGCCGCGGCGGAGACGCTCGCGGTCGAATGGGGCGGCGCGCCGCTCGCACCGTGCGTGCGGGTCTTCTGGCGCGTGCTCGTGTGGGACCGCGACGGCCGCGTCGGGCCGCCGAGCGCGATCGCGACGTTCGGCGCCGGGCTCGGTGACGGCGAGGACGCGTGGGGCGGGGCGCAGTGGCTCGGTCACGGCCATCCGTGGGCGGAGCACACGCCGGCGGGCGGCGACGAGCTCGACCCGCTGCACAACATGGGGATGACGTCGGCGCTGCTGCGGACCGAGTTCGCGCTCACCAGACCGGTGGTGCGGGCCACCGCCTACGCGACCGCGCGCGGCGTCTACCGCCTGCGGCTCAACGGCGCGCGCGTCGGCGACGACGAGCTGGCGCCCGGCTGGACCGACTACCGCAGACGGATCCACTACCAGGCGTTCGACCTCACGCGCCGGCTGCGCAGCGGCGCCAACGCGCTCGGCGTCGAGCTGGGCGAGGGCTGGTACGCGGGCTACGTCGGCTGGATGGCGAAGCACGCCGGCGGCCACTACGGCGCGCGTCCGAGCGCGCTCGTGCACGTGCGCGTCGAGCACGCCGACGGCTCGCTCACACTGCTCTCCACCGACGGCGGCGGCTGGCGCGCGACGCGCGGGCCGCGCGTCTACTCCGACCTGCAGATGGGCGAGCGCTTCGACGCGCGGCTGGTCGAAGCCGGCTGGGACGAGCCCGGCTTCGACGACGCCGGCTGGGAGCAGGCCGTCGTGCACGCGCCGCCGGCCGGCGCGCGGCTGGAGGCGCAGCCGTGCGAGCCCGCCCGCGCGCTGCGCGAGCTGGCGCCGATCGCGCTGACCGAGCCGCGGCCCGGGACGTGGGTCTTCGACCTCGGGCAGAACCTCGTCGGCTGGGCGCGGCTGCGCGCCGCCGGTCCGCGCGGCACCGCCGTCACGCTCCGCTTCGGCGAGCTGCTGCGCCCCGACGGGACGCTCTACACCGACAACCTCCGCACGGCCGCCGCGCGCGACACGTTCGTGCTCGCGGGCCGCGACGACGGCACGCCCGAGCAGTTCGAGCCGGCGTTCACCTTCCACGGCTTCCGCTACGTCGAGCTGACCGGGCTCCCGACGGCGCCGGCGCTCGCCGACCTGACGGCGTGCGTGGTCCACTCCGACGCGCCGTGGGCCGGCGAGTTCGCCTGCTCGCACGAGCTGCTGAACGCGATCGCACGCAACGCCGAGTGGGGGCAGCGCGGAAACTTCCTGTCGATCCCGACCGACTGCCCGCAGCGCGACGAGCGGCTCGGCTGGCTCGCCGACACGCAGGTGTTCGCCGCGACCGCGCTGCGGAACATGGACTGCACGGCGTTCCTGTCGAAGTGGCTCCAGGACGTGCGCGACGCTCAGGCCGACGACGGCGCGTTCCCGGACGTCGCGCCGTTGCCGCCTGCCTACGACGTGCTCTCGCACGGCGCGCCCGGCTGGGGCGACGGAGGCGTGATCGTCCCGTGGCTCGTCTGGCGCGCGTCGGGCGAGCGCGCGGTGCTCGCCGCGCACTACCCGGCGATGGTCCGCTGGATGGAGCACCTCGCCGCGCTCAACCCCTCGCACCTGCGCCGCGACGGCCTCTACAACAGCTACGGCGACTGGCTCAACGTCGATGCGCAGACGCCGAAGGACCTGCTCGCGACGGCCTACTGGGCGCTCGACGCGCGCCTGCTGGAGCAGATCGCGCGCGAGCTGGGACACGAGCCCGACGCGACCCGCTGGCGGGCGCTGCACGCCCGCGTCGCGGCGGCGTTCGGAGCCGAATGGGTCGCCGCCGATGGCAGCCTGCGCACGCCGACGCAGACCGGCTACCTGCTCGCGCTGCACGCCGAGCTGCTGCCGCCGGCGCTTCGCGCGTCCGCCGCTGCTCACCTCGCCGCGGACGTGGTCGCGCGCGGCCGGCGGCTCTCGACCGGCTTCATCGGCACCGGACTGCTGTGCCCGCTGCTGACCGAGCACGGCCACGCCGAGCTGGCGTACGACCTCGCGCTCGCGGACACCCACCCGTCGTGGGGCGCGACCGTGCGCGCCGGCGCGACGACGATGTGGGAGCGCTGGGACGGCTGGAGCGAGGACGGCGGCTTCGCCTCGCCGAACATGAACTCGTTCAACCACTACGCCTTCGGAGCGATCGGCGAGTGGCTGCACCGGCACGTCGCCGGGCTCGACCAGCACCCCGACGTCCCCGGCTGGGGCCATGTCTGGGTCCGCCCGCAGCTCGATGCGCGGCTGACCTGGGCGCGCGCCGCGCACGACTCGCCGCGCGGTCCGGTGCGCGCCGGGTGGGAGCTGCGCGACGGCGAGCTGACGCTCGACGTCGAGATCCCGCCGGGCGCCGTCGGCACCGTCTTCGTCCCGGGCGGCGACGCCGCCGCGCTGCGCGAGTCGGGCCGCCCGCTCGCCGACGTCGCCGGCGTGCGGCTCGACGGGATCGAAGGCGACCGGATCGTCGTCCACGTCGACTCCGGCCGCTACGTCTTCACACACCAGGAGGGTCGCGATGGCGACGATTGAGCTGCACGGCGTCACGAAGCGCTACCCCGACGGCACCGAGGCGGTCCGCGCGATCGACCTCGACGTCGCCGACGGCGAGTTCCTGATCCTCGTCGGCCCGTCGGGCTGCGGCAAGACGACGGCGCTGCGGATGATCGCGGGACTGGAGTCGATCACCGACGGCGAGCTGCGGATCGACGGCGAGCGCGTCAACGAGCGCGCACCGAAGGACCGCGACATCGCGATGGTCTTCCAGAGCTACGCGCTCTACCCGCACATGAGCGTGCGCGACAACATGGGCTTCGCGCTCCAGCTCGCGAAGACGCCGAAGGCGGAGGTCGCCGCGCGCGTGGAGGAGGCCGCGCGCGTGCTCGACCTGACCGGCCACCTCGACCGCAAGCCCGGCCAGCTGTCCGGCGGCCAGCGCCAGCGGGTCGCGATGGGCCGCGCGATCGTCCGCCAGCCGAAGGCGTTCCTGATGGACGAGCCGCTCTCCAACCTCGACGCCAAGCTGCGCGTCCAGATGCGCGCCGAGCTGGCCCGCCTCCAGCACCGGCTCGGGACGACGACGGTCTACGTCACGCACGACCAGGTCGAGGCGATGACGCTCGGCGACCGCGTCGCCGTGATGCGCGACGGCGTGATCCAGCAGCTCGACACGCCCGCCGCGCTGTACGAGCGCCCGGCGAACCTGTTCGTCGCCGGCTTCATCGGCGCCCCGGGGATGAACGTGGTGGAGGCGAGCGTCGCGGACGGGGTGCTGCGGCTGCCGTTCGGCGACGTCGCGCTCCCCGGCGACGGTGACGTCCCTGCCGGCGACGTCGTCGCCGGGATCCGTCCCGAGCAGTTCGAGGCGGCGGCGCTCGCGCGCGGTGCCGATCCCGGCCACCCGCGCTTCCGGATCGTGCCGGACCTCGTCGAGTCGGTCGGCTCCGACCTCTACGCCTACTTCGACCTCGACGGCAGACAGCTCGTCGCCCGCCTCGACGTCGAGAGCCGTGCGCGTGTCGGCGAGGCGGTCGAGCTGGTGCTCGACCCCTCGCGAATCCAGCTCTTCAACCCAGCAGACGGTCGCAATCTCGCAGTGACGCCGCTCACGACCGCGGCGCGGTAGACAAATCCCAGGAGCCGCGCTCGCGGCTCCGCTGAGGAGAGAGGAAGGACCCGATGGGACGCATGCGTCGCATGGGCTTGCCCCTGCTCGCACTCGCGGCCGGTCTCGCGCTGCCCAGCTCCGCGCTGGCAGATGAGATCGCCTGCCCCGCTCGCGTCGACGCGAGCGCGTTCGCCACCGAGGCGAAGCTGCTCCAGCTCGCGGAGAGACAGCAGTCGTTCGGCGTGCGGCCGACCGGCAGCCAGTCGCAGAAGGACTACATCGACTGGCTCGAAGCCGAGATGAGCGCCATCCCCGGCATCAGAACGTCGTCGCTGAACTACGACATCGACCGCTACGAGAGCGTCACGACCGGCCTCACCGCCGGTGGCGCGAGCGTGCCGGTCGCCGCACCGGTGCCGTTCGCGAGATCGACCGGCGCCGCCGGCGTGACCGCGCCGGTCGTCTACCTCGCGTCCGGCACCAACATCACGGCCGCGAACGCGGCGGGCAAGATCGTCGTGCGCGACCTGCCGACGCTGTCGGTCCCGAACGCGCTCTTCTTCCCGCCGCTGCTCGGCTGGGCGGTCCACGACCCCGGCCTGACGATCCCGCTGCTCGGCTCCGAGTCGCTGGAGGCGCCGGCGCAGTCGAACGCCGACATCGCCGCCGCCAGCGCCGCGGGCGCGGTCGGCGTGCTGATGGTGAGCCAGCTGCCGCACGCGCAGGTCGAGGGGATGTACGCCCCGTACGAGGGGCTGCCGCAGGCGCTCCCCGCCGCCTACCTCGGCGTCGACCAGGGGCAGCAGCTCAAGGACGCGCTCGCAGCGAGAACGCTCGCGAGCGCGACGCTCACGGTCGACGCGAGATGGACGCCCACGACGACCCGCACGCTGCTGGCGACGCTGCCCGGCGGCGAGGCGAAGAAGATCGTCGTCGAGTCGCACACCGACGGCACGAGCGCGCTGTGGGACAACGGCCCGCTGTCGATGATCGAGATGGCGCGCTATCTCGCGACGCTGCCGGTCGAGTGTCGCCCGCGAACCATCCAGTTCGCGTTCACGACCGGTCACCTCTACCAGCACCTGACCGGACCCGACGTGCGCGAAGGCGGTGCCGGGCAGCTCGCGGCGATCCTCGACAGAGAGTACGACGAGGGCAAGGTCGCCGGCGTGCTCGTCGTCGAGCACCTCGGCGCGCGCCAGTACGACGCGGTTGCGCGGCCGGGCGGGCTGCCCGGCAGACAGCTCGTCGTCAACAGATCGCTCAGCCAGCTGCTGTGGCTGCCGGTCACCGACGGCTGGCCGTTGAGGGACATGGTCAAGGCCGCGATCCAGGACCGGGACGTGCGCCGCACGGCGATGCTGACCGGGCTCGACGGCGCCGACGTGACGCGCGTGCCGCACCACTGCAGCTTCGGCGGCGAGGGCACGCCGTACGTGCAGCACCTGCTGCCGACGATCGCCGCGATCGCCGCGCCGAAGACGCTGTTCCTCGCGAGCTTCGGGACCGAGGCGATCGACTTCGGCCTGATGCGCAGAGGCACGCTCGCGTTCACCGACATGGTGATGAGAATGGGCACGATGTCGCAGGCGGACATCGCCGGCGACATGACGTTCATGCGCGAGCAGCGTGCGAGAGGGGCGAGAGGATGCTCCTGAGCACGTACGTCGCGGGAGCCGCTGCGGCGGCGCTCGCGCTCGGCGTCGGCGCCGTCGGCGCCGCGACCGCGACCGCCGCCGACCCGCCGCCGTTCATCCCGATCGAGCGGCAGACGATCCCGCTGCCTGAGGGCTACGCCGCGTCGACGCCGATCTGGACGCAGGACGGGGGCACCGCCGGCGAAGCCGGTGGTCACCTGCTGTTCTCCTCCGGCGGCCAGCTGCACACGATCGGCGAGGACGGCAGAGGGCTGCAGTGCATCTCGTGCGGCCTGTCGAACGACCCGAGAATCGTGCCTGCCGCGCAGGAGGCGTTCAAGGACGTCTTCCCGGACGGCAGACGCGTGATGTGGGGCGACTTCGAGCGCGCCTTCGTGCTCGAGTGCTCGCCGAGCGTGCTGCAGTGCGACGACCGCGCGCTGCTGCCGGTCGACGTCAGCGGCGAGAGAGGGACCGGCCTGCCCGGCCTGTTCGACCCGCTCGTGCTCGGCTCCGGCGTCTGGCACCTCGCGCCCGACGGCGAGCACATCGGCTGGACCGCCAGCCGGCTCGACACGCGGCCGATGCTCGTCGCGAGACTGGAGCGCAGAACGGACAGATACGTCGCGACGAACATCAAGACGGTCAACCCGCCCGGGCCGAGAAACGGCCTCGACTCCGACCCCCGCGGCTGGACCAACGGCGGCGCGCTGTACGAGCTGAAGGGCTTCGCCGACGGCGGCGCGTCGGTCACCTACGTGACGAGCCAGTACGAGGGCAACCCCGACCTCTACAAGACGAACCTCGCGACCGGCGAGATGACGCGGCTGACCGGCCATCCCGACTGGGACGAGGACTCCGGCGACTCGCCCGACGGCGAGCTGACGATGCTCCACAGCGACCGCGGGATGCACCGCGTCGACGCGGCAGGCCTGCTGCCGCGCCGCTCGTTCGTCGACTACCCGATCTCCGTCAACGCGGCGATCTACTACGTCGGCCACGAGGAGGGCTTCCAGTGCGACCTGCAGCCGTGGCTGCTGCCGGCGAGCGGTGACGGCGCGGGCAGACTGCTCGGCCAGCCACTGGCGCCGTACGAGGGCGGCGACCTGCATCCGCAGAACAACGTCCCGGGCCGCGGTGCGTGGAACCCGACCAGCACGAAGGTCGCGCTGACGGAGATGTCGTACACGACCGGGCTGGGGCCGAACCGGCTGCTGGTCGCGAAGCTCAAGCGTGCCGCGACGAGACCGCAGCCGGTCGTCTCCTCCGCGGTCGGCGCGTGGGCGAGAAGACCGGGCGACTACAAGGGCACGATCGACTCCAACGCGCTGCTCGTGACCGTCCACGGGCTGCACTCCGGGCGTGCGTTCCTGTCGCACGCCGGGACGATCGTCGCCGGCACGTTCTCGGTCACCTACGACAGATACTCCGACGACGGCGAGACATTCGTCAGCGGCACGGAGAGAATCGTCGCGCCCGCGCTCGCGCAGGCGCCCGCCGTCAACACCGCCGACCTCGTCCTGACGGGCACGAGAACCGGCTACATGAGAGCGAACTACACGATCGGCCGCCTGCTCGGGAGACCGGTCGCGAGCGGCGGCGTCGACGCGATGCTCGACGGCTACAGACTGTCGGGCGACATCCCGAGACTCGGTGCCTGCCCCGACAAGCTGCCGAGAACGGCGCCGCTGGAGCTGAGCGCATCGGTCGCGCCGGGCGCGGGCGGGACGCGTGTCGTGACCGCTCAGGTGCACGCCGACAGCGATCCCGACGGCTACGCGGCCGGCAGCTTCGGCGACCGCCGGCCGGTCGCCGGCGCGGTCGTGACCGTCGCCGGACAGCAGGTCGACACCGATCAGGACGGCAGAGCGACCGTCGTCGTGCCGGCCGGGCCGAGCGGTCCGCTGGAGGTCGGCGCGAGCGCCGGCGACACGTTCACGCCGACGAGAGTCGAGGTCAGCTGATGTCCCGCATCCGCACGCTGTGCGCCGTGGTCGCGGCGCTCTGCTGCACCCTGCTCGTCGGCGCCGCGTCCGCGTCCGCGTCGCCGATCGAGGCGAGATACGCGGCGAGCGGGCCGTGGGCCGTCAGCAGCGCGACCGTCAGAGACGCGTCGGGCAGAGCGCTCTACGAGCTGCGCTACCCGACCGACCTCGGTGCGGGTGGCGTCCGCCACCCGATCGTGACGTGGGGCAACGGCTCGATCGCGACCCCGGCCGACTACCCGGGGCTGCTGAACCACCTCGCCTCGTGGGGCTTCGCGGTCGTCGCCTCGACCAGCTCGACGACGGGCAAGGGCACGGAGATGCTCGCCGGCGCGCAGTACATGGTGGCGCGTGACAGCGACCCGGCGAGCGTCTTCGCGGGGAAGCTCGACACCGCCCACGTCGCGGCGGTCGGCCACTCGCAGGGAGCGGGCGGCGCGGTCAACGCGACCAACCTGTCGAGAGGGCTGATCGGGACGACGGTCACGTACGCGCTGCCCGCGGCGATGTGGGTCAGCAGAGGCGACGAGTTCGACGTCGCCGCGCTGAGAGCGCCCGCGCTGTTCCTCGGCGGGCGCTGGGACATCCTGATCTCCAGCCCGCTCGTCGTCGACGGCTACTACAGAGCGGCCGGCGGCCCGGCCGCGAAGGCGGTCCTGCGCGACGCCGACCACAACACGATCCAGAGAACCGGCGGCGCCACGCTCGGCTACCTGACGGCTTGGCTGAAGTACCGCCTCGAGGGCGACGCGACCGCTCGCGGCGCGTTCGCCGGCTCCGCGCCGGAGATCAACGCCAATCCGGCCTGGCAGGACGGCGCTCAGCGCGCCCTGCCGTAGGCCGGAGTTGCGTCACGGCATCGGGGTGACCCAGAGCTTGCGATTGGAAAACGTCGGGTCGGTGGTGCAGCCACAGGACGCATAAAACAGCTCATACATGTGCTCGCCCGGTCTCGTCTGGAAGGTGACGGGACCGGGTGGCCCGAGCGTCGCGCAGCCGAAGGAACTGATCGTCCCAGGTGTGCCCCAGGGGCCGCTGAGCCCACCAGGATTCGTCACATACGCGGTGAACAGTGTGCCGGGGGCTGCAAGGCCGGCGCAGTCGCCCTGACCCGCGATCGGTCTGCCGTCCTCGTACAGCGAGACGAGCCCGTCATCGTCCGCGATCTCGACCGATGCGGCGACCTGGATCGTGCCGGATGCCGGCGCGGTGATCGTCAGCGACGGTCCACCGAGCGGGACGAACGCTGTCGAGGGGGTCGAAGTGGCGTCTCTCACGACGGCGTATCTCGTCGCGCCGGGCTGCGGCGGGCCGGGCTCCCCGCGGTCGCCCTTCGGGCCGGCGGGACCTTGCGGGCCGGCTGGTCCCTGCGCTCCAGCGGGACCCTGCGCGCCCTGCGAGCCGGGTCTGCCAGCTCTACCGGGTCTGCCCTGCTTGCCGCGTGCGCCGCGCCTGGCCGGCTTTCTTCTCTGGGCTCTGCACGCCGCGCGTCTGGACGCGGTGTTTCTGCCCTTCGTCTTGGCAGCGCACGTTCTCTTGTTGGCGGTCGTGCCAGCCTGTGCTGCCGTGACGCTGCACGCCAGCGCGAGCACGGCGACCAGCGCTGCTGCGACGAGTCGTTTCACGATTGCTCTCCCGTGGTCGGGCCGCGCTCCCACGCACGGCTACACCGATCATCGGTAGATCACGGAAACGCTTGAGCGCTCAGGCGGGAACGAGCCGGAAGAACAGGAACGCCGGCTTGGTCGTGAGTCTCGCCCACGCCTCCGGGTCGCGCTCACGGCAGGCCGGCAGCGGCTGCGGCTCCTCCAGCCGGTCGACGCGCCAGCCGGCTTCTGCGATCGACGCGAGCATCGCCGACAGCGGCCGGCGCCAGAAGCGCACGTCGAACGTCGTCCCGCCCTTCTCCCAGCGGTCGTGCAGCAGCTCCGTCGCGAAGTAGTCCCCCGTCGTCGACAGCTCGACGTCGCTCGCCGGGTGGTGGGTCGAGCAGACGAGCGCGCCGCCGGGCCGCAGCACGCGGCGCAGCTCGCGCAGCGGCGCGACCCAGTCGTGCAGGTAGTGGAGCACGAGGCTCGCGACGATCGCGTCGAAGCTGTCGTCGGCGAACTGGGTCAGCGGCGCGCCGAGGTCGCCGACCGAGAACGCGGCGCCGGGCAGCCCGCGGGCGCGCGCCAGCTCGACCATCCGCGGGCTCGTGTCGAAGCCGGTGACGCGCGCGCCGTGCGCGACGAGCCAGGCCGAGAGCGGACCCGAGCCGCAGCCGGCGTCGAGCACGTCGCGGCCGGCGACCGGCGGCAGCAGGGCGATCGTCGCCGGCCGTTCGTACAGCGCGTTGTATGCGTTCTCTTCGCCCTCGGCAGCGTACTCGGCGGCCATCGCGTCGTAGGCGGCGTCGGCGGCGACGGTGTCGTGGGTGGGATCGGAGGAGGAGGCCATCGCCACCCGAGTCTAGGTGCCGTCGCATGGCCGCGCCTGCACGCCAGGTGTAACCCGAGGGTTGCACCTGATCGGAGGATGTGTAACTCTACGGTGACACTTGGTTCCCACCACCCGGAGGTATCCGATGGTTTCCGACCAGATCGAACGCGAAGTCCTGATCGACGCGCCCGTCGAGCGCGTGTGGTCGCTCGTGACCGAGGCCGAGCACGTCGGCCGCTGGTTCGGCGACGCCGGCGCTGAGATCGACCTGCGGCCCGGCGGCGCGATGGTCATGCGCTGGAGCGAGCACGGCACCTCCCACGGCCGCGTCGAGGCGGTCGAGCCGCCGCATCGCTTCGCCTACCGCTGGGCGCCGTTCAGCCACCCGCTCGGCGACGAGCCGGTCGAGGGCAACTCGACGCTCGTCGAGTTCACGCTCACGGCGGACGGCGACGGCACGCTGCTGAAGGTCCGCGAGACCGGCTTCGCGGACCTCGCGCTGACCGCGCCGGAGCAGACGGCGGCGCACGAGGGCAACACGCGCGGCTGGCGGATGGAGCTGGACGACCTCGTCGCGTACGCCAAGCAGCAGTCGGCGGTGCGATGATCGCGCCGGCCGCCGACCCCGCGCCGGTCGTCTTCGCCGCGCTCGCCGACCCGACCCGCTGGAACCTGCTCGGCACGCTCGCCGAGCAGGGGGAGGGGACCGCGACGACGCTCGCCGCGCAGCTGCCGGTCAGTCGCCCGGCGGTGATCAAGCACCTCGTCGTGCTCGACAGAGCGGGCCTCGTCGAGCGCCGACGGCATGGACGCGAGGTGCGCTACACGGTGCGTCCGGAGCGGCTCGACGCGACCGCGCGCCGGATGGCCGAGGTCGCGGCGGCATGGGACAAGCGCCTGGCCGCGATCAAGCGCCTGGCCGAGGCGGCGGAGGGAGCCGCCAGCGAGGACGCGACCAGTTCGTGAACCCGCGCAGCAGCCACTCGGCTGGGCCGTACGGATGGCGGCCCAGCCACCAGGCGCTGGTCGCGAGCTGGGCCGCGTAGACGGCGGCGGCGACGCCGAGCACGGCGGCCGGCGCGAGCCGGCCGACGAGGCCGAGCCCGTAGCCGGTGAAGATCAGGCAGCAGGCGATCGACTGCAGCAAGTAGTTCGACAGCGCCATCCGGCCCGTCGGGGCGAGCACGGCCGTCAGCCGGTGGCCGTGCCGCGCCTGGACCGCGAGCAGCAGCACGGCCGCGTAGGCAGCCGACAGCAGCGGCGCGGTCAGCACGTCGAACGCGACCGCGAACGTCGCCCACCCCGTGCCAGCGTGCTCGATCGTCAGATACGTGTAGACGACGGAGCCTGCGAGCCCGACCGGGAGGCCGATCCGCACCATCCGGCGCAGGTGCGGTCGCAGCGCGTCGAGGTCCGCGAACAGGCGCCGCTTGCCGGCCGCGAGGCCGAGCAGGAACATCGCCAGCGCGGTCGGCGCCTGCAGCAGCCCGATCACCCCGGCGACAGTCGGCAGCTCGCTGATGCGCTGCGAGATCACCTCGCCGATCGAGCCGCGCCAGGCGTCCGTCGCCGCGGTCGCGTCGGCGACGCGCTGGGCGGTGTCGGCCTCGACCCCGCGTGACAGCTCGTCGAGGCCGGCGAGCGCGAAGAAGCTCGCGCTGAGCAGCAGCAGCACGACCGCGATGCGGACTGCGCGCCGCGGCTCCAGCCCGCGCAGCGCGAGCAGGACGAGTCCCAGCACGGCATACGTCGTGAGGATGTCGCCCTGCCACAGCAGCACCGCGTGCGCGGCGCCGATCGCGAAGAGGCCGAGCAGCCGCCGCAGGAAGCGCGGCACGAACGCGGCGCCGCGGCGGACCGCGGCGTCGATCTGGAGCGTGAAGCTGTAGCCGAACAGGAACGAGAAGAGGACGTAGAACTTCGACGTGAAGAAGACGGCGACGAACCAGTTGGCGGCGTCGTCGAGCGGCGAGGAGAAGGCGGGATCCGGGACCTCGTAGAGCGTGAAGGCGGAGCCGAAGAAGGTGATGTTGACGACGAGGATCCCGAGCAGGGCGAAGCCGCGCAGGGCGTCGACGGCGGCGATCCGGCGAGCGGGCGGGACGGCGGGCGGGGTCGCGGGCGCGGGTGGCGAGAGCATGTCCGCAGCTTGCTCGCGCGCGCGTCCGCTGCCGTCGCCCGCGCGGGCGATTCGCGCATCGGCCGTGCGGCCGATGCGGTGGCGGCCTCGGCCGTACGGGTGAGCGCCGGGCGTCAGCCGCGCGGCTGCACGAGTCCGCTGTCGTAGGCGAAGACGACCGCCTGCACGCGGTCGCGCAGGCAGAGCTTGCGCAGCAGGTGCGAGACGTGCGTCTTGACCGTCGCACCGCTGACGAACAGCTGCGCCGCGATCTCGCCGTTCGACAGCCCGCGCGCGAGCAGGCGCAGCACGTCCAGCTCGCGCTCGGTCAGCTCGCCGAGCGCGCTCGGCGGCGGCGCCGCATCGAGGTGCAGCATCGGGGCGATCCGCTCGAACAGCGCGCGCGTCGCGGCCGGCGAGAGCAGCATGTCGCCGGCGGCGACCGCGCGCACGGCGGCGACGAGGTCGCCGGCCGACGCGTGCTTGAGCAGGAAGCCGCGCGCGCCGGCCCGCAGCGCCTCGACGAGCCGCTCCTCCGGGGAGCCGGAGGTCAGCAGCAGCACGCGATGGGCGGCGAGCCGGCGTGTCGCGGCGACGCCGTCGAGCCGCGGCAGGTGCGTGTCCATCAGCACGACGTCCGGGCGCAGCCGGTCGGCCGCAGCGACCGCGGCGTGGCCGTCGCCGGCCTCGCCGACGACGGCGATGTCGGGCTGCGACTCCAGGATCATGCGGACGCCGGCCCGCGCGAGCGCGTGGTCGTCGGCGACGACCACGCGCAATGCCGGACTCACGCGCGTCTCCGCCGACGGCGGGCGAGCGCGTGCTCCAGGTGCGCGTCGAGCACGGCGACCGCGTCGTCGGCACCGAACGCGGCGCTGCCGAACAGCAGCTGCGTCGCGAGGCCGTCGACGAGCGCCATCGCCGCGGACGCCGCCTGCGGCGGGTCGGCGACCTTCGCCTGCGCGAACGCGTCCGCCAGCTCCCGGCGCAGCTCGTCGAGGTCGTCGCGCAGGACCCCGGCGAGTCTCGGCGCGGTCATCGCGTGCGCGGCGAACGCGATCCCCACGCGCGCCTCGGCCTCGCGTCGCGCGTCGAGCGGCAGCAGCTCGAGCAGGATCCCGCGGATCGCCGCGCGCACGCTCAGCGCTCGGCGCGCGATCCGCTCGGCGCGCTCGGTCAGGTCGCTGCCCGTCTGCCGGAAGGCGAACAGCAGCATCTCGTCCTTCGAGCGGAAGTAGTGCTGCACCGTGCCGATCGAGACGCCCGCCGCGGACGCGACGGCACGCACGCTCGCGCCCTCCAGCCCGCGCTCGGCGACGAGCGCCAGCAGCACGCGTGTGAGCTGCTCGCGGCGCGCATCGTGATCGACCGGCGACGGTGTCATACGAGCGTATGGTAGCGCTCGCCCCGCCGCCGGGGACCTTCACGGCCGTCCTGGCTAGTGCACCAGCACCGGCTCCGCGGCCGGGTCGGCCTGCTTGACGCCGGACTTGAGCAGCAGCAGCGAGACGACTGCGCCGACCGCGAAGATCGCGGCCGACCACCAGAACGCGGTCGTGTAGCCGTGCACGGCGGCCTCGCCGGCCGCACGCGGGCCGTTGTCGGCGATGAAGCCCGACACGGCGCTGGCGAACAGCGTGCTGAGCAGCGCGGTGCCGATCGACCCGCCGACCTGCTGCGTCGTGTTCACCATCGCGGAGGCGACGCCGGCGTCGTGCGGGTCGACGCCGATCGTCGCGATGCTCATCCCGGGCGCGAACACGAGCCCGAGCCCGAGCCCCATCACGACGAGGCCCGGCAGCACATGCGTGAGGTACTCGCTGTCGACGCCGACCTGTGCGAGCAGCACCATCCCGGCCGCCGACATCGCGAGCCCGGTCACGATCAGCGGCTTGTGCCCGAACCGCGGCATCAGCTGCGCCGTCGCGCTCGTCGCCGTCAGCATGATCGCGAAGCTCAGCGGCAGGAACGCGAGACCGGTCTCGACCGGTGAGAAGCCGAGCGTCTGCTGGAGGTAGTAGGTCAGGAACAGGAAGACGCCGAACATGCCCGCGCCGGTGATCCCGATCGCGAAGTACGCACCGCCGCGGTCGCGGTCGCGCACGACGCGCAGCGGCAGCAGCGGGTGCTCGGTGCGCGTCTGGAGCCAGACGAAGACCGCGAGCAGCGCGACGCCGGCGGCGAGGAACGCGATCGTCGTGCTCGCGCCCCAGCCCTCGCTCTCCGCCTCGGCGAAGCCGTAGACGAGCGCGAACAGGCCGAGCGCGGAGGTGAGCGTGCCGGGGATGTCGAGTCTGGGCTTGGCCGGGTGCGCCTCGTCGTGCAGCAGCGTGATCGCGGCGAACGCGGTCGGGACGGCGAACAGCAGGTTGACGTAGAGGCACCAGCGCCAGGAGAGGTACTCGGTCAGAACGCCGCCGAGCAGCAGGCCGATCGCGGCGCCGGAGCCGGCGATCGCGCCGAAGATGCCGAACGCTCTGCCGCGCTCGCCGGGATCGGTGAACGTGGTCGTCAGCAGCGACAGCGCGGCCGGCGCCAGCAGCGCGCCGAAGACGCCCTGCAGCGCGCGGGCGAAGACGAGCATGCCGAAGCTCTGCGCGGCGCCGCCGATCGCGGAGGCGACGGCGAAGCCGAGCAGGCCGGCGATGAAGACGCGCTTGCGGCCGAAGAGGTCGCCGATGCGGCCTCCGATCAGCAGCAGTGAGCCGAACGCGAGCGCATAGGCGGTGACGATCCACTGCCGGTTGGCGTCGGAGAACTCCAGCGCCGACTGCGCTGAGGGCAGCGCGATGTTCACGATCGTCGCGTCGAGCACGACCATCAGCTGGGCGACGCCGATCAGCGCCAGGACCCACCAACGGCGTGCATGGTGTGGAGAGGAGGTGTTGTGCTGGGAGGACATCGGGCCTTTCGGGCGGTGCTGCTTCACGCGCGCGAGGGTGGTGGCGCGGGAAGCGGAGGAGTGTTCTCAACTTCGGTGCTTCGGCAGGGTAGCATGAAGTGGAGAGTGTTTCTCCGTTTCAGCTAGACTCCCGCCATGAGCACCGCCGCCGAGCCCGCCCGCGACCGCCCCCTGCGGCGCGACGCCGAACGCAACCGGCGGCGGATCCTCGACGCGGCGACCGAGGTGTTCGCGGACCGCGGCCTCGGCGTCACGATGGACGACATCGCCGCCCACGCGGGCGTCGGCGTCGGCACCGTCTACCGCCGCTTCGCGAACAAGGACCAACTGATCGACGCGCTCTTCTACGAGCGCATCGACGCGCTCGCGCGGCTCGGCGAGGAGGGCCTCACGCACGCCGACGCGTGGGAGGGGCTCGTCTTCTTCATGGAGGAGGCGATCGGTCAGCAGGCGCGCGATCGCGGCCTCAAGGAGCTGCTGTTCGGCAGCGGCCGCGGCGAGGAGCGCGTCGCCCACGCGCGCACGCGGATGGCGCCGGTCGTCTTCGCCCTGGTCGACCGCGCCCGCGCCGCCGGCGTGTTGCGCCCCGACGTCGAGGGCACCGACGTCCCCGTCCTGCAGCTGATGCTCGGCACCGTCGTCGACTTCTCACGCGACGTCGAGCCGGAGCTGTGGCGCCGCTACCTCACGCTGATGCTCGACGGCCTGCGCGTCCGTCGAGACGACGACACGCCGCTGCCCCTGCCCCCGCTCGACGAGCACGGGACCGAGCGGGCGATGGCCTCCTGGCAGGTCCCGCGCCGCGGACCCGTCAGCTGACGATCGTCAGCTGGTCGCTGCGCGCCTCGAACAGCTCGTCGATCGTCTCGCCGCGCTCGTCGGAGACCTCGACCAGCACCCACTCGTCGCTGTGAACGAGCACGACCGTGCCGATCGTTCCAGCGGGAAACGCCTCCATCGGAACGTCAAGCGAGACGACATCGTGCTCGAGGATCTTGGGCTTCACGGATGACATCGTCGGCTCACCTTAGCTCTTGAGATAGGCGGATGCGAGTCGCGGCGCCATGCCTTCCTCCGGTACATGCCAGCCCGTTGTGACTGGAAGAACTCGATTCCGGTGGAGCATGACGCCACGGACTGGGATTCGAACCTGGAAAAGAAATCCGTGCCGCTTGACGTCCACTCGACTGATCGGCGTGACGCGCACCCCGGCCCGCAGCTCCGCCTCGAGATGGTCGACGTGCGCGCGCTCGATCGAGAGCGCCAGCAGGAACGCGCGCGCCTTGTCGCC
This sequence comes from Conexibacter woesei DSM 14684, assembly GCF_000025265.1. GTDB lineage: Bacteria > Actinomycetota > Thermoleophilia > Solirubrobacterales > Solirubrobacteraceae > Conexibacter > Conexibacter woesei. The sequence goes on from NC_013739.1 coordinate 265,083, forward strand.
GCCTCGTTCGTGCTCGTGGGCGAGGCTGTACGTGAGCAGCTTCCGGCGGATGCCGCAGGCGTGCTCGGCAAGCGGGAGGAGGTCGCCGATCGCGGGTGGCCAGGGCATCGGCCGATCGTCTCCCGGAGGTGGGCGACGGCTCTACACGAGGTCGTTGCGGAACCGCGGCGAAACCGTCGCGGATCTGCGCACGGGTTCGCGCCGGCGCGTCGCATGCGTCGCTCGTGCGAGCGACACGCGCTCACTCGCGCGGCGGATCGGAACCGCTCCGACGGGTGAGGAAAGCGGCGCGGCACGGACGTAGCGTCGGGCGTCACACCTCCCCCCGACGCAGGAGTCGAGCGAATGATCCGATCGCCCCACCCGGCCGCGCGCCGCGCCGTCCGCCTCACAGCGGCGACGGCGGCATTGACGTTTGCGCTCAGCGCCGCCGCGTGCCAGCTCGACGTCGACACGTCGGACGCGGCGACGACCGCGCCCGCGGCGCGGGATGCGCCGCAGCTCGCCGGCACGTGGCGTAGCGTCGGCTACGGCTGGGCGCTGGAGGCGCGCGGCGCGCGCATCCGGATGTACGACGTGACGCGCTCCGGCTGCACGCCCGCGAGCGTGTTCCGCGCCCATGCGCGCGGCGCGGCGGTGCGGCTCACCGCAACCGACGGCTGGGGTGCGCTCGACGCCGTTGCCGGCAGACGCGCTGGCAGCGTCGTCCTGCGGCCGGTTGGCTCGGTCGGCGTCGTCACGCTGCGGCGCATCAGGCGGCCGCCGGCCCGCTGCGACGCCGCGCCGCACCGCGATCAGCGCGCGACGACGCGGGCGCTGACGGAGACCTTCGCCGAGCAGTACCCGTTCTTCGCGCGGCGCGGGGTCGACTGGCGGCGCACCACCCGCGCGCTCGAGCGCGCGACGCGCACACCGCTCCCGCCGAAGCAGCTGTTCGAGCTGTACCGGCGCGCGCTGGCGCCGCTGCACGACGCACACGTCTCGTTGCTGGACCCGGGCAGCGAGACCGAGTGGACCGGTCGCAGACCGGACCCGCATCCGCTCGCACCGGCCGACCACGCGCGCATCCAGCAGATCGTCGAGACGCGGCTCGGCGCGAGACTGCGCAGCTTCGCGAACGGCCGCATCTTCTATGCGCGCACGCACAGCGGCATCGGCTATCTGCGGATCGTCTCGTTCGGCGGCTACGCGCGCGCCGCCGCCACCGCCGACGGTTCTCGCCGGGACGCGCAGGTCCTCGCCCGCACGCTCGACGGGATCCTCGGCGGCGCCGACGCGCCGCGCAGCGGTCTCCTCGTCGACGTGCGCGAGAACGTCGGCGGCTACGACGCGCTCCAGCTCGTCGTCGCGGCTCGTCTCACCGCGACGCGCTACCTCGCCTTCCGCAAGGCGACGCAGATCTCGGGCGGGAGGACGCCCCGACGCACCCGGCCGCAGGCGATCGATGTCGTCCCCGCCGCCGGCCGCCCGGGCTGGCACGGGCCGGTCGCGCTGTTGACCGGTCGCGACACCGAGAGCGCCGGCGAGACGTTCGTGCTGTCGCTGATCGGGCGCACGCCGGCCGTCGCGCGGATCGGCGAGACGACCCAGGGCGTCTTCTCCGACCAGCTCGTGCGCCGGCTGCCGAACGGCTGGACGTTCGGTCTCCCGTCGGAGATCTACACTGCGCCCGACGGCACCGTGTATGAAGGGCGCGGCATCCCGCCGACCGACGCGCAGCCCGTCTTCACCCCGGAGGACCTTGCCACCCGTCGCGACCCCGCCCTCGAACGAGCGCTCTCCGCACTCGGCGGGCGCTGAGCCGAAGGGCGTGCGATGACGGCCCGGCTCGTCGCGGTCGTCGTGCTCGCGCTCGTCGCGGCCAGCGGCTTCGTGCTCGCCGCCCGCGTGCGGACGGTCGGCGACACGACGGCGCTTCACACGCTCCCCGCACCGGAGCGGCTGACGATCGACGACGAGGAGGGCGACGTTGCCGTCGTCGCCGAGGCCCGCGACGACGTGCTCGTCGAGACGCGCTCGCGCTGGACCGGCGCGCGACCGGCCGCCCGCGTCGCCGCCGGCGGCGACGTGCTGCGGCTCACCGGCCGCTGCGACCGGCTCGACGTCCGCCTCGTCGCCAGCCGCGATTGGCGCTGGGGGAGCGAGTGTGCCGTCAGCTACCGCGTGCGCGTGCCGGTCGGGCTCGACGTGCGCGTCTCTACCGGCACCGGCGACGTGCGGCTGGTCGGCCTGGCCGGCGCGATCGACGCGGAGGCGCACGACGGCGACGTGACCGCGGTCGGGCTCCGTTCGCCGCACGTCACACTGCGGGCGACCGGCGCCGGGGCGATCCGCGCACGATTTGCGGCTGTCCCCGGTGCGGTCGACGCACGTGCCGAAGGCGGTGCGGTGCGACTCGCGCTGCCCCCGGGTCGCTACCACCTGAGCGCCGACGCGCCGCGCGGGCGCACCTGGATCGGCGCCGGGATCGACGCCGACCCCGCCGGCCGCAGCACCGTCGGCGCGAGCGCCGGCGACGGCGACGTGACGGTGGAGGCGGCGCGATGAGCGGCGCGGCGGGCGGCGCGCCGGGCGCCGTCGCGAGCGAGCCGCGCCGCGCCGCCGCTGCGCGCGCAGCGCTCGGCGCCGTCGCCCGAGCCGTCGCCGCGCCGCTGTCGAGCGCGCGCACGTGGACGGCGGCGGCCGACCTGGTGCTCGGCGCCGCTGCGGCTCTGCTCGTCGCGTTCGTCGTCGCGGCTGCCGCGGAGCGCGGTTTGACGGCGGCGCTCGTCGCGAGCGCGCTCATGCTGCTGCTCGCCGCCGCCGTCAGCGGCGCGAGCGGCGCGCTCGACCGGCGGCTCGCGAACGCGCTGCTCGACGCCGGGATCGAGGCGCCGCAGCCGGCGAGCGCGCGGCCGAGCTGGCGCGCGTACGCGTGGACGCTGCTCCGGCTCCCGCTCGCGCTCGTCGCGCTGCTGGCGCTGGTGCTCACCGTGTTCGTCGCGCTGCTGCTCGTGCTCGCCCCGTTCAGCGGCGGGCTCGGCGACGCGCCGCTGCTCGCGCAGGCGTGGTGCGTGCTCGCGGGGATCGCGCTCGGGCTGCTGGCGCTGCACGGGATCGACGCGTGGCGGTGGCTCCACGTGCGGCTCGCGCGGGCGCTGCTCGGCCGCTCCGGCGCGCAGCGGCTCGTCGCGCTGAGAGAGCGGGCCGAGCGGCTCGCGGCGCGCGCGGAGCTGGCGCGCGACCTGCACGACTCGGTCGGTCACGCGGTCACCGCCGCGACTCTGCAGGCTGCCGCGGCGCGCCGGGTCCTCGCACGCGACCCGCAGTTCGCCGCCGACGCGCTGAAGGCGATCGAGCAGCAGGGACGCCGTGCGCTGGACGAGCTCGACCACGTGCTGGCGAGCCTGCGCGACGAGGACGACGGCGCCGCGCGCGGAGCGCGTGCCGCGCCGCGGCGCCCGGCGCCCGGACTCGGCGACGTCGATCGGCTGTTGGAGCGAACGCGCGCGGCCGGCGTGCCGCTCACCGTCGTGCAGCGCGGCGAGCGCGACGGCATCGCCCCAGTCCTCGACCGCGAGGCGTATCGGGTGCTGCAGGAGGGGCTGACGAACGTGCTGCGCCACGCCGCCGGTGCGACGACGCGGGTGCTCGTCGAGGCCGCCTCCGACCAGCTCGCGATCGTGGTCGACGACGACGGCGGCAGGGCGCTCGACCCGCGCCGGCGCGGAGGAGGCAGCGGCCTGCGCGCCGCGGGCGAGCGCGTGCGCGCGCTCGGCGGCACGCTCGAGGCCGGCCCGGTCGACGGCGGCGGGTACCGTCTGCGCGCGATGCTTCCGTTGAGAAGACGATGACCGCGGCAGACGAGCGCGAGCCGATCCGGCTGCTGATCGCGGACGACGACGGGCTCGTTCGCGGCGGGCTGCGAACGCTGCTGGCGAACGAGCCCGGCCTCGCGGTCGTCGGGGAGGCGGCCGACGGGTTCGCCGCCGTGCGCGCCGCGCAGGAGTTGGACCCGGACGTCGTCCTGATGGACGTGCGGATGCCGCGGCTCGACGGGATCGAGGCGACGCGACGTGTCGTAGCCGGAGGCCGTGCGCGCGTGCTCGTCGTCACGACGTTCGAGCACGACGACTACGTCTACGAGGCGCTGCGGGCCGGCGCGAGCGGCTTCGTGCTCAAGCGCGCGGAGCCGGAGGAGCTCGTGCAGGCCGTGCGGATCGTCGCCGGCGGCGAGTCGCTCGTCTTCCCGCAGCTGACGCGCGCGTTGATCGCGCGCAGCGTCCAGCCCGGCGCCGGCGACGGCGGCGCGCGGCTGCTCACCGTGCTGACGGAACGCGAGGCGGAGATCCTGCGCCTCGTCGCACGTGGGATGAGCAACGCCGACGTCGCGGACGAGCTGGTGCTGGCGGTCCACACCGTCAAGACGCACGTCGCGCGGATCCTCGCCAAGCTGGCGGTGCGTGACCGCACCCAGGCCGTCGTCGTCGCCTACGAGAGCGGCTTCGTGCGTCCCGGCGACGCCTGATCCGCGCCGAGCGCGTCGGCCAGCTCGCGCAGGCGCGGGGTCCACAGCCGCTCCGCGCGACGCAGGCCGGCGAGCAGGTCGAGGCTCTCGACGAGCACGTCGAGCGCGTCCTGGCGCTCGAAGCAGCTGGGGCGCAGCGCGACGACGAGCAGGCCGCCACGCGCGAGCGTCGAGCCGACCGTCGCCTGGAAGCGCAGGTGGAAGGCGCTCGGGGCGGGGTCGTCGCCGTCGTCGAGCGCGATCGGGATGCGGACGAGGTCGCCGTCGAGCCGCGCCGTCTCGTCTGCGGCGTGAGCGGGCGCGGCCAGGTAGCTGACGCCGGCTCGCGTCAGCTCGTCCCGCAACGAGGTGGGGACGCTCGGATCGGCGTCGGCGCCGGCCGGGAGCAGTACGCCAGCCGCGCTGAAGCGCTCCTGCGCGAGCGCGTCGAGCGCGGGCGCCGCGGAGCCGGAGGGCGGAGCGAGCGCGGCCAGTTCGTGCGCGCCGACGCCGACCATCGAGAGCGCGAACGGCTCGCTCGCGGCGATCGGCGCCTCGACGCAGAAGGTCGCCGGCAGGTCGCGGTCGCCGAGCACCCGCAGCAGCGTCGGCAGCGCGGGCGTCACCGGGTGCTCGGGGGTCGTGCCGGCGAGCCCGGCGAAGACGATCGCGACGGCCGCGCGACGGCCGTCGGGTCCCCACGGGCCGGTGGAGGTGGGCTCGGATCGGCCGGCGTCGGGCATGATCTGCATCGTGCCCGATCTCGCGTTCGACCACCACTTCGAGCCCGGCACCGCCGGCGACACGCTCCTGCTGCTGCACGCGACCGGTGGCGACGAGCGGCAGCTGGTCCCGCTCGGCCGGCAGCTCGCGCCCGGCGCCGCACTGCTCGCCCCGCGCGGCCAGGTGCTGGAGAACGGCCGCGTGCGCCGCTTCTTCGCCCGTCGCGGCCCGGCCGACCTCGACCTCGACGACCTGCGCGAGCGCACCACGGGGCTCGCCGCGTTCGTCGGAGACACGCTCGCGCAGCGCGAGCTGGACCCCGCGCGCGTCACCGCGCTCGGCTACTCCAACGGCGCGAACGTCGCCGTCGAGCTGCTCTTCTCCCACCCCGGCCTGCTGCACGCCGCCGCGCTGCTGCGCCCCGTCCTCGCGTATGAGCCCGAGCAGCCGCTGACCGGCCTCGACCGGACGAGCGTGCTGATCGCCGTCGGCGACGCCGACCCGTACGGCCCGTCCGAGCAGATCGAGCGGCTGACAGAGCTGCTGCGCGAGGGCGGCGCCGACGTCGAGGTCGCCGTCCAGCCCGCCGGTCACGAGCTGACCGAGGGCGACTTCACCGCCGTCGGCGACTGGCTCGCGCGGGTTCGCTAGGCGTCGCCGACGCCGGCGAGCAGGTCCGGCGCGGCGGTGCGGACCTCGTCCGCGGCCTCGTCGTCGGGTTGCTCCTGCGAGCGGCGCTCGGCCTCGACGCGCGCGGTGTACGTGTCGACCTCGCGTCTGACGTCCGCTCTGCTCCAGCCGAGCACGTCGCCCATCAGTCTCGCTGCGACCGGCGCCGTCTCGACGCCGCGGTGGAACGTCTCGATCGAGATCCGCGTGCGGCGCGCGAGCACGTCGTCGAGGTGGCGGGCGCCCTCGCTCGCGGCGGCGTAGTGGACCTCGACGGCGAGGTAGTCGTCGGCGCCGGGGAGCGGCTCGGCCAGCTCCGGGCGCTCGGCGACGAGCGCGAGCAGGTCGTGGATGCACGAGCCGTAGCGGTCCAGCAGGTGCTCGATCCGCGCCGGATGCAGCCCGCTCTGCTTCGCGAGCCGGTGGCGGCCGTTCCACAGCGCCCGGTAGCCGTCGGCGCCGAGCAGCTCGGTGCGGTGGGTGACAGACTCGGGCACGCTGCGGTCGAGCCCGCGCGCGGCGGCGTCGATCGCGTCCTTGCCCATCACGCGGTACGTCGTGTACTTGCCGCCGGCGACGGCCACGAGGCCCGGCACCGGCACCGCGACGCTGTGCTCACGGCTGAGCTTCGAGGTCGACTCCGACTCGCCCGACAGCAGTGGCCGCAGACCGGCGTAGACGCCCTCGACGTCCTCGTGCGTCAGCGGCTGCGCGAGCACGGCGTTGGCGTGCTCCAGCACGTAGTCGATGTCGGTCCTGCTCGCGGCCGGGTGAGCCTTGCTCAGCTCCCAGTCGGTGTCGGTCGTGCCGACTATCCAGTGGCGTCCCCACGGGATCACGAACAGGACGCTCTTCTCGGTTCTGAGGATCAGCCCGGTGTCGAGCTGGATGCGGTCACGCGGGACGACGACGTGGATCCCCTTCGACGCACGCACCCTGAACTTGCCGCGCTCGCGCACGAGGTGCTGGACGTCGTCGGTCCACACGCCGGTCGCGTTGACGACCTGCTGCGCGCGCACCTCGACGTCTCTGCCGGTCGCGAGGTCGTGCACTCTCACGCCGGTCACGCGCTCGCCCTCGCGCAGGAAGCCGACGACCGGCGCGTTGTTCGCGACCGCCGCGCCGTAGTGGGCGGCAGTCCGCGCGACCGTCATCGTGCAGCGCGCGTCGTCGACCTTGCCGTCGTAGTACTGGATCGCGCCGATCAGCGAGTCGGGCTTCAGCCCCGGCGCGATCCGCAGCGCGCCGCGTCTGGTGAAGTGGCGGTGGCGCGGGACGCCGTCGTGGCCGGCCATCGTGTCGTAGAGGAGCATCCCGGCCTCGACATACGGCCGCTCGAAGAAGCGCTGCCGCAGCGGGTAGAGGAACGGGACCGGCTTGACGAGGTGCGGGGCGAGCGTGTTGAGCAGCAGCGAGCGCTCTCTCAGCGCCTCGCGCACGAGTCTGAAGTCGAGCTGCTCGAGGTAGCGCAGGCCGCCGTGGATCAGCTTGCTGGAGCGGCTCGACGTGCCGGAGGCGAAGTCGCGCGCCTCGACCAGCGCGACCGACAGCCCGCGCGTGACGGCGTCGAGCGCCGCCCCCGCGCCGACGGCGCCGCCGCCGATCACGACGACCTCGAACGTCTCGTTCGCCATCCGCTCCAGGGCGGCGGCGCGTTGCTGGGGGTTGAGGCTGCTGGCGTCGGTCACGCCTCCTGACGGTACCCGTCCCGGTCGCGCGGCTACCGCGCCGGCGCTAGACCCGCTCCAGCACCACGACCGGGATCTCGCGGTCGGTCTTCGTCTGGTACGTGTCGTAGTCGGGCCAGACGGCCGTCATCTTGCGCCACATCCCCGGCTTCTCCTCGGGCGTGGCGGTGCGGGCGCGGGCGGTGAATCTGTCGCCCTCGACCTGCACGCCGACCTCGGGATCGGCTTCGAGGTTGAGGAACCACGCGGGCGGCTGCGGCGCGCCGCCTCTGGAGGCGACGACCAGCAGATCGTCTCCGTCGCGCTGGTAGATCAGCGCGGCCTTGCGTTCCTCGCCGGACTTCCGCCCCCTCGTCGTGAGGATCAGCGAGGTCGTCCCCTGCCACTCGTGGCCCTCGGCCCCGTCGGTCTCCTCGTAGCGCTTCACGTGCTCATCGCCGAACAGCATGCGTGTCTCCTGTCGTCTGGTGGCCAACCTGAGTATTACCCCGCCGCCCACGCTTCCGCCAGCGCTCTGCGGATGCGCTTGGAGGAGACCTGGCCTCTGACGCCGAGCGGCTGCGCGAAATGGCTCATGCGCAGCTCCTCCAGCAGCCAGCCGACCTCGAACAGCGCGGGCGGGAAGGGACGGCCGGGGGGCCAGCTCGCGCGCCGTTCCTGCACGGCCTGCTCCAGCTCGTGGACGGCCTTCATGCGGTCGGCGTCGGCGGCGCGGTGGTCGGGCACGCGGTCGAGCCGGTGGACGGCGCCGCGCAGGTAGCGCTCGACGTCGTCGAGCCGCGCGACGCCGGTGCCGGCGACGAAGCCGGGGTAGACGAGCCGGCCGGCCTGGCGCGCGACGTCGAGCCGCACGGCCTCGTACTGGGGCGCGGCGAGCGTGGCGATCCGCTCCATGATCTCGCCGCGCAGCGCGAGGATCCGCGACACCTGCGCGACGATCGCGGTCGTGCGCTCGACGAGGTTGCCGGCGACGTGGTCGCGCAGCCGCGCGAAGCCCACGGCATCCCACGCCGGGCCGCCTGCCTCGGCCATCAGCGCGTCGACGGCGGCGTTCATCGCGTCGTCGAGGACGGCCGCCGCGCTGCCGTGCGGCGCGGTCGCGAGCGCCAGCGCAGCGGTCGCGCCGAGCTGGCCCTGGACGTGCTTCAGCGTCGCGCCGGGCACCGACAGCAGCAGCAACCGGCGCGTGCCGCCGTGCATCGCGACCCACTGCTCGCCCGGTGTGTCCATCACTCTCACGCCGACGCTCGCGCCCTCGTCGACGAGCGCCGGGTACGCCTTCGCCATCCCGCCCGTCCCCGGCAGCTCGACCGTTCTCGGCAGCGTGCCGATCGTCCACGATCTGAGGCCGCTTCTCTCCAGCGTCGAACCCGCCGACGCGGTCAGCTCTGCCTGCAGCCGTGGCCGCACCCGCGCCCGCAGCGCCTCCAGGTCGTCGCCCTCGGCGACGAGCCTGCCGTCCTCCTCCTCGATCCGGAAGCGCATTCTCAGCCACGCCGGCAGGCGCCCGCGGTCGAAGTCGCCCGGCGACACCCGCACGCCGCGCAGCCTGACGATCGCGCGCGCGATCGTGTCGAGCAGCTGCGCGCTGCGCGGCTCCTCCGGCGTGAGCGCGGCGAGCACCTGCGCCGCGACGTCCGGCACCGGCACGAGCGGCCGGCGCAGCTCCTTCGGCAGCGAGCGGATCAGCGTCGTGATCAGTTCCAGCCGGAACGCCGGGACGAGCCACTCGAAGCCTTGCTCGCTCAGCCCGGCGAGCGCCGGCAGCGGCACGTGCACGGTCACGCCGTCGTGCTCGGCGCCCGGCTCGAAGTGGTAGGTGAGCGGCAGCCTCAGCGCCCCCTGCGTCCAGCTCTCCGGCCGCGCGCGCTCGTCGAGCGCGCCGGCGGCGGCGTCTCTGTCGGCCAGCAGGTCGAGCGTGAACGTCAGCCGTCTCGGATCGCGCTGCCGCTCCTGCTTCCACCATCTGTCGAAGTGCGCGCCGGAGACCACGTCGGCCGGGATCCGCGCGTCGTAGAAGTCGAACAGCACGTCGTCGCCGACGAGGATGTCGCGGCGCCGCGCTCTGTGCTCCAGCTCCTCGATCTGGTCGATCAGCTCGCGGTTGTCGTGGAAGAAGTGGTGGCGCGTGTGCCAGTCCTCCTCCACGAGCGCGCGGCGGATGAACAGCTCGCGCGCGAGCACGGGGTCGATTCGCGCGTAGGAGACCGTGCGCCCGCCGACGATCGGCAGGCCGTAGAGCGTGACGCGCTCGGTCGCGACGACCTCAGAGCGCTTCTTCTCCCAGCGCGGCTCGGAGTGCGTGCGTCTGACGAGGTGCTCGGCGAGCGCCTCGACCCACTCCGGCTCGATCCTTGCGACGACGCGCCCCCACAGCCGCGACGTCTCGACCAGCTCGGCGGCCATCACCCACGCTGGCTGTCTGCGGGCCTGGCCGGAGCCGGGGAAGATCATGAATCTGGCGCCGCGCGCGCCGAGGTACTCGCCGCGTCTTCTCGCGCTCGTCTCCTTCATCCCGACGTGCGAGAGCAGGCCGCTCAGCAGCGCTCTGTGGACCTCGGCCATCTCGGCCGGCTGCTGGTTGAGCGTCACGCCGACGCCTCTCGCCGCCTCGCGCAGCTGGCCGGCGAGGTCCTGCCACTCGCGCACGCGCAGGTAGTGAAGGAACTCCCGCTTCAGCCGCTTGCGGAACTGCGAGTTGTTGTGCGCTCTCTGCTGCTCCCTCAGATATCTCCAGAGGCTCAGGAACGCGGTGAAGTCGGAGTCGTCGTCCTTGAAGCGGGCGTGCGCCTGGTCCGCCTGCGCCTGGTGCTCGCTCGGCCGCTCGCGCGGGTCCTGGATCGACAGCGCCGCGGCGATCACGATCGCCTCGTCCGCGCAGTCGAGCCTGTCCGCCTCCAGCACCATCCGCCCCAGCCGCGGGTCGACCGGCAGCTGCGCGAGCTTGCGGCCGAGTGGCGTCAGCTCGCCCTCGGCGAGCGCGCCCAGCTCCTGCAGCAGCAGCACGCCGTCGCGGATCTGGCGTCTGTCCGGCGGCTCGAGGAACGGGAACTCCTCGATCGCGCCGAGCCCGAGCGCCGCCATCTGGAGGATCACGCTGGCGAGGTTCGTGCGCAGGATCTCGGGGTCGGTGAAGCGCGGCCGCGCCTCGAACTCCTGCTCCGAGTAGAGGCGGATGCAGATGCCGTCCGACTGGCGGCCGCAGCGGCCCTTGCGCTGGTCGGCGGACGCCTGGGAGACCGCCTCGATCGGCAGCCGCTGGACCTTCAGCCGCGCGCTGTAGCGGCTGATCCGCGCGCTGCCCGGATCGACGACGTATCTGATCCCCGGCACCGTCAGCGACGTCTCGGCGACGTTCGTCGCGAGCACGACGCGCTGCTTCGAGTGCGGTCTGAAGACGCGCTGCTGCTCGGCGGTCGCGAGCCGCGCGTACAGCGGCAGCACGTCGAGTCTGTCGCCGAAGCGGCCGCTCAGCGCGTCGGCCGTGTCGCGGATCTCGCGCTCGCCGCTGAGGAAGACGAGCACGTCGCCCTTGCTCTCGCGGCGCAGCTCCTGGACGGCGTCGCCGATCGCGTCGATCTGGTCGCGGTCGTCGGGCGCCTCCTCGCCGTCGGGCGCCTCCACCGCCAGCGGTCGGTAGCGCACCTCGACCGGGTAGGTGCGACCCGAGACCTCGACGATCGGCGCGTCGCCGAAGTGTCTGGAGAAGCGCTGCGGGTCGATCGTCGCGGAGGTGATGATCAGCTTCAGCTCCGGCCGTCTCGGCAGGATCCGCTTGATGCAGCCGAGCAGGAAGTCGATGTTGAGGCTGCGCTCGTGCGCCTCGTCGACGATGATCGTGTCGTAGCGGCGCAGCAGCGGGTCGCGCTGGATCTGCGCGAGCAGCAGGCCGTCGGTCACGAGCCGCACGAGCGTGCTCTCGCTCGTCTTGTCGTTGAAGCGGACGGCGTAGCCGACCGCGTCGCCGAGCGGCACGTCCAGCTCCTCCGCGATCCGCTCCGCCACCGTCCGCGCGGCGAGCCGGCGCGGCTGCGTGTGCGCGATCGCGCCGCGCACGCCGCGGCCCAGCTCGAGGCAGATCTTCGGCAGCTGCGTCGTCTTGCCCGAGCCGGTCTCGCCCGCGACGACGACGACCTGGTTGTCACGGATCGCCTCCAGCAGCTCGTCCTTGCGCGCGCTGACCGGCAGCTGCGGCGGGTAGGTCACCTGCGGCACGCTCGCGCGCCGCCGCGCGACGCGCGCCTCGGACTCCTCCACGTCGGCGGCGATCTTCATCAGCGCCGCGCCACGCTCGTCGTCGCCGTGCGTCGAGCGCAGGCGGTCGAAGCGCCGCCGGATGCGGTGCTCGTCACGCAGCGTGAGATCTGTCAGGCGCGCGCGCAGGTCGGCGAGCGGCGCGTCCGGCGGGGACGGCGAGGGCACCCCTTCAGGATAGGGTGCTCCGCATTGGGAGTTCCGCGACGGGAAGCGGCGCCGCGGCACGCTTCCGGGAACTCCCGGGCTGATCTTCTAGGCGCTCGTCGCGACGACGACCACGACGCCCGCCAGTGTCAGCAGCGCGCCGGCCAGCTGCGCGCGCGAGAGGCGCTCGTCGTGCAGCGCCCGTGCGAGCAGCACCGTCACGACCGGGTAGAGCGAGGAGAGGACCGCGGCGCTCGTCAGCGAGCCGAGCGTCGAGGCGGCCGCGAAGGAGACGATCGCGCAGCTCTCCAGCGCGCCGATCGCGAGCAGCGGCAGCCGTCCGGCGCCGTCGGTCGGCGACAGCAGCCGCGGCCGCAGCACGACGAACAGCACGAGGCAGAGCGCTTCGAGCGACCGCTCCAGCAGGACTGCGGAGACAGCTGACTCGGCGGAGGCTTCGTGCATCAGCAGCAGCGAGGAGCCGATCAGCAGCGCGGCGAGCAGCGCGAAGCCGACGCCGGCCGGGGCGACGCGCTCGCCGCGGTGGCCGGGCGCGCGGCTCGCGAGGACCGCGCCGGCGGCGGCGACGGCGAGCCCGGCGAGCGCGACGGTGCTCGGCGCGCGACCGGTCGCGAGGCCGAAGATCGCGGGGACCGCGCCGCTCGCGGCGACGATCGGCGCGGCGATCCCCATCGGCCCGATCGCCAGCGCGCGCAGCATCGCGAGCCCGCCGCCGATCGTGGTGGCGACTGCCGCGACCGCGAACGGCCAGTGCGAGCCGACCCACGGCGCGGTCGTCGCGAGCGCGAGCGCGCCCATCGCGAGCACGCCGCCGATGCGCATGAACAGCAGCACGGTGATCGTGCTGTAGCGGCGGGCGGCGGTCCCGCCGCCGAAGTCGCTCACGCCCCAGGCGAGCGACGCGCCGAGGGAGAGGAGCAGGGCGGTCATCGCCGGTCAACGTGTCAGCGCGAGCGCTGGCAGTCAACCGCGGCCGGTGACCGCCGTGGACAACGTCTCCCCGCTCAGCCCACCGCTCTGTCGACCTGCGGCACGATCTCGCTCAGCGCGTATCTGACGCTGACGGCGGAGGGGAACGCGATCGACGTCGCGGGCGACAGCGGCAGCGCGACGTACGCGCTGCGTCTGACCGCGTCGAGCTTGCCGAAGACGCCGTGGTCCTCGAGGCCTTCCAGCTCTCTGGGGTCGAACGCGGTCGCGATCACGACGTCGGCGTCGAGCAGGTCGTAGCGCTCGGGGCTCACCTGCGCGCGGCCCTCGGCGCTTCTCAGTCTCGCGACCGTCGGCGAGAGCGTCATGCCGAGGTCGGCGAGGAATCTGACCGAGAAGTCCTCTGCGTCGGAGATCACCCACGCGGTTCTGTCGACCATGTTGAAGAGCGAGATCGTCTTGCCGTCGAACTGCGGGTGCGCTCTGCGGGCGTCGGCGACCTCCTGCTCGGTCTGCTCGATCAGCTGCTGCGCCGCGCTCGTTCTGCCGAGCGCCTGCCCGATCCGCTCGGTCGAGCGCTGCCACGTGTCGTGCCCCTCCGCGGTCTCGTACGTGACGACGGGCGCGATCTGCGCCAGCTCGTCGTAGACGTCGGCGATCCGGTAGGGGTTCGCGGCCAGCAGCACGTCGGGCCGCAGCGCCGCGATCTGCTCGACCGGGTAGCCGTCCGCGGTCGAGAACAGCTCCGGCTCGGCGCCTCTGAGCAGCGCCTTCGTCCACGGCTGGATGCCGCCCTCGGCGTAGTCGACTCTCGCCATCCCGACCAGCTCGACGCCGAGCGCGATCGCGGCGTCGGCGGAGGAGAAGTCGAGCGCGACGACACGCTCGGGCGCGGCCTCGATCTCGGCGCTGCCGAGTCTGCTCTCGATCGTGACGGGGAACGCGCCGGCGGCGCTCCCGCTCGTGCCGGTCCCGCCGGCCGCGCTCCCGCCGGCGGTCGTCGCGGCATCGTCGTCGGAGCCGCAGGCCGTCAGCGCGACGGCGATCGCGGCGAGCAGCGGCAGCAGCAGGAGGCGGAGGGGAGAGCGCATTTAGGGGACCCTAACAAGGGGTCGTCAGGGCCGCTCTGCGGTGAATCCCATGAAATGCACTCGCCTTTGGCTATATTCGATCGCCATGTCCGAGACGCCCGCGATCAGAACGACCGGCCTGCGCAAGGTCTACCGTCGCGGCGGCGCCGACGTGGTGGCGCTCGACGGCGTCGACCTGACGGTTCCGCGCGGCCAGGTCTTCGGCGTGCTCGGCACCAGCGGGGCGGGCAAGAGCACGCTGATCCGCACCGTCAACGGCTTGGAGCGCGCGACGGCCGGCAGCGTCGAGGTCGGCGGCGTCGAGCTGACGCGGCTGCGCGGTGCCGCCCTGCGCGAGCAGCGCCGCAAGATCGGCATGGTCTTCCAGCACTTCAACCTGCTGACCTCGCGGACCGCCGCCCAGAATGTCGCGCTGCCACTGGAGATCGTCGGCGTCGACCGCCGCGAGCGGCGCGAGCGCGCGCAGCGGCTGCTGGAGCTGGTCGGGCTCGGCGACCAGGCGGACGCCTATCCCGCGCAGCTCTCCGGCGGGCAGAAGCAGCGCGTCGGGATCGCTCGCGCGCTCGCCGCCGAGCCGTCGGTGCTGCTGTCCGACGAGGCGACCTCCGCGCTCGACGAGCAGACCGCGGCCTCGGTCCTCGCGCTGCTGCGCGACCTCAACGAGCGGCTCGGCCTGACGATCGTGCTCGTCACCCACCAGCTGTCGGTCGTCAAGCAGATGGCCGACGCGGCGGTGCTGCTGCGCGACGGCCGTGCGGTCGACGCCGGCACGCTCGCCGACGCCGCCGCACGCCCGACCTCGCCGCTGGGCCGCGTGCTGCTGCCGGCGCTGCCCGACGACGCGAGCGCCGCCGACGCACGCCGCGACGCGCACGCCGGCTCGCTCGGCGGCGCCGCCGACGGGTCCGCCGCCGCCGACGGCCGCGAGCTGCTCGACCTCGTCGTCGTCGGCGACGCGGCGCGGGGCGTCGTCGCGCCGCTCGACGCCGCGGCCGACGAGCCGGTGCGCGCCGCGCTGCGCGCCGCCGACGTCCGCTACGACGTGCTCGCCGCCGTCTACGAGCCGGTCGGCGGCCGCCCGGTCGCACGGCTGCGGCTCGCGCTCGCCGGCACAGCCGACGCGCGCGCCGGCGCACGCCGCGCGCTCGCGGCCGCGGGCGCCAATCCCCAGCAGCCGGTCGCGGAGACGGTGCAGGAGCCGGTCGCGTGAGCGACGACCTCGTCCCCCTGATCCGCGAGGCGACCGGCGAGACGCTGCAGATGGTCGGCGTCGCGATGCTCTTCACGATCCCGCTCGGCCTCCTGCTCGGCGCGCTGCTGCTGCTGACCGACCGCGGCGGCGCGCTGCGCCAGCCGGTCGTCAACTGGGTGCTCGGCTTCGTCGTCAACGTCGGCCGCTCGGTCCCGTTCATCATCCTGCTGATCGCGGTGATCCCGTTCACGCGGCTCGTCGTCGGGACGACGATCGGGACGACCGCGGCGATCGTGCCGCTGACGCTCGCGACGATCCCCTTCTTCGCCCGCATCGTCGAGACGTCGCTGCGCGAGGTTCCGGGCGGGCTCGTCGAGGCGGCGCAGGCGGCCGGCGCGAACGGCCGACAGGTCGTCTTCAAGGTGCTCGTGCCGGAGGCGCTGCCGTCCCTGGTGGCCGGCGTGACGATCACGACGATCGGCGTGCTCGGCTACTCCGCGATGGCCGGCGCGGTCGGCGGTGGCGGCCTCGGCGACGTCGCGATCCGCTACGGCTACCAGCGCTACGAGACCGACGTGACGATTGCGACCGTCGTCGTGCTCGTCGTCCTCGTCGCGGTCATCCAGTTCGCCGGCGACCGGCTCGCGCGCCACCTCTCCCATGCTTGACCACCACCGAAAGGACCCCCCGATGCGACGCATCGTCCTTCTGCCGCTCCTGCTCGTGCTGCTGGCGATCGGCGTCGCGGCGTGCGGCAGCGACGACGACGGGGACAGCACCGCCGCGGCGACCGCCGCCGGCACGGCCGCGGCCAACGCCGGGAGACCCAGCTCGGAGCCGCTGCGCGTCGGCGCGACGCCCGTCCCGCACGTCGAGATCCTCCAGTTCGTGCAGGACGAGCTGGCCGCGAGAGCCGGCCTGACACTCGACATCAGAGAGTTCACCGACTACGTCGTGCCGAACACCGCGCTCGACGAGGGGCAGCTCGACGCGAACTACTTCCAGACGCCGGGCTATCTGGAGGACCAGTCGAGAGCGCGCGGCTACGACTTCGTCTCCGTCGCCGACGTGCACATCGAGCCGCTCGGGATCTACAGCAGCAAGGTCAGATCGCTCGACGAGATCGCCGACGGCGCCACCGTGGCGGTGCCGAACGATCCCGCCAACGAAGCGCGCGCGCTGCGGTTGCTCGACGCCGAGGGGGTGATCTCGCTGGAGGACCCCGACAGCGAGACGGCGACGCCGCGCGACATCGCCGAGAACCCGAAGGACCTCGAGTTCGAGGAGGTCGAGGCCGCGCAGACGCCGCGCGCGCTCGACGACGTCGACCTCGCGGTGATCAACGGCAACTACGCGCTGGAGGCGAGACTGTCGCCGGCCGAGGACGCGCTCGCGCTGGAGAGAGCGGCGGGCAATCCGAACGTCAACCTGCTCGTGACGACGCCGGACCTCGAGAGCGACCCGCGGATCGTCGAGCTGGCGAGACTGCTGCGCTCGCCGCAGGTCAGAAGATTCATCGCGGACAGATATAGAGGCGCGGTGATCCCGGCCGAGTAGGCCGTTCGTCCAGCGCGGGGGCGAATCCCGACCGAAACGGTTGACAAAGCGCTCGTGACTGCTACCTTGCGTGGCGGTCACGAGCGCCAGCGTCAAGCCCCGGCTTGCTGGCCGGCAACCCTTCTCCATGTAGGGGTGCCCCGGGTGAGGACCAGGCCGCGCAGTCCGCCGTGAGGGCGGGACTGCGGCAAGACGTGGACCTGATCGATCGGGTCCCGAACCCGAAAGGTCCCAGATGTCGATCGCAGCCATCCGCACCCCTGTCGCCGGCGCGCTCCTGTCCGTCGTCGGCGAGCAGCTGCGCGTGCCGCTCGTCGGCGGCGGCGAGACGCGCTACGCCAACCTCGACTACGGCGCCACCGCGCCCGCCCTCTCCGCGGTCGCCGAGCGCATCACGCGGGTGCTGCCGTACTACGGCAGCGTCCACCGCGGCTCCGGGCTCCCCGCCCGCGTCTCGACCGCGCTCTACGAGCAGGCGCGCGGCACGGTCGCCCGCTTCGCCGGTGCGCGCCCCGACGACGCCGTCGTCTTCACGCGCAACACGACCGACGCGCTCAACCTGCTCGCGAGCGCTGTGCCGGCCGGCGCGGGCGACGTCGTCTTCCTCGACTCCGAGCACCACGCGAACCTGCTGCCGTGGCGGCGCGGGCCGCACCGCGAGCTGGCGGTCGCGCCGACGCTGGAGGAGACGCTGGCACGGCTCGGCGACGCGCTCGCCGCGGCGCCCGTCGCACTCGTCGCGATCACCGGCGCCTCGAACGTGACGGGCGAGCTGCTGCCGCTGGAGCGGGTCGTCGCGCTCGCGCACGGCGCCGGCGCGCGCGTCGTCGTCGACGCCGCGCAGCTCGCGCCGCACCGCCGCGTCGACCTCGCGCGGATCGGCGCCGACTATCTCGCGCTGTCCGGCCACAAGCTCTACGCGCCGTACGGCTCGGGCGTGCTGATCGGCCGCTCCGACTGGCTCGACGCGGCCCCGCCGTACCTCGCCGGCGGCGGCGCGGTGCGCGACGTGACGGCCGAGGACGTCGTCTGGCACGACGGCCCGGCGCGGCACGAGGCCGGCACGCCGAACCTGCTCGGCGCGGTCGCGCTCGCGGCCGCCTGCGACGCGCTCGACGAGCTGGCGCCCGGTGCGCTGGAGGCGCACGAGGCGTCGCTGCGCGAGCTGCTGCTGGCACGGCTGACGCGGATCCCGGGCGTGCGGGTCGCGCGGATCTGGTCCGACAGCCGCGACGCGATCGGCACCGTCGCCTTCACCGTCGAGGGGTGGGAGCCGGCGCACGTCGGCGCGTACCTGTCAGCCGAGCACGGCGTCGGCGTGCGCGACGGACGCTTCTGCGCTCACCAGCTGCTCGCCCGGCTCGGGCTCGGTCCCGCCCGCGCCGGCGCGCTGCGCGCGAGCTTCGGCGTCGGCACGAGCGTCGAGGACGTCGAGCGGCTCGCCGACGCGCTGGAGCGGCTTGTGCGCGACGGCAGCCGCTGGGCGTACGCGCCCGGCCCCGACGGCTGGGCGCCGGTCGGCGACGACCGTCCGCTGCCCGAGCTGCTGGCGTAGGGGCGCCGCGCCGCGCGCGCCGCACGGCCCCGTCGCCCGGGCGGCCGCCGCGCCGCTCGCTCGCCCCGCTCAGTCGACCAGCGCGGGGATCGCCGCGAGCGCCTTGGCGGCGTTCAGGCGGCCCCCGCTCGCGACCTTCCCGCTCAGCGCCGGCACCGCGTCGGCGTGCCCGCGGATCGCGTAGCGCAGGTCGGCGTAGCTCGCATCCGGCTCTTGCTTGCGCAGCAACGCCGCGACGCCGGCCACGTACGGCGCGGCCATCGACGTGCCGGAGAGCGTCTTGTAGCCGCCGCCGAGATAGGTCGAGAGGATGTCGTCGCCGGGCGCGGCGACGTCGACCGCGGTCGCGCCGTAGTCGGAGAACGACGCGAGCCGGTCCTCGTCGTCGCTCGCGGCGACGGTCAGGATGTTCGAGTTCGCGTACGACGCCGGGTAGCTCGGCTGTCTGTCGATGTTCTCGCTGTCGTTTCCGGCGGCGACGACGAGCAGCACGCCGTGGTCCTGCGCGTAGCCGATCGCGTCCTTCAGCGACGACGAGTTCGCGCTGGAGCCGAACGAGCAGTTGACGATCTTGACGCCCTGGCGGACCGCGTACTGGATCCCCGCGATCGCGTTCGAGGTCGAGCCCTTGCCGCGGCTGTTCATGAACTTGACCGCGAGCAGCTTCGCCGACCAGCACGTGCCGGCGACGCCGAGCGCGTCGTTCGTGCGCGCGGCGACGATGCCGGCGACGTGCGTCCCGTGCCCGTCGTCGTCCTCGCCCGAGCCCTTGCCTGCCGCCGCGTCGAAGCCGTACGTGTCGTCGACGTAGCCGTTGTGGTCGTCGTCCTTGCCGTTGTTCGGCTTGTCGGCGCTCTTGTAGACGTTGGCGGCGAGGTCGGGGTGGTCGGTGTCGATGCCGGTGTCGAGGATCGCGACGCGGGCGCAGCTCGTGCGTCTCGCCCACGCCGTCGGCGCGTCGACGTCGTGGCCGGCGGGACCGTCGACGAGCGCGTACTGGCGCGAGTAGAGCGGGTCGTCCGGCGTGCGCGTCTGCGTGGCGGCGAGGACGTAGTCCGGCTCCGCGTAGGCGACGCCGCCGGCGCGGCTCAGACGCGAGCGGATCGCCGACAGCGCGGCGCCGCCGCGTGCCCGCACGAGCACGAGCCGGCCGCCGCGGACGGCGTCGTAGCGACGCGCGATCCGCGCACCGGCCGTGTCGAGCAGCTGGGTCTGGCGCGCCTTCGAGACGCCGCGCTCGAAGCCGACGAGCAGCTGGCCCGCGACCGCGGGCGGCGCGGCGGCGGCTGTGGCGGGCGCGGCGGCCGGCGCGGCGACGCTCAGCAGGCCGGTCGCCGCCGCCAGCGCGAGCGTGCGGCGCCGCGCCCGGTGGCTGGTCCGGTGGCCGTTCATCGCGATTCCGGAGTGTCACACGTCCGCGCCGGACCAAGCGCCGGTCGCCGGTCGCCGCGCGCCGGCCCGCTACCCGAGCGCGGCGCGGTCGGGCACGGCGCCGAGCGCCTGGCCGATCCGCACCCAGATCGCCGGGGCCGGAGCGGTGACCGGATCGATCCCGAGCTGGTTGGAGAGCACCGCGATCGTGATGCCGCTGTCGCGGTTCGTCGCCGCCATGCTCGTGTAGCCGCCGTAGGCGCCGATGAAGCCCTGCCAGCGCGCGCCGTCGCCGAACGCGAAGCGCTTCGTGCCGAGGCCGTGGCCTCTGAAGCGCGCGCCCGGCGTGTGCGTCATCGTCGCCAGCGTGCGCGGGCGCAGCAGCGCGCCGGCGCGGTAGAGGCCGTCGGAGAAGCGCGCGGCGTCGAGCGCCGTCGTCGCGATCCCGCCGTCGGTCCAGACCGGGCCGAACGCATCGCTGGGGACCGATCTCGCGGCCGACCAGGTGTCGAAGCGCGTCTTCGCAGTGAAGTAGTAGCCGTGCGCGAAGCGCTGCAGCGGAAGCGCGCTGCGCCTGATCAGCGTGTCGCGCAGCTTCAGCGGACGCGCGACGTAGCGGTCGAGCAGGCGGGCGAACGGCGCTCTCGCGGCGCGCTCGGCGATCTCGCCGAGCAGCAGGTAGTTCGTGTTCGAGTAGCTCCAGCTCGTGCCGGGCGTGAACGCCGGCGCTCTCGTCAGCCGGATCAGCTCCGCGCGCGTCCAGCGGTGGTCGGGGTCGTAGCGGCGGCGGGTGCTCGTGATCCGCGTGACGTACGGGTCGGCCTCGACGTCCGGGTAGCCGGCGGTGTGCTGCAGCAGCTGCCGGACGGTGACGGTGCGCGCGCCGGGCACGGCCGGGAGCCAGTCGTCGATCGTCGCGTCGAGCCTGAGCTTGCGCTGCTCGGCGAGCCGCAGGATCACGACGGCGGTGTAGCTCTTCGTCAGACTCGCGATCGGCTGGAGCGTGTCGGTTCTCATCGCGACGGCGGCCGGCGCGCTGGCCGCGCCGAGGCGCATCGGCGCGGCGCTCGGATCGACCGCGAGACCGGCCGCGCCGGACCAGACGAGCTCGCCCCTGTCGAGCACGGCGACGGTGGCGCCGGGGGCGCCGCTGTCGGCGAGCGCCGTGTCGAGCGCGGCGTCGAGATCGATGGCGGAGAGCTGCGTGGGGGCGGCGGCCGCGGTGCCGGCGGCGGCCCCGGTGAGGAGAGTGAGGCCTGCTGCGAGCGCGAGCGTCGTGCGGATGGTTTTCACCCTGCGGATCCTTCTGCGGGGCACTCGCGCGCGGAATGGAGCAGGCAGCCGGGCGGCGGTTCGGGTGCCCGGGATCCGCGTGGTTCGGCTACCCGGCCGGCGGTGCGGGAGCTGGCACGACCGGTGCGGCTACGCGTCCGACGGCGCCGGCGGCGCTCCCGGCGAGAGCCGGTCGCCGGGCGCGAACGGCCATTCCTCGAACGCGCGGCAGCGGCCGTCGGGCGCGAACGCGACCACCCACAGGTCGCGGAAGCTGCTCGGTTCGGGCCGCTCGTAGTCGACCTCGACGCGCACGACGCCGACGTCGCCCTCGACGGCGAGCAGCTCGCTGCGCATCGCGAACCGCTCGTCGGCCCCGTCGCGACCGTCCTCCCAGAAGGCGGCGATCGCGGGCCGTCCGCTCAACGTCTCTCTGAACGGGCCGGGGCTGTACGTCGCGTCGTCGGTGAAGAGGTCGGCGAGCACGTCGGTTCCGGGGGTGCGCCAGGCGCGCTCGTAGGCGTCGAGCCAGGCCGCGACCTGCTCGCGCGTAGCCGCGCCGCCGGCGTCGATCTGCAGCCGCCCGACGATCAGCTCGTCGATCTCCAGTCGCGTCACGGTCGCGCGCCGGATCGCGAGCCGGCCGATCGCCGCACGGCCGACCGCGAGCGCGCCCATCGCGGTCGCGCCGAAGACGGACGAGCCGAACGCGCTGGCGCCGCGGGCCATCGCGCCGATCGCGCTGGCCGGGCGCGCCTCGGGTGCGTGTGCGTCGTCGCTCCTGCGGGCCGGGTGGCGTCCCATCGTGCCGGGGGCATACCCAGGCCGGAGGGCGGCGATGCGCCGCGTGCACTGGTACAACCGGTCGTGTGAGCACGAGCGACACGCCGGCCCGCCGCGTCTCCGACGTCGTGCACGAGCGTCTGCGGCAGCAGATCCTCGGCGGCGACCTCGCGGTCGGCGCCGCCGTCCCGTCCGAGCGGGTGCTGGCGGACGAGCTGGGCGTCAACCGCCATGCCGTCCGCGAGGCGCTGAAGCGGCTCGAGCAGGCGGGGCTCGTGCAGATCAGCCAGGGTGGTCCGACACGCGTGCGCGATTGGCGCGAGAGCGGTGGGCTGGAGGTGCTGCTCGACCTCGTCGACCACCCCGGCGAGCTGCCGCCGGAGGAGCTGGTCCGCGCCGTGCTGGAGCTGCGCGCCTGCATCGGCACCGACGCTGCGCGCCGCTGTGCCGCCCGCGCGCCGCTCGCGGTGCGCGAGCAGGCGGCGCGGCTCGCCGCCGCGACCGCCGCGACCGCCGAGACGGATCCCGAGGCCGCGGTCGCCTCCTACGAGGCGCTGTGGCAGGCGATCGTCGCCGGCGCCGGCAACCTCGCCCACCGCCTCGCGCTCAACTCGCTGCTGGCCGCGCTCGACAGCTTCCCGGCGCTCGCGGCCGCGCTGCTCCCGCGCGACGTTGACAGCCTGCTGCTGCTCGGCAGCGCGCTGCTCAGCGGTGACGACGCCGCCGCTGCCGCCGCCGCGCGCACGCTGCTCGAAGCGGACTTGTCGAGCGCCTGAGGCGCGGTGGCTACGTACGCGGCGGGTTGCTCAGCGCGCCCGCCCGCGCGGCGGCGAGCGCGACCTCGGCCGCGCGATCGGCCGCTTCCTCGTCGAGCGGCTCGCCCGTGACGAGCAGGCGCAGGTAGATCGGCGCCATCAGCGCCTTCAGCAGCTCGGCCGGATCGGTGCCGGCGGGCAGCTCCCGGCGCTCGATCGCGCGGCGGACGATCGGCGCCGCCTGCTCGAACCGCTGCCGGTAGAAGCGCCGGCGCGCCTCGGCGATCGCCGGCACGCGGCCGGCGTCGGAGAGCATCGTCGCGAGCACGCCGCCGCCGGCCGGGCTGGCGATCCAGCGCACGAGCCCACGCGCCAGCTCGCGCAGGTCGCGTTCGACGTCGCCCGTGTCCGGCACGGGCACCTCGGTCGCGACGTGGTCGGACAGCGCGTCGAGCAGCAGTTGCTCGCGATCGTGCCAGCGGCGGTAGACGGTCGTCTTGTGGACGCCTGCGCGCCGTGCGACGTTGTCGATCGTGAGCGCGGCATAGCCGCACTCGGCCAGCTCGCGGAGCGTCGCGGCGCGCACCGCCGCGAGGACGGGTTCGCCGCGGCAGCCCAGCGGGGCGTTGCGGTGCCGATCGTCGCATGGCACACTCGCAGTATCGCAACTCCGAGTTGCGTTAGCAGGTGTCTATCCGCCAAGAGGAGTCCGTATGGCCGGCGCCCCCGCGCTGCACATCGCCGACCTGACCAAGCGCTACCCGACCGGGACCGAGGCCCTGCGCGGCGTCTCGCTCGACATCGCCGCCGGCGAGTTCTTCGGGTTGCTCGGTCGCAACGGCGCCGGCAAGTCGACGCTGATCCACTGTACGACGGGCCTCGTCCGGCCGACGTCCGGCGCGATCCGCGTCTTCGGTCACGACGCGGTCGACGACTACGAGCAGGCGCGCACCGCCGTCGGCCTGGCGCCGCAGGAGCTGAACTTCGACTGGTTCCTGACGCTGGAGGAGACGCTCGACTATCACGGCGGCTACTTCGGCATGCCGCGCAAGGAGCGGCGTGCACGCTCCGCCGAGCTGCTGGAGGCGTTCTCGCTGAGCGAGAAGCGGCGGGAGAGAGCGATGACGCTGTCGGGCGGGATGAAGCGGCGGCTGATCCTCGCGCGGGCGCTGATGCACCGGCCGAGACTGTTGATCCTCGACGAGCCGACGGCGGGCGTCGACGTCGAGCTGCGGCTGGAGCTGTGGCGGTACGTGAGAAGGATCAACGCGGAGGGGACGACGATCCTGCTGACGACGCACTACCTCGAAGAGGCCGAGGAGCTGTGCGACCGGATCGCCTTCATCGACGGCGGCCGGATCGTCGCGGAGGGAACGAGCGCATCGCTCACCGCCGAGTACGGCGTCGAGACGCTGGAGGACGCCTACCTGGAGCTGGCCGGCCGCAGAGAGCTGGCGCGCGGGCGCCTCGACGACGTCGCCGCGGCTGAGGTCGCATCGTGAGCGCCGCGCAGATCCGCTTCCTCACGCTGCTGCGGCGCGAGGTCAACCGCTTCATGAAGATCAAGAAGCAGACGCTCGGCGCGCCGCTGCTGGAGACGTTCCTCTACGTCTCGGTCTTCGGTGCCGCGCTCGGCGCCAGCATCGACAGGCAGCCGGGCGGGGTCAGATACGTCGTCTTCATCGTGCCGGGCCTGATCATGATGGGGCTGGCGATCAACGCGTTCGCGAACAACTCCTCCTCGATCCTGCAGCAGAAGTTCCAGCGCGCGATCGACGACCAGCTCTCCTCGCCCGCATCGCCGCTGGAGCTGCTGCTGGCGCTGTCGCTCGGCGGCTTCCTGCGCGGGATGATCGTCGCGGCGCTGACGTTCGTCGCCGCCTGGCTGCTGGTCGACCTGCCGGTCGAGCACGTGCTGGTGCTGGTGCCGTCGCTGGCGCTCGTCGGCTTCTTCTTCGCGCAGCTTGGCGTGCTGATCGGCGTGCGCGCCGAGCAGTTCGACGACGTCTCGTTCCCGCAGACGTTCATCCTCCAGCCGCTCGTCTTCCTCGGCGGCGTCTTCTACACCGTCTCGGTCCTGCCGGAGCCGTTCGAGACGCTGACCCACTTCAACCCCGTCTACTACATGGTCGGGCTGATCCGCTACGGCTTCATCGGCTACTCGGAGATCAACGTCGCGCTCTCGCTCGCGCTGCTGACGGTCGCGACGGTCGCCTTGTTCGCGTTCAACCTCCGCCTGTTCGCGCGGGGGTACAAGCTGCGCGGCTGACGGAGGGCCGCCTCGGCCCGAGCGCGGCGCTCCGCGCTCCGCCCGGCCGCTCCGATGTGTGGCGAGCTTTGGGTCCCTGAGACCCAAAACCCACCACACACTGGCGCGGGTGGGCGCTTGCGCGTGCTTCCGGCACACTGGTATAACCAGTTGCGGAACTGGTCCAACCAGCGCGCTGGGGAGCGCGCGCCGCCGGAGGTCTGCGCCGTGCTCGAAGTCTTCCTCGCTGCAATTCCGTTCTTCCTGCTGTCGATCGCATTGGAGGCGTTCGTGCTCGCGCACCACGCGCGCGAGGACCGAGCGGGTGGCGCCGGCGGGGGCGGCGGTGGGATGCTCGGCTACGAGCGGCGCGACACGCGCACGAGCCTCGCGATGGGCGCCGGCCACCTCGTCGTGCTCGGCGCCTGGAAGATCGTCGTGCTCGCGGTCTTCGCCGCGCTCTACAGCCTCTCTCCGCTGCGCGTGCCGACCGATGCGTGGTGGGGCTGGGTGCTGCTCTTCTTCGCCGACGACGTCGCCTTCTACCTCCACCATCGCGCCCACCACCGGATCCGCCTCTTCTGGGCACAGCACGTCGTCCACCACAGCTCTGAGCGGTACAACCTCTCGACGGCGCTGCGGCAGGACTGGACGCCGTTCTCGACCGGCATCTTCTGGCTCTGGATGCCGCTCGCCGGATTCGCGCCGTGGACGATCTTCCTCGCGCAGTCGTGGAGCCTGCTCTGCCAGTTCGGCCTCCACACCGAGACGATCCGGACGCTGCCGCGCCCGATCGAGTGGATCTTCAACACGCCGAGCCATCATCGCGTCCACCACGGCTCCCAGCAGCAGTACCTCGACCGCAACTACGGCGGGATCCTGATCGTCTGGGACCGGCTGTTCGGCACCTTCGAGCCCGAACGCGAACGCGTCCGCTACGGGCTGACGAGAAACATCGACACGTTCAACCCGGTGCGCGTCGCGTTCCACGAGTACGCCGCGATCTGGCACGACGTGCGCACCGCGACGAGCTGGCGCGCGCGGCTCGGCTACGCCTTCCGCGGCCCCGGCTGGAGACCCGCGTCGCGTGAGCTGAGCACCGAGCAGGAGCGGGCCGTCCTGGATCGCTGTCCTCCTGCGACACCAATCCAGGACGACGCCCTCACCCGCTAGGCGCGCTGGTTTGCTCGGAGGGTGATGAGCGCGAGCACCGTCGCGACGCCGCGCCACTCCAGCGCGGCGGCAACCGACGAGGAGGGGAAGTCGACGGTCCAGCCGCCGTCGGGCTGCTGCCGCGCCTCCAGCTCGTCGAGCTGACGGGCGATCGCCGCGGCCGGCATCAGCCGCCGCAGCGGGCGGTCGGGCAGCGGGGCGATCTCGAGCGAGCGCAGCTTCTCGCCCTCGACGCCACCTGCAACCGCCAGCTCGCCGGACGCCGGGACGAACGCCGCCGTGCGCTCCATCAGCCCCTCGGCCTCCGGCCGCGCGCCGAGCGCCGCGTCGAGGAACTGGAGCGTGTACTTCAGCTCGTAGGCGTGACCGGGCTGCTCCTGCGCGGCGATCCGCTCCAGCGTCCAGTCGGTCACCTGCGCGAGCCACGGGTGGGCGGCGACGGTGGGATCGTGCGCGGCGGCGCGGAGCGCGTGGCCGGCGACCGCGGCCGTGATGTGGAGCGACGGGACGCCGGGGTCGGCGCCGGCCCACCAGCGCGCGGTGCCGGGTCCGGCGGCGCCCGCGACCGAGAACGGCAGACCGCCGCCAGGCAGCGTCGCGGTCGCCAGCCAGTCGCACAGCGCCGCGCCCATCGGGCTCGTCGCCGGCGCGGCCTCCTCCAGCACCTCGAACGCATGCAGCGCGCCCGCCGGCTGGCTGCTCGGGCTGCGCAGGTCGGCTTCGAGCGCCCAGCCGAAGCCGCCGTCGGGGTTGCGGTAGGCCGACAGCGCGGCCAGCAGCCCGGCCGGCTCCTCCTGTCCGAGCAGGACGGCGAGGCGGCGCCGGTCGAGCAGGCGCGCATGGGTGGCCATGAAGGTCTCTGCGTTCGCGAGGTCGATCATGGAGCCGATCCTCCCCGCTGACGGACGTCCCGTCTTGAAGCTTTCGGACACGCGGGCTACGATAGTCAACGTACTATCGAGACAGATCGCACGCGGGGAGCAGCGATGACGACGTTGTACGACTACGCCGGCGGCCGGGACGCGATCGTGCGACTCGCCGAGATCCACTACGGCCGCTGCCTGACCGACCCAGTCCTGTCGCAGGTGTTCGGGACCCAGGGTTCCGCGACGCACGCAGGACACCTCGCCGACTGGCTGACCGAGGTCTTCGGCGGCCCCAAGCTCTACACCGAGCGCCACGGCGGCCACGAGGCGCTGCTGCGCCACCACGCCAACCGCTCGATTGCCGAGCCGCAGCGGGCGCGCTTCGTCGCGGTCTTCCTCGAATCGTGCGATGCGGCTGGCCTGCCGGCCGAGCCGCGCTTCCGCGAGCGCCTGCGCGAGTACCTCGAGTGGGGCACCGCGATCGCGCTCGACGTCTCTCAGCCCGGGGCCGACGTCACGAGCGACGATCCGGTCCCCGTCTGGGACTGGGGTCCCGCGGGGCCGCCGCCGCGCGCGTGAACGCCTCGGCCAGCCGCTCGACCTCGGCGACGAACTCCGGCGGGTCGAGCACCTCGAACTCGCAGCGCATCGACGCGACGTAGACCGCGAGGCCGCCCCACCAGTCGTCCGCCGTGGTCAGCAGGCAGGTGTCGTCGTCGACCGCGGTCAGCGCGGCGGTCAGCTGCGGCACCTGGCGCGCGGCCTCCTCGCGCGGGATGTGCAGCAGCACGCGCCCCTCCTTGCGCCCGCGGGCGCGCACGACGTTGCGCTCGACGTACGCCGCGACGTCCTCCTCCGGCGGCTCGCGCGGCTCGAAGCGACGGTCGCGCATCGGCGTCCCGTCGATCCGGTCGACGCGGAAGGTGCGCCAGTCGTCGCGCTCGACGTCCCAGGCGACGAGGTACCAGCGGCGGTCGGCGTGGACGAGCCGGCTCGGCTCGACCAGCCGCCGTGCGCTCGTCCCGTCGTAGCGCCGGTAGGCGAAGCGCAGTCGCTCGCCGTCGCGCGCCGCGCTCGCGATCAGGCTGAGCAGCTCGTGATCGACCGCGGCGCCCGGGTTCGGCAGCGCGGCGGTGAACGCGCCGAGCGCGGCGACGCGCCGCCGCAGGCGGTTCGGCAGCACCTGCTCCAGCTTCGCGAGCGCGCGCACGGAGCTCTCCTCGATTCCGGCGACGGTGCCGTTCGTCGCGGTCCGCAGGCCGACCGCGACGGCGATCGCCTCCTCGTCGTCGAGCAGCAGCGGCGGCAGCTCGGCGCCCGCGCCGAGCCGGTAGCCGCCCGCGACGCCGCGCGTCGCGTCGACCGGGTAGCCCAGCTCGCGCAGCTTGTCGACGTCGCGCCGGACGGTGCGAGTCGTCACGTCGAGCCGCTCGGCGAGGTCGGTGCCCGACCACTCGCGCCGCGTCTGCAGCAGCGAGAGGAGGCGGAGCAGTCGTCCGGACGTTTCGAGCATCTGCCGAGGATCTTCGCAATAGAGGACCGAAATGGTCCTAAAGCCGTTGGAGGATACCTCCCATGACGAACTCCACCGCCGCTTCCACCGCCGTCCGCCCCTTCACGATCGACGTGCCGCAGGCCGATCTGGACGACCTGCGCGATCGTCTCGCCCGCACCCGCTGGGTCGACGAGCTGCCCGGTGCGGGCACCGACTACGGGATGCCGCTGGCGACCGTCCGCGCGCTCGCCGACCACTGGCAGGACAGCTTCGACTGGCGCGCGCAGGAGGCGAAGCTGAACGAGCTGCCGCATTTCGTGACCGAGATCGACGGCGAGCAGATCCACTTCCTCCACATCCGCTCGCCGCATGCGGACGCGCTGCCGCTCGTGATGACGCACGGCTGGCCGAAGACGTTCACCGAGCTGCTGGCGCTGGTCGGCCCGCTGACCGATCCGGTCGCGCACGGGGGCGAGGCGAAGGACGCCTTCCACGTCGTGATCCCGTCGCCGCCCGGCTACGCCTTCTCCGGTCCGACGCGCTCGAAGGGGTGGAACTACCCGCGGATCGCGCGCGCCTGGGACACGCTGATGAAGCGGCTCGGCTACGCGCGCTACGGCGCGCAGGGCGGCGACCTCGGCTCGCTCGTCGGGCTCGCGCTCGGGCGCCTCGCGCCGGAGGGCCTGATCGGCACGCACGTGATGCAGATCTTCGCGTTCCCGTCCGGCGACCCGGCAGAGCTGGAGAAGCTCGACGAGCACGACAGAGCGGGCGAGAGAATCGGCGAGGACTTCATGGCCAAGGCCGGCTACCACGCGATGTCGTCGAGCCGTCCGAACACGATCGGCACCGCGCTCAACGACTCGCCGGCCGGCACGCTCGCCTGGCTGCTGGAGCTGCCGACGAACTGGGGTGAGACGCCGCTCGACCAGCTCGACAAGGACGCGCTGCTGACCGACGTGACGATCTACTGGGTCACGCGGACCGTCGCCTCGGCCGCGCGGATCTACTACGAGGACGCGCACAGCGGCGAGGACTGGGACGCGAACAACCCGACCCCGACTGGCGTCGCCGTCTTCCCGTGGGACTTCCAGTCGGTGCGCGCGTTCGCCGAGCGGGCGAACACGAACATCGTCCACTGGAAGCGGATGGAGTACGGCAGCCACTTCGCCGCGATCGACGCGCCGGAGCTGCTCGTCGCCGACCTGCGCGAGTTCTACGGCGGATTGCGGTAGGACTCAGCGACGATGCCACGCGTGCGGACGATCACCGACCGGGAGCTGACGCTGTCACTGCTCGCCCGGCAGCTGCTGCTGGAGCGGCGGCGGCTGCCGGCCGCGGAGGCGGTGCGCCGCCTCGTCGCGCTGCAGGCGCAGTACTCGCCGTCGCCGTACATCGCGCTGCACGCGCGCGTCGAGGGGTTCGCGATCGCCGACCTGGAGCGCGCGCTGCGCCGCGGCACGGTCGTCAAGTCGACGCTGATGCGCGGCACGCTCCACCTCGTGCACGCGGCCGCTTACCCGGCGTACGCGTCGGCGTGGCGCTTCCAGGCACGTCGGATGCTGGCGCCGAGAGAACGGGCGCTCGACGGCGGCGCGCCGGCGCTCGTCGCGGCGCTCGCGGACTTCCTGCGCGAGCCGCGCACGACCGACGAGATCCGCGCGCTGGTACGCGAGCTGACGGACGGGCGGCTGTCGGACGGGAGCGAGGGCCTCGACTTCGCGCGCGGCTCGCTGCCGCTCGTGCACGTGCCGCCGTCGGGCCTCTGGCGTCAGCACGGCAAGTTCTCGCTCGTGCGCTGGGAGACGTCGGGGCGTGGGCGCGCGGCGGTGCCGGAGGATCCGGCTGCCGGGACGGTCGCGCTGGTGCGCGACTACCTCGCGGCGTTCGGCCCGTCGACGCGCGAGGATCTCGCCGCGTTCACGTGGCTGCGCTTCCACCAGCTCGATCCCGCGCTGTCCGCACTGGAGCCGCTGCGGCGGCTCACCGACGCGCGCGGGCGTGAGCTGCTCGACCTGCCGCGCGCGCCGCTGCCGCGCGAGGACGTCGCGACGCCGGTCCGCTTTCTCGCGAAGTGGGACGCGGCGATCATCTCCCACCGCGACCGCACGCGGATCGTGCCGCCCGGCTTCGCGCAGCAGGTGTACGCCGCCAGAAACGGCGAGGTCGCGCCGACGTTCCTCGTCGACGGCCAGGTCGCGGGGACGTGGCGGGACCGCGAGGAAGACGGCGAGGCGGTCCTCGAGGCCCGTTCGCTGATCGGCGGCAGCGGCTCGCTGCCGCCGGACTTCGAGCAGGAGGCCGAGCGCCTGCTCGCGCTGCTGCACCCGGCCGCGCGGCGGCGCCGCGTCGAGCTGGTGCGCGACGCCGCCTAGCTGTAAGAGCTAGGGAGGTTGTTCAGCTCGCGGAGGCGGGCTGCCGGGGGCTTGTGGCTGAGGGAGCCGTGTGGGCGGCGATGGTTGTAGGTGAAGAGCCAGCCGTCAAGGGCTGCGGTGCGTTCTGCGCTTGAGGCGTAGATCGCGCCGTAGGCCCAGCCCTCGATCATCGTGCGGATGAACCGCTCAGCTTTTCCGTTGGTGCGGGGCCGGTAGGGCCGGGTGCGGAGGTGTCGGACGCCTTGAAGACGGCAAGCGATCGCGTGCAGCGTTGATCGGTAGCCCGAGCCGTTGTCGGTCATCACGCGCTCGACGGTGATTCCGTGGCGGCGATAGTGGCGGATCGCGCGGCGCAAGAACCCAGCGACCGTCGTTCCTCTTTCGTCGGGCAAGACCTCGACGTAGGCCAGGCGAGTCGCGTCGTCGACGCAGACGTGAACGTAGTCCCAGCCCGCCCCTCGCGCGCGATGCATCCCGCTCTTGCGGCCGGTGACGCGGTGCCCGGCGCCGCCATGGATGCGGCCGAGCTTCTTGACGTCGATGTGCAACAGCTCGCCCGGTCGGGCTCGCTCGTAGCGGTTGGGTGGCTCGGGCGGGTCCAGCCGAGAGCGCTTGCCGAGATTGATCCGCCGCAGGACCGCTGAGACGGTCGAAAGCGCCATTCCCAGGCAGAGGGCGATCTCGGCAGCGGTCATCCGCAACCGGCGCAACGCAGCGATCAACTGGACCCGGTCCTCGGGCGTGCGCGTCGGGCTGCGCTTCGGGGTCGAGGCCCGGTCGACCAACCCCATCGAGCCCTCGGCCCGGTAGCGGCCGATCCACTTCGAGCAGGTGCGGTCGCTCACTCCGGCCGCTTGCGCGGCCTCCGCGATCGACCACCCCTGCTCGACCACCCGAAGCACCATCCGCTCACGGCCCTTCGGGCCGAGAGGCGCGTTAGCGTGCAACTTCATCCGGTGTCCTCCTTGGGACTGACTGGCTTGAGCACCTGTCAGCCTCCAAGGAGGCCCGGATGAACAACCTCCTCAGGAACTACACCTAGCGGCGACGTGCTGCGCTGCAGCCGACGCTCGCCCGGTGGCCGCCTGCCTACTGCGCGGTCAGATACCCGCCGCTCGGCCTCGCCGCCAGCCCGGTGCAGCCGCGCAGCGCCCGCCACTCCGCCTTGGCAGCGTCGCGTGCAGCGCCGCGCAGCGGGATCGGCGCGCCGTCCTCGATCACGGCCGGGCGCCAGGCGTAGCGGTCGACGCGGCGGCCGGTGATCGTCACGGTCAGCACGCCGCTCGAC
Organism: Conexibacter woesei DSM 14684; assembly: GCF_000025265.1. Classification (GTDB taxonomy): domain Bacteria; phylum Actinomycetota; class Thermoleophilia; order Solirubrobacterales; family Solirubrobacteraceae; genus Conexibacter; species Conexibacter woesei. Next base: position 297,022 of record NC_013739.1, read on the forward strand.
GTTCTCGGCGGCCCTCTCGCGTAGAAGGCGAGGTTGCCGAGCCCGTACGCGACGAGCGTGCGGCCGCTGTAGCCGGCGCCGAGCGGCACGTGCGCGTGGGAGCCGGCGATGACGTCCGCGCCGGCCGCCGCGAGCAGTCTCGCGAGCGGTGGCTGGCGCGGGTTCGGACACTGCTGCAGCTCGGTGCCCCAGTGCAGGAAGACGACGACGGTGTCGGCGGTCGCGCGCGCCTCGCGAACCGCTCTCACGAGCGCGCCGAGGTCGCGCGCGGTCGCCATCCCCGGCTCGGCGTCGACCGCCATCCAGGCGGCGGCGAGCTCGTCGTCGAGCACCTGCGACGCGGCGACGATCGCGATCCGCTGGCCGTGCTTCTCGACCACGAACGGCTTGAACGCCGCCTCCTCGTGGACGCCGACGCCGATCAGCGGGACGCCGGCGCCGCGAGCCGCCGCGAGCGTCTGCTCCAGCCCCGCGCGGCCGCAGTCCATCCCGTGGTTGTTGGCACCGCTGGCGACCGTCACGCCCGCGGATCTGAGTGCGGCGAACGCGCTCTCAGGCGCCGCGAACGCGAACTGCTTCGGCTGTCTGTCGGGACAGTCGCCGTCGCGCGTGACCGCCGTCTCGAGGTTGACGATCGAGAGGTCGGCGCCCTTCAGAAGCCGCGGCAGCGGATCGAGCGCGCGTGCGGGGTCGGCGGCGAGACGGCCGCGCAGCCCGTCCTCGAAGTGCACGTCGCCGCCGAACGCGAGCGTCACGGCCCGGCCGCTGCCGAGCGGGTCGGCCTCGGCTGCCGCGGCGGTGCCGGATCCGCCGTCGCCGTCACCGCTGTCGGCGAGTCGCACGACGAGGAACAGGACGAGCACGGTGACGATCGCGATCTGCGCGGCGCGCAGCCGCGGCGATGACGACGCGGGGGAGGACACCGTCCCCCAGTTCGACGTCCCCCGCTCGTCTCTTGCCTCGGTCTACGGTGCCGCGTCCAGCTGCGGCTGGGGATCGCGCAGGCCGGCCTCGCCGACGCAGTCGATCGCATGGCCGTTGGTGGCGCGGGCGAGCAGCGCGTAGAGCGTCTCGCGCTCCTCGGCGCTGAGCCGCTGCAGCAGCTCCTCCTCGGCGTCCGCGACACGCTGCTCGGCGTCCTGCAGGACCTGCTCGCCCGCGGGCGTCAGCGCGACGATGTGCCGGCGGCGGTCCTCGGGCGAGCGGTGCCGCGTGACGTGGCCGCCCGCCTCCAGCTCGTTCAGCAGCCCGACGAGGTTCGTGCGATCGATCGACAGCGAGGCGGCGAGCGCCTGCTGCGTGCCGGGGCCGTGCTCGCGCAGCAGCGTCAGCGCGACGAGGTGCCGCGAGCGCATGCCGAGCGGCGCGAGCGCCGCCTCGGCGCGGCTGCGCGAGAGGCGGCCGAGGTGGTCGAGCAGAGCAGTGGACGAGTGGTCGGCCATCGCATCAAGTGTACGTCGGGCCAAATATGTACTACTCTGCAAATGGTTTGTGTCTTACAAACGATTTGCGGAGGACCGCATGACCACGCCGGAACGGCCCCATCTGCTGCACATCGACTCGAGCATCCAGGGCGACCGCTCGGTCAGCCGCGCGCTCAGCGCCCAAGCCGCCGCGCGCTGGCGCGACGCGCATCCCGACGGCACCGTCGTCTACCGCGATCTCGCCGCCGAGCCGCTGCCGCACATCGACGAGCACGCCGCGCAGGCGCGCTTCGTGCCGCCGGAGCAGCACACGTCCGAGCAGGCGGCCGCCTTCGCGCTCTCCGAGCGCCTCGCCGGCGAGGTCAAGGCCGCCGACGTCGTCCTGCTCGGCCTGCCGATCTACAACTTCGGCGCGCCGAGCACGGTGAAGGCGTGGGTCGACCACCTCGTCTTCCCCGGCCTCTCGGTCGACGGCGTCAGCGGCGAAGGGCTGCTCGGCGGCACCGACCTGATCGTCCTCGCCGCGCGCGGCGGCGGCTACGGACCCGGCACGCCGAAGGAGGGCTGGGACCACGCCGGCCAGTGGTTGCCGCACGGCCTCAGCCTGACGGGCCTCGAACCGCGCTTCGTCGCCGCCGAGCTGACGCTGGCGGACGTCAATCCCGCGATGGCGGAGCTGCGCGGCCTCGCGGCCGAGAGCCTCGCCGCAGCGCGCACCGAGATCGAGCAGCTGTGGGCGGCGGAGCGCGTCCAGGCCGCCTCATCGTGATCTCATCCGGCCTCCGTAGAACCCGTGGCGTCCTCTTCCACCAACCCGAGGAGCAGCCATGAGAATCCCCCGCAAGACACTGATCGGCGTCGGCGCGGCGGTCGCCCTGGCAGCCGGCGGCACCGGCGTCGCGCTGGCCGTCAGCGGTGGCGGCGACGATGGCCGTGACGGCAACGACGGCGCGCCCGTCCCTGCGGCGACAGCGACGAAGGCGAAGGACGCCGCGCTGAAGGTCACCCGCGGCGGCACGGTCACCGACTTCGAGCGCGACGACGAGCGCGGCGCGACCTACGAGGTCGAGATCGCCAAGCCGGACGGCAGCTCGGTCGACGTGCGGCTCGACGAGGCGTTCAAGCTCGTCGGCCAGCCGGAGGTCGATCGGCGCGACCGCGGCGACGGCGACGACGACCGCGGCAGCGATCGGGACGACGACGACCGCTACGATCGGGACGACGACCGCGACGACCGCGACGACCACGGCGACGACCGCGACGACGACTGACGCCCGCGCCGCGGCCTAGCCTGTTCGCGTGAGCCGCGTTCCGATCCGGCTGCGCGTCACCGGCGCGTTCGTCCTCGTGATGGCGCTGGTGCTCGTCGCGACCGGCGTCTTCGTCGACCGGCGGGTGGCCTCCGAGCGCTCGCGCGCGCTCGATGCCGACCTGCGCTCGCAGGTCGCCGGCGCCGACGCCGCCTCGGTGCGCGCCGAGGACGACGAGCCGGTGCAGCTGCTCGCCGCCGACGGGCGCGTGCTCGCGACCTCCGAGGAGGCGGGCGCGCGCCCGTTGCTCGACCGCACCGAGGTGCGGCAGCTGCTCGGCGACGACGACGAGGATGACGACGACGCAAGCGCCGACGACGCGAGCGAGGAGCTGCGCCGCGAGGTGACCCTCGACGGCGACGCGGTGCGCCTGTTCGCGCGGGAGGACGGCAGCGGCCACGTGGTCGTCGCCGGCCGCTCGCTCGACGACCTCGACGACCAGCTCGCGTCGCTGCGGACGACGCTGCTGGTGGCCGGGCTCGCCGCGCTCGCGCTGGCGTCGGCGATCGCCTACGTCGCGGTCGCCGCGGCGCTGCGCCCGGTCGAGCGGATGCGCGCCCGTGCGGCCGCCGTCTCGGAGGAGGATCCGGCCGCCCGGCTGCCGATCCCGCCGGCGCGCGACGAGATCCGCCGGCTCGGCGAGACGCTCAACGCGATGCTCGACCGGCTGCACGGCGCGCTCGACCGCGAGCGGCGCTTCGTCGCCGATGCGAGCCACGAGCTGCGCACGCCGCTGTCGATCCTGAAGGCCGAGCTGGAGCTGGCGGCGCGGCCCGGCCGCACGCCCGGCGAGCTGCGCGAGACCGTCGCCTCCGCGGCGGAGGAGACCGACCGCCTCGGTCGCCTCGCGGAGGACCTGCTCGTGCTCGCCCGCGCCGATCGCGGCCGGCTGCCGGTGCGCCCCGAGCCGGTCGACGCGGACGCGCTGCTGGGGGCGGTCCGGGAGCGCTTCGCCGTCCGCGCCGCGCACGAGCAGCGGCCGCTGGAGGTCGAGCCGGACGCGGCGCTGACGGTCTCCGCCGACCCGCTGCGGGTCGAGCAGGCGCTCGGCAACCTCGTCGACAACGCGCTCCGCCACGGTTCCGGCGCGGTCCGCCTGAGTGCGCGGCGGAGCGGCCCCGAAGCTGTTCGCCTCGCCGTCCGCGACGACGGCCCGGGGCTGCCGCCCGCGCTCGCCGCGACGGCCTTCGAGCGCTTCACGCGCGGCGACGAGGCGCGTGGGCGCGGCGGTGCCGGGCTCGGGCTCGCGATCGTCGCGGCGATCGCGACGGCGCACGGAGGCCGGGCCGGCGCCGACGGCGGCTCCCTCTGGATCGAGCTGCCGGACGCGGGCACGGCGGGCGGGAGCTGAGATGCGCGTCCTGGTCATCGAGGACGAGCCGAAGCTGCGCGCCGCGATCCGCCGCGGGCTGACCGAGGACGGGCTCGTCTGCGACGTCGCGGAGCGCGGCGAGGACGCGCTCTGGATGGCCGGCTCCTCCGCGTACGACGCGATCGTGCTCGACGTGATGCTGCCGGGGATCGACGGCTTCGAGACGTGCCGGCGGCTGCGCGCCGACGGCGTCTGGGCGCCGGTGCTGATGCTGACCGCGCGCGACGCGGTCGAGGACCGCGTCGCCGGGCTCGACACGGGCGCCGACGACTACGTCACGAAGCCGTTCTCGCTCGCGGAGCTGTCGGCGCGGCTGCGGGCGCTGGCGCGGCGCGGCCCAGTGCAGCGGCCGGCGGTGCTCGCGGCCGGCGACCTCACGCTCGACCCCGCGACGCGCCGCGTCGCGCGCGGCGAGGTCGAGATCGAGCTGTCGGCGCGCGAGTACGCGCTGCTGGAGGCGTTCATGCGGCGGCCCGGCGAGGTGCTCGAGCGCCACGTGCTGCTCGACCTCGCCTGGGGCCGCGACTACGAGAACCGCTCGAACGTGGTCGACGTCTACGTGCGCTATCTGCGCGAGAGAGTCGACCGGCCGTTCGGCGCCGAGGCGATCGAGACGCTGCGCGGCGTCGGCTACCGGCTGCGCGCCGACGGTGGCCGCTGACCGTTACGCGATCGTCACACGACCGCGCAGGCGCGGTCACATCGCGCTCGTACCGTCGCGGACACCCGACTGAAGGAGTCCGCACCGATGAAGCAGATCACCAAGCGACTGGCGATCGGCGGAGCACTGCTCGCAGCCGTCGCCGTGCCCCCCGTGGCGATCGCGGCCGCGGCCGGCGACCCCGGGCCCCAGTCCGCGCCGCCGGTCGAGGCCGCTCCGAGCAGCGCCCCCGCCCCGGTCGTCACGCCCGCCCCCGCCGCCGAACGCGCTCCCGCCGCGGAGCCGGCCCCCGCCGCGAAGCGCGCTCCCGCCGCCGAGCCGGCCCCCGCTTCCGCGCCGCCGCGCGCCGCCGCCCCCGTCGTCACGCCCGCTCCCGCGGCGGAGCGCGCCTCCGTTACCGAGCCCGCGCCTGCTCCCGAGCCCGCACGCCGCCCCGCCTCCGAGCCCGCCCCTGCTCCCGAGCCCGCGCCCACGTCCGCGCCAGGCCCGCCGCGCGCCGCCGCCCCGGTCGTCACGCCCGCCCCCGCGCCGGCGGCGAAGCGCGAGCGGTAGGAGAACACGCCGCAGCCGTCGGACGGCCGCGCCTCCGGGTCTGCTCTCATGAGGTGCCGATGGCGCACGTGCTGCTGATCGAGGACGACGACGCGGTCCGGGGCGGCCTCCGCCTCGGGCTGCGCCGGCTCGGTCACGATGTCGCCGAGGCCGCGACCGGCGGCGACGGCCTGCGCGCGCTGCAGGTGGCGGAGCCCGACGTCGTCGTGCTCGACCTGATGCTGCCCGACCTCGACGGCTTCGAGGTCTGCCGCCGGATCCGGACTGGGAACGCGGTGCCCGTGATCATGCTCACCGCCCGCGACGCGGACCTCGACGTCGTCAGCGGGCTGGAGGCCGGCGCCGACGACTACGTCGTCAAGCCCGTCCACGCGCGCGTGCTCGAAGCGCGCATCCGCGCCGTGCTGCGGCGGGCGACGCCAGCGAGCAGCGCGTCGTCGCACCCAGCGGCGTTCGGCGACCTCGCGATCGACCGCCGCGCGCTCGTCGTCAGCTGCGCCGGCGAGCCGGTCGCCCTGACGGCGACCGAGCTGCGCCTGCTGCTGGAGCTGTCCGACGTGCCCGGTCTGGTGCTGAGCCGGCAGCAGCTGTTGGAGTCCGTCTGGGGGCACGACTACCTCGGCGACTCGCGCCTCGTCGACGCGTGCGTGCGGCGGCTGCGCGCGAAGATCGAGTCGGAGCCGGCCGACCCGCGCTACATCCAGACGGTGCGCGGGTTCGGGTACCGCTTCGGGCCGCTGTGAGCGTCGTCACGGCGCGCATCGCGACCGTGGGCGAGCGGTCGTGAGGCGGCTGCGCAGCCTGCGGGTCCGCCTCGTCGTCGCGTTCGCCGCGGTCGCGGTCGGCAGCGCGCTCGCGACCGCGCTGCTCGCCTACCGCGACGCGAGCCGCTTCACGCTCTCGCGCACGCAGGACGCGATCGTCCGCGACCTGCGCGAACGCGTCCGCGTGTACGCGCCCTCGCTCGCCCATCCGCCGTCGCAGGCGGCGCTGGAGCGCTTCGCCCGCGACGTCTCGCCGGCTGTGCGAACGGCGTCGGTCGTCGTGACCTACCGCGACCGCCGCGCGCTGCTGCGACCGCAGACGGCTCCCGGCGCGGCGATCCCGGCCGACGTGCGCCGCTCGGTCGCGCGCGGCGACGGAGCGGTCCTCCGTCGCGTCGAGGGCGCGGACGGGGAGCCGCTGCTCGTCGTCGGCATGCCGGTCGCGTTCGCGGGCGCCGCCTCCGCTCCCTCCGGCATCGCCGTCTTCGCCGTCGCCTCGCTCGCGCCGGAGCGGGACGACGCCGCACGGCTCGCGCGTGCGATGGCGGGCGGGATCGCGGTCGCCGGGCTGATCGCGGCGCTGCTGGCGCTCCTGGCCGCCCGCGGCGTGCTCGGTCCGGTGCGGCGCCTCGGCGCTGCCGCGCGCGAGCTGGCGCAGGGCAGACTCGACACGCGCCTGGACGCGAGCGGCGGCGACGAGCTGGCGGAGCTGTCGCGCACGTTCAACGCGACCGCCGCGGCGCTGGAGCAGAACGTCGCCGAGCTGCGCCGGCTGGAGGCGTCGGCGCGCCGCTTCGTCGCGGACGTCTCGCACGAGCTGCGCACGCCCGTCAGCGCGATGCTCGCGGCGACCGAGGCGCTCGACGGCGAGGACGCCGCCGCCGCCGCGCAGCTCGTCAGCAACGAGACGGCGCGGCTCGCTCAGCTCGTCAACGACCTGATCGAGGTGTCTCGCTTCGACGCCCGCGCAGCCGTGCTGCGGGTCGAGGAGGTCGACGTCGGCGAGGCGGTCGCGGGGACGCTGCGCGTGCGCGGCTGGACCGAGCGGGTCGCCGCCGACCTGCCGCCGGGCATCCGCGCCGAGCTCGATCCGCGCCGGCTCGACGTGATCGTCGCGAACCTCGTCGGCAACGCGCTGCGCCACGGCGCGCCGCCGGTGCGCGTCGTGCTGCGCGCCGGCGAGCGGGGCGTCGAGTTGGCCGTCGCCGACAGCGGCGCGGGGATCCCGGCCGACGAGCGGGAGCGCGTCTTCGAGCGCTTCTACAAGGGCGACCGCTCGCGTGCGCGAACGGACGGGAGCGGGCTGGGGCTGTCGATCGCGACCGAGAACGCGCGACTGCACGGCGGCGGCATCGTCGCGGCCGCGGCGCCGGGCGGCGGCGCGTGCTTCACCGTGCGGCTGCCGTGGAGCGGCCCCGCGTGATCCGCCGGCTGGTCGCGGTTTCCGCCGTCCTCGCCGCCTGCGCGGCGCTCGTGACCGCCGGCTACCTGCTCGGCGGCCGCGGCGTGCGGCCGACCGGCGTCATCGCCGCCGGCCCCGCGCCGGCCGGGATCGCCCGGCAGGGCGGCCGTGAGATCTTCCTCCTGCGCGACGGCCGTGCGACGCCCGTCGTCCGGTCCGGTCGCCGTGGCGGCGTGCGCGGCTCGCTCGCCGTGCTGTTCGCCGGCCCGACGGCCGCCGAGCGCGCGCACGGGCTCAGAAGCGAGCTGCCGGAGCTGGCGCCGAGCGTGCGCGGGCGCCTGCGGCTGCGTCGTGCCGGCTACGGGGAGCTGCAGGTCGACCTGCCGGCTCGCGTGCCGGCGCTCACACGCCGGGCGATGCGGCAGATCGCGTGCACCGTCGTGCGCTCACTGGTCGCGAGCGGCCGTGCCCGTGACGCGCCCGTGCGCGTCGTGGCGATCGATGCCGACGGCCGGACCCGCGGTGCCGGCGACTGCGACGAGCTGCTGCCGCAGGCGCTCGTCTCGCCCGCGACGCAGCCGCCGCCGACCGCGACGGCGGCGCCGTCAGTTGCCCCTCAGCCGACGCGGCCGTAGCGGTCGGAGAGACGCACGACGTCGTCGAGCTCCGGGGTCGAGACCTCGAGGATCGTCGCGTCCTCGATCGCCTCGACGGTGTGCACGACGCCCGGCGCGTTGCGCCAGCGGACGCCGGGCTCGACCACCGTCTCGGTCAGGCTCTCCGCGTCGTCACCCTGCACGAGCAGCAGCCGGCCGCTGAGCAGGTAGGAGGTCTCGTCCTTCTCGCGGTGGTACTGGAGCGAGAGGCGCTCCCCGGCGCGCACGAACAGCAGCTTGCCCGCGTAGCGGTCCGTATGGGCCCACCACACTTCGTGGCCCCACGGCTTCTCGACACGCTCAGGCTGCGTCGGCTCGATGACGTCGATCATGGCGGCACACGCTATCGCGCCGTCGCGCCGCAGCGAGCGCCGACTCAAGACCGCTGCTCCTGCGGCCGACTACCGGGGGAGCCGATGAGCCTCGACCTCGCGCTGCAGCGGATCAGCCAGATCCAGTCGATGATCGCGCCCCTGCACGGGGGTGCGACGCCGTCGTCCGCCCAGGTCGGCGGCGCCGCGCCGCCGGCCGCGGCCGGCGCGCCGCTCGCGGCGGCCGCGACGACGCCGGTGACCGCGCCGGGCGGCGTCGCCCCGACGAGCTTCTCCAACGTGCTCGCCGGCGCGACCGGCACGCTCTCGGCGAAAGCCGACGCGATGCTGACCGCCGGGCAGAGAACGTTCGCGACGCAGCTCGCCGCCGAGACCGGCCTGCATCCGCAGGTGATCGCCTCGTGGATGCTGGCCGAGCAGTCGGGTGGCGCCGCGACCTCGCGCGAGGCGGCGAACAACCACAACTGGCTCAACATCGGCTACACCGACTCGAAGACGTACGGCGCGTCGGCGTCGGTCTGGAGCGACCCGCTCGCGGCCGCCCACGCGACGGCCGGCTGGCTCAAGGGCCAGGACACGGTCGACGGCTACGGCAAGGCGAGCGCGGGCGTGCAGTCGATCCTGACGACCGCCGGCCAGTCGCCGGAGGTGCAGATCCAGGCGCTCCAGCGCTCGGGCTGGGCGTCGAGCGGCTATCCCGACCTGCCGGTGCTGTTCCGGCAGATCAGCGGCTGAACCGCTACTCGAGCACGAGCAGCGCGGCGCGCGGCGGCCCGCAGAGGCCGACGCGGAGCGGCATGCGCACGCCGAAGACGTTCGCGGGCCGGACGAACAGGCGCTGCGGGGCGTCGTCGCCGCGGGCGGCGTGCATGATCGTCGTCGCGAACGCCTCGGCCCCGCGGGCCTCGGCGTCGGCCGGCGTCAGCAGCTCGGTGACGGGATGCTGGATGACGTCGTGCTCGGTGATCGCGAGCAGGTGCTCGGCTTCGGCCGAGAGCGCCTGGATCGACAGCGACGCGTCGACGATCAGGAACGCCTCGCCCGCCTGCGGCACGACGTCGGCGCGCGCCTCCAGCAGCATGCCGAGGCCGCAGTCGCCGCAGATGCGCGCGGCCGGCGCGGGCGTCTCGTCGGTCACCGCGCCGCAGTGCCCGCAGAACCACTGGGAGGGCCGCAGCTCCTCCGTCGTGGAGGGAACCAGTCGCAGGAAGGCGCGTTCACCGGATGCCATCGGCGCAGTATGCCATTGCACCGGTAGGAGGTTGGTGTGCGTTGACGTTTTTGCAGCAGTAGCGACGGGAAAGTGCGCAGTCGGCCAACTATCGCCGATGCGCCTATACACCCTGCGTATACACGCGGTGTATAGTGCTCGCCCATGTCGATCGCCAAGACCTTTCTCGGGCTGCTGGAGTCCGGCCCCCGCCACGGATACGACCTCAAGCGCACGTATGACGAGCGCTTCGGCCACGACCGTCCGCTCGCGTACGGCCAGGTCTACTCGACGCTCTCGCGCCTGCTCAGACACGGTTTTGTCGAGGTCGACGGGATCGAGCCCGGCGGTGGTCCGGAGCGCAAGCGCTACGCGATCACCGAGTCCGGCGTCGCCGACGTCGACCTGTGGCTCGCGCAGCCGGAGAGACCCGAGCCGTACCTCCAGAGCACGCTCTACGCGAAGGTCGTGCTGGCGCTGCTGACCGGCCGTGCTGCCGCGGAGGTGCTCGACACCCAGCGTGCCGAGCACCTCCAGCTGATGCGCGAGCTGACACGCCGCAAGGCCGGCGGCGACCTCGCCGACCAGCTCATCTGCGACCACGCGCTGTTCCACCTCGAAGCCGACCTGCGCTGGCTGGAGCTGACGGCCGCGCGCCTGGACCAGCTGCGCGACGCGGTGGGAGCGGTGGCATGAGCGCCGTCGCCCCGCTGCTCGCCGCCCACGACCTGCACAAGGCGTTCGGGCCGACGCCGGCGCTCGCCGGCGCGACGTTCGAGGTCGCGGCGGGCGAGGTCGTCGCCGTGATGGGTCCGTCCGGCTCCGGCAAGTCGACGCTGCTGCACTGCCTCGCCGGCATCGTGCGGCCCGACGCCGGCCGCGTCGTCTACGGCGACCGCGAGCTGACGGCGATGTCCGACGTCGAGCTGAGCGCGCTGCGCCGCACCGACTTCGGCTTCGTCTTCCAGTTCGGTCAGCTCGTGCCCGAGCTGAGCTGCCTGGAGAACGTCGCGCTGCCGCTGCGATTGGACGGCGTCGCCCGCCGCGACGCGGAGCGGCGGGCGGCCGAATGGCTCGACCGGCTCGAGGTCTCCGACGTCGCGGGCAAGACGCCGGGGCAGGCGTCCGGTGGGCAGGGCCAGCGCGTCGCGGTCGCGCGAGCGCTCGCGACCGAGCCGCGCGTGCTGTTCACCGACGAGCCGACCGGTGCGCTCGACTCGCTCAACGGCGAGCGCGTGATGCAGCTGCTGAGCGATGCCGCGCGCGACACCGGCGCGGCGGTCGTGCTCGTCACGCACGAGCCGCGCGTCGCCGCCTACTCCGACCGCGAGGTCGTCGTCCGCGACGGTCGCACCCACAGCGCGGAGCGCGTCGGATGAGCCGCGCGGCGCGCGAGCTGGCGCTCGGCGCCCGCCTCGCGCTGGCCGGCGGCCGCGGCGCCTGGGCGCGCGTCGTGATGACGGCCGTCGGGGTCGGGCTGGGCGTCGCGCTGCTGCTGTTCGCGGCGTCGGTCCCCCAGCTGTTCGCGGCGCGCGAGGATCGCATGGCCGCGCGCGACGACCTCTCGATGACGGGAGCGGACCTGAGCAGAGGTGCGAACACGCTGCTGGTCGCGTTCGCCGACACCGACTTCCGCGACGTGCGGGTCCGCGGCCGCGTGCTCCAGCCCGAAGGGCCGCTCGCACCCGTCCCGCCCGGCGTCGTCAGACTGCCCGGCCCCGGCGAGCTGGTCGTCTCGCCGCGGCTGAGACGGCTGCTCACCTCCCCAGAGGGCGCCCTTCTGCGCGCACGGCTCGACGCGCGGATCGTCGGGACGATCGCCGACGCCGGGCTCGAAGGGCCCGGCGAGTACGCCTTCTACGCGGGCGCCGAGGGCCTGCAGCACGGTGGCAACGGGGTCCATCGGATCGACCGCTTCGGCTCCCCCGACGGTGGCGACGGGCTGCATCCGGTGCTGCGCCTGCTGGTCGTGATCGCCTTCGCGGTGCTGCTGCTGCCCGTGCTGGTCTTCATCGGCGCGGCGGTGCGCTTCGGCGGAGAGGACCGCGACCGCCGTCTCGCGGCGCTGCGGCTGGTCGGCGCCGACAGCCGCATGGTGCGCCGGATCGCCGCCGGGGAGGCGCTGCTGGGCGCGCTGCTCGGTCTCGCCGTTGGCGCTGCGATCTTCCTGTTCGCGCGCCAGTTCGTCGAGCGCATCACGCTCTCGGACCTCAGCGCGTTCGCCGCGGACGTGCGGCCGAGCGCGCCGTTCGCGGTGCTGATCGCCGTGGCGGTGCCGGCGGCGGCGGTCGCCGTCACGCAGCTGGCCCTGCGCGGCGTCGCGATCGAGCCACTGGGCGTCGTGCGCCGCGCACAGCCGCGGCGACGCCGGGTCTGGTGGCGGCTGCTGCCGCCGCTTGCCGGCGCCGGGCTGCTCTTCCCGCTGCTCGGGGCCGAGGCCGGCGCGACGTTCGACGAGCTCCAGGTCGCGGCGGGTGTCGTGCTGCTGCTGATCGGCGTCACCGCGATCCTGCCGTGGCTCGTGGAGGCGGTCGTGCACCGGCTCGGTCGCGGCGGCGGGGTCGCGTGGCAGCTCGCGACGCGCCGCCTCCAGCTCGACAGCGGGCTCTCCGCGCGCGTCGTGAGCGGGATCGCGGTCGCGGTCGCGGGCGCGATCGCGTTGCAGACGCTGTTCTCAGGCGTCGAGCGCAGCTACACGACCGCGACCGGCGCCGATCTCGACCGCGCGCAGGCGTTCGGGACGCTCGAACCCGGCCAGGACGGTCCGCGCGCCCCCGCGCTCGCAGCGAGGCTGCGCGCGATCGACGGCGTCACGTCGGTCGTCGCGCTGGACCAGACGAACCTGGAGAAGCGGCAGCGCGACGGCGGCGCGTTCATCACCTCGTTGACTGTCGCCGACTGCCGCACGCTGCGCGAGCTGGCAGTGCTGCCCCGCTGCGCGGACGGCGACGCGTTCGCCATCCGCGGCGAGCCCGGCACGCCGCGTGCCGGCGACCGCGTCCGCGTCGGCGATCGGATCGGCTGGACCGTGCCGGCGGATGCGCCGACCGTGCGGCCACGCTCGGACCCGGCGGGCGGGGAGATGTCGGGGGTGCTGCTGACGCCGAAGGCGGCGGCGGGGCTGGAGCTGCCGCAGCGCAGCATCGCGCTCTACACCGGCCTCGACTCGTCGCGGCCGGACGCGATCGAGCACGTCCGCAACGCGACGGCGCAGGTCGACCCACGCGGCGAGGTGCTGAGACTCGCGGCGACGAGAGCTGACCGCGACTTCGCGAACATCCGCCGCGGCCTGTTCGCCGGAGCCGTCGCGGTGCTGCTGCTGATCGGCGCGAGCATGCTCGTCAGCGCGCTGGAGCAGCTGCGCGAGCGGCGCAGACTGCTGGCGGCGCTCGTCGCGTTCGGCACGCCGCGTGCGACGCTCGGCTGGTCGGTCTTCTGGCAGACGGCCGTCCCCGTCGCGCTCGGCCTCGCGCTCGCGGTCGTGACCGGCGCCGCGCTCGGCGCGCTGCTGCTGCAGCTCGTGAGCGAGCCGCTGCGCGTCAACCTCGCCGCGATCGCCGGCATGACCGCGATCGGCGCCGCCGTCGTGCTGCTCGTGACGGTCGCGAGCCTGCCGCTGCTGTGGCGGCTGATGCGCCCGGACGGCCTGCGGACGGAGTGACGGCACGCGCAGCTTCATCCGTATGGACAAACGACGTTCGCCCCGGGATCGCTACTTTTCATCGTCTCGTGGAATTCGAAGTCGCCACCGCCGAGCCCGCCGCGCAGGAGATCCCGCTCGGCGGGAGCCCCTACCCGCCGATCGCGGACTACGGCTTCCTGTCCGACTGCGAGGTCTGCGCGCTCGTCGCCAAGAGCGGCAACGTCGAGTGGATGTGCCTGCCGCGGATGGACGGGCCGAGCGTCTTCGCCGGGATCCTCGACCGCCACGCCGGCCGCTTCCGCGTCGGCCCGCGCGACCAGGTCGTCCCGGCCGACCGCCGCTACCTGCCCGGGACGATGATCCTGGAGACGACGTGGGGCACTCCGACCGGCTGGTTGGTCGTGCGCGACGTGCTCGTCGTCGGTCCCTGGCACCACGGCAGCGAACGCTCCGGCCGCTACGCGCGCTCGCCGCGCGACCACGAGGCCGCGCACGTGCTGCTGCGCACGATGAGGTGCCTGAACGGCTTCGTCGACGTCGAGCTCGACTGCGAGCCTGCATTCGACTACGCCCGCAAGCGCGGCAGCTGGGACTACGCCGGCGACGGCTACGGCGACGGCATCTGCAGCGCCGAGGGCGTCCCGACGCAGCTGCGCCTGCGGACCGACATGCGGCTCGGCTTCGAGGGCCCGCGCGCCCGCGCCGAGACGCGCATGAGAGCGGGTGACACGCTCTTCTGCGCGCTCGGCTGGTCGAGCCATCTGCCGCCGGAGACCTACGACGAGGCGCACTCGCAGCTGTCGGTGACCGGCAACTTCTGGCACGAGTGGATCAGCCGCGGCCGCTTCCCCGACCATCCCTGGCGCGTCTACCTGCAGCGCTCGGCGCTGACGCTGAAGGGCCTCACGTACGCGCCGACCGGCGCGATGATGGCGGCGGCGACGACGTCGCTGCCCGAGACGCCGGGCGGTGAGCGCAACTGGGACTACCGCTACACGTGGCTGCGCGACTCGACGTTCATGCTGTGGGGCCTCTCGACGCTCGGCTTCGACCGCGAGGCGCACGACTTCCTCTACTTCATCACCGACCGGCTGGAGGCCGGAGGCCGGCTCGGGATCATGTACGGGATCGACGGGCGAGAACGGCTCGACGAGGAGATCCTCGACCACCTCGCCGGGTACGAGGGCGCCAAGCCGGTGCGGATCGGCAACGGCGCGTGGGACCAGCGCCAGCACGACGTCTGGGGTGTCCTGCTCGACTCGATCCGCCTCCACATCCGCTCCGGCGACCGCCTCGACGACCGCCTCTGGCCGCTCGTCGTGCGGCAGGTCGACACCGCGGTCGCGGAGTGGCGCGAGCCCGACCGCGGCATCTGGGAGGTGCGCGGCGAGCCGCAGCACTTCACCTCCTCGAAGATCTTCTGCTGGGTCGCGGCCGATCGCGGCGCGCGCCTGGCGCGGCTGCGCGGCGACCGCGACGCGGCCAAGCGCTGGCGCGAGGCTGCGGACGAGATGCACGCCGAGATCTGCGAGCGCGGGCTCGACGACCGCGGCGTCTTCGTGCAGCACTACGACACCGATGCGCTCGACGCCTCGCTGCTGCTGATCCCGATGCTCGGCTTCCTGCCCGCGAGCGACGAGCGCGTCCGCAAGACCGTGCTCGCGATCGCCGACGAGCTGACCGTCAACGAGCTGGTGCTGCGCTACAAGGTCGCCGAGACCGACGACGGCCTCACCGGCGAGGAGGGCTCGTTCGCGATCTGCTCGTTCTGGCTCGTCTCGGCGCTGGTCGAGATCGGCGAGGTCCAGCGCGCCCGCGACCTCTGCGACAAGCTGCTCTCCTACGCCAGCCCGCTCGCGCTCTACGCGGAGGAGATCGACCCGCACTCGGGCCGCCACCTCGGCAACTTCCCGCAGGCGTTCACCCACCTCGCCCTCATCAACGCGGTGATGCACATCATCCGCGCGGACGAGGCGCTCGTCGACGACACGCACTAGCGGCGGCGCACGGGCGGCTCGGCCGCCCGCACCCGCGCACCGTCGTCAGCTGCGCCCGAGCAGCAGCGCGATCCCCTGCCCACCGCCGATGCAGAGCGTCACGAGCCCGTACTCGTGGTCCGCGCGCTCCATCTCGCTGATCGCCTTCGCCGTGATCGCCGCGCCGGTCGCGCTGATCGGGTGGCCGAGCGCGATCGCACCGCCGTTCGGGTTGACCTTGGCGGGATCCAGCTCCAGCTCCTGCATCACCGCCAGCGCCTGCGCGGCGAACGCCTCGTTCAGCTCGATCACGCCGATCTGGTCGAGCGAGACGCCGGCGCGGTCGAGCGCCTTGCGCACCGCTGGCACCGGGCCGATGCCCATCACGGCTGGGTCGACGCCGCAGCTGGCGTAGCTGAGGATCCGCGCTCTCACCGGGCTGCCCAGCTCGGCAGCCTTGTCGGCGGAGAGCAGCACGAGCGCCGCGCCGGCGTCGTTCATGCCGGAGGCGTTGCCGGCCGTGACGGTGCCGCCGTCGCGCTTGAAGACGGGCTTCAGCTTCGCCATCCCGTCGAGCGACGCGTCGTCGCGGATGTGCTCGTCGGTGTCGAACGTGACCTCGCCCTTGCGCGTCTTGATCGTCACGGGGACGATCTCGTCCGCGAAGCGGCCGGCGTCACGCGCGGCGATCGCGCGGCGGTGCGACTCGACCGCGAACGCGTCCTGCTGCTCGCGCGAAATCGAGTGGCGCTCGGCGAGGTTCTCGGCCGTGACGCCCATCAGGATGTCGTTGAAGGGGTCGGTCAGCGCGCCGCTGACGGGGTCGACGACGGCCGTCTCGCCCATCCGCGCGCCCCAGCGGCCCGACGGCAGCCAGTACGGGCCGCGGCTCATCGACTCCGCGCCGCCGGCGAGCGCGACCGACACGTCGCCGGACTGGATCGCCTGCGTCGCCGAGACGATCGCCTGCACGCCGGTGCCGCAGAGGCGGTTGACGGTGAACGCCGGGGTCTCCTTCGGGATCCCCGCGCCCATGCCGACGACGCGCGCCATGTACATGTCTCTCGGCTCGGTGTGGATCACGTTGCCGAAGACGACGTGCTCGACCTGCTCGGGCGCGACCCCGGCGCGCTCCAGCGCGGCTCTGGCGGCGGTCGAGCCGAGCTGGCTCGGCGGCACGTCCTTCAGCGACTTGCCGTAGCCGCCGACGGCGGTGCGGACGGCGGATGCGATGACGACATCGGTCATTTCAAGATCTCCTCGGGTTCGACCGCCGGGATCTTGGCAGCGTCGACCCGCCGGCAGACCCGGTCGCCTAGCCGGGAGTTCCCGCCGACGTGTCGAAGCTGCCGCTCGCCGCCGTGGAACTCCCAATGCGAAGCACCTCACCGGTCTGCACCGCCCACAGCGCGGCGTAGCGGCCGCCGTTGCGCAGCAGCTCGTCGTGCGTGCCGGCCTCGGTGACGCGTCCGCCTTCGAGCACGTGGATGCGGTCGGCGTGGCGGATCGTCGACAGACGATGGGCGATCACGATCGTCGTGCGCTCGCGGCTGACGCGCAGCAGCGAGCGCTGGATCGCCGCCTCGGTCTCGTTGTCGACCGCCGAGGTCGCTTCGTCGAGCACGAGGATCGACGGATCGCGCACGAGCGCGCGGGCGATCGTCAGCCGCTGGCGCTGGCCGCCGGAGAGGCGCACGCCGCGTTCGCCGACGGGGGTGTCGTAGCCGTCCGGCAGCGCCTCGACGAACTCGTGCGCCTCGGCCAGCTCGGCCGCAGTGCGGAGCTGCTCGTCGCTCGCGTCCGGCGCGCCGTAGCGGAGGTTGTCGGCGACCGAGCCGTCGAACAGGAACGTGTCCTGACCGACGTAGCCGATCGCGCCGCGGAGGCTCCCGAAGGTCAGGTCGCGGACCTCGACGCCGTCGATCGCGACCGAGCCGCGCTCGGCGTCGTAGAGGCGCAGCAGCAGCTTCACGACGGTCGACTTGCCCGCGCCGGTCGGTCCGACGATCGCATGCGTCTCGCCGGCCGGTACGTCGAGGTCGAGCCCGTCGAGCACGCACGTGCGGACCGCGCCGTCGTCGTCGCGGTAGACGAAGCCGACGTCGCCGAAGGCGACCGCGCGTCGCGTCGCGCCGTCGGCGGTCGGAGGCAGCTCGCGCGCGCCGTCGCGGATCTGGACGGGCGCGTCGATCAGGTCGAGGATCCGCCGCAGCGACGCGACGCCGCGCTGGTACAGGTCGAGCGTCTCGCCGAGCCGCGTCAGCGGCCACAGCAGCCGCTGCGTCATGAAGACGAGCACCGAGAACATCCCGACCTCGAGCGTCCCGTTGAGCGTCAGGTGGCCGCCGACGACGAGCGTGACCATGAAGCCGACGAGGATCGCGGTTCGGATCACCGGGACGAACGCGGCGCTGAGCGCGATCGCAGTGCGGTTCGCGCTCGCGTAGTCGCGAGAGGCCGCCGCGACGCGGGTCGACTCGCGTCGCTCGGCGCCGAACGCCTTGATCGTCGCGATCCCGCCGAGGTTGCCGCCGATCAGCCCGCCGAGCCGGCCGGCGTGCTCGCGGACCTTCGCGTAGCGCGGCTCGAGCCGTCTCTGGAACAGCAGCGAGCCGCCGACGATCACCGGGACGGGCAGGAACGCGAGCACCGCCAGCAGCGGCGAGATGATGACGAAGACGGCGCCGACCGCGACGACGCTCGTCGCCGTCTGGATGATCTGCAGCGCGCCGACGTCGAGGAACCGCTCGAGCTGGTTGACGTCGTCGTTGAGGATCGTCAGCAGTCTGCCGGCCTCGCGGTCCTCGAACCACGCCAGCTCCAGCTCCTGCACGTGGCCGTAGGCGTCCATCCGCAGGTCGTGCTGAAGGTCCTGCGAGAGCGTCCGCCAGCAGCGCTGCGCGAGATACTCGGTCAGCGACTCCAGCAGCCAGATCACCGCGGTCGCGCCGGCGAGCACGAACAGCTGGGCCTCGCGGTCCTCGATCCCGGTCACGCTGCCGACGATGCTGCCCTCCTCGCGCACGACGATGTCGATCGCGACGCCGATCAGCAGCTCGGGCAGGATGTCGAGGATCTGGTTGAGGATCGCCCACACGACGCCCCGGCGGACCTGGCCGCGATAGCGCGGCGCGCGGCGCCACAGGCGCAGCAGCGGGTGGACGGCGACCTCGTTCACGACGGGGAAGGGTAGACGGCGCGTGCCGGTGGGTAGGGTTCGGGCCGGATGCTCGGTCGCTCGAACGGATTCCTGACCGCCGCCGTGGTCGCCCTCGTGCTCGCCTGTCTCGCCGGTTCCGCCGGCGCCTCGACGATCGCCTATCAGTGCGGCGGCGGCGTCTGCGCGATCGACCCGGACGTCGCCGGCTCCCAGCCGCGGCAGCTGACCGCGGACGGCCGCTTCGCGGGCCTCACGCGCGACGGCGCGACCGTCGCGTGGGTCGACTCCGCGGGGGCGCTCGTGTCGGCGCCGGCGGCAGGCGGCGCTCCGGCGCTGGTGTGGAACGGCGGCTACGTCGGCAACCAGCCGTCGATCTCGCCGGACGGCCAGAGATTCCTCTGGTGGACGATCGCGCCCGACGGGCTCGGCGGCACGAACGCGACCCACGTCCGCCGGCTGACGCGCGGGGCGGCGTCGAGCGAGGGCCTCTCGTACTGCATCTACTGTGCGACGTCGCACGGCTGGCTCGGCGACACCGCGCTCGCCGCCTTCCCGTCCGACGACGACAGACCGTCGAAGGTCTGCCGGATCGCGACGACGGCCGAGGCGCCGGACGTCAGATCGAGCTGCGTGCAGCAGCTCGTCAGCGATCCACGCGGCGGGATCGGCTTCCCGTCCGGCTCGCCGGACGGCAGAGAGATCGTCGCGGCGCTCGAGCCGGGAGCGGTGACCGGCACGAGAGGCAGGATCGTGCGCTACTCGATCGCGACCGGGCAGCCGCTCGGCGACGTGACGGAGGGAACGCAGGACACGACCCCGACGTGGTCGGCGGACGGCACGCAGATCGCGTTCGACCGCGCCGGCCAGATCGTCGTGAAGGACCTTGCGAGCGGCGCGGAGCGCGTCGTCGCGCAGGGCGTCTACCCGTTCTGGGGCGGCGCCAGAACGGTGCCGGCGCCGCCGCCGGGCGGCAGAGAGCTGGCGCCCGCGCCGGGCGGCAGAAGACCGGCGCCGAGACGAGCGCCGCTGCTGTCGCTGACCGGCCAGCGGACGCCGCGCGCGCTCGCCGCCGGCGGCCTGCGGCTGCGTGTCCGCTGCGACGCCGCCTGCAGCGTCGGCGCCCGGCTGACGGTCGCCGCGAAGGACGCGCGCACGCTCGGGCTGCGGCGCGGCGCCGCGCTCGCGAGCGCGAGCGGAGCGCGCAGGGCGGCCGGCACGGTGACGCTGCGTCCGCGCGTCGCGGCGAAGGTCGCGAGACGGCTGCGCCCGCTCGGCGCGCTGCGGGTGAAGGTGGCGGTGACGATCCGCCCGGCAAACGGCGCCAGAGGCCGCACGATGCGCACGAGCGCGACCGTGCGGCTCGCCCGCTGAGCCCCTGAGCCCCACCTCGGGCGGGGGCTAACCCCCGGGCGCGCTCCGCCCGCCCGCCCCCGCCGGAACGCCACGGCGCCCCAGCGACACGGCGGCGCGCCGTTGAGAGCGTGCGGGCCATGACTTCCACACGCTCACCGCGCGCTCTGAAGCGCCCCACGGAGAGCCGCTTCGAGCGGCTCGCAGGCTGGTCGATCCGCCACCGCAAGCGCGCCGTCGCGCTCTGGCTGGTGACGCTCGTCGCCGTGCTCGGCGGCTCGATGGCGATCGGTCCGGACTGGAACAACGACTTCGCCCTCCCGGGCACCGAGTCCCAAGCGGCGCTCGACACGCTCCAGCGCAGCGCGCCGGCTCAAGCCGGCGACACGATCGACGTCGTCGTGCGCGATCCAGGCGGCGTCGCCGACCCCGCGGCGCGTGAACGGGTCGAGGCGATGCTCGCCAGAATCGAGCGGCTTCCGCACGTCGCGAGCGTCCAGGACCCGTTCGCCGCGGGCGGCGCCGTCTCCAGAGACGGCACGATCGCGTACGCGCCGGTGCTGCTCGACAAGCTCGCCAACGAGGTGCCGAGAGAGGCGATCGTCGAGATCATCGACACCGCCCAGGCCGCCGACGGCAGCGGCCTCCAGGTCGAGCTCGGCGGCGACGCCGTCCGCTACGTCGACGCCGGCGGCGGCGCGGCCGAGAGCGCCGGCACGCTCGCGGCGCTGGTGATCCTCGTCTTCCTGTTCGGCTCGCTGCTCGCCGCGAGCCTCCCGATCGTCACCGCGCTCGCCGCGGTCGCCGGCACGACGGCGCTGATGGTCGTCGGCTCGCATGTGCTGAACGTCGCCGACTTCACGCCGGCGCTGATGTCGCTCGTCGGGCTCGGCGTCGGGATCGACTACGCGCTGCTGATCTTCTCCCGCTACCGCAGCGAGCTGCTCGACGACCGCGACCGCGACGACGCGCTGCGGATCGCGCTCGACACCGCCGGCCGCTCGGTCGTCTTCGCCGCTGCGACCGTGATCATCGGCCTGCTCGGCCTGATCGCGCTCGGCATCGGGATGCTGCAGGGGATCGCGCTCGGCGTCTCGCTGACCGTGCTGGTGACGCTGATCGCGTCGCTCACGCTGCTGCCCGCGATGCTGTCGCTGTTCGGCAAGCGGATCGAGCGCAGCGTCCGCAAGCGCGCGCTGAAGGCGCGTGCGAAGGAGCGCGTCGAGGGTGAGCGCTGGCGCCGCTGGGCCGCGTTCGTGCAGCGCCGCCCGCTGCCGGTGCTGGCCGTCTCGGTCAGCTTCCTGCTGCTGCTCGCGATCCCCGCGACCGACATGCGGCTCGGCTTCGCCGACGCCGGCAACGACAGCCCCGAGAAGACCTCGCGCCAGGCGTACGACCTGCTCGCGCAGGGCTTCGGCCCCGGCTTCAACGGGCCGCTGCTGGTCGTCTCCGAGGGCGGAGGACAGGCCGCCGCGGACGAGCTGGCGAGCGCGCTGAGAGCGACGCCGGGCGTCGCGGCGGTGCAGTCGCCGACGTTGTCGGAGAACGGTGACGTCGCGACCGTGATCGCGATGCCGGACGCGAAGCCGCAGGCCGAGGAGACGCAGCAGCTCGTGACGAAGCTGCGCGACGAGGTGCTTCCGCCGGTCGCGGCCAGAACGGGGGCGACGTACCTCGTCGGCGGCCCGACCGCGGCGGCGGACGACTTCGCCCACGAGGTGCAGCAGAAGCTGCCGCTGTTCGTCGGGATCGTCGTCGGCCTCTCCGCGCTGCTGCTGATGGTCGTCTTCCGCTCGCTGCTGATCCCGCTGAAGGCGGCGGTCCTCAACCTGCTCAGCATCGGCGCCTCGCTCGGCGTCGTGACGCTCGTCTTCCAGCACGGCATGTTCGGGATCCAGGAGAGCCCGGTCGACTCCGTCATCCCGATTCTGATCTTCGCGATCGTCTTCGGGTTGTCGATGGACTACGAGGTCTTTCTGATCTCGCGCATGCACGAGGAGTGGGAGCGCACCCACGACGCGCGCCACGCGGTCCGCGAGGGGCTGGCGCAGACGGGGCGCGTGATCACGGCGGCTGGCGCGATCATGGTCGTCGTCTTCGCCGCCTTCATGCTCAGCCCCGACCGGATGATGAAGCAGTTCGGGCTCGGGCTCGCGGTCGCGATCCTGTTCGACGCGCTGATCATCCGCTGCCTCGTCGTCCCGGCGATCATGCGGCTGTTCGGCAGATGGGCGTGGTGGATGCCGCGCTGGATGCGACGCAGCCTGCCGCGGGTGGCGCTCGAGAAGGCGTAGCCCGCCCGTCGCGGCGCAGCCTCCGCCCGCCGGACCGGTCGGACCGCGCCGCCCCTCACCGCGCCGCCCCTCCTCGGGGCGGCGCATCCGTCAGGCGACCGTCGCGGCGACCCTGCCGGTGCGCACCCGCGCGGCCAGCACGGCGACGACGAGCGCGAGCACGACGACGAGCGAGCCGAACAGGCGGAAGGTCGCGTCGAGCCCGAGGTCGCCGACGACGACGCCCGCGACGATCGCCGGCACCGCGAGCGACAGGTACGCGACGACGTAGAACGCCGACATCACCTCGGCGCGCTGCGCGGGCGGGATGACGGCGGTCAGCGAGCGCAGCGCGCCGAGGAACGCGACGCCCCAGCCGGCGCCGGTCACGACGCCGCCGGTGAGGAACAGCGCGGCGGAGCCGGTCGAGAGCGACAGGACGGTCAGCGCCATGCCGAACGCGAGCACCGCCGCGCCGGCCGACGCGGCGCGGTGCGCGTCGGTGTGCTGCCAGCGCAGCTGCGTGAAGACGCCCGGGAGCGTCAGCGCCAGGATCGCGACCCCGCCCGCCAGATGGCTGCTCGTGTGCAGCATCTCGCCCGCGAGCCGCGGTCCGAGCGACAGGTAGATCCCGCCGATCGACCACGACGCGAGCACGCCGAGGGCGGACAGCAGGAACGCGCCGCGGATCGCCGGCGGCACCTGCGGCCGCTGGATCCGCAGCTGCGGGCGGCTCGGGGAGGCGACCGGCTCGGGCAGCGCGATCGTCGCGACGAGCGCGACGGCGAACAGCGTGCCGAGCACGACGAACGGCAGCACGCGCGGCGCGGGCGCGTACTGGACGAGCGCGGCGGCGACGATCGAGCCGATGCCCATCCCGGCTGCGCT
Source organism: Conexibacter woesei DSM 14684 (assembly GCF_000025265.1). GTDB lineage: Bacteria > Actinomycetota > Thermoleophilia > Solirubrobacterales > Solirubrobacteraceae > Conexibacter > Conexibacter woesei. The sequence goes on from NC_013739.1 coordinate 319,995, forward strand.
GACGGTGCCGTTGACGAGCCCGACGCGTCTGCCGTCGGCGCGCGGGTGGAGGTCGATCAGCGCGGCACCGGCGGCGCCGAGCGCGACGCCGGTCGAGACGCCTTGCAGCAGCCGCGCGGCGAACAGCCACGCGACCGAATCGGCGAACGCGAAGACGGCGGTCGAGAGGATCAGACCGGTCAACGCGACGATCAGCACCGGCCGACGGCCCGCGTCGTCGGAGACCGAGCCCGCGACGAGCAGGGCGGTCAGCACCCCGAGGCAGTAGACGGCGTAGACGAGCGTCAGCACGAGCGTCGAGAACTGCCAGTCGTCCTGGTAGACCCCGTAGAGCGGTGAGGGGGCGGCGGATGCGGCGAGCGCCAGGCCGATCACCGCGGCGACGACCGCGAACGCGGGCGTGCCCGAGAGCCGGCGCGAGGCCGCGACGGCGGTCGGTGGAGGCGAGGACGGGAACGACAAGGGGGGCTCCTTCGAAAGTTCCAAAGATGTGGAAGGAGTGTTGTACCATAGTACGAGCAATGTCGAATCAAGTCCGAGAGATTCCTCATCCGGCGGTCGACCAGTTCGACCTCGCGACGATCCTGCGGACGTGCGGCGAGCCGCTCCGGCTCGCGTTGATCCGTCTGCTCGCCGACGGGCATGAGCGCAACTGCGGTGATCTGGCGGCGACGCTGGAGCTGCCGATCTCGACGACGTCGTACCACCTGCGGCTGCTGCGCGAGGCTGGCGTCACGCGCACGCGCGCAGCCGGCACCGGCCGTTGGATCTCGCTGCGCCGCGACGACCTCGACGCCAGGTATCCCGGTCTCGTCGACGTGCTGCTCGGCCGCTAGTCAGGCGTCGCTCGGCTCGCCGGCGAGCACGGAGTCGAGCAGTCCCGGGAAGCGCGCGTCGAGATCCTCGCGCCGCAGCTTGAGGTAGATCTTGCGTCCCTCGGGGCGCTCCCATGTCACGCCGCTCTCGCGCAGCGCGCGCCAGTGCGTCGTCATCGTCGACCGCGACACGTCCGGGACCAGATCGCCGCAGACGCACTCCGTCTCGGAGGAGAGCGCCCGCGCCACCTGCAGCCGGATCGGGTGGCCGAGCGCCGCGAGCACGTCGACCAGCTCGATCTCGTCGCGGCTGGGGTGGTGCGGGGTTGTCATGAGAAGATTGTACGCGAGTTTCGTACGGATTCTGTCGAAGCTCTTGACAGCGGGAAGCCATTGTACGATTGTTCCGTACAGTCGTACAACGCTCTCTTCTCTGCTGCCCTCAAGGAGTTCCGATGTCTTCTCCACCCGTTGCCCGGGAGGCGCGTCCGCGCCATCTCGGCTGGGCGCTCGCGCTGCTCGCGTTCGCGCAGCTGATCATCGCCCTGGATTACACGATCGTCTTCGTCGCGCTGCCCGACATCGGCAGCGACCTCGGCTTCTCCGGTCACACGCTGCAATGGGTGGTGAGCGGCTACGCGGTCGCGTTCGGCGGCTTCCTGCTGCTGGGCGGGCGCGCCGCCGACCTGCTCGGCCGACGCCGCATGTTCGTGCTCGCATTGCTCCTCTACGCCGGCTCGTCGCTGCTCGGTGGGCTGGCGACGACCTCCGAGCTGCTCGTCGGCGCACGCGTCGTGCAGGGGATCGGCGGAGCGCTGCTGTTCCCCGCGACGCTGTCGCTCGTCAACACGATGTTCGCTGAGGGTCGCGAGCGCAACCGCGCGCTCGCCGTGTGGGGCGGCGCTGGCGCGACCGGGCTGTCGCTCGGCTCGCTGGCCGGCGGCGTGCTGACCGAGTCGTTCGGCTGGGCCGCCGTCTTCTACGTCAACGTGCCGCTCGCCGCCGGCGCGGCACTGCTCGCGTTCACCCTCCTCACGCGTGACGCGCCGCGCGAGCGCGGCCGCAGCTTCGACCTCCCCGGTGCGCTGACCGCGACGGCCGGCGTCACCCTGCTGGTGACGGTGCTGGTGCAGGGTCCGGAGTCGGGCTGGACGTCGACGCCCGTCGTGCTGGCCGCGCTGCTGGCAGTCGTGCTGCTGGCCGGGTTCGTCGCGATCGAGGCGCGTGGTCGCGATCCGCTGATGCCGCTGCGCCTGTTCGGCAACGCCAGCCTGCGCGCGTCGATGGCGGTGACGTTCGTCTTCATGGGAACGCTCGGCGCGCTGCCGTACTTCCTCACGCTCTACTTCCAGACCGTCCACGGCTACAGCGCGCTGCAGACCGGCTTCGCCTTCCTCGGGCCGTCGCTGGCGATCGCGATCGGCACGCAGCTCGGCGAGCGGCTGGCGGCGGTCGCGGGCGTGCGCCGCACGCTCGCCGGCGGCCTCGCGCTCGGCGCGGTCGGCACCGCCGTGCTCGCGTTCGGGATGACGGTCGACGGCACGTATCTGACGCTGCTGCCCGGGATCGTGCTGATGGGCGTCGGCCAGGGCATCGCCTGGACGAACATGTGGATCGCCGCATCCAACGGCGTCGCGCAGGAGGAGCAGGGGATCGCCTCGGGCATGGCCTCGACAACGCAGCAGGTCGGCGCCGCCGTCGGCCTCGCGGTGCTGATCGCGATCTCCAGCAGCGGCCTCGACGGCCTCACCGGCCAGCCGCTCCAGCAGGCGACCGCGGACGGCCTCCAGACCGCCGTCTACGTCGCGGCCGGCGGCATCCTCCTCGGCCTCGCCGCCGCGCTCAACCTCCGCCGCGCTCCGGCGGCCGGACTGGCCGGAGCAACCCCCGCCGTCGCCTCCGCGAGAGGCTGACGATCCGGCACGGACGATCCGCGTGGCGCCGCGTCAGTGCGCCGCGCGGACGTCAGCGCGCCACGCGGACATCCGTCCGAGTGAAGTCGCCGCCCTTGAACAGCAGCGGCCGGTCCATCGTGCGCGCGAGCGCATAGCTGAAGCAGTCGCCGAAGTTGAGCCCCGCGGGCGAGTTGCCCTTCCCGAACCGCACCCACGCTCGCCGCGCGGCGAGCGCCTGCGTCAGGTCGACGGGGACGCAACGGATGCGGGTCTCCTGCAGCAGGTCGTCGAGGTCGCGGAGGCCGACGACCCCGCTGTTCTTGTGCATGACGATCGAGCACTCGAGCAGAGAGGCGGCCGAGAGCAGCGGATCATCCACATCCGTGAGCGTCGCCGAGAGCTCCGTCGCGTCCTCTTCATCCAGCAGGATCGCGACGACGGCCGAGCTGTCCACCACCATCAGGTCGGCAGGCCGTCGTCGTCGTACCCGAGGATCTCGTCCGGGCTGCGTGGATCGAGTACGCGCCGTGACGCAGCGCGTCTCACGATCCGCACGATGGCCGCATATCGCTCCTCGCCGGGCGGGTAGCCGGGCAGGCCGTCGGAGGGGTGAAGCCGTGCGCCGTCGTGCGCGCGTTCGAGCTCGATGAATCCGGGGTCGTCGAGATGGAGTGTCATCGCTCAAAGGAGGCTAGAACGGCGCGTTCGATCGGTCCACCCGATCTGTGGTGTATCGGGGTGCGGGCAGTCGGTGGGCGGCGGTGAGGTCAGCATGCGCTCCACCTTGCCGGAACAAATGTGACGTGTCTGGCGCGGTTTGCATGAATTCACGCGCGACCGCCGGATCGGGCGGATCGCCCGGCTACGCTCAGAGCCATGTCCGCATCCGTCGCCCCCGCCTTCGCCGCGCAGACGCTCGACCGCCTCCGAGCGCTCACCGGCGACCCCTCGGCCGAGTTCCGCGACGGGCAGCTGGAGGCGATCCACGACGTCGTCGCCGACCGCGCGCGGGTGCTGTGCGTGCAGCGCACCGGCTGGGGCAAGTCGGCCGTCTACTTCCTCGCCACCTCGCTGCTGCGCGCGAAGGGCGCCGGGCCGACGCTGATCGTCTCGCCGCTGCTGGCGCTGATGCGCAACCAGATCGCGGGCGCCGAGCGGCTCGGGCTGCGCGCGTTCACGATCAACTCGACCAACCGCGACGAGTGGGACGCGATCCGCGCCGGCCTCGCCGCCGACGAGATCGACCTGCTGCTGATCTCGCCAGAGCGGCTCAACAACCCGCGCTTCCGCGACGAGATGCTGCCGCTGTTCGCCGCCTCGGTCGGTCTGCTGGTGATCGACGAGGCACACTGCATCTCGGACTGGGGCCACGACTTCCGGCCCGACTACCGGCGCGTGAAGGACATGCTCGCCGCGCTGCCGGAGCGCGTCGCGGTGCTCGGCACGACCGCGACCGCGAACGACCGCGTCGTGAGAGACGTGCTCGACCAGCTCGGCGCGGGCGCCCGCGCCGACGAGCCGCTGCGTTCGTACCGCGGCCCGCTCGGCCGCGGCTCGCTGCGGCTCGAAGCGCTCGAGCTGCCGCGCCCGGCCGAGCGGCTCGCGTGGCTCGTCGAGCACCTGCCGCAGCTGCCCGGCTCCGGCATCGTGTACACGCTCACCAAGCGCGACGCCGACCAGGTCGCCTCGTTCCTCACCGCCAACGGCATCCCCGCGCTCGCCTACAGCGGCGAGCAGCAGACCGAAGACCGGATCGCGGCGGAGGAGCGCCTGCTGCGCAACGACGTCAAGGCGCTCGTCGCGACGAGCGCGCTCGGGATGGGCTACGACAAGGCCGACCTCGAGTTCGTCGTCCACTATCAGGCGCCGGGCTCGGTCGTCTCCTACTACCAGCAGGTCGGGCGTGCCGGTCGCGGGGTCGACCACGCCGAGGTGATCCTGCTGCGCGGCACCGAGGACCGGCGCATCCAGGACTTCTTCATCGAGCAGGCGTTCCCCGCGCAGGAGAAGGTCCAGACCGTCCTCGCCGAGCTGCGCGGCGCGGCGATGGCGGGCGAAGGCTGCACGAGCCGCGAGCTGATGGCCGTCGTCAACCTCGGCGCCGGGCGGATCGAGGCGATGCTGAAGATCCTCGACGTCGAGGGTGCGGTCCGACGCGACGGAACGCGCTGGACCGCGGTCGAGGGCAGCGACTGGCGCTACGACGGCGAGCGCTACGCGCAGATCACGGCGCTGCGGCGCGCCGAGCAGGAGGCGATGGCCTCGTTCGGGACCGACGGGCGCTGCCTGATGCGCGCCTTGCAGGAGGAGCTGGACGATCCGGAGCCGCAGGACTGCGGCCGCTGCTCGGTCTGCGCGGGGCCGCGCTTCGCGCAGCCGCCGGATGCGCGGCTCGTCGAGCACGCCCAGCGCCATCTGCGCTCCAAGCCGCTGGTGCTGGAGCAGCGCAAGATGGCGCCTGACCCCGGCGGGACGATGCGCAAGATCCCGGTCGATGCGCTGATCGAGCCCGGCTGGGCGCTCGCGCGGCTGGGCGACGGCGGCTGGTGGCCCGCGGTCGAGCGCGGGCTCCGCGCCGGGCGCTTCGACGACGAGATCGCGGTCGCGCTCGCCGACGCGCTGCGGGGCGGCGGGGCGGGCACGCCGGCGTGGGTCACGAGCGTCCCGTCGGTCGCGAACGGCGCGGCGGTCGACGCGCTCGCCGAGCAGCTCGCGCGCCAGCTCGGCGTGCCGCGGCTGCACCTGCTGGAACGCCGCGAGCAGCGGCCGCCCCAGCGTGAGATGGCGAACGCGGCGCAGCAGGCCGCGAACGTGCGCGGAGCCTTCGCCGTCGTCCAGGAGCCCCTGCCCGGGGCCGGCGTCCTGCTCGACGACCGGCGGCTGTCGGGCTTCACGCTCGCGATGGTCGGCGGGCAGCTGCGCAAGGCCGGCGCGGAGCGGATCGTGCCGCTGGCGCTCGCGACGCTGAACTGAGTGAGCCGCGGGGGCAGACGCTGGCCGGGCCTGGCGCCTGACGGGATCGCGCAGGGCGGGATCAGGCGCTTGGCGCGGGATCGCGCGCACGGCGAGATCGCGCGCAGGGCGGGATCGCGCACAGGGCGGGGTCAGGCGCTGGAGACGCTGATGTGGCGCGGATCGCGGCTCAGCGGTCCCCAGCCGCCGGTGCACTGACACAGGACGATCCGGTCGGCGCCAGGGGCGCCGGGAGTGACGGCGGCGGCCGGTTCGACGCGGTCGCGCCACGGCGAGCCCAGCGCGGCGGGACGCGGGACGGCCGACATGTGGAGCGTGAGCGGCTCGGCGCCGCGGGCGACGAGTGCGTCGAGGAGTCTCGAGAACCCGCGGTGCGGCAGCGAGCCCGTGTTGGGGAACCCGACCGAGAGGTAGAGGTCGAGCGGGCCCGGCCGATCGGAGAGCGCCATGCTCAGACGGCTGCCGAAGTGGCCGGAGGTCCCTCCGTGGTGGGGGACGTGGACCAGCCGCGCCCAGTCGAGCACCTGCTCCCAGCCCTCGCTGAGCGACTCGTGGGAGCGGCCGCGCGCGCGTTGGAAGCCGGAGTCGCCGCTCAGCAGCACGCCGAAGCGCTGACCCGCCGACATCGCCTGCCGGCTCCGGAACGCGACGACGTGGCTGAGGCGGTTGACGTTGCTCGGCAGTCCCGGATCGGTGTACAGCTGCGCGAACGCCTCCTTCACCACCGGCAGCGCGTGGCGCAGTTGCGCGACGTACCCGCCGACGGGCGCCAGATGCCACGTCTCGACAGGCGTGCCCTGCGGCTGCGCCCGAGCCGGCGCCGGCCCGGTGTGGATCGGGATGCCGCGGCCGCGCAACAGCCGGATCAGCCGATCGAGCGTCGTCGCCGTCACGGCGTCGGCGCTGAACTCGAGCGCTCCGCGGACGAGCGCACCCTCGATCCCGCGCTGGCGCTGCGCCTGCTGCGCGACCTGGGCTGCGAGCGGATGCTGCGCGAGCCGGCGAGTCGCCTCGACGAGGTCGGAGAGCGCGGGCAGACCGGCTTCGAAGCACGCCTGCTCGGTGCGCAGCAGCCGCTCGTCGTCGAGCACGTCGGCGGGAGCCGTGGCGGTGGTGGCGCCGGTCGCGGCGACGGCCTGTGCCAGCCTTGGCTCCTCGGTCGGCCACAGCTCGGGCAGCGGAAGGCCGTCGAACTCCTCGACACGCGCGCCGATCGCATCGATCGCATGCGGCAGGCCGTCGCGGATCGCTCGGCTGAGCCCGGTCTCGCCGATCAGGGCGTCGAGCGACCGCAGGCAGCTGCGCAGCCCGCCCAGGATCAGGTGGTCGCTTGCGAACGCGCTGTAGCCGGCGGCGGGGCCGTCCAGCTGCGGCGCCTCGATGAGATTCCCCGTCGGGTGCAGGAACGGCGGCACGAGCGCGAGGTCGACGCGCGGGCAGTCGGGCGAATCGAGCAGGCTGCAGAGGCCTTCGAGGTGGTCGGCATCGCAGTGCGTGCCGACGAGCAGGTTCACGTGCGGGGCGTGGGTGGCGACCCAGTCGTGATGACGCGCGTAGTAGCGCGCGTAGCCGCCGTCGACGAGCGCCGCCCAGGAGCGGTCGCCGTGGAGGCGGACGAGCGTCGAGTCGCCCTGCTCGACGTTCAGGAAGGCGACGTTGAGGCCGTCATGCCACATCGCTCGGAGCCGTTCGAACCCGGCGCGCGATCTGCGGGTAGTGGAGGACGAGGCCGTCGGCGTCGACCTCGATGTCGGCGCTGAAGCCGTCCGGCTGGCTGAAGCGGACGACTCCGGTGCGGAGGTGCTCGTAGGTCTGCGGGTCGATCGTGACCGCGAGGTCGGGCACGGAGATCCAGGCGACGACGATGTCGCGGCGGCCGGCGCGCTCGTGCAGCGCATGGCGCCGGATCGGCATCAGGTTCGTCAGCGACGAGAGGCCGAGGTCGCAGTCGAGTGCGTCCGGGCCGAGCGCGGAGAGGTCGCCGCCGGGCGCGGGCAGGTCGACGTCGCCTTCGGCGTCGGCGTCGCAGCGCCAGCCGCCGCCGTCGTCGCGCAGCAGGTCGATCGAGCGGCGCCAGCCCTCGCCCGCGGCGGCGACGCGCATGTGGCGCGTCGCGAAGCCGGGCCCGGTCGCGTCGAGCGCGTAGTCGAGTCGATACGGCACCTGTTCGGCGCCGAGCTGCGTGCCCGTCGCGCGCAGCCCGTCGTCGTTCAGCTCCACACGCGCCGCCTCGGCGGTCCACACGTCGAGACCGCTCCACAAAACCATCCGTCGCACCATCGGCGGATCATCGCATGCGCTGCGCCGGGCGCCGCGTAGATTGTGGACGTGCCGCCGCTCCGCGTCCTGATCGCCGACGACGAGGTCCTGCTCAGCGCCGGGCTCGCGCGCCTGCTCGAGGATGCCGGGATGGAGGTCGTCGCCCAGGTCGCCACCGCGGACCGGATCGTGCCGGCGGTCGAGCAGCTCGCTCCGGACGTCGCGATCGTCGACGTGCAGATGCCGCCCGGCCGCGCCGACGACGGGCTGCAGGCGGCGATCGCGATCCGCCGCGCCGCGCACCTGCGGACGCGTGTCCTCGTGCTGTCGAACTTCCTCGAGGAGCGCTATCCGCTCGAGCTGATCGGCGACGACGCGAGCGGCGCGGGCTACCTGCTGAAGGAGCGTGTCGGCGACGTCGCGTCGTTCGCCGACGCTGTCCGCCGCGTCGCGGCCGGCGGCTCGGCGCTCGACCCCGAGGTCGTGCGGCTGATGGTCGGCCGGCACCGTCGCGACGACCCGCTCGCGGCGCTCACGCCGCGTGAGCGGGAGGTGCTGGAGCTGATGGCGGAAGGTCTCTCCAACCAGGGCATCGCGGGCGCGCTGGGCGTCTCGCAGGCAGTCGTCGAGAAGCACGTGACGCATCTCTTCCAGAAGCTCGGCGCCGCCGCCGCGCCCGACCGCAACCGCCGCGTGACGGCGGTGCTCACGCTGCTGCGAGCGTCATGACGCCGGCAGCGGGATCGTCGCCCGCAGCCGCGTTCCCGCACCGTCCGCGCTCTCGACCTCCAGCGTCCCGTCGAGCGCGGCGACGCGGTCGCGCAGGCCGGCGAGCCCGCTGCCGCGCGTGACGTCGGCGCCGCCGCGGCCGTCGTCGGCGACCTCGACCGTGAGCCGGCCGCCGTCGTCGTCGACGACGCGAACGCTCGCCGCGCTCGCGCCGGCGTGCTTGACGACGTTCGTCAGCGCCTCGGCGATCGTGAAGTAGGCGGCCGCTTCGACGGTCGCCGGCCAGCGGCGCTCGGGGATCTCGCGCGTGACCAGCAGCGGCAGCGGCGCCGTCATCGACTCGACTGCCGCCGCCACGCCGCGGTTGGTGAGGATCTGCGGGTGGAGGCCGGAGCCGAGGTCACGCAGCTCCGCGATCGCCGCCTGCGTATCGCTCGCCGCCTCGTCGAGCAGCTCGCGCAGCTGCTCGCCGCCCGCGTCCGTCGCCGCGTCGCCGCCCGCGGCGTCGCCGTGCTCCGCGCGGCCGCCCGCCGCGCGCGTCGCCTCGTTCGCGGCCAGCCGCAGCGACAGCAGGATCCGCACGAGCCGCTGCTGGGCGCCGTCGTGAAGGTCGCGCACGAGCCGGCGGCGCTCTGCGTCGGCGGCCGCGACGATGCGCGCGCGGGAGGCGTGGATCTCCTCCGCGCGGGCGCGCTCGACCGCCTCCCGCCGCTGCGCCTCCTCGGCCTCGGCGCGGCGCGTCACGTCGCGGAAGACGACGACCGCGCCGCGCCCGCCGCGCGTCGCCAGCGGCGCGGACGAGTAGGCGACGCGGAAGCGCGAGCCGTCCCTGCGCCAGAAGGCGTCGTCGTCGACGCGGACCGTCTCGCCGGTCGCGCGCGGCGCGAGCAGCGGGCACTCGTGCTCCGGGAACGGCGTCCCGTCCCAGCGGTGGTGGTGGATCGTCGCGTGGCTGTCGCGGCCGAGCAGCTCCTCCTCGGTGTACCCGAGCAGGTCGAGCGCGGCCGGGTTCGCGAACTCGACGCGGCCCGCGGCGTCGACCACGTAGACGGCGTCGGCGACGCTCGCCAGCAGCGCTTCGAGCACGTCGCGCGGGGCGCTGCCGAGCCGCTCCCCGGCGCCTTCGAAGCGCGCGCCGGTCATGACGCGCGCAGCAGCGTCAGTACGGCCATCACGCGGCGGTGCTCGCTCGGCTCGGCGCCGAGGCCGAGCTTGTCGAAGAGGCGCGCAGCGTGCTTGTCGACCGCCGCCGGCGAGACGCCGAGCAGGTCGGCGATGCCGCGGTTGGACTTGCCCTCCGCCATCAGCGCCAGCACCTCCCGCTCGCGCGGGGTGAGGCCGGCGAGCGGGTCCTCGGCGCGCCGCCGGCCGACCATCCGCGCGACGACCTCCGGGTCGAGCGCCGAGCCGCCCGCGGCGACGCGCTCGATCGCCTCGACGAGCGAGCCGACGTCCGCGACGCGGTCCTTCAGCAGGTAGCCGACGCCGCGCGCGTCGTCGCCGATCAGGTCGAGCGCGTAGCGCTCCTCCAGGAACTGCGACAGCACGAGCACGGCGGTGCCCGGTCGGGTGGCGCGAATCGCGAGCGCCGCGCGCAGTCCGTCGTCGGTGCGGTCGGGCGGCATCTGCACGTCGACGATCGCAACGTCGGGCGCGTGCGCCTGCACCTTGCGCAGCAGCTCCTCGGTGTCGCCCGCCTCGCCGACGACGTCCATGCCGGCGTCCTGGAGCAGCCGCACGACGCCCTTGCGCAGCAGGGCGCTGTCGTCGGCGACGAGGACGCGGAGCGGGGCCATTCGCCGACCGACCCTAGCTCGCCGCGCGCGACGTCTGGTTTTCCCTACCCTCGCCGTCCGATCCGGCCCATGTCGGCGAGGCCGCGCGGGTGCGACGCTGTCCTCAGCCACGAAAGGAGCACGCGATGACCGATCGAAAGCCGTCCGCAGAGCCGACGAGCCCACTGCTCGTCACGGTCCGCTACGTCCTGCCGATCGCCGTCGTCGTCGTCGGCCTGGTGATCTTCATCGCCGACCCGCACGTCAACAACTTCGAGGGCTCCGCGGCCCTGATCGGCGCCGGGCTCAGCGTCCTGCTGCTCAACGTCCTGCACCGCACCGGCGTCCGCGGCGACGTCGACCGGGCTGACGAGGACGAGGCGCGCCGCTACTTCGACGTCCACGGCTACTGGCCGGACGAGGCGCCGCAGGCCGAGACCGCGCCGGTCGAAGAGCAGCACGCCGTGCGCCGCTAGCGCGCCGACGCGCCTGGATACCCTCCAGGTCATGCACGGCTACGACCTCGCGCCCGACGACCACGCGCTCCTGCGCAGCCCGCCGCCGTCCGCCGCCTTGCGGTGGGTTGCCGCTGCGGTCGGGGACGGCGCCGAGATCGTCCAGGTGGTCGCGCTGGAGGGCGGCACCTCGTCGGCCGTCCATGCGCTCGACGTGCGCGAGCGTGACGGGCGCACCCGCCGGCTGGTGCTGCGCCGCTTCGTCCGCGAGGACTGGCTGGAGGAGGAGCCGGACGCCCCGCTGCGCGAGGCCGCCGCGCTGCGTGCGTTGAACGCCTGCGCGCTCGCGACGCCGGAGCTGGTCGCGCTCGACGCCGACGGCGACAGCGCCGGCGACCCGGCGGTGCTGATGACGCGCCTCGACGGCGCGACGATCTGGCAGCCGCGGCCGGACGAGCTCGACGACTTCCTGCGCAAGCTCGTGGTGACGCTGATGCGGATCCACGCGACGCCGCTCGAGCCCGGCGCCTCGGTCCCGCCGTACGAGGACTGGGGCCTCGACCTCCAGCGGCCGCCCCGCGCCTCGGCGCTCGCGGCCGGCGTGTGGGAGCGGGCGTTCGCCGCCTTCGACCGCACGCCGTCGCCCGGCACCGTGCTGCTCCACCGCGACTACCACCCCGGCAACGTGCTGTGGCTGGGCGGCGAGGTGAGCGGCGTCGTCGACTGGGCGAGCACGTCGGTCGGCATGCCCGACGCCGACGTCGGCTACTGCCGCGAGAACCTCGTCAGATCGCTCGGGATCGCGGCCGCGGACCGCTTCCTGGAGCTGCACCGCGAGCTGACCGGCGCGGGCGGGTTCGACCCGTACTGGGATATCCAGGCACTGCTCGGGGGCTTCGCGGACGACGACCTGGACGGCTGGACGGCGCGCGACGACGAGTACCTCGCGCGCGCCGTCGCCGGGCTGTAGTCAGCCGCTCACGGCGCGGTCACGACGACGCGCGTGCGGTGGTGCGCCGGGCGCTCGACCTCGTCGACGAGCGCCGCTGCGAGGTCGGCGTAGGAGACGCGGCCGCCGTCGGGGGTCGGCAGCGCGACGCTCTCGCGCACGCGGTGCTCGCCTGTGCGGGCCGCCTCCGCGTCGAGCAGCAGCGGAGGGCTGACCGCGAGCCAGTCGACCGGCGTCTCGGCGCCGAGCAGCGCGTCGAGACCGGCCTCGTGCGAGCGAGAGAACGGCAGCCACTCGGCTTTGTAGTCGGGCGTGTCGAGCAGGCGCACGCCCGGCTCGGTCTCCAGCGTGCCGGCCATCCCGACCGCGAGCAGCCGCCCGACGTCCGCCGCTTCCAGGCCGGCGAGCAGCGCCGCGTGCGCGTCGGCGAGGTACTGCAGCGGTGGGTCGATGAGGGGCGGCGGGATCGTGCTGATCGCGGCGTCGTGGCCGGCCGCGGCGGCTGCGATCGCGGTGGCGTCGGTCGCGTCGGCGACGACGACGCGCACGTCGGTCGCACCGGTCGCCGCGCTCGCGTCGGCCGCGCCGCTGCCGCTCGCGAGGTCGGCGTGGGCGGCCGGGTCGCGCACGACGGCAGTCACCTCGTGCCCGCGCCCGCGCGCTTCGGCGACGACCAGCCGGCCGAGTCGCCCACCGGCGCCGAAGACGACGATTCTGCTCATGTGGATGCTCCGTTCGTAGCTCGCGAGCGGGGCGTCCTGGCCCCGCCTCGGCGGCCACGGTATCCATGGGATACTGGTTACTTCAAAGGTATCCGGCTACCCTCCCGATACCGATGAAGCCGCTCGATCGCGACATGTTCAGCATCACCTGCCCGAGCAGCGCGATGCCGATCCGCGTCGGCGACAAGTGGACGGCGATGGTGATCCGCTGCCTCCAGGACGGACCCCGCCGCTTCTCGGAGATCCGCGTCCCGCTCGCGCACGTGACGCCGAAGGTGCTGACCCAGACGCTGCGCGCGATGGAGCGCGACGGGCTGCTGACGCGGACCGTCTTCCCCGAGGTCCCGCCGCGCGTCGTCTACGAGCTGACGCCGCTCGGCCGCACGCTGCTCGCCCCGATCGACGCCGCCTGTGCATGGGCGCAGGCGCACCTCTCCGAGATCCTCGACGCGCGCGCCGCCTACGAGCAGCAGCGCGCCGAGCAGCCGGTTCCCGCCGCCTCCTAGGAGTTCTCGACGACGAAGTCGACGCAGGCGGTCAGCGCCTGCACGTCGGCCGGGTCGATCGCGGGGAACATCGCGACGCGCAGCTGGTTGCGGCCGAGCTTGCGGTACGGCTCGACGTCGACGATCCCGTTCGCGCGCAGCGTCGCGGCGACGGCCGCGGCGTCGACGGCGTCGTCGAAGTCGATCGTGCCGACGACGAGCGAGCGCTTCGCCGGGTCGGCGACGAACGGCGTCGTGAACGCCGTCCGCTCGGCCCAGCCGTAGAGGTGCTCGGACGACGCGGTCGTCCGAGCGACCATGCCGTCGAGGCCGCCGTTGTCGAGCATCCACTCGATCTGGTCGGCCAGCAGCACGAGCGTGCCGATCGCCGGCGTGTTGTAGGTCTGGTCCTTCTTCGAGTTGTCGAGCGCGGTCGTCAACGACAGGAAGTCGGGGATCCAGCGGTCGGTCGCGCCGATCTCGGCGATCCGCTCCTGCGCCGCGGGCGAGGTCAGCGCGAGCCAGATCCCGCCGTCGGCGGCGAAGCACTTCTGCGGCGCGAAGTAGTAGACGTCGGCGTCGGCGGTGTTCACCGGCAGGCCGCCGGCGCCGGAGGTCGCGTCGATCAGCACGAGGCCGTCGCCGACGCGCTCGACGGGGACCATCACGCCGGTCGAGGTCTCGTTGTGCGCCCACGCGACGACGTCGGCGGTCGGGTCGGCGGTCGGCGCGGGCGCGTCGCCCGGCTCGGCCTGCACGACGATCGACTCCTGCAGGAACGGCGCCGCCCCGGTCGACTTGGCGAACTTCGACGAGAACTCGCCGTAGGTCAGGTGCAGCGCGCGCTCGCGCACGAGCCCGAACGTCGCCGCGTCCCAGAACGCGGTCGTGCCGCCGTTGCCGAGCATCACCTCATACCCGTCGGGCAGCGCGAACAGCTCCGCGAGGCCGGCACGCACGCGGCCGACGAGCGACTTGACCGGCTTCTGGCGGTGCGAGGTGCCCATCAGGGCGGCGCCCTCGCCGCCGGCGAGGCGCTCGAGCTGGGCGGGGCGGACCTTCGACGGACCGCAGCCGAAACGGCCGTCGAACGGCTTCAGCTCGGCCGGGATCGTCAGGGTGGTGTCAGCGCTCATGGCAGGCGTCCTCGTGGAAGTCGGTTCACGGACGGGGTGCCCAGGCGCGCGGCGGCAAGAACGGCGTCGTCGCTCCCCGATGGTTGCTCCATCCGAACGCCAGTCGCGACGACCTGCCCGAGTGTAGCCGGAGCGTGCCTATGCTGTCAGGCGCGATGAGCCGCTTCCAGCGACCGACCGACACCGCGGAGGGGCAGCGCGCGACGACGCTGGAGCTGTTCTACGACCTCGTCTTCGTGTTCGCGATCACGCAGGTCTCGCACCTGCTGCTGAGACATCTCACGTGGGAGGGCGTCGGCCAGTCGGCGCTCGTCCTGCTCGTCGTCTGGTGGGCGTGGAACTACACGACCTGGGTCACCAACGAGCTGGACCCCGAGTCGATCGTCGTGCGGCTGATGCTGATCGGCGTGATGCTCGCGTCGCTGCTGATGGCGGTCGCGATCCCGGAGGCGTTCGGCGACCGGGCGCTGCTGTTCGCCGGCGCCTACGTCGCGATCCAGGTCGGCCGCCACGCGTTCCTCGCGTTCGCCGCCTCCGGGCGCGGCACGAACGAGCGCGTACGGGCCGAGCGGATCCTGACCTGGTTCGTGGTCGCGGGCGTCTTCTGGATCGCCGGAGCGCTCGCCGACGGCTCGACGCGCACGCTGCTGTGGCTGATCGCGCTCGCGATCGACTACGGGGCCCCGCTGTGCACGTACTGGGTGCCGTTCGTCAGACGCGTCACGCCGGAGGCGTGGCAGGTGCAGACGGCGCACTTCGCCGAGCGCTTCCAGCTGTTCATCATCATCGCGCTCGGCGAGACGATCGTGCTGACGGGCGCGACGACCTCGGACCTGGAGCTGACGACCGAGCGCGCGGTCGCGTTCGCCGTCGCGTTCCTGACGACCGCGGCGATGTGGTGGCTGTACTTCGACTACGTCGCGCGGATCGCCGAGCGGCGGCTGGAGCTGGCGCCGAACCGCACGACGCTCGCGCGCGACGGCTACACCTACCTCCACGTCGTGCTCGCCGCGGGCGTGATCGTCTCGGCGGTCGGCGACGAGCTGGTGATCGCCCACCCGGGCGACGTGCTGCCGGGCGCGGAGGTCGCGGCGGTCGTCGCCGGCCCGGCGATCTACCTGCTGGCGCACACCCTCTTCCGCCTGCGGATGGCCGGCTCGATCAGCGTCAAGCGGCTCGCCGGCGCGATCGGCTGCGTCGCGGTCGGCTTTCTCGGCGGCGTCGTCTCCGGCCTCGTCCTCGCGCTGCTGGTGCTCGCGATCCTCGTCGCGGTGATCGTCGCGGAGCAGGTCTCCGGCCAACGCCGTGCCGGGCGCGGCGATCTCGCGCCGCTGGAGCGCCTCGAGGCCGAGGCCGGCGGCGCCTGACTCAGGCCGGGTCGCGCCGCGCGCGGCCCCACGGGATCAGCGTCACGACGGTCAGCGCGAGCCCCGCGCCGATCGCGGCGAGCGCCCATGGGCGCAGGTCGTCGGTGTAGACGTCCCAGACGGCGCCGGCCGCGCGCTTCGCCTCCTCGGGCGTGAGCACGCCGCCGGGGTCGACGCGGTCGAGCGCGAGCGAGCGGCCGAGCGCGAGTCCGAGCAGCAGCAGCGCGCCCGCGGCGACCGTCGCGACGGCGACGACGCGCAGCGTGCGGCGGCGGTCGGCCGCGACCAGCAGCGCCAGGACGAAGGCGACGGCGGCGGCCGGCGGCAGCACGCCGGCGAGCGTGTCGACGGCGTCGGCGATCCGTGCGCTGCCGATGCCGAGGCTCCCGCTGCGGATCTGCAGCAGCCGCGTCGAGGCGCCTCCTGCGAGCGCCTGCGAGAGGCGTGGGTCGATCGCGTCGAGCGCGGGCGCGACGTCGCCGAGGTCGAGCGTCGCGGTGCCGCCGCCGGGGTCGAAGAGGACGCGGTTGGCGTCGGCGGCGGTGCGCCGGAACGCGCGGCGGAAGGCGCGCGTGGAGACGGCGGCGTCGACCGCGCGGTCGAGCTGTGTCGAGGAGACGAGCGCGCCGGGGATCCGTTCCCGCACGCGTGCGGCGATCTCCGACGTGACGGCCTGACGGACCGGATCGCGGTCGAGCGCGTCGCGCGCGCGGTCGACGAACGTGGGGCGGTCGACGACCTGATCGCGCACGTAGACCGAGACGCCGCCGACGAGTGCGCAGAGGACGGCGAGGACCGCGAGCAGGGCGGCGATCGGCTGACGGGCGGTCACCCCCGACAGTTCAGCAGAGCGCGTCGACCGTCCTTGACAAGAACTTTTGTCAATGCTGAAGTGGGCCGATGCTCGACGTTGAAGTGATCGACGACGCGGCTGCGGCCGTCGTCGTGCTCGACCCCGTGCGCACGCGGTTGCTGGCCGAGCTGGCAGAGCCGGCGTCGGCCGCGACGCTCGCCGCGCGCGTCGGCCTCACGCGCCAGAAGGTCAACTACCACCTGCGCATACTGGAGACGCACGGGCTCGTGCGGATCGCAGAGGAGCGCCGCTGGGGCGGCCTGACCGAGCGCCTGCTCGTCGCCACCGCCGCCTCCTACATCGTCTCGCCCGCGGCGCTCGGCGAGGTCGCGAGCGACCCCGGTCGCAGCGCCGACCGCCTCTCGGCCTCCTACCTCGTCGCGCTCGCTGCGCGCATGGTGCGCGAGGTCGGCGACCTGATGCAGCGCGCCGAGCGCGCGGGCAAGCGGCTGCCGACGCTGTCGATCGACACCGAGGTCCGCTTCCGCTCGGCGGTCGATCGCGCCGCCTTCACCGAGGAGCTGGCGGGCGCCGTCACGGCGCTCGTCTCCAGATATCACGACGAGTCCGCCCCGGGCGGGCGCCGCCACCGGCTCGTGGTCGGCGCGCACCCGCTCCCGGCGCAGCCAAGAGCAGAGGAGGTCGCGAGATGAGCGAGGACGACAGCCGCATCGTCCGGGTGGAGGTCGAGGTGCCGGGCACGCCCGAGCAGGTGTGGGAGGCGATCGCCACCGGTCCCGGGATCGAGACGTGGTTCGTGCCGGCCGAGGTGGAGGAGCGCGAGGGCGGCGAGATCGTCACGCACCACGGCCCGTTCGGCGACTCCAGAGGCGTCGTCACGGGGTGGGACCCGCCGCGCCGCTTCGCCTACGAGGAACGCGACTGGAACCCGCCGGAGGCGGTGCCGCCGTGGGCGACGGAGATCGTCGTCGAGGCGCGCGCCGGCGGCACCTGCGTCGTCAGACTCGCCTCCGGGATCTTCAGCGACGGCAGCGACTGGGCCGACCACATCGATCCGACCGAGGGCGGCTGGCGCGCCGGCCTCGCCAACCTGCGGCTCTACCTGACGCACTTCGCCGGCCTGCCGGTCTCCTCGATGTTCGTCCTCAGCAGAACCTCGGCGCCGACCGAGCCGGCGCGGACGGAGCTGCTCGCGGCGCTCGGGCTCGCAGGCGCCACCGTCGGCGACCGCATCAACGCCTCCGCCGCCGCTCCGGCGCTGACCGGCGTCGTCGAGCAGGTCACCGACGAGCTGGTCGTGATCCGCACCGAGCTGCCGGCGCCCGGGCTCGTCGAGCTGTTCGTCCACGGCTGGGGCGGCGTCACGAACGTGTTCGTGCGTGCCTACCTCTACGGCGACTCCGGTCCGGCGGCGGTCGCGCGTGAGCAGCCGGCGTGGGAGGAGTGGCTGGCGGGTCGCTTCCCGGCGGTAGCGTTGCGGGCATGAGCGAGACCGAGGCCGTCCGCGTCGACAAGTGGCTGTGGGCCGCGCGCTTCTACAAGACGCGCGGGCTCGCGAGCGAGGCCGTCAAGGGCGGGCACGTCGAGATCAACGGCGTGACCGTGAAGCCGAGCAAGGACGTCCGTGTCGGCGACCGCCTCGAGGTCGGGGTCGGGCAGACGCGCTTCGTCGTCGACGTGCGCGCGCTGTCCGGCAGACGCGGCCCGGCGAGCGCGGCCGCGCTGCTCTACGAGGAGACGCCGGAGAGCAGAGCGGCGCGCGAGCGCGCGGCCGAGCTGCGGCGGATGGAGCCGCTGCCCGATCCTGCGTACCGCGGCGGCGGGCGCCCGACCAAGCGCGACCGCCGCCGCTTCGACCAGACCGGCGGCGGGCGCGGCGGGCGGCGCTGAGGAGCGCCACCCGCAACCGCACCCGCCACGGTCACATCAGTGTCTGTGCCCCGCTCCGCCCATGTGCGACGGCGGCGGCGTCGGTCTCTCGCCTCTTCTGATCACGTCGACCGTCTGCATCATCCCCGCGTCCTCGTGGCCGAGGATGTGGCAGTGGAAGACGTAGTGCCCGGTGAAGTCATCGAACGGGTTGCGAATCACCACGCGACCGCCGTTGCGCGGGATCACGACGACGTCCTGGAGGCCGTTCGCACGGTACGGCTTCCCGTTCACGCTCATGACCTGGAAGTCGTTGACGTGGATGTGGAACGGGTGGTCCTCGTCGGACTTGTTGATCAGCGTCCACTCCTCGACGGTCCCGACGAACGGCACGACGTTGTTGACGCCGTCTCTGAACTGCACGCCGTTGATCAGCGCGGTGAAGTCTCTGCCCGTGCCGAACGAGAACGTGAAGCTGCGTCTGCGCGAGACGGTCCGTCTGCCGATCGGCTCGTTCGGCGTGTCGATTCTCTTCGGCAGCGCCGCGTACGCGGCGCGCGGCGCGGCCGGACCGGTCACCGTCACCTGCGCGAGATCGGCTCTCTTCATCCAGGAGCCCTCGTTGTATCTCTTCGTGCGGAATGTGTATCTGCCCGGTCTGCCGCCCTGCACGAGCACGTCGAAGCGCTTGCCGGGCGCCATCACGAGGTGCGTCGCCGAGCGCGTCCGCCAGACGGGCGACCCGTCCTCGGCGATGACGGTCATGCGGTGGCCGTCGAGCGCGACGTCGTAGAACAGGTCGGAGCCGATGTTGCCCAGGCGCCACAGCTGCGTCTCGCCCGATCTGAGCGACAGTCTCGGGTTCTGGAGCGCGTTGATGAGCTGCGCGCTCGGTCCCTCTGGGTTGATGTCCTCTCTGTCGGTCACGACCGCGTCGCCGCTGGTCTGAAGGTTGCGGATCGCGAACTGCCGCTCCGTGATCTTCCGCAGCGGTCTCGGCAGCAGTTTCTTCAGCCCCTCGACGACGAGCAGGCCGGAGAGGCCGCCCATCACCTGTCCCTCGGTGTAGCCGTGGAGGTGGACGTGGTACCAGTAAGTCCCCGGCGCGTGGTCACGCGGGAGTCTCACGATCGACTGCACCGTCTGGCCCGGTCTGAACGTGCGGAAGACGTTGTCGGAGATGCCGGTCGGTCTGACGTGCAGGCCGTGCCAGTGGATGTTCGTCGCCTCGTCGGTGGCGTTCTTGATCGTCGCCTCGATCGTCTCGCCCGGCTTCACGTGCAGCGTCGGCCCGACGAGTCTGCCGTTGAACGGCTGGGCGACGACGGGGGCGCCGGAGACCTCGGTCATCCCCTTCTGCGCCGTCAGCTCGACGCGCAGCACGCCGCGTCTGCTGTGGAGCTGGACCGGCTCCTCGAACGGCAGCCCGCTGACCGGTCTCCAGTCGGCGCCGGTCGGCGTGGTCGTGGTGGCAGCGACGCGGCTGTCCTCTTGCGCGCCGCAGCCCACGAGCGCGGCGGCCGCAAGCAGCGCGACCGCGATTGAAGCCCTACTCCCAGTGTTCACCGGCGCACTATATCCCTGGCCACGGCGGATCGGTCGGAGTAATGACTGTCGCGGTCGCGAGAACGACCAGCGCGCTATCGTGACGGGCGATGGACGAGCAAGCAGTGATCGAGGCGCTGGCGCGCACCGTGCGAGCCGCCCGCAGACAGCGCGGCTGGTCGCAGGACCAGCTCAGCGCCCACGCCGGCATCAGCAAGGGCGCGCTCGTCGCGCTCGAACGGGCTGAGACGAACCCGAACCTGTCGACGCTCTGCCGCATCGGCGACGCGCTCGACCTCAACGCCGCGCAGCTGCTGGAGCAGCGGCCGACGAACGGGCTGCGGATCGTCGACGCGGCCGAGGTCGCGCCGCTCTGGCGCGGTCCCGCGGGCGGGACCGCCGCGGTCGTGCTGGTGACCGGCGGCACCGCGCCCGTCGAGCTGTGGCGCTGGCGGCTGCCGGCGGGTGAGTTCTACGAGAACGTCCCCTACCCGGACGGCGCCGGCGTCGTCAAGACCGTCACCGTCGTCGCCGGCACCCTGCGGCTAACGCTCGACGGCGCCGGCCACGACCTCCGCAGAGGTGCGACGGCGACCTTCGACGCGTCGGCCGCGCACGCGTTCCGCGGCAGCGGGCGCGGCGGCTGCGAACTGCTCGTGACGACGCACCTGCCCCCCGGCAGCAACCTGGAAGGACCAGACAGATGGACGTCGTAGTGCTCGCCGCGAGCCCGCGGCCGGACGGCAACTCCCAGGCGCTCGCGGACGCGTTCGCCGACGGCGCGCGCAGCGCCGGCCACGCCGCGCGCGTGTTCGACCTCAACGAGCGCACGAGCGGCGGCTTCCTGCGCGACTGCAGAAGCTGCCGCGGCCCCGACGGCGAGTGCTCGATCGCCGACGGCTACCGCGAGCTGATGCTGGAGCACGTGCTGCGCGCGGACGCGATCGCCTACGCGACGCCCCTGTACTGGTACGGAATGGCCGCGAGCCTGAAGAACTGGTTCGATCGGATGACGTGCTACATCTCGGCGAGCCACCCGCGCTCGGCTGAGGTGATCGAGGGGCTGAGCGGCAAGCGCGCCGCGCTGCTGATCTCCTCCGAGGAGCGCTACCCGGGCGCGACGCTCGGCATGATCGCCCAGGTCCAGGAGATGACGCGCTACCTGCGTCAGCCGTTCGTCGGCGTCGTCCAGGGTGTCGGCAACCGCCGCGGCGAGGTCGCGCACGACCCGACCGACCCGCTCGTCGCCGCGCGCCGGCTCGGCGCCGACCTGGAGACGCTGCACTTCACCGACTACCGCGTCGAGACGCCGCGGCCGGGCGCGGTCTGGGGGGACGCCGACGCGCCGATCGGCCAGTACAGAGACCTGTAACGGTCAGCGCGCGACGAGGTGCGCGCGCTCGCTGCCGAGGCGGAAGCCGTCGCGGAAGGCGAGGCCGGTGAGCCCCTCCAGGCGCTGGTCGCCCTCGTAGAGCGGCTCGCCGGCGATCCCGTCCTGGAAGCCCTCCCAGCGTGCGAGCGCCTCGGGGTGGACGTGGACCATGTGCGCGCTGGTGAGCGCGTCCTCGGCCTCCGGCGAGCCCTCGAAGCGGTAGAAGACCTGCGGCGCCTCGCCCGCCTCGATCGCCGCGATCTGCTCGCGCGCCTCGTGCGCGCGGCTGTGCTGGAGCGGGTCGGCCTCGAGCTGCTGGGCGATCTCGCGCAGGTGCAGCAGCACCGCGGACACGAGCTGCGCCTGGTCCGCGCAGCGCGTCTGGCGGCCGGAGTGGGTCGACTGCACGACGACGGGCAGGTCCTCGGTCTCGCCCAGCTGCTGATCGGCGGGCAGGCCGACGATCCAGCCGCCCGAGCGCCAGCTGCGGTCGTGGCGGTGCCAGTGGATCACGGTGCCGGGCGGCAGCGCACGGCCGACTCGCTCCAGCTCGCCGAACGACGCGACGTCGCGCTCGAAGCCGACGCGGTCGACGCCGAGCGAGAAGGCGAGGCCGATCTCGCCCTCGGTCTGCCAGCCCTCGCCGCGCAGGCGCTCGACGGTCGTGGCCAGCTCCTCCAGCGCAGCGGCCTTCGCGCGCAGCACCTCGACGACGTCGCCGCCGGCCGGCTGGACGCGGCCGAGGCGATCGGCGGCGAGGTGGGTGATCGCGCGTCCGGGCTGGGTCACGGTCACGACGATACCCGCGGTGAGCTGCGGCTAGCTGTCGCCCCGCTCCCACCGCGGACCGCGTCGGGCCCGGCGCGACCTCAGGCCGCCGCCGGCGTCAGCAGGTGGGCCAGCTCGCGCGGCGGCTGCGCGTCGGCCTCCAGCAGCTTGCGCGCGAGCATCCGCAGCGCCGCGACGCGCTCGTACGGGCGCAGCGCGAACGCGTACTGGTAGGACTCCTCGGCGTTCTCGATCCCGAGCAGCTCGCGGTAGTCGGTCGCGACGTCGTTGAGCACGCGGCCGAGCAGGTACGCGTCCAGCTCGGCGGCACGGCGCTCGGCGTCGGCGGCGCTCTCGCCCGCGCTCGTGTCGGGCCGTGCGCCTCCGGCGGTGCCGTCGGTCGCGCCGAGGCCGGACGGCGCGTTGGCGGAGAAGCCCGGACCGTCCTCGCCGCCGCGCGACTCCCAGTCACGCTGGTCGGCGTCGCCGCCTCTGCTGGCGTGCTCGGCGGCGCGTCTGGCGTCCCAGCGCGCTCTGTCGAGCTCGCTCGACAGCTCGTCGTAGTTCTCCGGCTTCGGCGGCACGTAGCCGACCGCTCTTCTCAGCTCGCCGGTCGTGATCTCGCCGTCAGCCGCCTTGGCGGCCAGCTCGACGCCCTCGGCCTCGCCGACGCGGCCGGTCGAGATCGCGCGGCGGACCATGTCGGCCGCCGTGAAGGCAAGGTCACCGGCCTCGACGCGCTCGGCGATCGCGGGCAGGTCGAGCAGCTTCAGCGCGGTGCGCGTCCAGTCGGCCGGGGCACCCGTCATGCGCGAGACCTCGGCCGCGGTCAGCTCCGGGTCCTCGATCATGATCTGGCGCACGGCGCGCGCGAACATGATCGGCTCGGGCTTTCTCTGGTGGAAGTTCTCGGCGAACTGGAGCGTCAGCGCCTCGCGCCGGCTCATCCCCTCGCGCAGGTCCAGCTCCCACTCGCGCGGCGTCCCCTCGGCGTCGTCGACGAGCCGCATCGCCGCCAGCCGGCGCGCGCCGGCGACCAGCTCGTACGGCACCTCCTCGTCGCCGGTCGCGCGTACGAGCGGCGGATGCAGGAGGCCCGTCTCGATCAGCGAGATCGCCAGCTCCTCGACCTCGGGCAGCGGGCCCTCGCGCATGTTGGTCGAGGTCCGCACGTGGTCGAGCGTGGCGGTCACGCGCCGGCGCGGCTTGCTCGCGGTGTCCGCCAGCGGCGCTCTGCGCAGCTCCTCGGCGACGGCCTGGCGGGCTCTCTCGGCGGCCTCCTCGCGCAGCTGCGCGACGGCCTCCTCGGAGTTCTGAAGGGAATCGACGTCAGACATTCCCCGGCACGATGCACGGCGCGCCGGACGCCATGCAACGGAGGCTGCGAGCGCGCCTGGATCACGCCTCGGCGCCGACCGGCTCCGGCTCCGGCGCACCGGCCGACGGCGCGCGCCGCAGCAGCACGAGCGCCATCGCGGCGACGCCCGAGAGGACCACGGCGCTCACCGTCGCGGTCGCCTGCAGCCCCTGCGTGAACGCCTCGCGGGCGGCGTCGAGCAGCTCGCCGCCGAGCGGGGCGGGCAGCTCGTCCGACGCCTCGGCGGCGCCGCCGAGCGTGTCGCGCGCGGCCTTCGTCTCCGCCGCCGGGACGCCCGCGGGCATCCGCTCGTCGATCCCGCCGCGGTAGACGGCGGTGCCGACGCTGCCGACGAGCGCGATCCCGAGCGCCTGCCCCAGCTCGCCGCCGGTCTCCGAGATCGCCGACGCCGATCCCGCCCGCTCGGGCGGCGCGGAGCCGACGATCATGTCGGTCGTCAGCGTCATCGCGGGTCCGACGCCGAACGAGGCGACCATCTGGCCGGCGACGATCAGCGCGAGCCCGGACCCGGTGCTCACGAACGCGATCGCCAGCAGCCCGCCGGCGGCCAGCAGCAGGCCGGTGCCGATCACGCGGGCCGGCCGCACGTGCCGCACGGCGACGGGCGCGAGCATCGCGCCGGCGATGCCGGCGAGCATCCCCGGGAGCAGCCACAGGCCCGCCTCCAGCGGCGAGAGCCCGTGCACGAGCTGGAGGTACTGGCCGACGAACAGCTGCGTCCCGCCGAACGCGAAGATCGTCAGCGTCTGCGTGCCGAGCCCGCCGCTGAACGTGCGCGCACGGAACAGCCGCAGGTCGATCAGCGGGTCCGCGAGCCCCCGCTGGCGCAGCACGAAGACCGTGCCGAGCGCGAGGCCGGCGGCGAGCGACGCGATCGCCGCGCCGTCGGCGCCGTGCTCGGCGATCCGCTTGACGCCCCACACGGCGGACAGCACCGCGACGAGCGAGAGGGCGGCGCTCAGCAGGTCGAGCCGGCCGGCGGCGGGGTCGCGGCTCTCCGGCAGCAGCAGCGGGCCGAGCACCAGCAGCAGCGCCATCACGGGGACGCCGAGCAGGAAGACCGAGCCCCACCAGAACTGCTCCAGCAGCAGGCCGCCGACGATCGGGCCGATCGCGGCGCCGGCCATGAAGCTGGTCATCCACACCGCGATCGCGGTCGTCCGCTGGGCGGGGTCGTGGAAGAGGTTGCGGATCAGCGAGAGGGTCGACGGCATCAGCGTCGCGCCGGCGACGCCGAGCAGCGCGCGCGCCGCGATCAGCAGCTCGGCGCTGGTCGCGAAGGCCGCCAGCACGGAGGCGGCACCGAACGCGGCGGCGCCGATCAGCAGCAGGCGCCGGCGGCCGACACGGTCGCCGAGCGTCCCCATCGTGATCAGCGCGCCGGCGATCAGGAAGCCGTAGACGTCGACGATCCACAGCAGCTGGGTGCTGCTCGGGTCGAGGTCGCGGCTGAGCGATGGCAGCGCGAGGTGGAGGACGGTCAGGTCCATCGAGACGAGCAGCGTCGGGAGGGCGAGGACGGCGAGCGCGAGCCATTCGCGGCGTCCGGCGCGAGGGGGTCCGGTGGAGGGCATGCGGTCCAAGGTAGTAGTTCGACCAAGGTCGAAGTCAAGCCCTTGACTTCAAGTCAACTTGAAGGCTGAGAATGGCGCGCATGACTTCGACCTCCGCATCGACACCGCCGTCGTCGCCGGCTCGTGGCCGGCTCGGCTGGAGCCTGGCGCTGCTCGCGTTCGGCTCCTTGATCACCTCGCTCGACTTCACCGTCGTCTACGTCGCGCTGCCCGAGATCGCGCGCGACGTCGGCTTCTCCGCCCACTCGCTCCAATGGGTCCTCAGCGGCTACGCGATCTTCTACGGCGGCTTCCTGCTGCTCGGCGGGCGCCTCTCGGATCTGCTCGGGCGGCGCCGCATGTTCGTCGTCGGAATGGCGCTGTTCGGCGGCGCCTCGCTGCTCGGCGGGCTCGCGACGAGCCCCGGCCAGCTGGTCGCCGCGCGGATCCTCCAGGGGATCGGCGCCGCCGTCCTCTTCCCCGCGACGCTGTCGCTCGTCTCGACGACGTTCGCGGAGGGACGCGAGCGCAACCGCGCGATGACGGTGTGGGCCGGCGCCGGGGCCGTCGGCCTCAGCCTCGGCGCGCTGCTCGGCGGCGTGCTGACCGAGACGACCGGCTGGGAGGGCGTCTTCTTCGTCAACGTCCCGCTCGTGATCGTCGCGGCGCTCGCCGCCTTCGCGCTGCTCCCGGCCGACGGCCCGCGCACGCGCGGCAGCTTCGACCTGCCCGGCGCGCTGACCGGCACCGGTGGCGCGACGCTGCTCGTGCTCGCGATCGCGCAGGGGCCGGAGGAGGGCTGGACCTCGGGGCTCGTGCTCGGCGCGGCGGCGGTCGCGGCCGCGCTGCTCGCCGCGTTCGTCGCGATCGAGTCGCGCAGCGCCAGCCCGCTGCTGCCGCTGCGGCTGTTCTCCAACCGCAGCCTCGGCGCCGCCGTCGTCGTGATCTTCGCGTTCGGGATGACGCTCCAGGCCGTCCCCTACTTCCTCACGCTGCACTTCCAGGACGTGCTCGGCTTCTCCGCACTGGAGGGTGGCGCGGCGTTCCTCGGGCCGACACTCGCGATCACCGCCGGCAACCTCATCTCCGAGCGGCTGGTCGCGCGCTACGGAACGCGGACGACGCTGATCGCCGGCATGGCGCTCGGCTCTGCCGGCGCCGTCCTGCTCGCGGCCGGGATCTCGGCCGGCGGCACGTACCTCGGCGCGCTCGGCGGGATCGTCGTCGTCGGGCTCGCGATGGGGCTGATCTTCCCGGCGATGTTCCTCGCCGCCTCGACCGGCGTCGAATCGCACGAGCAGGGCACAGCGTCCGGCCTCGCCTCGACGGCACTGCAGGTCGGCGGCGGCGCCGGCCTGGCGGTGCTCGTCGGGATCGCGACCGCGGACCTCGACGGGCTGACCGGCGAGCCGCTGCGGATCGCGACCGCGGACGGCCTGCGGACCGTCGTCTACGTCGTCGCGGGCGGCGCGCTGCTCGGGGTGCTCGCGGCGCTGCGGCTCCCGGGTCGCAGTCGCGGCGGCGCGCAGGCGCCGCCGCTCGACGCCGCGAACGGGGCGGGCGCGGGCGCCGGCTGACGCGCCCCGCCGCCCGCCGTCCGTCGCCTCAGCGCACGCCGATCAGGTCGACGACGAAGACGAGCGTCTCGTCGGGCCCGATCACGCCGCCGGCTCCGCGCTTCCCGTAGCCCATCAGCGGCGGGATCGTGATCCGGCGGCGGCCGCCGACTCTCATGCCGGCGACGCCCTTGTCCCAGCCCTCGATCACCTGGCCCTTGCCGAGGCCGAACTTGAAGGTGTCGCCGCGATCCCACGAGGCGTCGAACTGCTGGCCGTTGGACCACGACACGCCGACGTAGTGGACCTCGACGATCTGTCCGGCGACCGCCTCCTCGCCGTCGCCGACGACGAGATCGTCGAGCTCGAGCTGGTAGGACGGCGGCTGGTCGGAGGGGACGTCGACCTGGGGCTTCTCGTTAGTGGCCATCCCGGCACGATAGCTCGGGTAGGTTGACACCGGCATATGGTGCGACCAGCCGACATCGCACTCCGCGCACGCAACGAGGTGACGTACGTGACGGCCTGCGTGCGCGCCGGCGTGGTGCGGCCGGAGCCGCCGCGCAGCTTCGCGCGCAACCTGCGCGACGTCGCGCGCTACGGCTTCGTCGGCGCGCTGCCGGCGCTCGCCGCGCGCCGCCGCGGCGACCGGCCGGGGCTGATCGACGAGCGCGGGACGCTGACGTTCTCGCAGCTCGACCGCCGCGCCAACGCGCTCGCGAACGGCTGGCGCGCCCACGGCCTGCGGGCGGGCGACGGGGTCGCGATCCTCGCGCGCAACCACCGCGGGTTCGTCGAGGCGACGACCGCCGCCGCCCGCTGCGGCGCGCGGGTCGTGCTGCTGAACACCGACTTCGCCGGGCCGCAGATCCGCGACGTCGCGGCGCGCGAGGGCGTCGACCTGCTCGTCCACGACGACGAGTACGCGACGTTCCTCGACGGGATCGAGCCGCGCCTCGGGCGCTGGCGCGCGTGGACCGACGACGGCGCCGCCGCCCCGGGGACGCTGGAGGCGCTGATCGCGCGGGGCAGTCCCGCGCCGCCGCCGAGACCGGCGTCGGAGGCGAAGCTGGTGGTGCTGACGAGCGGCACGACCGGCACGCCGAAGGGCGCGCCGCGGACGGTCCCGAAGTCGCTCCAGCCGCTCGGCGCGCTGCTGTCGGTGGTGCCGTTCCGCGCCGGCGAGACGACCGTCGTGGCGGCGCCGCTGTTCCACTCGCTCGGCTTCGTGCAGGGGCAGCTCGCGCTGGCGCTCGGCTCGACGCTCGTGCTGCGCCGCCGCTTCGATCCCGCAGTGCTGCTCGACGACCTCGCGCGCCACCGCGCGTCGGCCGTCGTCGTCGTGCCGGTGATGCTGCGGCGCGTGCTCGCGCTCGGCGACGACGCCGTCGCGGGCCGCGACCTGTCGGCGTTGCGGATCGTCTTCGTCGCCGGCTCGCAGCTCGGCGCCGAGTTGTGCGAGCGCACGACGGCGGCGTTCGGGCCGCGCGTCTACAACCTCTACGGCTCGACCGAGGTCGCCTACGCGACGATCGCGACGCCGGCCGACCTCGCGGTCGAGCCGGGCTGCGTCGGGCGGCCGCCGCCGGGCGCGGTCGTTCGGCTCTACGACGACGCCGGCGCGCCGGTCACGGGGCCGGGGCACAGCGGCCGCATCTTCGTCGGCAACGGCTTCGAGTTCGAGGGCTACACCGGCGGCGGCTCGAAGGAGACGATCGACGGGCTGATGTCGAGCGGCGACGTCGGCCACTTCGACGCGGCCGGGCGGCTGTTCGTCGACGGCCGCGACGACGAGATGATCGTCTCGGGCGGGGAGAACGTCTTCCCGGCCGAGGTCGAGGAGCTGCTGCACCGTCACCCGGCGGTCGAGGAGGCGGCGCTGATCGCCGTCGAGGACGAGGCATGGGGCCAGCGGCTGCGCGCGTTCGTCGTCGTGCGCGCGGGCGAGCAGCTGGGCGAGGACGCGGTCAAGGCGTTCGTGCGCGAGAACCTCGCGCGCTACAAGGTCCCGCGCGAGGCCGTCTTCCTCGACGCGCTCCCGCGCAACCCGACCGGCAAGGTCCTCAAGCGCGAGCTGGCCGCGATCGTCGTGTAGGGGTTGGGGCGGCGGGCGCGGCGCGGCGCGGGCGCGCGCCGGCCGCCGGCCCGCGGATGTGTCGTGGTTTCTGGGTCCAGGGGACCCATTTCGCGACGCACATCACTCGGGGAGGGCGCGGGCGGCGCGGGCGAGCGGCGCGGCCCGGCGGGGGCGGGCGGCGGGCCTTGACGTGTCGGCGTTCTGACCGATACGGTGCTGGAACCGTTGCGCCGGGCGTCACCGAGACGCAGATGCTGACCGACGCGGTCGCCGCCGGCCAGGTCGACGCGCCCGCCTACCTCGGCCGCGTGCCGATGCGGCGCTGGGGCCGGCCGGAGGAGATCGGCCAGGTCGCGCTGTTCCTCGCGAGCGACCAGTCGTCGTTCGTGACCGGGCAGGTGATCGCCCCCGACGGCGGCTGGTCGGCGTTCGGCTGGATCCCGTGGAGCGGCGACCCGGAGGCACCGGAGCTGTGATCGCGCTCGACGACGGACGGATGCGCGTCGAGCTCGCGCCCGAGCGCGGCGCCGAGATCCGCTTCGTCGGCCGCTCCGGCGGCGACAACGTGCTCGCGTTCTACGACTGGGCGGCGCCGCAGCCCGCCGGCCCCGCGCCGCTCGGCTACGGCGATCCCGAGCTGGACTGGCTGTCGGGTTACCGCGGCGGCTGGCAGGAGGTCTTCCCCAACGCCGGTGCCGCCTGCACCGTCGCGGGGGTCCCGCTGCCGATGCACGGCGAGGCGTCCGTCGCGCCGTGGGAGGTCGTCGCGGCCGACGAGCGCAGCGCGACGGTGCGCGTCGCCGCGCGGCTGCCGCTCGTTCTGGAGCGGCGGATGACGCTCGACGCCGACCGCGCCGCGCTGCGGATCGAGGAGACGGTGACGAACGAGTCCGACCTGGAGATGCCGTTCCTGCTCGGCCACCATCCGGCGTTCGAGGCGCTGCCGGGGATGCGGATCGACCTGCCGGGCGCGCAGATCGAGCCGATCCCGGCTGAGGGGGTCATCCGCGAGGGCGACGCGTTCCATACCCGCCGCCCGGAGGGCTGGGCCGCGCTGCGCGACGCCGCCGGCGGCCGCGGGGTCGCGCTCGCCTGGGACCTCGAGACGATGCCGGACGTGTGGGTCTGGCACGAGATCGGCGGCACCGGGATGCCGTTCTACGGGCGCTCGCGGATCGTCGCCGTCGAGCCGATGACGCACAGCCCCGGCGACGGCCTCGCCGCCGCTGTCGCGGCCGGCACCGCGCACCGGCTCGCGGGCCGCGCGACGCACACGAGCTGGCTGACGCTCGCGCTGTTCGACGCCGACGAGCGTCCCGTTCGCGGCGTCGCGCGCGACGGCCAGGTGACCCGGTGAGCGCGCCGGCGACGGAGGTCGTCGCGGTCGAGGCGTGGGCGTGCAGCGTCCCGCTGCCCGCCCCGCTCGACTTCGGCGCGTGGGTCACGACGAGCCGCGAGTACGTCGCCGTGCGCGTCACGACCGCCGGCGGCCTCGTCGCCGACGCGCTCGCGTTCAGCCGCCGCGCGCCGCTCGACGGCGCGATCCTCGACCTGCTCGCGCCGCTGCTGCTGGGGCGCGACGCGCGCGACCGCGCTGGCTGGGCCGCGCTGGCGGACGCGCGCACGCGGCCGCTGGAGGCGACCGGGATCCTCGGCCACGCCCGCTCGCTGCTGGAGGTCTGCCTCTGGGACCTCGACGCGCAGGCGGCCGGCGAGCCGCTGTGGCGGCTGCTCGGCGGGCGCCTGCGCGAGCTGCCCGTGCTGCTGGTGCGGCCTCGGCGCCGCGCTCGACCTCTGCCGCGCGGCGCAGGCGCACGGCCGGGCGGTCTCGA
Organism: Conexibacter woesei DSM 14684; assembly: GCF_000025265.1. Lineage (GTDB taxonomy): Bacteria > Actinomycetota > Thermoleophilia > Solirubrobacterales > Solirubrobacteraceae > Conexibacter > Conexibacter woesei. The sequence goes on from NC_013739.1 coordinate 350,319, forward strand.
CCCACGTCCACCCGGAGCTGCACCACCATCGCGCGCTCGCCGCCGAGACGGCCGTGTTCGTCGAGGCGTTCCCGGCCGACCGCCCGTTCGACTGCGCGCACGCTGCTCGCCGGCGCGCCGTGGATCGAGCGCGTCGCCGGCGGCCGCGTCACGCCCCCGAGCGCGCCGGGGAGCGGCGTTCGGCTCGACCTCGACGGCGTGCGGCGGACGGCGTTCCGTCACGGGCGCGTGGCGCGGTGAGCACTCAGGTCGCGGCGAGCGCGCGGGCGAATCGCCGCACACCGTCGACCAGCTCGGCCGTGCTCGCCGCGCCGACGTAGCTGAGCCGCACGTGCGGGCCCGGCGCCTCGGCCGGGAAGTAGGGGTCGCCGAGCGTGACGGCGACGCCGCCGCGCAGTGCGGCGGCAACGCAGAGCGAGGCGTCGGTGCCGTGCGGGAGCCGCAGCCAGACGTGGTAGCCGCCGATCGGTGCGTGGACGGCGGGCAGCTCCGGCAGCTCGCGCCGGAGGGTCGTGAGGACCGCCTCCCGGCGCTCTCGCAGCGCGCCGCCGAGCGTTCGCAGATGGCGCGACCAGGCGGGCGAGCCGACCAGCTCCAGCGTCGCCTCCTGCAACGGCCGTGCGACGAAGAAGCTGTCGACGACGAGCTGGCTGCGGAGCCGTTCGAGCGCCGGTCCGCGGGCGGTCAGCGCGGCGATCCGCAGGCTCGGCGACGCGGTCTTCGTCAGCGAGCGCACGTGCACGACGATCCCGTCGGGGTCGGCCGCGGCGAGCGGCGGGGACGGCGTCGGCGTGTCGGAGTGGACGAGGTGGCGAGCGAAGTCGTCCTCGACGACGAACGCCCCCGCGGCGCGCGCGATCGTGAGCAGCTCGTCGCGGCGGTCGCGCGAGAGGACGGCGCCGGTCGGGTTGTGGAACAGCGGCTGGCAGACGAACAGACGCGCGCCGGTCGCCCGCAGCGACTGCTCCAGCAGGTCGGGGCGAACGCCGTCGGCGTCGACCGGGACCGGCACCGGCCGCAGGCCGGCGGCGCGCGCGATCGCGAGCAGGCCGGGGTAGGTCGGCGACTCGACGAGCACGTGCGCGCCGGGCGCCGCGAGCGAGCGCATCGTCGTCGCGAGCGCGTTCTGGCCGCCGCCGGTGATGAGCACGTCGGCCGCGCCGAGCGCACCGCCGGAGCCGGCGATGTCGCGCGCGAACCACGCCCGCAGCTCCGGCAGCCCCTCGACCGGCGGGCGGCCCCAGGCGCCGGGCCGGCGGCCGGCGCGCGCGAGCGCGGCGGCGAGCGCCCGCTCCGGCTGCAGGCTGGCGTGGAGGTAGCCGCCGTTGAGGTCGATCACGTCCGGCGGCGGCGCGTCGAGCGTCACCAGCACGCCGCTCGCGTCGACCGTGCGGATGCCCGGCTCGCTCGCGGCCTGGCTCGGCTCGGCGCTGAGCGCGACCGCCTGCCACGAGAGGTCGCCGGGCGGCGGCGCAGCGGCGCGCCTGCGTGCGCGGAAGACGCCGGCGCCGGGGCGCGAGACGACGAGCCCCTCGGCGACGAGCGCGGCGATCGCGCGCGAGACCGTCACCGGGCTCACGTGGTGGCGCTCGGTCAGCTCGCGGCTTGACGGCAGCTTCTCGCCGACCGGATAGCGGTCAAGCTCCTCGCGGAGAGTGTCAACAAGTCTCGTGACACTGCTACTCTGATTCATGTCAGCACAGAGTAGCGCTACTGTTGAGCGGCGGGTAGCGGTAAGCGGCGGGACGCTGCTCGCGGCTTCAGGCGTCCTCTGCTTCTCGTTCAGCTTCCCCGCCACGACGTGGGTCCTGGACGGCGTCGGGGCGTGGACGGCGACAGGGCTGCGCTGCGTGCTCGCGGCGCTGCTCGCCGCCGTGTGGCTGGCCGTCGGCCGCGTGCCGATGCCGGCTCGCCGCCACTGGCCCGGTCTGCTCGTCGTCGCCGGCGGCTGCGTCGTCGGCTTCCCGCTGCTGACGACGCTCGCGCTCCAGACCTCCTCGACCGCGCACGCGGCGGTCGTGATCGGCGGGCTGCCGCTCGCGACCGCCGCGATCTCCGCGGCGCTGACGCGGACGCGTCCGTCGCGCCTCTTCTGGGCGGCGGCGGGAGCGGGCGGCGCGACCGTGGTCGCGTTCACGCTCCAGCAGAGCGGCGGGCGGCCGACCGTCGGCGACGCGTTCCTGCTCGTCGCGCTGCTCGTCTGCGCCTGGGGCTACGCCGAGGGCGGGCGGCTCGCGCGCGAGCTGCCGGGCTGGCAGGTGATCGCGTGGGCGCTCGTCGCGGCGCTGCCGGCGACGGTGCCGCTCGCGCTCGCGGGACTGGCGGTCGAGCCGCTGCACCCCGATCCGCGCGCCGTCGCCGCGCTGCTCTACATCGCCGCGATCTCGCAGTTCGGCGGCTTCGTCGTCTGGTACCGCGGGATGGCCGCGATCGGCGTCGCGCGCGCGAGCCAGCTGCAGCTCGCACAGCCGCTGCTGACGCTGGTCTGGGCGGTCGCGCTGCTCGGCGAGCGGCTGCCGCCGGCCGCGCCGATCGCTGCGGGCGTCGTGCTCGCGTGCATCGCGGTGACGCAGCGGGCGCGCGACGCGTGAGGGGTGGGCGGAGCGGCACGCGTGAGGGCGCCGTGCGCGCCTGGGGGCGGCCGCGGCGGCTCAGCGCGTGTCGGCGACGATCCGGCCGTCGTGGAGCACGAGCAGTCGCCGCGGCGGGGCGGCGACCGCCTCCGGCAGCGACGGCGCGTCGATCGCGACGAGGTCGGCGCGCGCGCCAACCTCCAGGCCGTAGCCCTCGACGCCGAGCGTGCGGGCGCCGGCGGCGGTCGCCAGCTCGAACGCGACCGCCAGCTCCTCGTCGGTGAAGAGGCTCTGCCGGTAGCCGACCATGTACGCGCGTTCGAGCATGTCGCCGGTGCCGTACGGCCACCAGGCGTCGCGGATGTTGTCGGTGCCGGCGAGCACCTCGACACCGGCCGCGCGCAGCCGCAGCACCGGCGGCATCGCCGAGCCGCCGGGCGCGTTGGTGAGGATCGCGACGCCTGCGCGCGCGAGCGCCTCGGCGGTCGCGCCGAAGTCGTCGGCGTCGATCTCGCCGAGGCAGTACGCGTGGCTGACGACGACGCGCCCCTGGAGTCCGCGCCGCTCGGTGTGGTGGGCGATCCGGCGCAGCTCGAACGCGCCGAGCGTGCCGGCGTCATGGAGGTGGACGTCGACGCGCGCGGCGTGCCGCTCGGCGACGTCGAAGACGACGCCCAGTTGGCCCTCGACGTCGCCGTCGAAGCCGGCTGGGTCGAGTCCGCCGACGACGTCGGCGCCCGCGCGGACGGCGGCGTCGAGCAGCTCGGCGGTGCCGGGGTCCGACAGGACGCCCGACTGCGGGAACGCGACGATCTGGATGCCGGCCAGCTCGCGGCAGCGCTCGCGCGCCTCCAGTACCGCCTCCAGCCGCGTGAGCCCGTGGCGGGTGTCGACGTCGACATGCGTGCGCAGGTGGCCGGTGCCGTACGCGGCCGCCCGTCTCACGAGTGCGACGGCGCGCTCGGCGATCGGGACCTCGGCGTCGATCTCGGCGAGCGCGGCGCGCTCGGCCGCGATCCGCCCGGCGAGCGAGTCCTGCGGCACGTGCGGGCGCCACGGCACGCCGATGAAGACCTTGTCGAGGTGGATGTGGCCGTCGACGAACGCCGGCGCGAGCAGCGCGCCCGCGAGGTCGATGCGTGTGGCGGCAGCGGGCGGGACGGAGGCCGGCGCGGCCGGCGCGTCGCCGCGCCCGCCCTCGTCCGCCAGCTCGATCGCGGCGATCCGCCCGCCGGCGACACGCACCGAGGCGCGGCGGCCGTCGGGCAGGGTCGCGTTCGCGAGCAGCAGCTCGTCCGTCGTGACGCCGGGCGTCGTCATCGCGCCGGCGGGTCGAGGTAGATGCGCGCGAGCGCGGCGGTCAGCAGCGTGCGCACGTTGCTCATCGCCGCGTCGATGTGCGCCTCCATCAGCGCGCCGGCACGGTCGGCGTCGCGGGCGCGGATCGCGCCGAGGATCTCGCGGTGCTCGCGGCGCGTCGTCGCGATCCGCGCGGCGGTGCTGAAGTCGACGATCCGCACGATCGCGATGCGGTCGCTCGCACGTTGCAGCGACGTGCGCACGAACTCGTTGCCCGACAGCGCCGCGACGCCGTCGTGGAAGCGCACGTCCGCGCCGTAATAGGCGTCGCCCGCGTCGCCGTCCGCGTGCTCCTGCTCGACGTCCCAGCCGGCGGCGAGCGCGTCGATCGCGGTGTCGCTCGCGCGCTCGGCGGCGAGGCTCGCGGCGAGCCGTTCGAGCTGTGCGCGCACGCGGTAGACGTCCTCCAGCTCGGCGACGTCGAGCCGCCGGACGAGCCGTCGCGTGCCCTGCGACTCGATCAGCCCCTCCGCCTCCAGCTGCCGCAGCGCTTCGCGCACCGGCGTACGGCTGACGCCGTAGCGCTCCGACAGCGCCTCCTCGACGAGGCGGTCACCGGGCTTGAAGGCGAACCCGGCGATGTCCCTGCGGAGGGCGTTCGGCACGTCCACTGTCTCTCGCGTCGGCATCGATCGAGCGTAGCAGGCAATTGCATACAAATAATGTATGCAGTCACGGCCGACACCGACCGATGAGTCTGCGGGTGCGGGCCGGTCTCTACCCACAGACCCCGACGCCCCGACACGAAGAGAGAGATCGCCATGGAACAGACGACCGACCTCCGCCGCCAGATTGCCCTCTACGTCCTCTGCCTGGGGATGCTGATGATCGTGCTCGACGCGACCGTCGTGAACGTCGCGCTTCCAGTCATCCAGGACGACCTCGGCTTCTCGGCGTCCAGCCTCGCCTGGGTCGTCAACGCCTACCTGATCGCGTTCGGCGGGCTGATGCTGCTGGCCGGGCGGATCGGCGACCTCGTCGGCCGCAAGCGCGTCTTCATGACCGGGCTCGGCGTCTTCACGCTCGCGTCGCTCGCCTGCGGCGTTGCGCAGAGCCCCGGCGTGCTCGTCGCGGCGCGCTTTGTGCAGGGCGCCGGCGGCGCGCTCACCTCGGCCGTGATCCTGGGCATGATCGTGACGATGTTCCCGCAGCCCCGCGAGCAGGCGAAGGCGATCGGCGTCTACGCGTTCGTCGCCTCGGCCGGCGGCTCCGTCGGCCTGCTCGCCGGCGGCGTGCTGACGCAGGCGATCAGCTGGCACTGGATCTTCTTCATCAACGTCCCGATCGGGATCGCGACCGCCGTCGCGGCGGCGCGGCTGCTCGACGCCGACGAGGGCATCGGCTTCCGCGGCGGCGCCGACGTCCCCGGCGCGGTGCTGATCACCAGCGCGCTGATGCTCGGCGTCTACACGATCGTCAAGCCCGCCGCCGAGCTGGGCTGGGGCGCCGGGCAGACGCTCCTGCTCGGCGCCGTGTCGATCGCGCTGCTGGTCGCGTTCGTCGTGCGCGAGGCGACCGCCGGCAACCCGCTCGTGCCGCTGCGGATCTTCCGCTCGCGCAACCTGAGCGGCGCGAACGCGATCCAGGGCCTCAGCGTCGCCGGCATGTTCGGCACCTTCTTCCTTGGTGCGCTCTACCTCGAGCGCGTGCTCGGCTACGACGCGCTCCAGATCGGCCTCGCCTTCCTGCCGACGACGATCGTGATGGGCACGCTCTCGATCCGCTACTCCGAGCGGCTCGTGACGCGCTTCGGCGCGGCCGCGACGCTGCTGCCGGGCCTCGTCTCGATCGCGGCGTCGCTGGCGCTGTTCGCGCTGGCGCCGGTCGACGGCTCCTACCTCACGCACGTCTTCCCGGTGATGGTGCTGCTCGGGCTCGGCGCGGGCCTCGCGTTCCCCGCGCTGATGACGCTGGCGATGGCCGGCGCGCAGCCGAGCGAGGCGGGACTCGCGTCCGGCCTCGTCAACACGACCGCACAGGTCGGCGGCGCGCTCGGCCTCGCCGTGCTCGCGACGCTCTCCGCGACCCGCACCGAGACGCTGACCGCCCGCGGCGACTCCGCCGCCGCCGCACTCACGGGCGGGTACCACCTCGCCTTCATGATCGCCGCCGGCCTCGTCGTCGCGGCGATCGTCGTCGCCCTCGCCGTGCTGCGCCCGTCGCCGTTGCAGCGGCGGCGCGAGCCCGCGGCTCGGCACGACGCCTCGGCGCAGGCGTGCTCCGAGGCCGTCTGAGTCAACCCAAGCGCAAAGGAGACGGACCATGTTCGAGAAGACCAAGGCGTTCAGCGGCTTCGCAGTCGACGATCTCGCGCGCGCCAAGCAGTTCTACGGCGAGACGCTCGGGCTCAGAGTGACCGAGGAGCACGGCCTGCTGACGCTCCACATCGCCGGCGACCGGCCGACGCTCGTCTACCCGAAGCCCGATCACGTGCCTGCCGGCTACACGATCCTCAACTTCCCCGTCGACGACATCGACGCCGCCGTCGCCGAGCTGACGGCGCGCGGCGTCAGCTTCGAGCGCTACGACGGCATGAGACAGGACGAGAACGGCGTGATGCGCGAGGAGGGACCGCTGATCGCCTGGTTCACGGATCCCGCGGGCAACGTCCTGTCGGTGCTGCAGGAGCGCTGAGCGGTCAGAGCGCGGCGGCGCGGCGCAGCAGCAGCGTCCGCTCGCGCGCGTTCTGAGTCATCGCCGCCGCGCGCTCGAACTCGGCGCGCGCCTCGGCGCGGCGGCCGAGCCGTTCGAGCAGGTCGCCGCGCACGCTCGGCAGCAGGTGGTAGCCCGCCAGCGCCGGATCGCCGACGAGCGTGTCGACCAGCTCCAGCCCGACCTCGGGGCCGAACGCCATCCCCAGCGCGACGGCGCGGTTCAGCTCGACGACCGGCGACGGCGCGACCTGCGAGAGCGCGTCGTACAGCGCGGCGATCCGCGCCCAGTTCGTCTCCTCAGGCGTGCGCGCACGCGCATGGCAGGCGGCGATCCCGGCCTGCAGCGCGTACGGGCCGAGCGGCCGGCGCAGCCGCTCGGCGCGGTCGAGCGCGGCGAGACCGCGGCCGATCAGCAGCAGGTCCCAGCGCGAGCGGTCCTGGTCGAGCAGCAGCACCGGCTCTCCCGCGCGGTCGACTCGCGCGGCGGTGCGCGACGCGTGCAGCTCCATCAGCGCGACCAGGCCATGGACCTCCGGCTCGCGCGGCGCGAGCCCGGCGAGGATCCGGCCGAGCCGCAGCGCCTCGTCGCACAGCGCCGGCCGCATCCACTCCTCGCCGGCCGTCGCCGAGTAGCCCTCGTTGAAGATCAGGTAGACGACCTCCAGCACCGACGCCAGGCGCGGCTCCAACTCGTCGCCGGCCGGCACCTCGAACGGCACCTGCGCCGCGGCGAGCGTCCGCTTCGCGCGCACGATCCGCTGCGCCAGCGTCTTCTCCGGGACGAGGAACGCGCGCGCGATCTCAGGCGTCGTGAGGCCGCCGAGCAGCCGCAGCGTCAGCGCGATCCGCGACTCGGTCGGCAGGACCGGATGGCAGCAGATGAACATCAGGCCGAGGACGTCGTCGCCGACCTCGTCGTTCGCCGCCGCCGCCGCGGGCGCGGCGACGCCTGCCCCGGGCTCGAGCGCGAGATCGCGCGCGAGCAGCTCGTGCTTCTGCTCCAGCCGTCTGTCGCGACGCAGCCGGTCGATCGCGCGGTGCTTGGCAGTCGCCGTCAGCCAGGCGCCCGGGTTGTCCGGGACGCCCGACCGCGGCCACGTCTCCAGGGCGGCGACGAGCGCGTCCTGCGCGAGGTCCTCGGCGAGGCCGACGTCGCGCACCATCCGCGTCAGCGCGCCGATCACGCGCGCCGACTCGATCCGCCAGACGGCGTCGATCGCGCGGTCGACGTCGGGCGTGGCGCTCACCGGCGCTAGCTCGCGCTCGTCTGCTCCGGCGGATCCTGCGAGAGCGTCGCCACGTCCTGGACCTCCTCGGGGAAGTCGGCGAACTCCTGCATCCGGCGCACCTCGATCATGTCGCCGTCGGCGGCGGGGCAGCGCGACGCCCACTCGACGGCCTCCTCCTTGGACCGCACGTCGATGATCCAGTAGCCGCCGATCAGCTCCTTCGCCTCCGCGAACGGGCCGTCGACCACGCTGCGTCTGCCGCCGGAGAAGGAGACGCGCACGCCGTCAGCCGGCGAGTGGAGGCCGTCGAGCGCGAGCAGCGCGCCCGCTCTCGTCAGCTCCTCGTTGTACTTCATCATCGCCTCGACCTGGTCGGCCGTCATCTCGGCGGTCTCGCCGTGGTGGGCCGGGTAGATGAACATCATGAAGCGCATGCCGTCTCCTTCGTCGTCGTTCCCTCTTTCTACACGTGCGACGAACGGCCGTCCTCGAAATCGACATCGGTGTGCCGCACGACCTCGTCGAGCGCGACGCCGGGCTGCGTCTCGACGAGCACCATCGTGCGACGGCCGTCCGCGCGTGGGAAGTCGAAGACGGCCAGGTCGGTGATCAACCGGTCGACGACGCCGACGCCGGTCAGCGGCAGCGCGCACGCGGCCTTGACCTTCGACGCGCCGCCGCGGCTGCGGTGCTCCATCACGACGACGGTCCGCTTCGCGCCCTGGACGAGGTCCATCGCACCGCCCATTCCCTTGACCAGCTTGCCGGGGATCATCCAGTTCGCGAGGTCGCCGCCCGCCGACACCTCCATCCCGCCGAGGATCGCGAGGTCGACATGGCCGCCGCGGATCATCGCGAACGACTCGGCGCTGTCGAAGTAGGAGGCGCCCGGCACCGCCGTGACGGTCTCCTTGCCCGCGTTGATCAGGTCTGCGTCGACCGCGTCCTCGTGCGGGTACGGCCCGATCCCGAGCAAGCCGTTCTCGGACTGCAGCAGCACGTCGCGTCTCGCCATGCCGGCGTTCGCGAGCAGCGTCGGCATGCCGATCCCGAGGTTGACGACCATCCCGTCCTCGATCTCTCGCGCGGCGCGGGCGACGATCAGCTCGCGCGCGCCGGCGGCGGTGGCGCTCATCGGCTCGCCACCGTGCGGCGCTCGATCCGCTTCTCGGCCGGCGGCGCCTGGAAGACGCGCTGGACGAAGACGCCGGGCGTGTGGACGTGGTCGCCGTCCAGCTCGCCGACGCCGACCAGCTCCTCGACCTCCGCGATCGTGACGCGGCCCGCGGCGGCGACGAGCGGGTTGAAGTTGCGCGCCGTACGGCGGTAGACGAGGTTGCCGAGCGGATCGCCCTTCCACGCGCGCACGAGCGCGAAGTCGGCGACGATCGCGTGCTCGAGCAGATGCTCGACGCCGCCGAACGCGCGCGTCTCCTTGCCCTCCGCGACGAGCGTGCCGGCACCCGCCGGCGTGTAGAAGGCCGGTACGCCGGCGCCGCCCGCGCGCAGCCGCTCGGCGAGGGTCCCCTGCGGGACCAGCTCGACGTCCAGCTCGCCGGACAGGAACAGCTGTTCGAACGTCTTGTTCTCGCCGACGTAGGAGGCGACCATCGTCGCGATCTGCCCGTTCGCGAGCAGCAGCCCGAGCCCGGCGTCGTCGATCCCGCAGTTGTTGGAGACGACCGTCAGCCCACCGGCGCCCTGGTCCCGCAGCGCCGCGATCGACGCGGTCGGGATGCCGCAGAGGCCGAAGCCGCCGACGGCCAGCAGCGCGCCGTCGCCGATATCGCCGACCGCCTCGGCCGCGCTCGCGACCACCTTGCCCGTTGCCACCGTCGTCACCGCTCCTCCTTCGTCCGGGTTCCGCGACGGGTCACGATCGACGTTGCCGATTCAGAAGTCCAAGACCGTTGTGATCGAACTGTCATAAGGTTTGCTTATGGAATTTCGTCAGCTGCGCTACCTCGTCGCGCTCGCCGACGAACGTCACTTCACGCGCGCGGCGGCACGCTCCCACGTCGCGCAGCCAGCGCTCTCGCAGCAGCTCCGCAAGCTGGAGGACGAGCTGGGGCTGCCGCTCGTCGACCGCACGACCCGCCGCGTCGCGTTGACCGAGGCGGGCGAGCTGCTGGTCGCGCGGGCGCGGCGCGTGCTCGCGGAACTGGATGCGGCCGGCGCGGAGCTGCAGCAGGTCAGCGGCCTGCTCGCCGGCCGCGTGACGATCGGGCTGACGCAGACGCCGGGCCCGCTCGACCTGCTGCCGCTGCTGGCGGACTTCCACGCCCGCTTCCCGGCGGTTGAGCTGGCCGTGCGCGAGGACCTCAGCACGACGCTCGCCGCGCAGCTGCGAGCGGACGAGCTGGACGTCGCGCTGCTCTCGACGGTCGCGCGCGGCGACCTCGAAGGGCTCGGCGTGCGGCCGCTCGCGCACGAGCGGCTGGTCGCCGCGCTGCCGCCCGCGCACCGCCTCGCCGGGCGCCGTCGTGTCGCGCTCGCCGACCTGCGCGACGAGCGGTTCGTCGCCTTCACGCCGGGTGCGACGATCCGCGAGGCGGTCGCTGCCGCCGCGCTCGCGGCCGGCTTCGCCCCGCGGATCGCGTTCGAGACGCGCGAGGTCGCCCGCACCCGTGCGATCGTCGCCGCCGGCCTCGGCGTCGCGGTGCTGCCGCGCTCGGACGCGCTCGCGCCCGGCCCGCAGGTCGCGGTCGCCGAGCTGGTGCGCCCGGCGCTGACGCACCGCATCGCGCTCGCGTGGCGTGAGGGCCGTCACCACTCGCCCGCCGCGCGCGCCCTGTTGGAGCAGGCGCGCACGACGTACGCGCGCGGGTAGGGTGGCGCGCGGCGGCGGGTGCCGCGGCGGCGGGCGGCGGCGGGTGGCGCGGCGGCGGGCGGCGGCGGGTGGCGCGGCGGCGGGCGGCGGCGGGTGGCGCGGCGGCGGGCGGCGGCGGGTGGCGCGGCGGCGGTGGCGGGCGGCCGGGCGGCGGCGGGCGGCGCCGGTATCCCGCCGTACCGCCGGTGGTACGGTGGCGGCATGAGCGAGCTGCCGCAGCTGCCGCTGAGCGCCGGCCACCGGGACCGGCTCGTCGCCGGCATGGCCGCAGCGGTCCGCGCGCACGGCTACCGCGACAGCACCGTCACGGAGGTCGTCGCGCACGCGCGCACCTCGCGCCGCTCGTTCTACGAACAGTTCGAGGACCGCGAGGCCTGCTACCTGGCGTTGTTCGACGTCGTCGGCGAGCTGCTGGTCGAGGCGGTCGCCGCGTCGGTCGACCCCGCCGCCGGCTGGGAGGAGCAGGTCGATCAGGCGCTCGGGACGTACGTCGACGCGATCGCGTCAGAGCCGGAGCTGACGGTCAGCTTCATCCGCGAGGTGCCCGCGCTCGGCGCCGTCGGCACCGCGCGCCAGCGCGACGCGATCGAGAGCTTCGCGAGACTGCTGATGCGGCTCGCCAGCAGCGACGGGATGCAGCGCTCCGGCGTCTCGCGCGTCTCGATGGCGACGGCGGTGCTGCTCGTCGGCGGCCTGCGCGAGCTGGTCGCGCACGCGATCGAGCACGACGAGCCGTTGAGCGAGGTCCGCGCCGTCGCGAGCGACGTGATCAAGAGCGTGCTCGACCCCGGCCGCGTCACCGCGCGGGCGCCGCACTGACCGCGTCCGTCGCCGCGCCGTCCGTCGTCGCGCCGTCCGTCGCCGCGCCCTCCGTCGCCGCGCCGCCCACCGCGCTGCCGCCGCTCGCGTCAGCCGCCGCCTGCACCGTCGCCCCGCCGCCGCGGGCGACCTGACCGGCGATCAGGTCGACCAGGCGCGGCCAGGCGCCGCGCGGGAGGTCGTGGCCCATGCCCGCGATCGTCTCGTGCCGCGCGCCGCGGATCGCCGCCGCGGTCGCCGCGCCGCCGGTCGGGTGGACCATCCGGTCGCGGTCGCCGTGCACGACCAGCGTCGGCGCGGCGATCGCGCGCACCTCGGCCGTGCGGTCGCCGGACTTGACGATCGCCGCCAGCTGACGGGCGACGCCGGCCGGGTCGTGGCCGCGGTCCCACGCCTCGCCCGCGAGCGCGCGCACCGCCGGCTCGTCGAACGGGAAGCCGTGCGAGCCGATGTGCCGCCACAGCACGACCGAGCGCTCGATCGAGACGTCGCGCTCGGCCGACGGTCTCCCCAGCATCAGCCGCCAGGTCGACGGCGCCGGTCGCCCGATGCGGCGTGCGCCGGTCGTCGACATGATCGACGTGAGGCTGCGGACGCGGTGCGGCTGCCGCGCAGCGAGCGTCTGCCCGATCATGCCGCCCATCGATCTGCCGGCGACATGGACGGCGCCCAGCTCCAGCGCGTCGAGCAGGCCCGCGGTGTCCTGCGCCATGTCGGCGAGCGTGTACTGGCCGCGCTCGAAGCGGCGCGTCGCGAACCGCAGCGGCGTCGGCGGGCGCACGTTCGCGCGCGTCGAGCGGCCGACGTCGCGGTTGTCGAAGCGGATCACGTGCAGGTCGCGTGCGGCGAGCTGTTCGCACAGCTCCGCCGGCCAGGCGAGCAGCTGCTGGCCGAGACCGGAGATCAGCAGCAGCGGGTCGTGCTCCGGCGCGCCGAACGTCTCGCAGCAGAGCGCCATCCCGCGCCCGACCTCGACGATCCGCTCGGCGCGCGCCGGGGCGTCGCTCACGCCGCGCCGGTCATCGCTCACGCCGCCGCCGCTCATGCCGCCACCGCCATGCGCCCGGCCGCCTGCTCGCTCGCGCCGGCGCCGTCGCTCCCGTCGGTCCCGGCGCGCGGCGTCACCCGCGCGAGCCCGCCGCTCGCCGGCGTGTGCGCGATCCCGCGGAACTTCATCCGCTCCGGCGGCGAGGAGGTCGGCGCGAGCGCGTAGGTCAGCAGGATCGTGCGCAGCACGACGTCCATCTCCATGTGCGCGAACGCCGCCCCGATGCAGCGGCGGACGCCGCCGCCGAACGGCAGCCACGCGTACGTCTCGGGCTTTCTGCCGAGGAAGCGCTCGGGCGAGAACGCGAACGGGTCTGCGAACAGCCGCTCGTCGTAGTGCGTCAGCGCGCCCGCCAGCGCGATCCGCGTGCCGGGCGGCAGCATGAAGCCGCCCAGCTCGAACGGCTCCTTCACGAGCCGGGTCGTGAACATGATCACCGGCCGCTGCCGCTGCACCTCGCGGATCGTCGCGTCGCGCAGCTCGCGCCCGCCTGCGTCCGCCTCGGCGACGAGCCGCTCCAGCACGTCCGGGTGGCGGCGCAGCCGCTCGACGGTCCAGGCGAGCTGCGCGGCGGTCGTCTCGTGTCCGGCCGCGAGCATCGTCATCAGCTGGTCGCGGATCTCGGCGTCACGCATCGGCGCGCCGTCCTCGTAGGTCGCCTGCACCAGCAGCGCCAGCACGTCGGAGCGCTCGGCGAGGTCCGGGTCGCGCCGCGCCTGCGCCATCAGCTCGTCGCAGACCGCGTCGACCTGCGCGCGCAGCCGCTTGAAGCGTCCCCACGGGCTGCGCGGCCCGAGGTCGTGCTGGAGGTACGGCGTCAGCGCGAGCGCGGAGCCGAGCGTCGTGAGCGGCGGCAGCAGCTCCTCCAGCTGCCGCAGCGCGTCGCCGCGCGCGCCGAAGACGGCGAGCAGGATCGCCCGCAGCGTGATCCGCATCGTCGAGGGCGCGACGGGGAACTCGCGGTCACGCGGCCAGCGCGCGATCTCCTCGCGCGTGACGGCCTCGATCAGCTGCTCGTAGCGCTGCATCCGCTGGCCGTGGAACGGCGGCAGCAGCAGCTTGCGCTGGCGCAGGTGGACGTCCTCGTCGGTGACGAGCAGCGAGTTGGGGCCGAGCACCGGGCCGAGCGGGCTGCCCTCGCCGGAGTGCAGCGCGACGGGTGAGGCGGTGAAGGTGCGTTTGATCAGCGCCGGGTCGGCCGGCACGACGATGTTGCCGAAGTGGTGGACGCGCACGGTGAAGAGGTCGCCGTGGCGGCGCTGGCAGCGGCGCAGGAACGGTCGCAGCCGCGTGACCAGCGCAACGTCCTGCAAGGTCGTCGGCAGCGACGGACCCGGCGGCAGGCCGGCGCGGTCGCGTGGCTGTGGTATCCGCATGTACCGGACGGTACTCCGGCGTACCGGCGCTGTCCAGTCGCAACCGCACGGGGCGCGGGAGCGGCGGCGTCAGCGCGGACGCGGCTTCGCGAGACCGACGTCGTACGCCAGCACGACGGCCTGGACGCGGTCGCGCAGGCCGAGCTTGCGCAGGACCGAGGAGACGTGCGTCTTGACCGTCGCCTCGCTGAGCACGAGGTATGCCGCCAGCTCGGCGTTCGAGAGCCCTTGCGCGACGAGCCGCAGCACGTCCAGCTCGCGCTCGGTCAGGTCGCGCAGATCGGGCAGCGGGCGCTCGTCACCGGGCAGCTCGCCGGCGAAGCGGTCGAGCAGCCGGCGCGTCGCGCTCGGCGCGAGCAGCGCGTCGCCGCCCGCGACGACGTGGACCGCGTCGACGAGCTGCGCCGGTCTGACGTCCTTCAGCATGAAGCCGCTGGCGCCGGCCCGCAGCGCGGCGAAGACGTACTCGTCGAGGTCGAACGTCGTCAGGATGATCACCTTCGTCGCCGGCTCGGCGGCGACGATCCGGGCCGTCGCGTCGATCCCGTCGAGCTGCGGCATCCGCACGTCCATCAGCACGACGTCCGGCCGCGCCGTCCGCGCCAGCGCGACCGCCTCGGCGCCGTCGCACGCCTCGCCGACGACGTCGATCGACGGTGCGCTCTCGAGGATCAGCCGGAAGCCCCCGCGCACGAGCGCCTGGTCGTCGACGAGCAGCGTCCGGATCGTCATGCGGCTCCCTCCAGCGGCAGCCGCGCGTGGACGCGGTAGCCGCCGTCGGGTCCCGGCCCGGCCTCGAGCGTGCCGCCGAGCAGCTCCGCCCGCTCGCGCATGCCGCTCGTGCCCCGCCCGCCGCCGGCGCGCCCGCCGTCCGTGCGGCCTGCGCCCGCCGCGCCCGCATCGTCGCCGCAGCCGTCGTCGCGCACGTCCAGCTCCAGTGCCGACGGCTCCCACCGCAGCGCGACCTCGGCGTGCGTCGCACCGGCGTGACGCAGCGTGTTCGTCAGCGCCTCCTGCACGATCCGATAGGCGGACAGGTCGACCGGCGCCGGCAGCGGCGACGGCGGCCCGTCGCGTCGCACCGTCACAGCGAGCCCGGTCGCGCGCACCCGCGCGACCAGCTCGTCGAGGCGGGCGAGGCTCGCCCCGCCCGTGTCGTCGTCAGCGTCGAACGGGCGCAGCGCCGGCAGCAGCCGGCGCAGCTCCGCCAGCGTCTCGCGGCCGGTCGCCTCGATCGCGCGCAGCGCCGCGCGCGCTCTGTCGGGCCGCTCGTCGAAGACGTGGTCGGCCGCGGTCGCCTGCACGACGATCACCGAGACGCTGTGCGCGATCACGTCGTGCAACTCGCGCGCGATCCGCGCCTGCTCCTGCGCGACTGCGGCGCGCGACGCCTCCTGCTGGCGCACGACACGGACGCGACGCAGCTCGCCCGTCCCCCACGCGGCGGCCGCGACCGCCAGCAGGAAGACGACGTCGCCCGGCTCGCCGCCGGCCGGGCCGGCGGCGAGCGCCAGCACCGCGAGCCCGGCGAGGCCCCACCAGGACCCGAGCGGCGGGCGGCGGAACGCGAGCGCGCCGACCGCCACGTAGGCGCCGATCGGCAGCACGATCTCGCTGTGCAGCGCCTGCAGCCCGGCGGCGGCGCTGAGCGCGACCGCCGCCGTCAGCGCCGGTCGCGCGTGCCGCAGCGGGAGCACGGCGCCCTGCACCAGCGCGAGGCCGACGCCGAGCGCGACCAGCCACGCCGCGTCGTCGCCGCGGTACTTGACCGCGCACGCGACCATGAACAGCGCGACGCACCCTGTGAGCACGGCATCTCCGGACCGTCGCATCGGGCGATCATCCCGCATCGGCCGCATCGGCACGAGCTTCGATCGCTCGGATGAGCCGGTCTCAGCCCTCGGACGGAGGCGCGCGTCGGCCGCTCATCCGACCGATCGAACCTTCTTCTGGAGCGGTCTCCGGCGTTCTACGGTGCTGGCAGCTATCGGGCCGCGCGATGCGGCCAGGAGGACCAATGCGACAGACACCGGGCACGCGGTCGTCGCGCCCTCTGCGCCAGCGCGTCGACGTGTTCGTCGACGCCTGCGCCGACCTGGGCGTGGGACCGTGCTGGGACCCCGAGCGCGACGCGCTCGCATGGGTCGACATCGTGACGCGCGAGGTGCACGTGAGCGACGGGTCGGCGACCCTCACGCACGTCGTGCCGGCGCCGGTCGGCGCGGCGGTGCCGAGCGCCGACGGCGGGCTGCTGCTGGCGCTCGGCGTCAGCTTCGCCGCGCTCGACCTCGACCGCGGGACGCTGCGCGGGCTGGCGTCGGTCTCCGGCGACCCGCAGCGGATCCGCATGAACGACGGGAAGGTCGATCCGGCCGGCCGCTTCTGGGCCGGTACGACGGCGTACGACGGAACGCGCGGCGAAGGCGTCCTGTACCGCCTCGACGGACCGGGCAGAGCGCGGCCGCTGGTCGCGCCGGTGACCGTCTCCAGCGGACTCGGCTGGTCGCCCACCGGCGACCGCATGTACTTCGTCGACTCGCCGCGCAGATCGGTCGCCGTGTTCGACTTCGACGTCGCCGGCGGCCGGCTCGGCCGCCGTCGCACGCTCGTCGACACGCGCCCGCACGCGGGCGTGCCGGGCGGTCTCGCGGTCGACGAGCTGGGGAACGTCTGGGTGGCGTTCACCGACGGCGCGGCGGTGCGCTGCTTCGACGGCGACGGCGGGCGGCTGCTGGCCGAGCTGCCGCTGCCTGTCCAGCGGCCGACGAGCTGCGCGTTCGGCGGGCCTGACGGACGGCTGCTGCTCGTGACGACGGCCCGTCGCGGCCTCGCCGCGCAGGCGCTCGCTGCACAGCCGCTGGCCGGCTCGGTGCTCGCGCTGGAGCCGGGGATCTGCGGTCCCCCGTCGACGCCGGCGCGCGGGCAGGGCAGATGACCGCCGCCGAGATGACCGCCCTCGTCTGGACGGCGCCGTACGAGGCCGTGCTGGCGCAGCGGGCGATGCCCGTCGCGGGCGACGGCGAAGCGGTCGTGCGCGTACGCGCGACCGGCGTCTGCGGCTCGGACCTGCACGGCTTCCGCGGCCACAGCCCGCTGCGCGTCGCGCCGCTCGTGCTCGGCCACGAGGCGGTCGTCGAGGACGAGCACGGCGCGCTGTTCGTCGTCAACCCGCTCGTCGGCTGCGGCCGCTGCCGGATGTGCGACGCCGGGCAGCCGAACCTCTGCCCGCAGCGCGGGCTGCTCGGGCTCGACCGCCCCGGCACGTTCGCCGAGCACGTCAGCGTGCCGCGCGCGAACCTGCTGCCGCTGCCCGCGCACGTCCCGCTCGTGCTCGGTGCGCTGACCGAGGCGCTGGCGACGCCGGTCGCCGCGCTCGCCGCCGCCGCGCCGGGCCCCGATGCCGTCGTCGCCGTGATCGGCTGCGGGCCGATCGGCCTGCTGGCGTGCCACGCGGCGCGGCGCTGGGGCGCGAGCCTCGTCGCCGCCTACGACCTCGACGAGCGGCGCGTCGCGCACGCGCAGCGGCTCGCCGACGTCGTCGGCACGAGCCCGGCCGAGCTGCGGGGCGCGCTCGACGGCGCCAGCGACGGGCTCGGCGCCGACCTCGTGATCGACGCGGTCGGGATCGAGGCGAGCTGGAACGCGGCGTTGGAGCTGGTGCGGCCGGGCGGCACCGTCGCCGAGGTCGGCCTCGGCGCGGCCATCGGCGAGGCGCCGGTCGGCCACATCGTCCGCCAGGGGATCCGCTGGCAGGGCGTCTATGCCTACACGCCGGCCGACTTCGCCGCGGCGCTCGAGCTGATCGCCGGCGTCCCGCCGGAGCTGGGGTGGGTCGAGACCGCGCGGCTCGACGACGGTCCCGCGCTGCTGGCCGAGCTGGCGCGCGGCGCCGGGCCGGTGAAGGCGGTCTTCGAGCTGTGACGGCGTGATCTCCGCGGCGGCGCAGCGCCGGGCGCGATCAGGCGACGGGCGCCCGATCCGTGGCGAGCACCGCCTTGAGCTGGAGCGCGGCCTTGGTGTGGAGCTGGCTGGTCCGCGACTCCGAGATTCCGAGCACCTCACCGATCTGGAGGAGGGTGAGGTCGTGGTGGTAGCGCAGCCCGAGCACGACCTGCTCGCGCGCGGGCAGCTGCCGGACCGCGGCGCCGATCCGCTCGCTCCGCTCGGTCTCGTCGCTGTCGGCGGCCGGGTCGACGGCGTCGAGGTCGGGCAACGTGTCGAGCAGCGCGACGGGACGGCCGTCGGCCAGCACCGGGCCCCACGGCTCGTCGAGTGCGACGATGCGCGAGTCGGAGACGCGCTGGAGCGACGCGGCCAGCTGCCTGCGGCTCATCGAGAGCGCGCCGGCGAGCTCGGGGTCGGTCGGCATCCGCTGGAGGCGCATCGCCAGCTCGGCGGTCGCGCGCTCGATCTCACGCGCCTCCGCGCGGACCGCGCGCGGCACCCAGTCGAGCGATCGCAGCCCGTCGAAGATGGCGCCGCGGATGCGGGTGTCGGCGTACGCCTCGAAGCGGACGCCGCGGACCGGCTCGAAGCGCTCGACCGCGTCCAGGAGGCCCTTGAAGCCGTCGGAGATGAGGTCGGCGACGTCGACGTGGGCGGGCATCCGCGCGGCGACGCGGCCGGCCACGTACTTGACGATCGGCGAGTACGCCAGGACGAGGTCGTCGCGTGCCGCCCGCTCGCCGGTCCCCTTGTAGCGTCGCCACCGCTCCGCGAGGACGATCCGTCTGGTGGAGCCCGTCACGAAATGACCTGATTCAGGTGTATAAGCGCGATGGCTGATTGTCGCACGGATCGCGCCTCGATGCCGGTCACGGTCGCTGCGTGTCCGGCGAGGCGATAATCGGTCGACCGATGAGTCTCCGGGCGTGAGGACGTTTAGACGGGCATGAGCACACAGAACGCCGACTTCACCGCGCGGATCGAACGCCACCGGCGCGAGATCCACGTCCACTGCTACCGCATGCTCGGCTCCTACGAGGAGGCGGAGGACCTCGTCCAGGAGACGTTCCTGCGCGCCTGGGACAAGCGCGCGACGTTCGCCGGCGGGAGCTTCCGCGCGTGGCTCTACCGGATCGCGACGAACGCCTGCCTCGACGCGCTGCGGCGCAGCAGACGGCGCGTGCCGACGTTGGACAGATCGTTCGTCGAGCTGCCGTGGATCCAGCCCTATCCCGACCGGCTGCTCGACGAGGTCCCCTCGCCGGAGGGCGAGGAGCCGGCGGCGGTGGTCGTCGCGCGCGAGACGATCGAGCTGGCGTTCCTCGCCGTGATCCAGCTGCTGCCGGCGCGTCAGCGCGCGGTGACGATCCTGCGCGACGTGCTCGACTGGTCCGCCGCCGAGACCGCGGACGCACTCGGCATCTCGGTCGCGGCCGCCAACAGCGCGCTGCAGCGGGCACGGGCGACGCTCGCGGAGCGGGCCGAGCGCGAGCGGCCGGTCGCGCAGCCGAGCGCCTACGAGCAGGAGCTGCTGGCGGCGTTCATCGACATGCACGAGCGCGGCGACAAGGACGCGGCGCTGGCGGTCGTACGCGAGGACATCCGCGTCACGATGCCGCCGCACCCCTACTTCTATGAGGGGATTCCCGCGATGCGCGAGCTGCTCGCGAGAGCGTTCGACGAGCCGCTGGGCGAGTGGCGGCTGGTGCCGACGCGCGCGAACCGGATGCCGACCGCGGCGAGCTACCTGCGTCTCCCCGGCGACACCGTCTTCCGCGCGTTCAAGTTCGACGTGCTGCGGGTCGAGGGCGACAAGATCGTCGAGATAACGACGTTCGGGCCGGAGCTGTTCGGTGCGTTCGGGCTGCCGCTGACGCTGCCGTCATCGTCTGCCGGTCGATAACGTGGCCGGCTCAGCACATGAACTGCGAACGAGGGATGAGCACATGAGCGCCACCGGACTGTCCTCTGCGCGGATCGAGGAGCTGCTCGGCGACGACGCCGGCGAGCTGCTCGGGTTCGACTCGCCCGCCTTCTCGTCCGAGCAGCTGCACCTGCCGGGCGGCGACTACGTCGACCGCGTCCTGCGCGACTCCGACCGTTCATCCGGCGTTCTGCGCAACATGCAGTGGCTGCTCGACAGCGGCCGCCTCGCGGGCACCGGCCACGTATCGATCCTGCCGGTCGACCAGGGCATCGAGCACTCCGGCGGTGCGAGCTTCGCGCCCAACCCGATGTACTTCGACCCCGAGAACATCGTGCAGCTCGCGATCGAGGGCGGCTGCAACGCGGTCGCCTCGACGCTCGGCGTCCTCGGCGCCGTCAGCCGCAGACACGCCCACAAGCTGCCGTTCATCGTCAAGCTCAACCACAACGAGCTGATGACGTACCCGAACAGCTTCGACCAGGTGATGTTCTCCTCGGTCCAGCGCGCGCACGAGATGGGTGCCGCGGGCGTCGGCGCGACGATCTACTTCGGCTCCGCCGACGGCCGCCGTCAGCTCGTCGAGGTCGCGCAGGCGTTCGAGGAGGCGCACCGCCTCGGCATGTTCACCGTGCTCTGGTGCTACCTCCGCAACGACGCCTTCTCGGGCGACAAGGACTACCACCTCGCGGCCGACCTGACCGGCCAGGCGAACCACCTCGGCGTCACGATCGAGGCCGACATCATCAAGCAGAAGCTGCCCGAGACCAACGGCGGCTTCCGCGCCGTCGGCTTCGGCAAGACGCACGACAAGGTCTACTCCGACCTCAGCAGCGACAACCCGATCGACCTCTGCCGCTACCAGGTCATCAACTGCTACCTCGGCCGCATCGGCCTGATCAACTCCGGCGGCGCGTCCTCGGGCGCGAGCGACCTCGCCGAGGCCGTCCGCACCGCCGTGATCAACAAGCGCGCGGGCGGCATGGGCCTGATCTCGGGCCGCAAGGCGTTCCAGCGCCCGTTCGCCGAGGGCGTCGCGCTGCTGCAGGCGATCCAGGACGTGTACCTGTCGAAGGACGTCACGGTCGCGTGAAGACGCCGTCGCGGGTCGTCGCGACCGGCATCGTCTTCGAGGAGCCGCACGATCCCGCGGCGGCGTACGCCGCCGCGGACGGCTTCCTCACGCCCGAGGCGCGTCAGGCGATCGACGCCTGGCGCGCGGGTGACGCGCTGCTGCTGACCCACGCCGCCTTCGCCGAGATCGACGACGGCCACGGCGTGCGGCGCTGGGGCGGCCCGCCGCAGGGTCCCCACCCGGTGCCGACGCACGGCTCGGCGACGGCGACGCTGCTCGGCCTGGCCGTCGGCTACGGCGAGGACCTGCTGCCCGCGCTCGGCATCAACGGGCTGACGATCTCGCGCTTCGACTTCCATGCCGCGCCGCGCCGGATCGAGCTGGACGAGTCGATCCGGCGGCGGCTGAGACTCGACTGACCGGCGGCCTCAGCCGCGCAGCATGCGCGCGAAGCTGATCGTGCCGCGGTTGCCGGCGAGGTCGCGTCCGTCGAGCACGACGCGGACGGGCAGGCGCCCGCCGCGCGCGCCGGCCAGCAGTCTGCGCGCGGCCGGCGTCAGCCGCGCGTTTACGCCCACTGCGCGGCCCGCCGCGGCAGCGAACGACGCGCGGCCGAGGACGACCGTCCGCGCACGCGAGCCGGTGCCGGTCGTACGCTGGAGCCGCACCGTCCCCTCGCAGGCGCCGCTGCCGTCGCCCTCGCGCGCGGAGCAGGCGATCTGCAGCGCCACCGCGCCGTCGGCATTCGCGCGCAGCGCTCCGCCGAGCAGTCTCAGCCCGGGCGCGTACGGGTTGACCTGGAACCCGCGCACCGCGCTCTCGCCGCGGCGACCGTCGGCCGTCACGGCGCGGATCTCGATGCGGTGGCCGCCGGCGCGCATGCCGCTCCGCTCGTGGGGCGAGACGCAGCGCTCCCACGGCCCGTCGTCGAGCCGGCACTCGTAGCTCGCCGCCGCGGGGTCGACGGCGAACGCCACGCGCACGCTGCGCGAGCGCGTCAGCGCTCCGGGCGATTCGGTCACGGTCACCGCCGGCGCCGGCGCCGGCGCCGGAGCCGGCGCGGGCAGGGCGGGCCCGGGGCTGGGGCCGCCCGGCGGCGTGACGGGCGGGCCGCCGGGATCGACCGGAGCGCCGCCGATCACCTGCGCGGCCGCCGACGTCACGCTCGCGCTCGTACGGCGCGTGCCGGTGACGCGGCAGGCGACCGCGCTGCCGGCGTCCGCGCCGGTGACGGCATACGTTGCGCCGTCGGCGCCGGCGATCGGCGCGCCGTCACGCAGCCAGGCGTAGGACAGCGCCACGTCGGCGGGCCAGTCGGCGACCGCGCACGACAGCGTCTCGCCCGGGCGGGAGGACGCCGGCAGCGTCGCGCTGCCGGCGTCGAAGCCGAGGCGGCTGGCGTCGATCCGCAGCGTCGAGCCGCTCGTCTTGCGCTCGGCGACGAAGACGTCGACGTCGTGCAGCGCTCCTCTCACGAGCCCGAGGCTCGCCGCCTGCTGGTCGAGGTCGACCGTGCTCGATGCCGGGCCGTGAACGCCGCCGACGTCGGCTGCCAGCCGGCCGTTGACGAAGATCCAGATGTCGTCGTCGCCGGTGACGGTGATCGTCTCCCCGCCCGTGTAGCGGATCTCCGAGTGCAGCTCGACGGTGAAGCTGAAGTTGTGCGGGAGGTTGTCGCTGCCGGTGCGCGCCGGCTCCTTGCCCGCTCTGACCCAGCCGCTGCCGTCGAGCGGGAAGAAGCCGCCGGAGGCGTCGTAGCGGTAGCGCCCGTTCGGCTGCCGTGCGATCGACAGCGCGATCGGCTCGGCGAGGTTGACGTCCGGTGTGTCCGCGAACCACTGCTCGAACGCCGCCCGGCCGTGCGTCGTCGCCGACCCGGCACCGAGCTCGCCCTTGTTGTAGACCGGCGTGCCGTCGGGGCCGAGCGTCGTTCTGACGATCCCGCTCTCGAACCCGCTCGCGTTCTCGAAGTCGATGTGCCCGCGCGGGAGCCCCTGGCCCGCCGGCAGGTCGTAGCCGCGGAAGTCGCGCGCGGTCCCTTCCAGTGTCAGCGAGGCGGGCGGGTCGGCGGCGCTCGCGGCGGCCGGCGGGAGGCTGAGGGCGGCGGCGAGCAGCGCGCTCGCGAGCAGTCGGCGATGCATCGGCGGAATGCTACGGGGCGAGCGATGGCGCGCCAGCCGAGCTGGCCGCGCGTACGATGGAGCGATGCGGTCGCGCAGCTTCAAGCAGGTCGACGTCTTCGGCGAAGGGCCGCTGTGCGGCAACCCGGTCGCGGTCGTGCTCGACGGCGACGGGCTCGACACCGCCACGATGCAGCGCTTCGCGCACTGGACCAACCTGTCGGAGACGACGTTCGTGCTGCCGCCCACCCACGCGGGCGCCGACTACCGCGTGCGGATCTTCACGCCGGTCGGCGAGCTGCCGTTCGCCGGCCACCCGACGCTCGGCACCTGCCACGCCTGGCTGGAGGCCGGCGGCGGTCGCGGCGGCGCGGGCGCGGAGCGGATCGTGCAGGAGTGCGGCGCCGGCCTCGTCGAGATCCGCCGCACGCCCGGCGGGCTCGCCTTCGCGGGACCGCCGCTCGTCCGCTCCGGCGCCGTCGAGCCGGCGCTGCTCGCCGACGTGACGGCCGCGCTCGGGATCGCGCCGGACGACGTCGTCGCCGCCGAGTGGGTCGACAACGGGCCCGGCTGGCTGGCGGTCCTGCTCGGCTCCGCGCAGCAGGTGCTCGCGCTGGCGCCGTCGTTCATCGACCTCGACGTCGGCGTCGTCGGTCCGCACCCGCCCGGCTCCGAGGAGGCGATCGAGGTGCGCGCGTTCTTCCCGAAGGACGGAACGCTGGTCGAGGATCCGGTCACCGGCAGCCTCAACGCCTCGCTCGCCGACTGGCTGCTGCGCAGCAGCCGGCTGAGCGCGCCCTACGTCGCGCGGCAGGGCACCGCGCTCGGCCGCGCGGGCCGCGTCCACGTGACGCGCGACGACGACGGCACGATCTGGGTCGCCGGCGCGACCGTGACCTGCCTCGACGGCGTCGCGACGATCTGAGCGGGCCGCGGTGCGGCGCACGCCGGGCGCCGCTCAGCCGCGCGGCGTGTCGAGCAGGCCGGCGTCGAACGCGACGAGCGCGACCTGCACGCGGTTGGCCGCCTCGAGCTTGTCGAGCAGGCGGCTGACGTGCGTCTTCACCGTCGCCTCGCTCATCTGCAGGCGGCGGCCGGCCTCGGCGTTCGAGCAGCCCTCCGCGACGAGCGCGAGCACCTCGCGCTCGCGCGGCGTCAGCCGCCGCAGCCGCTCGCGCGCGAGCGCGCCCTGCGCGCTGCGGCCGGAGGCGAACGTCTCGATCAGCCGGCGCGTGACGACCGGCGAGAGCATCGCCTCGCCGCCCGCGACGACGCGGATCGCGTGCAGCAGCTCGCGCGGCGGCGTGTCCTTCAGCAGGAAGCCCGCGGCGCCCGCGCGCAGCGCGTCGTGGACGTACTCGTCGAGGTGGAAGGTCGTCAGCACGATCACGCGCGGCGGCGCCGCGAGCGCGGCCAGCTCGCGCGTCGCCGCGAGCCCGTCGAGTCGTGGCATGCGGATGTCCATCAGGACGACGTCGGGCCGGTGGGCGAGCGTCTCGGTCACCGCCGCGCGGCCGTCCGCCGCCTCGGCCGCGACGCGCACGTCGTCGGTCGACTCGACGATCATCCGCAGACCCGAGCGCACGAGCGCCTCGTCGTCGGCGATCAGGACGCGGATCACGCCGGCAGCCGTGCGCTGAGGTGGAAGCCGCCGTCGAGCGTCGGCTCGGCGTGCAGCTCGCCGCCGGCGAGCGCGACGCGCTCACGCAGGCCGAGGAGGCCGTGGCCGCCGCCGCCGCCGGCGCCGCCGCTGCTCGCGAGCGGCGGCGTGCTGTGGACGCCGTCCGCGCTCGCGGCGCCGCCCTCCGCGCGCCCGCCGTCTCCGTCCGGCGCGACCGGCCGCCCGCCGTTGCGAACGCTGACGGCGAGCGCGCCGTCGCCGTAGGCGAGCCGCACCGCGACGGTCGTCCCGGGCGCGTGGCGGCGCGCGTTCGTCAGCCCCTCCTGCACGAGCCGGTAGGCGGTCCGCTCGACGCCCGCGGACAGCGGCCGTCGCTCACCCTCGACCGCCAGCTCCAGCGCGGCGCCGGTCGCGCGCCAGTCGCTCAGCAGCACGTCGAGGTCGTCGAGCGTCGGCTGCGGCGCGAGCGGCACCGCGGGCGCGGCGCCGTCGTCGGCGCGCAGCACGCCGACGATCTCGCCCAGCTCGCGCAGCGCCTGGCGGCCCGTCGTGCGGATCGTGTGCGCTGCCGCTTCGGCCTGCCCGTGGTCGCGGCCGAGCGCCAGCTCGAGCGCGCCGGCGTGCAGGACCATCAGCGACACGCGATGCGCGATCACGTCGTGCATCTCGCGCGCGATCGCGGTGCGCTCGTCGGCACGCGCGCGGGAGGCGACGAGGTCGTGCTCGCGCTCCAGCGTCCGCGTGCGCTCGCGCAGCTGCTCGATCAGCCGCCGCCGCGCGTTGACGTAGAGGCCGACGAACGTCGCCGTCAGGCCGGCGACCGTCATCTCGGAGACGTCGAAGTGGAGCGCGCCGTCGGCGACGCTCGGCCCGCAGCCGCGCGCGAGGCCGACGAGCGCCAGCGCCCACACGACGCGGTCGCCGCCGCGGGCGGCCGCGAGCGTGTAGCTCGCCACCAGGAACGGCAGCACGACGCCGTCGAGGCACCAGCCGGCGAGCCCGGCGAGCGCGACCGGCAGCGGGAACCGGCGGCGCCAGAGCAGCGCGACCGACGCGAGTGCCGCGACGGTGACGCTCGCCGCCTGCCCGTTCAGGATCCCGGTCGCCGCCTGCTCAGAGCTGTTCCCGACGGAGACGAACAGCGCCACCAGGACGAGCGCGACGTCGCCGGCAGTCGCGGACCACGGCGGTCGCTCGACCTGCGGGAACAGCCACCGACCCTGAGACTCGACCGTCATCGTCGCGGCCGAGTGTAGAACCGTGCCGCATCCCGCCACATCCGACGAAAGACGGACGGCACGGCGCGACGATCGGATGACGTCGGCAGCGACGGCGGGGCGATCCGCGCGGCGTCGCGCCCCGTCACGGTCGGTTCCATGCTCCCGTCCACGATCATCTCCGCCGTCGGCGTCACCCGGACCCACGGCGCAGGCGACGAAGCGGTGCACGCGCTCGACGGCGTCTCGGTCGACGTCCCGGCCGGCCGCCTCACCGCGATCAGCGGATCGCCGGGCGCGGGCAAGACGACGCTCGCGCACCTGCTCGGCGGACTCGACCGGCCGACCGCCGGCAGCATCGAGGTCGACGGCATCGAGCTGACCGCGCTCGACGACGACGACCTCGCCGCGCTGCGCCGCGACCTGTTCGGGTACGTCTTCCGCGCGCCGAACCTGCTGCCGGTCCTGACGGTCGACGAGAACGTCCTCGCGCCGCAGTGGGTCGCCGGCCGCCGTCCAGGCCGCCGGCGGCTGGAGCTGTCGATCGAGCTGGCGGGGCTCGGTGCGCACCGTAGGCTCCTGCCCGCGCAGCTGACCGGCGTCCAGCAGCAGCGCGTCGCCGTCGCGCGCGCCCTGCTGGGCGAGCCGGCGGTCGTCTTCGCCGACGAGCCGGCCGGCGACCTCGACGAGGACGACGCGGCGGAGCTGCTCGGCCTGCTGCGGCGCGTCGTCGACGAGCTGGGGCAGACCGTCGTGCTGCTCACGCGCGACGCGCGCGCCGCGGCTGCGCTCGCGCACCGCGTCGTCACGCTCGACGGCGGACGACGCTCGATGTGCGTGGCGCCGCGGGTCCCTGGGACCCGAAACCTCGCGCACATCGGCGCGCGTGCGGCGGCCCCCGGCCGGCGGCGGCGGATCCGCGCACGGACGCCGCCCGTTTGACGCGCGCGCAGGCGGGGGAATCCTGCGGCGGGTGGGTCGCGTGCGCAACAGCCTCTTCGTCGTGCCGGCGCTGCTGGCCGCCGCCGTGCTGCTCGTGCTCGCGAGCCCGGCCGCCGACGCCGCGCGCAGACCGGCGTCGCGCGCGGCGGCGAAGGCGATCAAGCGGGTCGCCCTGAGAGCGTGCGGCTCGCCGCCCGGCGGCTGCCGCTACCTCGGCGCGCGCGTCTCGACGCGCAACGCCCGCTACGCCTGGGCCGACGTCGTCGGCGAGGGCTTCTCGGGGGTGCTGCTGAAGCGGCCGAGCGCGCGCTCGCACCGCTTCAGCGTGATCGGCACCCAGGGCGGCGGGATCGGCTCGTGCGCCTATTGGCGCGCCCGCGCGCCGCGCCCGGTCCTGCGCGACCTGCGCGTCTCCGGCCTGCTCGACGCCTCCACCGGCGCGACCGGCCGCTGCGGCTGACCGGCCGCGGCCTGCCACGCTGGCCACGCCGCTGCGGCTGACCGCGCCGGTGAGGGTGCGGCGCTCCGCTCCTAGCGGCCGCCCGCTCTCGGTCTGGCTCTCGCTCTCGGCGCCACAGCCGTCACGACGAGCGTGCGCGCCGCGCTCGCGCTGTGCGCGCCCGCCGCGGAGACGCCGGCGCGCACCGTCAGCCGGCGTCTGGCGGCGACGGTCCCGCGCAGTTCGACGACCACGCGTGCGGAGGCCGTGCCGCGCGCGGCGAGCCGGCGCGTCGTCCAGCAGGCGGCGCCTCTGCGGGCGCCGCGCGCAGCGGTGCGCACGCGCACGCCGGCCGGCAGCCGCAGGCATGTCCGCACGTTGCTCAGCGCCTGTGAGGAGCGGTTGCGGGCGACGAGCGTGAGCGCGACCGTCTGGCCGCGGGCGATGCGCGACCGGCTCGCGCGCAGCGTCAGCGCGAGCCGCGCTCTCGCCGGCGTTCTCGGGACGGATCTCGGCTCCGGCTTCGGGGCCGGCGGAACCGGCGGCTTGGGCGGCTCCGGCGGCGCGGGACGCTCGCCGCACGGCGCGAGGTCGTAGCCGCACTGGTCGACCTCCAGCGGCGTTCTCGTCACGCCGTCGCTGCGCGGAGTCACCGTGACGGACACGTCGCTCGCGCCGCCGTCGGCCGCGACCTGCAGCCACGGTGATGTCGGGTCGGAGGTGACCTTCCCGCCTCTCACGGTGACGCTGTAGCCGGTCGGGTACTTCGCGCGTGGGATGAAGACGACCGTCTTCGGCTCGCCGGCGAAGCTGCCGCCGCCGGCGCGCTGCGTCGAGTACGTCAGCTGCGCGACTCTCGTGGAGCGGTCGAAGCTCCATCTCTGCGGCGTCCCGGCGATCGCCATCGGGTACGGCACGACGAGCGCGTCGACCTTCGCCGGCTTGGCGTTCGCGAGGCTGGCCGGCTTCTGCTCGTCGATCAGGAAGCGCTGCTGCTGCGGGCCGCTGCCGTCGAGCTGCGCGTTGTAGGCGTAGACCGCCCAGGGCGCGAACGCGCGGTCGGCGGCGTCGACGAGCGCGGTCTGCTCGCGCAGCTCGTCGGTCGCGCTGAACTCGCCGAGGTAATAGGGGAAGCGCTCTCTCCCGACGTAGTCGATCACCTGGTCGAGCTGTCTCTGGTTGAGCCCGATGCAGCGATCGATCATCTCGTCGCCGATCGGGGCGTCGTAGAACGTCGAGAACAGCGTCTCGATGCAGTAGTTGTGGTCGGAGTAGCCGACGGCGCCGAGGTCGGCCCGTCTGAGCGGGAGCGGCAGCGGGCTGTACTGGCTGGCCGGCTCGTCCTCGAGGAACAGCAGGTGGTCGCCGTCGATCCGCCTGATCGCCGCGTTCGTCTGCTGGTAGAGCGTGCGGATGCGCTCGGGCGTCGTCTGCCGCGGCTCGTTGACGACGTTGTAGCCGATGATGTTGCGGTGGGACTTGAAGCGCTCGGCGGCGATCTCCCACCAGCGGACGAAGTGGTCGCGCAGCCCGACGCCGTCGGCCGCCGGTGCGTTCTCGTGGAACGAGTCCCACGCCGCCATGCACTGCTCGTGCGTGAGCACGCCGGTGGTCGTTCTGGGCGTGAGCATCCAGTCGGGGAACCCGTCGCCGACGAGTCCGGCGATCAGCGGACAGCGGCGTGAGTAGTTGTCCTGGTTGAGGACCATGAACGTGCCGATGCCGTAGGAGCCGAGCAGTCTGTCGTAGTCGGCGAACTTGCCCAGGTACTCCATGTCGACGTTGCCGATGTCGGGCTCCAGCGCCTCGGGCTCGAAGCCGAAGCGGATGCCGGTGAAGCCGAGGTCCGCGAGCAGGCGCGCGTCGTCTCTGCCGAGGAAGGCCGGGTGCAGCGGCGGCAGCGTGGTGACGGCGTTGAAGCCGTGCGGGGTGAAGACGCGGCCGTCCGGATACGTGATGTAGCGGTCGGCGCCGCCGAAGTAGCCCGGCGCCGCGGAGGCCGGCGCGGCGAGCGCCAGCGCGGCCAGGCAGGGGCCGACGATCGCCGCGCCCAGGCGGGCAGCGGTGCGTTTGAACATCTCTGATCCCTCCTACGATTCCAATTAATGGAATGCTATTGTAATTAATAGAAACCCTAGGCGCAGCTCACGCGGGTGTCAAACGACCCGTGCCGCGGCGCCCCGAGAAGGAGCAGCGAGTGAAGATCACCGAGGTCGACGCCTTCTACCTGGCGATGCCCGACATCGCGGCGACCGCCGACGGCACGCAGGACACGTTCCTCGTGCGGCTGCGCACCGACACCGGCCTGGAGGGGTGGGGCGAGTCCGACGCCTCGCCGCTCGTCTCGCTCGCCTGCTACTGCTGCCCGCCGTCGCACGCGAACATCGTCAACCTGCGCAGCTCGCTGCTCGGCGCGCCGCTCGACTCGGTCGAGGACCTCCGCCGCGTCCGCGGCCGCGCGCTGCGTGGCGCGCTCGACATCCAGCACGTCCACCACGCCTTCAGCGCCGCCGACATCGCGCTGTGGGACCTGCTCGGCAAGCGGCTCGACGCACCCGTCTGGGCGCTGCTCGACGGCGACGGCGCACGTGCGTTCCCGAAGCGCCCGTACGCATCGGTCCTGTTCGGCGACACGCCGCGGGAGACCGAGGCGCGCGCCGCGCAGCAGCGCGCCGCCGGCTTCGACGCGGCGAAGTTCGGCTGGGGGCCGATCGGCCGCGACGGCCGCGCCGCTGACGTCGCGCTCGTCGCCGCTGCCCGCGCCGGGCTGAGCGACGACGCGCTGCTGCTGGTCGACGCCGGCTGGGCGTGGGGCGAGGACGCCGCGACCGCCGCGCAGCGCGCGGCCGACTTCGCCGAGCACGGCGTCGGCTGGCTGGAGGAGCCGCTGCTGCCGGAGGCGATCGAGGCGTACCGCGAGCTGGCGGCGCGCATGCCGGCGGTCCCGATCGCGGCCGGCGAGAGCAGCGGCCGCTTCCGCGACGCGCAGGACTTCATCGCCAACGGCGGCGTCGACACGATCCAGATCGACGCCGGCCGGATCGGCGGCATCACGCCCGCGCACGCCGTCCGCCGGCTCGCCGAGCGGAGCGCGACGCCGTACGTCAACCACACCTTCAAGTCCCACCTCAGCCTCGCCGCGGCGCTGCACGTCTTCGCCGCGGCCGAGCGCTGCGAGCTGCTGGAGTACGTCGTCGGCGGCGCGCCGCTGGCGCAGGAGCTGGTGCGCGACCCGCTCGAGCGCCGCGCCGACGGCACGGTGGTCGCGCCCGAGCGGCCCGGCCTCGGCGTCACGGTCGACGTCGAGACCGTGCGGCGGTACCTGAGACCGGTCCGCATCAGCGTCGGCGGGCGCGAGCTGGAGGTCGGCGACCAGCAGCCGTGACCGCAGCCGTGACCGCGGCGCCGCTCA
This sequence comes from Conexibacter woesei DSM 14684, assembly GCF_000025265.1. Lineage (GTDB taxonomy): Bacteria > Actinomycetota > Thermoleophilia > Solirubrobacterales > Solirubrobacteraceae > Conexibacter > Conexibacter woesei. The sequence continues at coordinate 380,902 of NC_013739.1, forward strand.
GAACGTCGCGGTCAGGCCGCCGTCGACCGTGATCACCTGCCCCGTCAGGTACGTGTTCGCCGGGCTCGCCAGCCAGGCCGCGTGGACGGCGACCTCCGCCGGCTGCGCGGCCCGCCCGAGCGGCAGCTTGCCGTGCTCGACGTAGATCGAACGGAACGGCTCGGTCTCCAGCTCGTGGACGCCGTCGACCGCGCCCATCGCGGTGTCGACGAAGCCGGGCGCGAGCGCGTTCGCGAGCACGCCGCTGCGCGCCAGCTCGACCGCGAGCGTGCGCGTCGCCTGGTTGAGGCCGGCCTTCGCGACGTCGTAGGCGAGCGAGCCGGGCTCGCCGTACTCGCCGTGGACCGAGCTGACGTTGACGATCCGCCCCCAGCCGCGCTGCGCCATCGCCGGCACGAGCGCGGTCATCAGCGCGACGGGCGCGCGCAGGTTGACCGCGAGCACGCGCTCGTAGTCGGCCATCGAGAAGCCGAGCAGCGGCGTCGCGATCGAGACGGCGGCGTTGTTGACGAGCACGTCGACGTCGCCGAGGTCGGCGGGGACGGCGCGCAGCAACGCGTCGAGCTGGTCGGGCTCGCCGAGGTCGCAGACGTATGAGGCGCCGTGCTCCAGCTCCGGCGACGCGACCGTCGCGACGGACGCGACGCGCGCGCCGGCGCCGGCCAGCCGCTCCGCGATCGCGCGGCCGATCCCGCGGCTGGCGCCGGTCACGAGCGCGACGCGGCCGGCCAGCTCTCCCGTGCCGCTCATCGCGTCACGCGCCCGAGGTGGCGGTGGATGATCGCGCGCATCGCCTCGGCGCTGGCGGCGAGGTCGTCGAGCGTCATGCGGTTGAGCACCGCCGCGATGCTGATCGCGCCGGAGGCGATCGACGGCGACGCGAGGAAGACCGGGAAGGCGATGCAGTTGACGCCCAGCTCGTTCTCCTCGCCGTCGAGCGCGTAGCCGCGCTCGTCGGTCTCGCGCAGCGACGCGATCAGCTGCTGTGGGTTGACGATCGTCGACGGCGTCACCGGCTGCGCGTCGGCCGGGACGAACCGCTCGAGGAACCCGAGCGGGTCGTCGGCCGGCAGCCGGCTGGCGAGCAGCGCCTTGCCGAGCGCGGTGCTCCACGCCGGGTTGCGGCCGCCGATGATCGACGTCATCTGCACGCGCTGGCCACGCGGCGTCACCTTCGCCTGGTAGACGACCTCCTGCCCGTCGAGCTCGGCGTAGTGGGTCGTCTCGCCGTACGTCTCGGACAGCTCCTGCAGGCACGGCATCACGAGCACCTGCTCCTGGCGCGCCTCCTGGTGCTCGTAGGCGAGCCGCACGAACTCCGAGCCGAGCACGTAGTGGCCCGACTGCGGGTGGTGGGCGAGCCCGCTGCGCTCGAGGATCGCGAGCGCGCGGTGGACGCTCGACTTGGGGTAGCCGAGCTCGCGCGAGAGGTCGTCGAGGCTCACGCCGTAGGGGTGCGCGGCGAGCGACTTGAGGATCTCGAGCGTCCGCTCGGCGCCTCTCGCCTGACTGCCGTCGACTTGACGTTTCTCACCACCGGTGGAAGAGTGCATTCCGCAATAGTAGAACATCCTTCCGATAATTGGAATCCCCAATTCGGACGAGAAGAGGAAGCATGTGGTGTAAGAGGCTGTTTGCGAGAGCCGTGCTTGCGGCGCTCACGGCGTCCGCGGTCGCGTTGACGGCGTGCGGAGGCGGGTCGTCCTCTGCGGACGACAAGAGATCGACGGGCGCCGACTTCCCGACCGGCAAGACGATCCCGAGCGACCCCGTCGAGCTGACGATGTGGTGGTGGGGAGACCAGGAGGCGGCGGGCGCCAGAAGATGGCTCGCCGAGACCGTGCAGGCGTACGAGGCCGAGCACCCCAACGTCACGATCAAGACGGTCCTGCAGACGACCGACAGCCTCGTGCCGGCGTTCAACACCGCCGCGGCCGCGAGAAGAGGTCCGGACATCCAGTTCTTCTGGGGCGGGATCAACTCGCTGGAGCCGGCCTGGCGCGGCTACATCCGGCCGATCTCGAAGTACATCCCGAGAGACGAGCTGGCGCACTACGTCAACGCCGAGGAGGACACGTTCGACGGCGAGGTCTGGACGATGCCGTGGTACGTCCAGCCGTCGTTCCCCGTGCTCTATCGCAAGGACGTGCTGAGAAGCGCCGGCGTCGAACCGCCCGAGACGTTCGACGAGCTGCTGGCCGCGTGCGACGCGCTCGTCGCGAGAGGGATCACGCCGATCAGCGGCGGCCTCAAGGACGGCTTCTTCGCCGGCTGGCTGTACTCGATGCTCGGCAACCAGAACGTCTCCGCCGGCGACGTGCTCGCGGCGGTCGCCGGCGAGCAGAGATTCGACGACGAGCGGCAGGCGGCGTGGTGGAGAGCGCTCCAGGCGCTGCGCGACAGAAGATGCTTCAACGACGACATCAACTCGCTGCAGCTCTACCAGGGCCAGCAGAGATGGAGCGACGGCAAGGCCGCGATGACGGTCACCGCCGGCTCCGACGTGCGCAAGTTCGTCGAGTCGGTCGGCGTCGACAAGGTCGGCCTGATGCCAATGCCGAGATGGGCCGACGGCGAGTACGCCGGCAAGCTCGGATCGACCTCGCAGACGCTCGGCATCACCTCGACGACGAAGTACCCGCAGGTGGCGGCCGACTTCCTCAGATTCATGCACACGCCCGACCGGATGAACTCGTTCTTCAGAACGACCGGCGCGATCCCGGCCGACGACCGCTTCGACGGCGCGCAGATCGAGCTGCCCCAGCTGAAGCAGATCTTCGACTACACGAAGGAGTTCTCGCCCTACCTCGAGGACTTCATCCCGACCGAGCTGGACGCGAAGGGCATGTTCTCGCAGGTGCAGCTGCTGATGGGCGGCAACGCCGACGCCGACGAGGCCGCGGAGGCGATCGAGCAGCTCGCGCAGCGGCTGCGGACGACGCGACCGGATGAGAGAGAGAACTTCGCGAAGTGGGCCGCGTCGTACAGATGAGCGCGCGCATCCGCCGCACGTGGGAGCCGCTGGCGTGGATCGCGCCGGCGCTCGCCGTCGTGCTCTGCATCTTCGTCTACGGGCTCGTCTCGCTCGTCGACATGGCGACGCACCTGCAGGGCAGATTCGTCGGGATCGACAACCTCGAGCTGACGTTCGAGGACCCGGCCTTCCGCACGGCCCTCGGCCACAACGTGCGGCTGCTGCTCGCGGTCCCGATCCTGATCGTGCTGTCGTCGCTGATCGCGATCCTGCTGTTCGAGGCGGTGCGCGGCTGGCGCTGGCACCGCGCCGTCGTCTTCCTCCCGTACGTGCTGCCGATCCCCGTGATCGGCGTCGTCTTCGGGCTGCTGCTGACGCTCGACGGGCCGATCAACACCGCGCTGCGGTCGGTCGGCCTCGGCGGACTCGCGCACGACTGGCTCGGGCAGCCGAGCTGGTCGCTGTGGACGCTGACCGCCGTGATCGTCTGGAAGGAGCTGGGCTTCGGCGTCATCCTGCTGCTCGCGCGGCTGATGTCGCTCTCCAGCGAGACGTTCGAGGCGGCGCGGCTCGACGGCGCGCGCTTCTGGAGACTGCACACGCGCATCACCCTGCCGCAGCTCGGGAGCGTGATCGCCTTCTACGCGGTGACGGAGGCGATCACGATGGTCTCGTGGGTCTTCAACTACGTCTACGTGATCTCCAACGGCACCGGCGGTCCGGGCGACGCGACCCAGGTCGCCGAGCTGTACATCTACCAGACCGCATTCCAGTTCAACGCGCGTGAGCTGGCGGCCGCCGCCGCGCTGCTGCTGTTCGCCGCGACGTTCGTGCTGATCCTGATCTTCTTCCGCATCCAGCACCGGCGGAAGGGCGACGCCCATGCCTAGGCTGCTGCGTGCCGCGCCGCGCCACATCGTCCTGTGGGTCGTCTCGCTGTCGGCCCTGCTGCCGTTCTACGTGATGGTGACGGCCGCGTTCAAGACGCAGAAGGACTTCCGTCAGCACCCGTTCTCGCTGCCGACCTCGCCGACGCTCGACGCGTTCGACGCGGCGCTCTCCGACGATTTCGTCAGATGGGTGCTGAACTCGCTCATCCTCACCGTCGGAAGCGTCACCGTGACGCTCGCGCTCGCCGCGTTCGCGGCATGGGGCTTCGCGCAGTGGCAGTTCAAGGGCCGAGACACATTGCTGGCGGCGCTCGTCTCGCTGATGGTCGTACCGCCGGTCGTGCTCGTGATCCCGCTCTTCAAGGCGGGCAGCGACCTCGGCCTGATCGGCACCTACCAGCTCGCGATCGCGATCTACGTCGGCTTCATGCTGCCGTTCTCGATCTACATGCTGACGAATTACTTCCGCACGATCCCGAAGGCGCTGATCGAGGCGGCGGTGATGGACGGCGCCAGCTCGTTCGGGGTCTTCCGCACGGTCGTGCTGCCGCTCGCGGCGGCGCCGCTGATCACGCTCGGCGTCGTCAACGTGCTGTGGGTCTGGAACGAGCTGCTGATCGCGCTCGTCTTCCTCAACGACGACGACCACCGCACGCTGATGGTCGGCATCACCGGCTTCCAGAGCCGCAACAGCCTTGACGTGCCGACGATCATGGCCGGCCTCACGCTCGCATCGCTGCCGATCGTGACGCTGTACGTCTTCGGGCAGCGCTTCTTCGTCCGCGGCCTCGTCGCGGGTGCGATCAAGGGAGAGTAGGACCACCGATGGCAGCAATCGAGCTGGACCGGATCAGCAAGCGGTTCGCGGACGGCACCGTCGCGATCGACGACCTCTCCCTCACGGCCGCCGACGGCGAGTTCCTGATCCTCGTCGGCCCGTCGGGCTGCGGCAAGTCGACGGCGCTGCGGTCGGTCGCGGGGCTCGAGACGATCGACGGCGGCGAGATCCGGATCGGCGGCGAGGTCGTCAACGACGTCGCGCCGCCCGACCGCGACATCGCGATGGTGTTCCAGAGCTACGCGCTCTACCCGCACCTGACGGTCGAGCGCAACATGGCGTTCCCGCTCCGGATGAGAAAGGTCGCGGCGGCGGAGGCGAACAGGCGCGTCGCCGACGCGGCGGCGCTGCTCGGGATCGAGGCGCTGCTGCAGCGCAAGCCCGGCCAGCTCTCCGGCGGGCAGCGCCAGCGCGTGGCGATGGGCCGCGCGATCGTGCGCCAGCCGCGCGCGTTCCTGATGGACGAGCCGCTCTCGAACCTCGACGCGAAGCTGCGCGTGCAGATGCGCGCGGAGCTGGTCAACCTCCACCGCCGCCTCGGCGTCACGACGCTCTACGTGACGCACGACCAGGTCGAGGCGATGACGCTCGGCGACCGTGTCGCGGTCCTCAACGGCGGGATCGTGCAGCAGGTCGACTCGCCACATCGGCTCTACCGCAGACCGGCGAACACCTACGTCGCCGGCTTCATGGGCAGCCCACCGATGAACTTCCTGCCCGGCCGGCTGCGCGGCGGCGCGCTCGAGGTCGGCGGCCAGGCGGCGTCGGCGTCGGAGCGCTGGCAGGGCGCCGACGGCGACGTGCTCGTCGGCGTGCGGCCGGAGGGACTCGCGCCCGGCCCGCCGCCGGCGGGCGAGCCGGCGGTCGCGTTCGACGCGCTCGTCGAGCTGGTCGAGGACATCGGCGCGGAGAGCATCGTGCACGTGCGGCCGGCGGGGCTGGAGCCGGCCGAGCTGGCCGACCGCCCGATCGAGCTGCGCGGCACGCTCGCGATGCGCGTCGTCTCCGGCGCGACGTTCGCGATCGGCGAGCGCGTCAGCGTCCACGCCGTCGCGGACAGGCTGCATGCGTTCGACGTCGCCAGCAGGCTCGCGCTGGCGCACGCGGGGGAGTGAGGTGCGCGCGCGCTGGCGGGCGGCGGCTGACGGGCAGGCGGCGACGCGGGCGGCGGCTGACGCGGCGGCGGCTGACGCGGCGGCGGCTGACGGCGAGGTCGTCGCGGGTCGGCCGTAGACTGCCCGCGCGATGGCGGGCGAGCCGACCTACGAGCTGCTGCGCGTGCGCACGCGCGCCGGGGACGAGACGACCGTCTACCTCGTCCGTCACCCGCGCGCGACGACCCGGCTCAGCGTCGCGTGCTTCGCCGCCCCGACGCGCCTTGACCGCTGGTGCGTCGAGAACGACCGCCCGGAGGCGATCGTCGCGGGCTTCTTCGTGCGCGACCCGCACCTGCCGCTCGGCGAGGTCCGCGTCGGCGGCGTCCCCGTCGTCCACGAGCCGGTCGCCGCGCCGTGGGCGGGACGGCGCGCGTGCGTCCACGTCGACGGCGAGATCCGGATCGCGCCGCGCGAGGAGCTGGCCGATGTGGGGGGAGGCGACCTCGTCCAGGCCGGCCCGCTGCTCGTGCGCGACGGGACGGCCGCGATCGTCGACGGGGAGGATCGCGAGGGCTTCTCGGCGGGCGCGTCGCAGTTCGACTCCGACATCACCGCCGAGCGCCACCCGCGCTGCGCGCTCGGCGTCAGCGAGGACGAGCTGCTCGCCGTCTGCTGCGACGGTCGCCGCTCCGGCGTCGACGCGGGCCTCGACCTCGCCGAGCTGGCGCGGCTGATGGTCTCCTTCGGCGCGCGCGAGGCGATCAACCTCGACGGCGGCGGGTCCGCGACGCTCGTCCATCGCGGCCACCTGCTGAACCGGCCGTACGCCGACCGCGATCAGCCGGCGCCGGAGTCGCGGCCGGTGATGACCGCGCTGCTGTTCGAGCGCGCGCCGTAGGCTCCCGCGCGTGAGCGCTGGCTTCACCCCATCGCACCGCGGCGGCTCCGGGCCGCCGCTCGTCTGCCTGCACGGCTTCACCGACACGTGGCGAACGTGGGAGCTGGTGCTCGACGCGCTGGAGCGCGAGCACGACGTGCTCGCGCCGACGCTCATCGGCCATGCGGGCGGACCGCCGCTGATGAACGGCGCGGTCACGGCCGAGCTGCTGGCGGACGGCGTCGAGCGCGCGATGGACGCGGCCGGCTTCGCGACCGCGCACATCGCGGGCAACTCGCTCGGCGGCTGGGTCGCGTTGCAGCTCGCCGCGCGCGGCCGCGCCGAGTCGGTCGTCGCGCTCGCGCCGGCCGGCGGCTGGGCGCGCGGCGACGACTCGTTCCGCGCGACGCTCGCCCACTTCGAGACGATGCAGGAGCAGGTCAGAGCGGCGCTGCCGCACGCGGCGTCGATCGTCGCCACGCCGCAGGGCCGGCGGCTGGCGACGCAGTTCATCACGACCAACTGGGAGCACATCCCCGCCGACCTGATCGTCCACCAGATGCGCGGCGTCGCCGGCTGCGCGGTCCGGCCGCTGGCCGACTACGCCGCGCGCGAGGGCTACGACCTCGACGCGGAGCGGATCGACTGCCCGGTCCGGATCGTCTGGGGCACGGCCGACAAGATCCTGGCGTGGCCGTCGACCGCCGCCCGCTTCCGCGACGACTGGCTCCCGCACGCCGACTGGGTCGAGCTGGACGGCGTCGGCCACTGCCCCCAGCTCGACGTCCCGCTCGAGACGGCCGAGCTGATCCTCGGGTTCACGGCGCGCTGAGCGGGCGGCGGGCGCGGGGCGGCGGCCGCTTGCGCGGTATGCGGCCGCTTGCGCGGCATGCGAACATACGTTCGTGTCCACCGTCGCGACGCCGATCCTCCACGCCGACGTCGACGCGTTCTTCGCGTCGGTCGAGCAGCGTGACGACCCCGCGCTGCGGGGGCGGGAGGTGATCGTCGGCGGCGGGGTCGTGATGGCCGCCAGCTATGAGGCGCGCGCCCGCGGCGTGCGCGGCGGGATGGGCGAGGTGCGGGCGCGCCGGCTCTGCCCCGGCGCGGTCTGGGTCGCGCCGCGGATGGACGCCTACGTCGCCGCGAGCAGGGAGGTGCTGGCGCTGTTCGAGGCGGCGGCGCCGCAGGTCGAGGCGGTCTCGGTCGAGGAGGCGTTCCTCGACGTCTCGGCGCTCGCCTCGCCGGCGCGCACGCCGGAGTCGATCGCGATCAGGCTGCGGCGCGACGCGCGCGCGCAGCTCGGGCTGCCGCTCACGGTCGGCGTCGCGCGCAGCAAGGTGCTGGCGAAGATGGCGAGCCGCGCGGCGAAGCCCGACGGGCTGCTCGTGCTCGAACCGGAGCGGGAGACGGCGTTCCTCGCGCCGCTGGCGGTCGAGCGGCTGTGGGGCGTCGGCCCGGCGACGGCGGACAAGCTCCGCGCGCGCGGGCTCGCGACCGTCGGCGCGGTCGCCGAGCTGCCCGAGCACGAGCTGGCGGCGGTGCTCGGCAAGGCCGGGGCGCGGGCGATCCACGCCGCCGTCCACGGCCGCGACCTGCGGCCGGTGCGCCCGCCGGGGCCGCGGCGCTCGTTCGGCGCGCAGCGGGCGCTCGCGCGCGGGACGGCGACGCCGGAGCGGATCGACGCGCTGCTCGCGGACGTCGTCGAGCGCGTGACGCGGCGGCTGCAGGCCGACGGGCGTGCCGGCCGGACCGTCCGCCTGCACCTCCGCTTCGACGACTTCACGCGCCTCGCGCGCGCCCGCACGCTCGCGCGCGCGACCGCCTCGCCGGCCGCGGTCGAGGCTGCCGCGCGTGCGCTGCTGGACGCCGCGGCGCCGCGGATCGCGCGTGACGGGCTGACCTGCCTCGGCGTCTCGGTCGACAACCTCGACGCGCCCGGCGGCGGCGAGCAGCTCGCGCTGCCGCTGGTCCTCACGTGACCGGCGCCGAGCGGATCCGCTCGGCGAGGAACTCCTGCTCGACCGCGTTGTCGCTGATCGCGAGCGCTGCTCTGTACGCGCCGACCGCCTCCGCGTCACGCCCGAGGCGGTGCAGCAGCTCCGCCTTCGTCGCCGGCAGGTAGCGGTAGCCGGCGAGCCGGCCGTCGCGCTCGATCGCCTCGACCTCGGCGAGCGCGGCCGCCGGCCCGTCGACCATCGACAGCGCGACGGCGCGGTTGAGCGCGACGACCGGCGAGGGCCAGATCCGCAGCAGCTCGTCGTACAGCGTCAGGATCTGCGGCCAGTCGGTCTCGGCGTAGCTGCTCGCGTGGGCGTGCAGCGAGGCGATCGCCGCCTGCAACGTGAAGCGGCCGGGCGGACCGCCACGCAGCGAGGCGACGATCAGACGGTCGGCCTCGGCGATCGGCGCGCGCTCCCACGCGGACCGGTCCTGCTGCTCCAGTCGCAGCAGGCGGCCGTCGGCGTCGGTGCGCGTCGCGCGGCGCGCGTGGTGGACGAGCAGCAGCGCCAGCAGCCCGGCGACCTCGCGGTCCTCGGGCAGCAGCAGCCGCAGCATCCGCGCGAGGTCGAGCGCGCGGCCGGTCAGCTCGTCGCGCACCAGCTGCTCCCCGGAGTGCGCGGCGTGGCCGGCGGCGTAGAGCAGGTGGATGACGGTCAGGACCGCGTCGACGCGCGCCGGCAGCTCCGCTGCCGACGGCACCGCGTAGGGGATCGAGGCGGCGGCGATCTTCTTCTTCGCGCGCGTGATCCGCGCCGCCATCGTCGCCTCGGCGACGAGGAACGCCTGTGCGACGTCGGCCGTCGCGACGCCGCAGACGAGCCGCAGCGTCAGCGCGATCTGCGCCTCCTGCGACAGCGCCGGATGGCAGCAGGTGAAGACGAGCCGCAGCCGGTCGTCGGGGATCGCGCCGGCGTCGTCGTCGCTGCCGCCGTCGGCGGTCGTGTCGTGCGGCGCGGCGTCGTCCGGCTCCAGCAGCAGCGGCAGCTTGCCCTGGAGCGTGCGCCGGCGCGCGATCGCGTTGAGCGCGTTGCGGCGGGCGGCGGTCGTCAGCCAGGCGCCCGGCCGCGCGGGCACGCCGTCGCGCGTCCACGCCTCGAGCGCGGCGACGTAGGCGTCCTGCACCGCCTCCTCGGCGGCGTCGAGGTCGCGCGTGACGCGCACCGTCGCGGCGAGCACCCAGGCCCACTCGCGCCGGTGCGCGTCGGCGACCGCCTGTTCGGCGGCGCTCAGCCGTCCTCCTCCGCCGCGATCGCGAAGCCGAGCAGCGGACGCACCTCGACGCCGCCCTCGACGATCGGCGTCATCTTCGCCAGCGCGAGCGCGTGGTCGAGGTCGCGCGCCTCGATCACGAAGACGCCGGCCAGCTCCTCCTTCGTCTCGATGAACGGGCCGTCGGTGAGCAGGTCGCCGCGGATCGCGGTGGCGGTCGCGCCCGGCTGGAGCGCCAGGCCGGCGATCTCCCGCCCGCCCGCCGCGGCGATCCGGTCGGGCAGCGCGCCGTGCGCCTCCATCACCTCCGGCGGCAGCTGCTCCGGCGGCACGCGCTCGTAGATCAGGATCGCGTACTGGGGCATCAGGCCACCGCCTCGGCCGCGCTGAGCCATCCGCGCCACGCCTGCTCGACGCGTCGCGGGTCGGCGCCGGCGCCGAACAGGTGCAGCGCGACGGTGCTCGGCGCGTCCCACGCGTCGCGGCCGTAGACGCGGAAGAACGCGTCGCCGGTGCGCACGCCGAGGAAGTAGGGCGTGAGGTAGTCGACGACGCCCTCGACCGGCTCGACCCCGGCCGGCGTCAGCCGCACGCGGTCGCCGACGGCCGCGTCGCCGGGCAGCCCGAGGCGCGTGCGCAGCGCGGCGACCGGCTCGGTCGTATCGACGCCGACGTAGGCGCCGTCGCGTCCGGCGAAGTGGGCCACGTACTCGCTCAGCGAGTGGCGGTAGAAGTCGGTGTGCTGCACGCAGCCGTCGAGCACGACGTCGTAGTCGTCGCCGGCGACGCTTGTGTGCACGTAGCGCACGCGCGTCCCGCCGGCGTGCGGCTCGAGCGTGTAGTCCAGCTCGTTGCGCCAGCCGTCCGGCGCCTCCGCGCGCGTCGCGAAGCGGCGCGGCGGATCCCACGCCGTGACGGTGCCGCCCGCAGGCGACAGCCCGCGCTCGGCGCCGCCGACGCGCGGCTCGAACTCGATCTCCCAGATCCAGCCGGCCGCGCGCCGGGTGACCGCGTCCCACACCTGCTGCGGGTCGCCGGGGACGACGTCCTCCCAGCGCACCACGAACTCTCTGTACATCGCTTGCTCCGTTCCCGTCGTGTCGAGCCGCTCAGGCTCCTTCTACACCTACGACAAACGGGAGGCGAGCAAATCGACAGCGTCGTGTCAGGACGCCTTCGCGCGATCCGCGTTCGCGACGATCGCGTCGTGGACGTACTGCGTGAAGCCGGGCGCGACCTCGTCCCACGTCGTGCCGTAGCGCGGGTCGGAGACGAACAGCTCGGCGATCCCGCGGTGCATCTCGTGGCTGCAGTCGTAGAACCAGCGCGACAAGTGGAGGCGGTACGCCTCCGCCAGCTCCATCGCGACCGGCCCGGTCGCCGGCTCGCCGATCCGCAGCGCGTCGGCGAACCGCGCGATGTTCGCGTCCGCCTCCGCCTTGATCGCGATCCAGTCGTCCTTCGTGTACGCCGCCGTGCGCCGCTGCGACTCCTTCCAGGCGTCGCTGTCGCCCCAGCGCTGTCCGGCCTCGTCGCTGTACTCGGCGAATCTGTCGGTCCCGAAGATCTCGAACTGCTCCTCGGGGGTCAGGGAGATGCCCATGTTCTGTGCCTCCATCTCTTGCTCGATCGCGCCGAGCAGCGCCGCGGTGCGGGCGTGACGCTCGCGCAGCAGCCGGTGCTGCCGGCGCAGGTGGTCGTGCGAGCCGGCGTCCGGGTCGGCGAGGATCGCGGCGATCTCGTCGAGCCTGAACTCCAGCTCTCGGTAGAACAGGATCTGCCGCAGTCGCCGCAGGTCCGCGTCGGAGTACAGGCGGTAGCCGGCCTCGCTGCGCCCGTCCGGCGTCAGCAGCCCGATGTCGTCGTAGTGGTGCAGCGTTCGCACCGACACGTGCGACAGGCGGGCGACCTCACCGACCGTGTACTCGTTCACGCGAGGCATCATGCGGCCTCACGTTACGTGAGAGTCAAGGGCGGATCTGGAAGATCGCTACGACGGCGCTGCGGTTTCGCCGACGTGCACGACCTCGCACTGGTGCGGCTCGAACTGGATCAGCCCGGCGAGCTGCCGGGCGACCTGGCTGAACTCCGGCGACCGCTGCATGTGCGCGAGGTGCTCGGGCGTCTCCCACTGGAGGTAATTGAAGACGCGCGTGCCGTCGGTGCTGCGGTGGATGCTGGCGGAGATGAAGCCGGGCCGGCCGACGGCGACGCGGTCGATGATCTCGGCGTTGATCCGCACGACCTCGTCCTGGTCGGCAGGCGTGCACGTGAAGACGTTGACGAACGTCGCGTACGTGGAGTTCTCGACGATCGTCGGCATGTGGGCCAGCCTAGCGCGGGGCCGCCGTTCGCGCGGCCGTATGCTCCAGCCGGTGCGGACGAAGAAGGAGCTGTCGATCGGCGAGTGGGCCGTGCTCGCGCTGCTGTGCGAGCGGCCGATGCACGGCTACGCGATCGCGGCGGCGATGGCGCCTGACGGGGAGATCGGACAGATCTGGTCGCTCGGGCAGCCGCTCACCTACCGCGCGCTGAGCGTGATGCAGCGGCTGGAGCTGGTCGAGGTCAACGCGTTCAAGCCCGGTGACCGCGCGCCCAGACGGACGGAGCTGCGCGCGAACGCGAGAGCGAGACGGATGGTGTCGCGATGGCTCAGAACGCCGGCCGCGCGACCGCGCGACCTGCGCTCCGAGCTGCTGCTGAAGATGGCGTTCCTGCGCCGGCGGCGCAGACCGCTCGTGCCGCTGCTGCGCGCGCAGCGCGAGCTGCTCGCCGAGCGGATCGGCGAGCTGGAGGGCGCGCCGGTCCGCGCCGGCGATCCGCTCGCCGACGTGCTCCGCTGGCGCTGGATCAGCGCGGAGGCCGGCCTCCGCTTCGTCGACGAGATGCTCGCGCGCGAGTCGCGCGCCGGGGCCGCCTGAGGCGGCCCGGCCCGCCACCGGCCGCCCGGCCGTCAGCCGGCGGGCGCGTAGCGGTTGTGCAGCATCAGGTCGTTGCCGTCGGGGTCGTTGAAGAACGCCATGTGGCAGACGCCGGAGTCCATCGTCTCGCCGATGAACTCGACGCCCTTCGCCTCCAGCTCCGAGCGCGCGGCCGGGACGTCGTCCACGTGCAGCGCGAGGTGGCCGTTCTTCTGCGGCGAGAACGGGATGCCGAAGCTCGCCGGCTCCCAGATCGACAGGCACGTCTCACCGATCCAGAACTCGCTGGGCGTGTTGGCGTCCTGGCGCAGGCCGAGCGTCTCGCCGTAGAAGGTGCGGGCGCGCTCCGTGTCCTGCGACGGGACGCCGACGTAGTCGAGCTTGACGATCGCGTTCACGACGGTCTCCTTTGTCGAGTGCTGCGGTTGGGGTCGCCATCCTGACAGCGGTTGCGGCCAACGTGTGACCGCAACCGGGCGCGGCCGCGTACCCTGCGGAGCATGGTGGGATCCGGCGGCACGGACGCAGGTCGGCTGGTCGGGCGCGCGACCGAGCTGGCGCGCGTCCGCGCGCTCGTCGCGCAGGCGCGCGAGGGGCGCGGCGGCGCGCTCGTCGTCGAGGGCGCGCCCGGGGTCGGCAAGAGCACGCTGCTGCGCGCGCTCGACGCGCCCGGCGTGCACGTGCTCGCGACGACCGGCGTCGAGACCGAGGTCGACCTGCCGTTCGCCGGGCTCGCCGAGCTGCTGGCGCCGCTGCTCGCCCACGCCGACGCGCTTCCGCAGGCGCAGCGCGCCGCGCTGCGGGCGGCGCTCGCGCTCGACGCGCCCGGCGGCGCCGAGCGGGTGCTCGTCCTGCACGCCGTCGTCGCGCTGCTCGCGACCGCCGCGGGCGAGCAGCCGCTGCTGCTGCTCGTCGACGACGTCCAGTGGCTCGACGCCTCCTCGCAGGAGGCGATCGCCTTCCTCGCCCGCCGTGCCGGTCGCCTGCCGCTCGCGCTCGTCGCGGTCCGCTCGCTGCGCGGCGCGCCGTACACGCCGTGGCCGGAGGTCGAGCGGCTGCCGCTGGAGGACCTCGCGCGCGCCGACGCGCTCGCGCTCGCGCGCGCCGGCGGCCTCGCCTCGCCGGTCGCCGAGGCGGTCGTCGACGCCGTCGGCGGCAACCCGCTCGCGCTCGTTGAGGCGCCGTCGGAGCTGACCGCCGCGCAGCGCGATGGCGCCGTCGCGCTGCCCGACCCGCTCCCGACCGGCGAGCGGCTGACGCGTGCCTACGCCGCCCGCGTCGCCGCGCTGCCCGCGCCGGCGCGCGAGGCGCTGCTGCTGGCGGCGGCGAGCGGGAGCGTGTCGCCGGCGGCACCTGACGGGCTGCTCGACTCCGCAGAGGACGCCGGGCTCGTCCACGTCGAGGCCGGGCGGGTGCGGTTCGCGCATCCGCTCGTGCGCGCCGCCGTCTACCACGCCGCCACGCCCGCCCGCCGCCGCGCGGCGCACAGGGCGCTCGCCGCCGCCGGCTCGCCGCAGGAGCGTGCGCGGCACCTCGCCGCCGCCGCGACGGCGCCCGACGAGCAGCTCGCCGCCGAGCTGGAGACGCTCGGCCACGAGGCGCGCGAGCGCGGCGCGACGGCGACCGCGATCGATCTGCTGGAGCGGGCCGCGCAGCTCAGCCCGGCGTCCGAGCGGGCGGCGGCGCGCACGATCGCGGCGGCCGGCACCGCGACGGTCGCGGGCCAGCCGGCGCGGGCGCGGGCGCTGATCGACGCGCTGCTGCCGTCGCTGGAGGATCCGCTCGTGCGCGCCGACGCGGAGTTCGTCCGCGGCGCCGCGATCCTCCAGGTCGGCCGCCCGCGCGAGGCGTACGCGCTGCTGGAGGACGCGGCCGAGCGGGTCGCCGAGCGCGATCCGACGCGCGCGGCGCTGCTGCTGACGCAGGCGTCGGTCGCGCTCGTCTCCTCGGGACCGGTCTCCGAGCTGGCGGAGCTGGCGGCGCGGGCGCAGGCGCTCGCGCCGCCGTGGGTCGCGTACGCGCCGGCGGTTCTGCGGGCGGAAGCGCTCGCCGGGCTCGGCGACCACGCGCAGGCGCGCGCGCTGCTGAGCGAGCACGCCGACGCGCTGCGCGAGGCCGACGCGGTCGGACCGGGTCACGAGCTGCTGTCGATCGCCGCCCTCTGCATGATCTGGATGGAGCAGTACGACGCGGCCGAGCGGGTGCTGCGGCGGCTGATCGCGACCGCGCGCGCGAAGGGCGCCGTCAGCGCGCTCGCGCTGCCCGTCGCGGTGCTCGGATCGCTCCACATCCGCCGCGCGGAGCTGGACGCGGCGGCCGGCTGCGCGGCCGAGGCGGTCGTGCTCTCCGACGACGCCGGGGACGGCTTCGTGCGCGCGCTGGCGCTGACGAGCGCGGCGTTCGTCGAGGCGCACCGGGGCGAGGCGGAGGCGTGTCGCGCGCACGCCGCGCGCGTGCTGGAGCTGAGCGCCGGCCTGGGGCTGACGGCGACGCAGGCGACCGCCGAGCAGGCGCTCGGGATGCTCGCGCTCGGGCTCGGCGAGAGCGACGCCGCGATCCGGCACCTGGAGCGCGCGCGGGCGCACACCGCGCGGTTCGGCTCGCGCGACCCGTCGTTCCTCTACACCGGCGGCGACCTCGTCGACGCGTACGTGCGGGCCGGCCGCGAGGACGACGCGCGCGCGGTCGCCGAGGAGCTGGCGGACGGCGCGCAGCTGACGGGCGGCGCGTGGGCGGCGGCCGCGACGGCGCGCAGCCGCGGCCTGCTCGACGCCGACACGCGGATCGACGAGCACCTCGCCGCCGCGCTCGCCGCGCACGCGCGGATCGACTCGCCGTTCGAGCTGGCCCGCACGCAGCTGTGCTTCGGCGAGCGGCTGCGCCGCGCCCGCCGCCGCGCCGACGCGCGTGAGCTGCTGCGCGCCGCGCACGCGACCTTCGCCGCGCTCGGCACCGCGCCGTGGGCGGCGCGCGCGGCCGGCGAGCTGGCCGCGACCGGGATGCCCGGCGCGGGCGGGCCCGCCGACGCGCCGGCGGCCGGCGCGCCGCCCGCCGGAGTGGGCGCCGCCGAGCTGACCGCCCGCGAGCAGGCCGTCTGCGAGCTGGTCGCCGGCGGCGCGACCAACCGCGAGGCGGCGACGGCGCTGTTCCTCTCCCCGCGCACGGTCGAGCATCACCTGCGTCAGGCGTACCGCAAGCTCGGCGTCCGCTCGCGCACCGAGCTGGCGCTGCGCTGGCGCGACCCGGCGTAGCGGCCCGGCGTAGCGGCCCGGCGGCCAGCGCCCGCGTGCCGTGCTCCGGCGGCTTCGAGCGGATCGACTACGGCGCGTTCCTGTCGAAGCGCTCGCCGCTTCGCTAGGCTCGCAGGGCCATGGGCGCTTTTTACTACTTCCTCTAGTCCGACTCCGCGACCTCACGTCCGGCTCCGCACCGCTGCGTGCGTCGAAGCCCCGTCGCGGCATCTCGAACTCGGAGGGCCCTGCATGTCCCGCACCGCCCGCGACGCGCGCCGCAGCGCGCTCGCCCAGAACTTCATCGTCGACGAGCGCGCGCTGCGCACGCTGCTCGATGCCGTCCCGCTCGACGCCGCGCGCGATGTCGTCGTCGACCTCGGCGCCGGCCGCGGCGCGGTGACGGCGCAGCTGGCGCCGCGCGCCGCGCGCGTGCTGGCGGTCGAGCGCGATCCGGCGTGGGCGCACGAGCTGCGGACGCGCGCCGCGCGCGAGTGGCGCAACGTCGAGGTCGTCGAGGGCGACGCGCGCGCCGTCGCGTTCCCGTCCGCGCCGTTCAAGGTCGTCGCGAACCTGCCGTTCAACGCCGGCACCGGCCTCGTCCGCCGCCTGCTCGCCGACGGTCACGGCCTCGCGGGCGCGGCGGTCGTGCTCCAGCTGGAGGCCGCCCGGCGGCTTGCCGGCGGCGGCCGCTTCGGCGCGACGTGGGCGCCGTGGTTCGAGCTGGCCGTCGGCGCGCGGATCCCGGCGCGCGCGTTCCGGCCGGTGCCACGCGTCGACGCGGCGGTGCTGACGGTGCGGGCGCGGCAGCCCGCGCTGCTGAGCCCGGCGGCGTTCGCCGCCCACGCGCAGCTCGTCGACAAGGTCTTCGCCGCCTCGGGGCAGACGGTCGCCGCGCGGCTCCAGCGCGCCGTCGGACGGCGCCGCGCCGCGCGGATGCTCGACGCCGCGGCGCTCGAGCCGCGCGCGACGCTCGGCGACGTCGCGCCGGAGGTGTGGGCGCGGCTGACGCGCGTCGCGTAGGCGAGCGCCGGCCGCCGTCGTCCTGGATTGGTGTCGTAGAGCGACACGAACCCAGGACGGCTGCCGCGGCGCGGCCGCTCAGTCGAGCGTGTCGCCGAGCGATTCGAGCAGCTTCCGCAGCGTCCCTGCGAGGGCGTCGCGCTCCTCGCCGCTGAGCGCGGCGAGCACGCGCTGCTCGGTTTCGAGGTGATGGGGGAGGACGTCGTCGATCAGCGCGCGGCCGGCGTCGCTGAGCGCGACGACGACGCCGCGCCCGTCGGACTCGCTCGGGGTCCGCGTGACGAGGCCGCGCGCCTCCAGCCGGTCGAGCCGCTGCGTGATCGCGCCGGAGGTCACCATCGAGGCTCTGCACAGCGCGGTCGGGGTGAGGCCGTCGTGCGGGCCGGCACGCCGCAGCGTCGCGAGCACGTCGAACGACGCGGGGTCGAGGTCGTGCGCGGCGAACGTGCGACGCAGCTCGGCGCTGACCAGTCGCGAGGCGCGCGACAGGCGCCCGATCACGGCCATCGGCGAGGCGTCGAGGTCGGGGCGCTGCGCCGCCCACTGCTCGAGCACGAGATCGACGTGATCCGCCACGGGGGCAGGGTAGCCGAGGCTCGGTCGAGGGAGATGCTTTAGCGCTAAGAGACCTGGTAGGTTGTTTAGCGATGAGCAATCGCCTCAAGAGCGTCCTGGTGACCGCGCTGGCGCCGGCCGTGTGGGGGTCGACGTACCTCGTCACGACCGAGTTCCTGCCGCCGGACCGGCCGCTGCTCGCCGCCGTCGTGCGCGCGCTGCCGGCCGGCCTGCTGCTCGTCGCGCTCACGCGCCGGCTGCCGCAGGGCGAGTGGTGGTGGAGAGCGACGCTGCTCGGCGCGCTCAACATCGGCGCGTTCTTCGCGCTGCTGTTCGTCGGTGCCTACCGCCTCCCCGGCGGCGTCGCCGCGACGATCGGCGCCGCGCAGCCGCTGCTCGTCGGCCTGCTCGCGGTCGGCCTCCTCGGCGAGCGGCTGACCGCGCGCACCGCGGCGGCCGCCGTCGCCGGCATGGCCGGCGTCAGCCTGCTCGTGCTGCGCGCCGACGCGCAGCTCGATGCGGTCGGCGTCGCGGCCGCGGTCGGCAGCGCCGTGGTGATGGCGCTCGGGGTCGTCTTGAGCAAGCGCTGGCCGTCGCCCGCGCCACTGCTCGCGTCGACCGGCTGGCAGCTGACAGCGGGCGGCCTGCTGCTGCTCCCGCTCGCGCTCGTCGTCGAGGGCGCGCCGCCGTCGTCGCTGAGCGCGGAGAACGTCGCCGGCTACGCCTACCTGTCGCTCGTCGGCGCGGCGCTCGCGTACGCGCTCTGGTTCCGCGGAATCCGCGAGCTGTCGCCGACGAGCGTCTCGTTCCTCGTCCTGCTGAGCCCGCTCGTCGCGACCGCGCTCGGCTGGCTCGAGCTCGACCAGCAGCTGACCCCGCTGCAGGCGCTCGGCGCGCTGATCGTGCTCGCCTCGCTCGTCGCGGCGCAGACACAGAACCGATCGAGGAGGAGCTGACCCGCATGCGCATCACCGTCTTCGGGGCCGCCGGGAACGTCGGCGGCCGCGTCGTGGAGGAGGCGCTGTCGCGCGGCCACGAGGTGACCGCGGTCGTGCGCGACCCCGCCCGCTTCTCCGCGCTCCCCGCCGGCGCGGAAGCCGCCGCCGGCGACGCCTCCGTCGTCGAGGACGTCGTGCGGTTGAGCGGCGGTCGCGACCTCGTCGTCGGCGCGACGCGCCCGGCGCGCGGCAGCGAGATCGAGCACGTCGCGACCGCGACGGCGCTCGCCGCCGGCGTCGCCCGCACGGGTGCGCGGCTGCTCGTCGTCGGCGGCGCCGGCAGCCTGACCGTGCCGGGCACGGACGGCACGGCCGTGATCGACGACCCGGCCTTCGTGCCGGTCGCCTGGCGCGCGATCGCGCACGCGTGCGACCGGCAGCTCGCGATCGTGCGCGCGGCGGCCGGCGTCGACTGGACCTACCTCAGCCCGCCCGCGCTGCTGGAGCCCGGCGAGCGCACCGGCCGCTACCGCATCGGCGTCGACGAGCTGATCGTCGACGCCGACGGCCGCTCCGCGATCTCGCCGGAGGACCTTGCGGTCGCGCTGCTCGACGAGGCGGAGCGGCCGCGGCACCGTCGCGCGCGGTTCACGGTCGGCTACTGAGGCCGCGCCGCGCCGCTGGGCGCTGGGCGCTGGGCGCTGGGCGCTGGGCGCTGGGCGCTGGGCGCTGGGCGCTGGGCGCTGGGCGCTGGGCTGAGGACGGCATGGATGGTTGACCATCCATTTCCGTTGGTCTACCATCCGCGCTCATGCACGCCACCGAGGCCCCCATCCGCGCGACGGCCACGGACGTCGCGACCGCAGCTCCCGCCGGCTCCGACCCGCGACTCGTCGCACTGCTGGAGCGGTCCGGAGCGGAGGTGCTCGTCTCCGCCGACCCCGGCACGGTCAAGCTGCTGACCGGCCATCACGGCGACGTCGAGACGGGTCCCTCGCCGTTCCTCCATCCGCCGGTCGTCGTCGCCACCGCGACCGACGCGCCCTTGCTGATCTGCGCCGAGGACGAGCGCGAATGGGCGCCGCACGTGCGTCATCTCCCACCCGCGGCGGGCGTCGAGCTGGACCCCGTCGGCCGCCATGAGCTGGCGGTCGTCGCCGCGCTCGCCGAGCTGCGGGTGCTCGGCCGCCGCACGATCGTCGACCACGTCGCGCTCGACACCGCGCTCCAGCACCGCCTCGAACGGGTCGTGCCGGCGGTCGGGCTCGGCGCGCTGCGGGCGGTCAAGACGCCGGCCGAGCAGGCCGGCGTCGCCGCCGCGGTGCGGCTCGCCGACGCCGGCCAGCACGCGGCCCGGCAGGCGTCGTGGGACGGCCACGACGAGCTGGACGTGTGGATCGCGGCGCGCACCGCGATCGAGCGCGAGGCGGGCGGTCGTGTGCCGCTGCTCGCCGACGTGCTGAGCGGCCGCCGCACCGAGACCGTCTCGGGCGCGCCGCGCGCCCGGCGGCTGAGCGACCCGGACCCCGTCCTCGTCGACCTCGCGCCGCGGCTGCACGGCTTCTGGGCCGACTCGTGCGCGACGTGGGCGGTCGGCGAGCCGACCGACGCGCTGCGCGACGCGCACGCCGTCTGCGAGGAGGCGCTGCACGCGGCGCTGGAGGCGACGCGCGCCGGCGCGCTCGCGGGCGACGTCGACGCCGCGGCGCGGGCCGCGGCCGCGCGGCATGGGGCGGAGTACGCCCACCACACCGGCCACGGCGTCGGTTTCGCCTACCACGAGGAGCCGCGCCTCGTCCCGGGCGCGACGCGGGTGCTGGAGGCAGGGATGGTCGTCGCGATCGAGCCGGGCTGCTACCGGCGTGGCGTCGGTGCCCGGCTGGAGGTCGTCGCCGTCGTCGGCGAGGACGGGGCCGAGGTGCTCTCCGGGCACGAGCTGGCGCTCGACGACCCGCCCCGTTCCGGCGCGTGACGCAGGGATAGGATCGGGCGATGGCGAGCCCGACCCAGCGCTCCTTCCTCGGCGACCGCGTCGTCGTCGAGCTGAGACGGATGATCGCGGGCGGGGAGCTGCCGCCCGGCGCGCGGATCCTCGAGCGCGACATCGCGCAGCGGCTCGGCACGAGCCGCGGACCCGTGCGCGACGCGATCCGCACGCTGGAGCACGAGGGCCTGGTCGAGATCCGGCCGTACGCGGGCGCGCGCGTGGCGATCGTCGACCGCGACGAGATCGACGAGATCCTCGCGCTGCGCCGGCAGGTCGAGTACTTCGCCGTCGCGGGCGCGACGCTGCGCGCGACCGCGGAGGAGGTCGCCGGCCTGCGCGACCTCGCCGAGCAGATGGGGCCGGCGTTCGCCGACGACAGGTTCCACGACGTGCTCGAGCTCGACCTCGCGTTCCACATCGCGATCTGCGAGGCGTCGCACCACACGACGCTCGCGGTCACGATGCGGATGCTCTATCCGCGGCTGGCGATCCTGATGTACCCGCAGATGTCCGACGGCACCGCGAACCACACCGCGGCGTCGTTCACACGCGCGCACGTCGAGCTGGTCGAGGCGATCGAGGGCGGCGACGTCGAGCAGAGCCTCTCCGCCGTCGACCGCCACCTCGACGAGTTCTTCACCGACGTCGAGCTGCTGATCGACGGCGCGCCGCGTCGCAGACGCCCCGCGTACCTGACGCGCCACGAGCCGGCGCGGCCGGTCGCGGTGCGCCGCCGGCTCGGCGGCGCGCGCGACTGACGCGCTCCCTACGGCGTCGCGCCGCGCCGCGGGAAGGCGTACTTCAGATGCGTCGCGCCGTCGCCCTCGATCACGTGGACGGGCTCCAGCTCGACCAGCCCGGGGCCGAGCCGGTCGAGCAGCCGCACGCCCTCGCCGAACAGGACCGGCAGGACGTGCAGGTGCAGCTCGTCGAGCAGGCCCGCGCGGATGAACTGCTGGACGGTGTCAGCGCCGCCGGCGACGTCGACGTTGCGCTCGCCCGCCGCCGCCCGCGCTTGTGCGAGCGCGCTCTCGATCCCGTCCGTGACGAACGTGTACGACGTGCCGCCCTGCTTGACGACATGCGGCCGTGACCGGTTGGTCAGCACGAAGACCGGTGCGCGGAACGGCGGGTCCTCGCCCCAGTGCTGCTCGCCGGTGTCGAACATCAGCCGGCCCATCACCACCGCGCCGGTCGCGTCGAACCACGCGCGCACGAGGTCGTCGTCGGCGTTGCGCTCGCCGCCCTCCAGCCCCTGACGCTCGCGCCAGCTCGCGAGGCCGGCGATCCACTCGTGCAGCCGCTCGCCGCCGTCGCCGCCAGGGTTGTCCGGGACGCGCACGTTCGGACCGGCGACGAACCCGTCGAGCGTCATCATCATGGAGGCCGTCACTGCTGTCATCGTCTGCTCCTGGCATCCGGGGCGCGCGTGCGGCACCCTTTCGTCGACGGTCGAAGCCGCCCGCGCGTTCTCGACATCTCACCGAAACGACCGGTCAGCCCACGATGCCGACACCCGCCGAGGACCCCGCCGACGCGCTCTACGCGCTGGAGCCCGACCGCTTCGTCGCCGAGCGCGCCGCGCTCGTCGCGGCGCTGAGAGCGGCGGGCGACAGAGCGGGCGCCGCGCGCGTCAGAGCGCTGCGCAAGCCGACCCGCGCCGCATGGGCGGTCAACGCCGCGGTTCGCGCCGACGCGGCTGCCGCGGGCGAGCTGGCCGACGCCGCGAGCGCGCTGCAGGCCGCGCAGGAGGGCGTGCTCGCGGGCGGCGAGGCGGCTGAGCTGCGTGCCGCGGAGCTGCGCGCCCGTGCGGCGGCCGACGCGCTCGCCGCCGCCGCCCCGGCGACCGACGGCGCGACCGCCGACAAGGTCCGCGCGACGCTGCGCGCCGCGACCGTCGACCCCGCCGTGCTCGCCGAGGTCGTCGACGGCCGTCTCGTGAGGGAGCAGGTCGCGAGCGGATTCGGCGGCTTCGGCGGGATGGCGGCCGAGCTGCCGGCGTCCGCACCGCCGCCGTCGCCGCGCGCCGATCGCGCGGCGAAAGCGGGCGCGGCGAGCGCGGGCGCGGTGAGAGCGGGGGCGGCCGCGGCGGAGCAGGAGCGGGCCGCTGAGGAGGAGCGGCTGGGGCGCGAGCGCGTCGAGCGCGAGGCCGCGGCGGAGGCGGAGCGCGAGGCGGCCGAGCGGCAGGCGGCTGAGCGGGAGGCGGCTGAGCGGCGCGAGCGGCTGCGGGTCGCGCGCGAGAAGGAGGCGGCGGCCGAGCAGGCCGTCGCCGCGGCGCGGGGCGAGCTGGAGCAGGCCGAGGCCGCGCTGGCCGCGCGCCGCGAGCAGCTCGACGCCGCCGAGCGGCGGCTCGCCGACGCGCGCGAGCGCCGCGAGCAGGCCGAGGACTGAACGCGGCCACGCACCTCCAGGTGCGATCTTGAATCCAACAGGGACCGGCTCGGGAGTGGTGCAGGAGGACTCCCTCACCTGTGACGTCCAAGCCGCGCTGGAGATCGTC
Organism: Conexibacter woesei DSM 14684; assembly: GCF_000025265.1. Classification (GTDB taxonomy): domain Bacteria; phylum Actinomycetota; class Thermoleophilia; order Solirubrobacterales; family Solirubrobacteraceae; genus Conexibacter; species Conexibacter woesei. The sequence goes on from NC_013739.1 coordinate 403,945, forward strand.
AGCGGCAAGTGGAAGACGCTCATCCTGTGTGCGCTGCTGCGGGCGCTCGCCCCGCTCGGCGCCTGGAGCGCCGAGCGGATCGAGGCAGCGGCCGCGCGGGCGGCCTAGTACCCGCCGTATGAGCCGCCGCCGCTGCTGTCGGCGCTGCCACCGCCGCTGCCGGCGGTCTTGGTGATCGCGGCGCCGTCGGGCGCAGTCACCCACCAGAGCGCGCCGAAGCCGTTGCTGCCCTGGCCGTTGGTGTCGCCCGCCGCGCTGTCGTCGAGGAACCGGTACAGCGGGTGGCCGGCGTAGGTCACCTGCAGCGTGCCGTCGGCGCGCTTGGAGGTTCCCAGCATCGCGGTCTGCACGCCGGAGCCCGCGACCGGTCTGCCGTGCGTCGTCAGCGGCGGCCACTCGGTCGCGCACGTGCCCGTGCAGGCGCTGCTCGCCGACGTGTCGCCCTTCCACTGATAGAGCGTCCTGCCCTGCGCGTCGACGAGGATCGTGCCGAGCGGCGTGCTCGCGGTCTTGACGGTCGCGGCGCTCGTGGACGCGGCGGTCGTCATCGAGCCGGCCGACGACGTCGAGCCTGAGCTGCCGCCGCCCGAGGAGCTGCTGCCGCAGCCCGCGGCGACGAGTGCGATCACGGCGAAGCCGGCGACCGCGAGCGAACGGAGTCGCATCTGGAGCCTCCTGCGTTGGGAGAGAGGAGCGGAGCGGTGAGAGGAGCCGTCCTCCCATGAAGACGCCCGCCCGCCTGGATCCTTCCCCGCGCCCGGCAGCGGCCGTGAGGGGGGTTACAGTCAGTAGATGCGGCGTCTCGAACCGCAGGCGGTGGTGCGCCACCTCGACCGGCTCTACCGGTCGGCGTGGGCGCTGTGCGGATCGCGAGAGGACGCCGAGGACCTCGTCCAGGAGACGGTCGCGCGGGTGCTCGCGAGACCGCGCCGGCTGCACGGCGAGGAGGAGCTGGCCTACCTGCTCAGTGCCCTGCGCAACACCTTCCTGACGACGCGCCGGACCGCGTCGCGCCGTCCCCAGGAGGTCGCCCAGCTTGACGACGTCGTCGCCGGCGACCCGCGCGCGGAGACACGGCCTGAGGCGGCGCTGGAGGCGCACGAGCTGTTCGACGCGATCGCGCGGCTGCCCGAGGACTTCCGCCTCGCGCTCGTCGCCGTCGACGTCGCCGGGCTCTCCTACCGTGAGGCCGCGAAGGCGCTCAGGACGCGCGAGGCGACGATCACGAGCCGGCTGCACCGCGCGCGAGAGCGCGTGACGCGCGACCTCGCCGGGGAACGATCGGGCAGCTCCCGGAGTCTGAGGTGATGGAGGACCCGGTGACGCGCAAGGACGATGCACTCGAACAACAGCAGGTCGCGAAGGTCACGCGCGCGATCCGGGCGCTCGACACGCCCGCTCCGCCACGGCTGCGGCGCGCCGTCGAGGCCGCTGCCGCCGGCGCTGAGGCGGCGCATGGCGCGGGGTCCGCAGGCGGCGACGATGCGGGGCGCGCGCACGCGCTGCGCGACCGCTTCGGCGCGCTCGGCCGTCTGCGCCCCCGCACCCGCCTCGCCGCCGGCGGCGCGCTGGCGGCGGCGCTCGCGCTCGTCGTCGCGCTCGTGCTGGTGCTGCCGAGCGGCTCCGGCTCCGGCGCCGCGCCGACTGTGACGGACGTCGCGGCGGTGACGCTGCGCGCGCCGACGCAGCCGGCGCCCGCGGTGCAGCCCGGCGGGACGCTCGACGCGCAGGTGCAGGACGTCGCGTTCCCGGACTGGTGGAGCTCGAGCCGCGCGCCCGGCCCGGCCGGCGAGGCCTGGAAGGCGACCGGCGCCCGCAGCGACAGCGTCGGCGACCGCTCGGTGGAGACGGTCTTCTACGACGGCGCGCGCGGGCAGCGGGTCGGCTACGCGATCGCCGACGGCAAGCGGCTGCCGGTCGGCGGCGGCCGCTACGAGCAGCGCCGCGGCGTGCACATGTGGGTCTACGACACGGGCGGCGAGACCGCCGTCATGTGGTACCGCGGCGACCGCACGTGCGTCGTCTCGGGCCGCGGCGTCGACACCGAGACGCTGCTGACGCTCGCAAGCTCCGAAGCGGTCTAGGCCGCGGCCGCCCTACGCGGCCGCCGGCTGGGTCGCGGCGGCCGCCGCGCTCTCCGTCGCGGCGATCGGCCCGCTCGCGCGGCGCGTCAGCCGCACGCGGGCGCCGTCGCCGGGCGTGATCGTGATCATCCGGCGGCGGGAGCGCTGTCTCGGCCCGGCCGCCTCGACGACGAAGCGCTCGGCCGCGGCGCGCAGCACGATTCTCATCTCCAGCAGCGCGAAGCTTGCGCCGAGGCAGCGGCGACGGCCGCCGCCGAACGGCAGCCACGTGTAGGTGCCGGGCTTTCTGGCGAGGAAGCGCTCGGGCCGGAACGCGTACGGATCGGGATAGATCGCCGGGTCGTGGTGGACGAGGTAGGCGCCCGCGGTCAGCACGACGCCCGGCTGGTAGGTGCGGCCGCCGATCTCGATCTCTCTCACGACCAGCCGCGGCTCCGGGATCGTCAGCACCGGCCGGCGCCGCAGCACCTCGTTGATCGTCGCGTCGAGGTAGTCGTCGCCGTCGCTCGCCAGGCGCTCCTGCACCTCCGGCGACCGCGCGAGCTGTTCGAACGCGAACCCGAGCGACGAGGCGGTCGTCTCGTGTCCAGCGACGAGCGCCGTCACCAGCTCGTCGCGGATCTCCTCGTCGGACATCGGGGAGCCGTCGCCGTGGGTCGCGGAGAGCAGCATCGCGAGCACGTCATCGCGCTCGGAGCCCTCCTGCCGGCGCTCGTCGATCAGCGCGAACAGCTCGCGGTCGACGTCCGCTCTGTCGCGCTCGAAGCGGCCGAAGCGGCCACGGCCCGACAGCAGTCTCTGCGCCTGCGGGATCAGCGATATCGGGCTGTCGCCGAACGTCAGGATCTGCGGCAGGCGCTCGCGCAGCCGGTCGAGTCGCGGCCCCTCGTCGAGGCCGAAGACGGCGCGCAGGATGATCTCCAGCGTCAGCATCTGGAGGCGCGGGTGCAGCTCCACCGGGGTGTCGAGCGGCCAGCTGTCCAGCTCGCGCTCGGTCAGCTCCTCCATCAGCCCGGTGAGGCGCTGCATGCGGTCGCCGTGGAAGGCGGGCAGCATCAGCTTGCGCTGCTCCATGTGTCTGCCCTCGTCGAGCAGGATCACCGAGTTGGGGCCGACGATCGGCTCGAGCAGGCGCGCGCCCTCGCCGGGGTGCAGGACCGTCGGGTCGGCGGTCAGGAGCGTTCTGATGTCGGCCGGATCGGTGAGGACGACGAACGGCGGCTGGCCGGCGAGACGCAGCGTGAACGGCGTGCCGAGACGCGCGCGCAGCCGTTCGGTGTACGCGATCGGCCGGACCCACCAGCCGATCGTCTGCAGCACGGCCGGCATGCGCGAGCTCGGTGGCAGTTTCGCCTTCATCTCGTCGTCCTCCAGCGGTAGAGTCGAACCGTGCCAGCGAGTATATGTACTGACCAGTATCTGTCAAGGAATCCGGTCCATCGTGCGACCGGCGCGGCCGTGCGGGCGGCGCGCTGATGCCGCGCGGCGAGTTCGACCGCAGCGCCCGCAAGGCCGCGACCCGCGCGCGACTGCTCGACGCCGCCGCTCGCGTCTACGCCGCTCGCGGCTTCGCCGGCGCGACGCTCGACGACGTCGCCGCCGAGGCCGGGCTGACGAAGGGCGCGGTCTACGGCCACTTCGGCTCCAAGGACAACCTCCTCGTCGCGCTGATGGAGGAGTTCCTGGCAGCCGAGATCGCCGCCCAGGTCGGCCTCTTCGACCGCGACGAGAAGACGTGGAAGCGGCCGTTCGTCGGCAGCGACCGCTGGATGGAGGAGCTGGACGAGACGCCGGACGCGTTCCGGCTGCTCGTCGAGTTCTGGCTCGCCGCCGGCCGCGACGAGCAGATGCGCGAGCGCTTCCTCGCCGGCCTGGCGGTGCTGCGCGAGATGTTCGCCGGGTTCGTCACCGAGAGCGCCGCCGACGCCGGCCTCGAGCAGTCGCCGGAGGCCGCCCGCCACTTCGCCAACGTCAGCGTCGCGCTCAGCTTCGGGCTCGGCATGATCCGCGTCGCCGATCGCGAGCAGATCTCGCCCGCGCTGCTCGGGACCGCGCTGTCGGTGCTGATCCGCGGGATAGAGCGCGACCCCGAGCTGCGCGCCGACATGGCAGACCCGGACGCGCGTCGCGAGTAGCGACTCGCAGCGGGTGCGGGGCCGTCCCGGGTGCGGGGCTGCCCTACGCGTGCGGGCGACCGCGCTTGCGGCGATACTCGCGGTATGCCTGAGCGGGTCTCGGCCGAGCGGTTCGTCGGGCGTGCCGACGAGCTGACCGCGCTCGACGCCGACAGCGGCCTCGTCCTGATCGCCGGCGACGCCGGCGTCGGCAAGAGCCGCCTCGTCGGCGAGCTGGAGCGCCGCGCCCGCGCCGCCGGCAAGCTCGTGCTCGTCGGCGAGTGCGTCGAGCTGGCCGAGGGCGAGCTGCCGTACGCCGCCATCGTCTCGGCGCTGCGCCCCGTGCTGCGCCAGGGCGAGGCGCTCGACGCGCTGAGCGCGGGCGAACGCCGCGAGCTGGCGCCGCTGTGGCCCGAGCTGGGGCAGCTCGGCGGCGCCGCCGTCGACGCGGCGCCCGCCTCGACCGGCGCGCGGCAGGGGCGCGTCTTCGCGCTGCTGCTCGCGCTGCTCGTGCGGCTGGCGGAGGAGCGCCCGGTCGTGTTCGTGATCGAGGACCTGCACTGGGCCGACCGCTCGACGCGCGACTTCCTCGCGTTCCTCGTGCGCGCGGCGCGCGGCGAGCGGCTCGCGCTGGTCGCGACGTTCCGCGCCGAGGACCTGCACCGCGACCACCCGCTGCGCCCGTTCGCCGCGGAGCTGGCGCGCGTGCGCGGCGTGCGGCGGATCGACCTGCGCGGCTTCACGCGCGCGGAGCTGGGGCTGCAGGTCGAGGACATCCTCGGCGAACGGCCGCCGGGCACGCTCGTCGAGCAGCTGTTCGAGCGCACGGAGGGCAACGCCTTCTACACCGAGGAGCTGCTCGCCGCCGGCGAGGACGGCGCGCTGCCGGCGTCGCTGCGCGACGCGCTGCTGCTGCGGACCGAGTCGCTGTCGGCGGCGGCGCGGCGCCTGCTGGCGGTCGCGGCGACGGCGGAGCGGGCCGTCGACGAGCGCCTGCTGGCGGCCGTCGGCGAGCTGCCCGAGGCGGCGTTCGCGCCTGCGCTGCGCGAGGCGCTGGCGCACCACGTGCTCGTCGCGCACGGCGAGCACGGCGCCTACGCGTTCCGGCACGCGCTCGTGCGCGAGGCGGTCTACCGCGACCTGCTCGCGGGCGAGCGCGCGCGGCTCCACGGCGCGCTCGCGCACACGCTCGTGCAGCGGCCGGAGCTGGCGGCGAGCGGGATCGGCGTCGCGGGAGAGCTGGCGCACCACTGGCAGGCGGCCGGCGAGCCGGCGCGCGCGCTGGCCGCGTCGGTGCGGGCGAGCGCGGAGGCGGAGGGGGCGTTCGCGTTCGCCGAGGCCGAGCGCCACTGCGAGCGCGCGCTGACGCTGTGGGACCGCGTGCCGGACGCCGCCGCGGTCGCGGGACTCGACCGCGCCGCGCTGCTCGCGCGTGCCGCGACCGCGGCGATCCGCGGCGACAACCCGCAGCGCGCGGTCGTGCGGGCGCGCGAGGCGATCGGCGAGCTGGACGTCACGCGCGAGCCGACGCGCGTCGCGCTGATGCAGCTGCTGGCGGGCCGCGCGCTGTGGCTCAGCGCCGACCACGCCGACGGCCTGATCGCGTACCGCGAGGCGGTCCGCCTCGTGCCGCCCGAGCCGCCCTCGCGCGAGCGGGCGCTGGTCGTCGCCGGGGACGCGCAGGCGCTGATGTTGAACGGGCGCTCCGAGGAGGCGTACGCGCGCTGCGAGGAGGCGCTCGCGCTCGCCCGCGAGGTCGGCGACCGCTCCGTCGAGGCGCACGTCCACAACACGCTCGCCGGGCTCGGGTGGGCGCACGGGGACCCGGTCGACCACGCGGCGCGGGCCCGCGCGATCGCGGTCGAGCTGGGCGCGGTCGAGGAGATCGGCCGCTCCTACGCCAACGCGTCGGAGGGGCTGGAGCAGGCCGGGCGGCTGCAGGACGCGATCACGCTCGCGCAGGACGGGATCGCGCTCGCGCCGCGCTGGGGGATGTACGACTTCATCTTCTACCTGCGCTACGCGATCGCCGGCTGGCTGCTGCGGCTCGGGCGGATCGAGCAGGCCGAGCAGCTCGTCGGCGACGAGACGCCGCACGGCCGCAGCGCGGCGGCGCCGTGGCACGAGGTGAAGGGGCGGCTCGCGCTCGCCCGCGGCGACTTCGCCACCGCCGAGCACGAGCTGGAGCTGGCGCGCGCGATCGCGCACGGGCTCGGCGGACCGGAGTGGTACCCGCCCGCACTCGCCGCGATCGGGACGCTGCGGCTGTGGCAGGGCCGCCTCGACGACGCGGCCGCCGTCCTGCGCACCGCGCTCGACGCGGTCGCCGACCCGCAGGTCGCGCCGTGGCTGAACGACTTCACCGAGGTCTACCCGGTCGCGGCCCGGATCGCCGCCGAGCGGGTCGCGGCGGCGCGCGCCGGTGCCGCCGGCGCGAGCGCGGCCGCGGTCGCCGCGGCGCGAGGCGATGCCGCCGACGCGCTCGCCCGTCTCGACGCGATGCTCGCGACGCTGCCGGCGAGCGCTCGACCGCCGCGAGCGCTCGCCTGCCGCGCGCTCGCGGCGGCGGAGGCGGCGCGGGCGGCCGGCGGCGCCGACGCGGCGCCTTGGGCGGAGGCGGCCGACCGCTTCCGCGCGCTCGGCGAGCCGTACCCGACGGCCTACGCGGAGCTGCGTCAGGCTGAGGCGCTGCTCGCCGGCCGCGGCGCGACGGCGGCGGCCGCGTCGCTGCTGCGCGATGCGCACGCGACGACCGTGCAGCTGCGCGAGCAGCCGCTGCGGGGCGCGATCGAGGCGCTCGGCCGCCGCGCCCGCGTCGCGCTCGGCGACGACGCGCCGCCGCCCGATCGGATCGCCGAGCTGGGCATCACCGCGCGCGAGCGGGAGGTGCTGACGCTGCTGGCGGAGGGCCGCACGAACCGCCAGATCGCCGAGACGCTCGTGATCGCGGAGAAGACCGCGAGCGTGCACGTCTCGCGGATCCTCGCCAAGCTCGACGCGCGCAACCGCGGCGAGGCCGCGGCGATCGCGCGCCGGCTGGGTCTGGCGTAGCGCCGCGCCGCCCCGCGAGCCGCCCCGCGCCCCCCCCCGCCCCGCCGCCTTCGCGCCGAGTCTCCGGCGCGAGGTTTGACCCGCCGCCGCGCAGGGTCATACCGCCGACAACCGTGCGCAGGATGCTGCCGATCGCAGGGCTGGTCGCGCTCCTCCTGCTCGTCGCGACGACGAGCGGGCAGGGCGGCTCGCCCGCGCCCACGCCGTGCCAGGACCTCGGCCCGGTCGCGCCGGACTTCGGCGTCTTCCTCCGCACCGCGTACTCGGCGTCGAACACGCAGCTGGAGGGGCGGCTGGCGGTCGGCGGCTCGGCCAACCTCTCCAACTGGTCCGCCGGAACAGCGCTCCCGCCCGACTCCGCGCGGCTCGACGCGATCGTCGGCGGCGACCTCAGCGTCGCCAACTCGCGGCTGCCCAACGGCAGCGCGACCTACGGCAGAACGCTCGTCGGCACGCTGCCGACGCCGAACGGGACGCTGAGAAGAGCGCCACCGCCGTTCTCGATCGGGTCGGCGATGACCGAGCTGGAGGTGCGCTCGGTCGCGCTCGGGCAGATCGCGCCGAACGGCACCGTCAGCGGACCGGCCGCCGGCACGCTGCTGATGAGCGGCAGCGATCCCGACCGCAACGTCTTCACGCTCGCCGCGACGACGATGCAGAGCGCCCAGCGGATCGAGATCAGCGTCCCGCCGGGCTCGACCGTGCTCGTGAACGTCACCGGCTCGACGTACAGCACGGTGCAGGACGCGCAGCTCGCCAGCGTCGAGACCGCCGCGGGCGCCGGCAGAACGCTGTGGAACTTCCCGAACGCGAACGCGCTGCAGATCGGCCCCGGCGTCGCCTGGCAGGGCACGCTGCTGGCGCCGTTCGCAGGCATCAGACTGCCGCCGCGCGGGTCGGTCACCGGCCAGGTGATCGGCCGTTCGCTGGTGCAGGCCGGCACGATCGGCGGCCGCTTCGACGGCTGCGTGACGCCGCCTGTGAGACCGTCGGCGCCGCTGTCGCTGACGTCGCTGTGCGTCGACCCGATCGCCGACACCGTCGCGCTGCGCCTGCGCAACGAGACCGCGGACACACGCGACGTCGAGTGGGAGGACCGTTCGAGCGCGCAGCAGGGCAGCTTCACCGTCGGCCCCCGGCACGACTACGTCTTCCTCGTCGCGCAGGGGACGGCGCCGCACGACATCGTCGCGCGGGCCGGTGACGCGACCGCGGAGGTGAGAACGACGACGCGCAGGTGCCAGGGGGCGATCGTGCTGCGCAAGCTCGTGACCGGGACGGGCGCGCCGGCCGACGGCCGCTGGCGCATCGACGTCAGCGGCGACAACGGCGTCTCGCGCGACGTGACGCTGGCGGCCGGTGGACGCGCGACGCTGAGACTGCCCGGGCGGATCGCGGACGGCGAGGTCCCGCTCGGCGTGCTGCCCGGCGGCGTCCAGTACACCATCACCGAGCCCGACCCGCAGGGCGCCGCGAGCACGACGATCGACTACGCGCCGGTGACGATCCTCGACGGCGACGTCGAACGCGTCACCATCGTCAACGACTACGTCACGGCGCCGCCACCGCCACCGCCACCGCCGCCACCCGGCGACTCCGGCTTCCTCCCGATCGAGCCGGTCCTGCCGCCCGGCACCCCGCTGGGCCGGCCCGGACCGGGGATCGTCGTCGCGCCGGGCGCCGCCGACCTCGCGATCGACGAGCGGATCGCGCCGTCACGGATCGTCCGCAACGGCGTCGTCACGGTCGTCGTGCGCGTCCGCAACGCCGGCCGCGTGCCGGCGGTCGGCACCGTCGCGCGGGAGATCCCGCAGCTCGACCCGCTCAACCCGAACCGGACGGCGCGCGTGCTCTCGGTCAGCAGCAGCGGCGGCGCGCCGGACACGACGGCCTGCTCCAGACGGCGCCCGGTCCGCTGCGAGCTGGGCACGCTGCAGCCCGGCCAGGACGTCGTCGTGCGCGTCGCGGCCCGGGTTCTCGCCGCCCATCCGCTGCGCAGCGTCGTGATGGTCTCCTCGCCGACGCCGGACACGAACGCGACGAACAACTTCGACCACGCCCACCTGCGCGTCCTGCTGCCGCCGCCGCGCGTCGCGGCGGCGATCGCGGCGCCGCGATCGGTCCGCGCCGGCGCTCCGCTGTCGTATCGCGTCAGCGCGATCGGCACGGGACGGCGCGGCGCGCGCTTCGTCCGCTTCTGCCATCGGCCGCCGGCGGGGCTGTTGGTCTCCTCCGCGCCGGGCGCGATCCGCCGCGGCGATCTGCTCTGCCGTGACGTGAGCGCGTTGGGGCGCGGGCAGCGCAGCAGCTTCGTCGTGCGCGCGGTCGCGGCGGCGAGCGCCGCTGGCCGCCGCCTCCGCCTCGGCGTGACGGCGCTCGCGCCGGGTGCGCCGCCGTCGCGCACGAGCACGCCGCTGCGCGTGCTCGTGGGCGGCTTCGGCGGGCGCGGTTGAGCAGGCTGCGCCGTCGCATCGCCCAACCGCAGGTCTCCAAGCGCCTGCGCGTGCTGCGGACGGCGGCCGCTGAGGGCCGGGCGAGCAGCACTTCGCGAGAGGATGCTGAGCGCTCAGCCGCGCGCCTGCGACAGCGGGGAGGGGAAGCGGGGGAGCACGCGCGTGCCGCCGAACCAATCCGTCAGCCGCTCGGCCTCGCGCTCCAGCGCACGGCGGGCGTCGGTGCCGGCGTCCTCCAGCGGTTGCAGCACGACCGCGCCGTCCTCCGTCTGTCGCCAGCCGCCGACGATCCGGCCGTCCCACCACATCGTCGGCCCGGCGTTGCCGGCCGTGTCGAACAGCTGCGCCTTGTACGGGCCGAGGTACCAGTCGCGCTCGGTCCAGCCCATCGTCGTCGGGTCCAGCGGTGGCAGCAGCGCGGCCCACGGCGCAACCGGCGCGGTCGGCTCGAGGTCGTCGGGCAGCAGCCAGCCGGTCCGCCCGTCCAGCTCGACCGCGACGGCGCCGAGGTCGGCGAGCGCTCTGCGCACCGCCGTCAGCGTCGAGCCGAGCCACCACTTGAGGTCGGCCTCCGTGCCGGGCCCGAACGCCCGCAGCCAGCGCGCGACCAGCTGCGCGACGCCGTCGGCCTCCGACAGCGGGGCGATCTCCTCCCCGAGCCATGCGCTCGTCGCCGCCCAGCGCGGTCGCGACACCGTCCACCTGCCCTCGTTGGAGGCGCGCACGATCCGCCCTTCGGCCGACAGGACGGTCAGCACGCGGGGCCCGATCGGGGCCTGTCCGCCCCACGACTTCCCCTCGCCGTAGGTGATCGACCCCTCCAGCGCGGGCAGCCCGGAGCGCAGCTCCGCCGCGGTCGCCTCGCGCCCGTCGGACAGCAGCTCCAGCACCTGCGCGCACGCCTCCGTCAGCCAGCGCTCGCCGTCGCGCCGCAGTCCCGCCTGCTCGACGTCGCGGATCAGCCGGCGCCGCTCTCTGCCGGCGACGCGCTCGCTCGCGCCGGCCTGCGCGGCGCTCAGCGTCGCGCGCGGGAAGACGAACAGCGTGCGGCGCATCGCGAGGTGCTTGACGAGCGAGCGCTCGGCGTACAGCGCGCGCTCCAGCTCGGGCGGCTCGAAGCCATCGACCCGCGCCCACGCCGACAGCGCGATCGTCGCGGGATCGGTCGCGTGCAGGCAGACGAGGCTGTCGGCCGCCTCGACGACGTCCTGCGCCCGCTCGCCCGGCGCGAGCCGGTGGCGGCGGGCGAGCCGCGCGCGGCGCTCGGCGTCGTCGATCCTCAGCACGCCGCTCAGCACGCCGCGAGGGTCAGCGGACGGCCAGCTCGTCCGAGCCGTACGTGATGCCGAGCGGGGCGAGCACGACGCTGCGCGGACCCTGCTCGACGCGACCGGCGAGCAGCGCGGAGAGGCCGGCGGCCTCGGCGGCCGCGACGACGGCGGCGCCGGCTCCGGGCTTGACGTAGACAGCGAAGCCGGCGCCCATGTTGAGCGTCCCGTAGGCGTCGGCTGGCGTCATCTCCAGCGCGTCGACCATGAAGCTCAGCACCTCGGGGACGGGCGGCAGCGCGTCGATCGCGTACGTGAGGTCGTGGTCGGCGCGCATCAGCTTGCGCAGGCCGTGGCCGGTGATGTGGCTCATGTACGTCACCGGGACGGCCTGGTCGAGCAGCGCCGCGACGAGGCTGGCGTACTGGACGCTCGGATCGAGCAGCGCGTCGCCGAACGCGCGGCCGCTTGGCAGCGGCGTCGACCAGCCCTGCGGCAGTCTGTCCGCGAGCATCCGCGCGAGCGAGGCGCCGTTGGCGTGCAACCCGCTGCTGGCGACGATCACGATCTCGTCGCCCACGGCCAGCTCGGCGCCGAGGATCGGCTGCCGTCCGCTCGGCACGACGCCGATCGCGCTGCCGGCCAGCTCGATCCCCTCGGGCGAGACGAGCCCGGGCAGGTTCGGCGACTCGCCGCCGCCCCACGCCGCGCCGGCGTCGCGGCAGGCGCGCTCCCAGCCGCGCACGATCTGGCCCATGCGGTCGCCCTGCGCGTACCAGCCGGAGTCGCCGGTCGCGAAGTAGGCGTTGACGACCGCCGGCACCGCGCCGACGCAGACGAGGTCGTTGACGATCGCGGCGACGGCGTCGTAGGCGACGTCGTCGTAGCGGCCGAGGCCGCTCTCGCGCTCGTACCCGACGGCGACGAGCGACTTCGTGCCGAGCCCTTCGACGACGAACGACAGCGTCACGCCGCCGACCTCGAGCACGAGCGCGGACTCACCGCGCGAGGCGTCGTCGATCGTCACGCCGCGCGCGGCCGCGAGCGCCGACGTCGCCCGCGCCGCGGCGACGGCGTGGCGCTTGGCGCGGTCCAGCTGGTCGTAGTCGACGCCGCTCGCGGCGTAGGCCGAATGTCTGCCCGTCTCACCCATCGTTCGCACTTCGCCTTTCGTCGTCGCGTGCGGCCTGGGCATCGTAGAGCAGGGCTGCTCCGCGACGGCTCCGCCTCACGGCCGCGCTTGACTTCAAGTTCGCTTTAACTCGTACGATCTCTCGCCCGAGATCGACTGCAAGGAACCACCGATGTCCGACACCGACGCAAAGGCAGGACCACGCGAGTGGGCGGGACTGGTCGTGCTGGCGCTGCCGGCGCTGCTGATCGCGCTCGACTTCACCGCGCTCCACCTCGCCGTGCCGGAGCTGAGCGCCGACCTGCAGCCGTCGAGCACGCAGCTGCTGTGGATCGTCGACATCTACGGCTTCATGATCGCCGGGCTGCTCGTCGCGATGGGCACGATCGGCGACCGGATCGGCCGTCGCCGGTTGCTGCTGACCGGCGCCACCGCGTTCGGCGCCGTCTCGGTGCTCGCCGCCTTCTCCTCCAGCCCGGAGATGCTGATCGTCGCGCGCGCCCTGCTCGGGATCGCCGGCGCGACGCTGCTGCCCTCGACGCTGTCGCTGATCAGCAACATGTTCCGCGACCCCGTCCAGCGCAGACTGGCGATCGCGGTCTGGTCCGCCGGCTTCCTGCTCGGCGGCGCGCTCGGGCCGGTCGTCGGCGGCGCGCTGCTGGAGGTGTTCTGGTGGGGCTCGGTCTTCCTGCTGGGAGTGCCCGTGATGGTGCTGCTGGTGGCCGCCGGGCCGTTCGTGCTGCCGGAGTTCCGCGACGAGGACGCCGGCCGGGTCGACCCGCTCAGCGTCGTGCTCGGACTGGCCGCGATCCTGCCCGCCGTCTACGGCCTCAAGGAGCTGGCGAAGGACGGTCCGGCGCCGCTGCCGCTGCTGCTGCTCGCTGCCGGGATCGCCGTCGGCTGGTGGTTCGTCCGCCGCCAGCGGGGGCTCGCCAGCCCGCTGCTCGACCTCGCGCTGTTCTCGCACCGCCGCTTCAGCGTCACGCTGGGGGCGCAGATGACCGGTCTGTTCGTGCTCGGCGCGATCCAGTTCCTCGTGATGCAGTACCTCCAGCTCGTGCTCGGGCTCTCGCCGCTGGAGGCGGGCCTGTGGACGATTCCGGCGATGGCCGCGGGCATCGCCGGAAGCCTGCTGGTGCCGCTGCTGACGCGCCGCGTCAAACCGGTCCACGCGATCGCGGGCGGGCTGGCGGTCGCCGCCGCCGGGCTCCCGCTGATCGGGGCGGCGGGAACGTCGGGGCTCGCGCTCGCCGTCGTCGGCTTCACGCTCGTCAACCTCGGCATCAACCCGGCGATGGTGCTGACGTACGAGATGATCATCGGCAGCGCCCCGCCGGAGCGCGCTGGCACGGCGTCGGGTGCGGCGGAGACGGGCAACGAGCTGGGCGTCGCGTTCGGCCTCGCGGTCGCCGGCAGCATCGCCGCGGCCGTCTACCGCCGCGAGGTGACGGACGAGGCGCTGCCCGCCGGGACGCCGCCTGACGTGGCGGAGGGCGCCCGCGACACGCTCGGCGGCGCGGTCGAGGCGGCGGGAGATCTCCCCGGCGACGTCGGCGAGCAGCTGCTGGCGGTGACGCGCGACGCCTTCCTCCAAGGGATGCAGCTGACCGCCGTCGTGCTCACCGTCCTGCTCGCCGCGATGGCGATCACGGTCGCGACGCTGCTGCGCGAGCGGTGATCGTCACCTGCCGCGCGGCCCGGCCGCGGGCGCGATCGTGTCGAGGCCGTCGAGGAAGCGGTCGATCAGCAGCTTCAGCGCGGCGCGGTCGACGCGGTCGGGCTGCTCGCGCAGGCGCTCGATGTCGTGCAGGTTGGGGTAACGGGCGGCGTTGGCGCCGAAGCCGCCGGCGAACGAGCCGAGCGCGGCGCCGTAGACGGCGTAGCGAACGGCGGCGGAGATGCGGGTCGCGCGCGAGGGGGTCCAGCCGGCACGGCGGAGGCCGGCGTAGACCTGGTCGGCGCGCGCGAGCGCGACGTCGAGGCGGCCGAAGGAGACCGCCAGGTGCGGGACGAGGTTTGGGTGGGCGACGAGCGCCTCGTAGTAGGACCACGCCCACGCGTCGAGCGCGGCACGCCAGTCGAGCCGGTCGAACGCGGACGCGTCGACCTGCTGCATCACCGACTCCGCGACCGCGTCGAGCAGCGCGTCCTTGGAGCGCATGTGGTTGTAGAGCGACGGCGCCTGTACGCCCAGCTCGTCGGCGATCCGCCGCATCGTGACGGCGCCGAGGCCGTCGCGGTCGATCAGCGCCAGCGCCGTCGCGACGATCCGCTCGCGGGTGAGCCGCGGAGCGGTCGCGGCGGGGTCGGCGGGCGTCATCGGGGCGATTGTCGCACTTCCGGGCCGCGACTACCAATGTTAGTATCCTCGTAAACTAACACTGGTAGTTCGCGATCGAGGGAGAGTCCGTGTCAGTCACATGCCGGCGATTCGCCGAGCACGTCGCCGTCGTCACCGGAGCGGCCGGCGGCATCGGCGCCGCGACCGCGCAGCGGCTGGCGGGAGAGCGTGCGACCGTCGTGCTCGTCGACCGCGACGAGGCTGCGGTCGACGCGCTCGCGCGGGCGCTGCGGGACGCCGGTCACCGCGCCGACGCGGTCGCCGCCGACGTGACCGACGCGGCGGCGGTCGACGCGCTCGTCGCCAGCGCGGCCGAGCGGCACGGCCGTCTCGACGTGCTCGTCAACAACGCCGGGATCACGCGCGACAACCTCCTCTTCAGAATGACCGACGCCGACTGGGAGACCGTCGTCGACGTCAACCTCAAGAGCGTCTTCCTCTGCTCGCGGGCGGCGCAGCGGGTGATGGTCGAGGCGAGACGCGGCGCGATCGTCTCGCTCTCCAGCCGCTCGGCGCGCGGCAACCGCGGGCAGGCGAACTACAGCGCGGCGAAGGCGGGGATCCGCGGCCTGACCGCGACGATGGCGCTCGAGCTGGGGCCGTTCGGGATCCGCGCCAACGCCGTCGCCCCCGGCTACATCGCGACCGCGATGACGGATGCGACCGCGCGGCGGATCGGCCTCGACCCCGAGGAGCACCGCGCCCGCGCCGCGGCCGCGACGCCGCTGCGGCGCGTCGGCACCCCGGACGACGTGGCGGGCGTCGTCGCCTTCCTCGCCTCCGAGGACGCGGCGTACGTGAACGGCCAGACGATCGAGATCAACGGAGGTGCGCGCTGATGGACTTCGCACTGACCGACGAGCAGCGCTCGATCCGCGAGACTGCTCGCGCCTTCATCGCGAAGGAGGTGATGCCGCTGGAGCCGGAGGTGCTCCAGCGCGAGCGCCGCGGCGAGTCGGCGCTCACGCACGAGGAGCTGCGCGCGCTCCAGGCGAAGGCGCGCGACTTCGGCTTCTGGGGCCTCGGCACGCCGGCGGCGTACGGCGGCGCCGACCTGCCCGCCGTGACGCAGAGCCTGCTGTGGTCGGAGGTCGGGCGCACGTTCGTGCCGTTCGTCTTCGGCGGCGAGACCGACGTGATCCTCTACAGAGCGAACGCGGAGCAGCGCGAGGAGTACCTGCTGCCGGCGATCGAGGGGACGCGCGCGTCGTGCTTCGCGGTGACCGAGCCTGACGCCGGCTCCGACCTGACCGCGATCCGCATGCGCGCCGTGCGTGATGGCGACGACTGGGTCCTCAACGGCGAGAAGACGTTCATCACGCGGGGGAGAGAGGCCGACTTCTCGATCGTGATCGCCGTCACCGACGCCGAGCTGGGCTACAGGGGCGGCTTCACCGCGTTCCTCGTCGACCGCGCGCTCGGCTGGACGTCGGAGACGATCGACACGATGGGGCCGGCGCGCCCGATCTCGATGGCGTTCGACGACGTGCGCGTCCCGCACCGCAACGTGCTCGGCGAGGTCGGCGACGGCTTCAGGCTCGCGATGGAGTGGATCGGTCGCGGCCGCTACGTGATCCCGTCGCAGGCGATCGGCGCCGCCGAGCGGCTGCTTGGGATGGCGGTCGAGTACGCGACCCAGCGCCGCACGTTCGGCAAGCCGATCGGCGAGCACCAGATGATCCAGGCGATGCTCGCCGACAGCGAGGTGGAGCTGGAGAGCGCGCGCTGGCTCGTGCTGCTCGCCGCCTGGACGGTCGACCAGGGCCGCGACCCGCGCCACCAGTCGTCGATGGCGAAGCTCGCCGGTGCGACGATGGCGAACAGAGTCGTCGACCGCGTGATGCAGATCCACGGCGGGATGGGCTACACGCGCGAGCTGCCGATCGAGCGCTGGTATCGCGAGGCGCGCCTGTGGCGGATCTACGAGGGCACCGACGAGATCCAGAGACGCGCGATCGCGAAGAACCTCCTCAGCGGCCGCCGCCGCATCGGCGGCCACCTCGCGTGATGCAGCTCAGCCTCGCCTCGGTCCTGCACGAGTCGGCGCTGCGCTTCCCCGATCGCGTCGCCGCGATCGAGGATGCGCGGGAGGCGACGTACCGCGAGCTGTGGGACGGCGCGCTCGCGCGCGCAGCCGTGCTGCGCGAGCTGGGCGTGCGGCCGGGCGACCGCGTCGCGCTGCTCGCGCCGAACGGCATCGACTTCGTCACCGCCTACTTCGGGATCGTCGCCGCCGGCGCGGTCGTCGTCCCGGTCGCGCCGATGCTCGTCGCGGACGAGATCGAGCACCTGGTGCGCGACAGCGGTGCGCGGCTGGCGCTCGCCGAGCACGGTTGCGCGGCGCAGCTCGCGCCGGCGGTCGCCGCCGCCGGCGTGCCCGCCGTGGTGCTGCGTGACGGCGGCGACGACGATCTCACCACGCGCGCAGGTGACGTGAATCCGCTGCCCGCCGCCGTCGCACGCACCTCCGAGGAGCCGGCCGTGCTCTTCTACACCAGCGGGACGACCGGGCGGCCGAAGGGCGCGATCCTCTCGCACGGCAACCTCGTCATGAACTGCTTCGTCAACGCGTTCATGGCGAACGAGTTCAGAGGCGACGACGTCGTGCTCGGCTGCCTGCCGCTGTTCCACACCTTCGGCCAGACCGTCGCGATGAACTCGGCGTTCCTCGTCGGCGCGACGGTTGTGCTGCAGCCGCGCTTCGACGCCGCGGACGCGCTCGCGCTGATGCGCCGCCACGACGTGAACGTGCTGATCGGCGTGCCGACGATGTACATCGCGCTGCTGGAGGCGCTCGGCGACGGCGAGCCGGTCGCGCTGCGGATGTGCGTCTCCGGCGGGGCGCCGCTGCCCGTCGCGGTGCTGGAGGCGTTCGAGGCGCGCTTCGGCTGCTGCGTGCAGGAGGGCTACGGGCTGTCGGAGACGTCGCCGACCGCGACCGTCAACCAGCCGTCGTTCGGCCTGCGGCCGGGCTCGATCGGCCACCCGCTGTGGGGCGTCGAGGTCGAGATCGCGCGGCCGGAGGTGGAGGACCGGATCGAGCTGCTCGGCGAGGAGCAGCTGGGCGAGATCGTGATCCGCGGCCACAACGTCTTCGCCGGCTACCACGGCCTGCCGGAGGCGACCGCGGCGGCCCTCGTCGACGGCTGGTTCCGCACCGGCGACCTCGGCGTCAAGGACGCCGACGGCTTCCGCCACGTCATCGACCGCAAGAAGGACATGATCCTGCGCGGCGGCTACAACGTCTATCCGCGCGAGGTCGAGGAGGCGCTCGCCCGCCACCCGCAGGTCGAGCAGGTCGCCGTCGTCGGCGTCCCCCACCCGACGCACGGCGAGGAGGTGCTCGCGGTCGTCGTCGCGCGGGCACGGGCGGCCGGCGAGGACCCGCTCACCGCCGAGGAGCTGATCGCATGGGCGGCCGAGCGGGTCGCGCGGCACAAGCGCCCGCGGCTCGTCGCGTTCGCCGGAAGCCTGCCGCTCGGGCCGAGCCGCAAGGTGCTCAAGCGGGAGCTGCGGGCGCAGTACGCGCATCTGGGGGAGGCGCCGTGACGCACACACGGCTGCTCGTCTGACCACGTTCCGAGAGAACGGGGCCGGGCTGCCGATCACCTGGGCATGGGTCCCCGCCCGCGCTCCCGTTCCCGCCTTCGTTCCCGCCTTCGTCCCCGCCTGCGCCTCCGGCCCCGGCCCGCCGCCGCGCTCGTCACGGCGAGCGCCGTGCTCGCGCTCGCCGCGGCGCGGGCGGACGGCGCCGAGCTGTGGGTCGACGGCGCGGGCGCGGCCTGCTCCGACGCGCGCACCGCGGCGCAGGCGGGCTCGCCCGCCACCCCCTGGTGCACGGTCGGGCGGGCGGCGCGCGAGGCGGGCGCGGGCGACACCGTCCGCGTGCGCGCCGGCACCTACCGCGAGTCGGTGCGGCCCGCGCGGTCGGGAACGCCGGCCGCGCCGATCCGCTTCGCCGCGGAGCCGGGCGCGGTGATCGAGGCCGCGGGCACGAACGCGATCAAGCTGATCGGCGTCTCCGACGTCGCCTTCGACGGCTTCGAGGTGCGCGGCGGCACGGCGCAGGGGATCTGGGTCGACGGCTGCACGCGGATCTCGCTCCAGCGCCTGCGCGTCGTCGCCGGCGGGGGAGCCGGCATCCAGCTGAAGGCGTCCGCCGACGTGCGCGTCGAGGACTCGGCGATCGTGGGCAACGGCGGCGCCGGCATCATGGAGCTGGCCGGGACGCGCGACGGGCGCTACCTGCGCAACGTCGTCACCGGCAACGGCCGCGGCGGCGGCGCGTTCAACGGCGACGGGATCCAGCTCGGCGGCAGCGGCGCGCTGATCGCCGGCAGCACGATCGCGGGCAACGGCGACGACGGGCCCTACGAGCACGGCGTCTACAGCGCGCCCGGCTCGCGCGACTGGACGATCGAGTCGAGTGAGCTGCGCGGCAACGGCGCCGCCAACGTGAAGGCGGCCGGCGGCCCCGGGACCGTGCGCGCGAACCTCCTCGACGGAGGCCGCTTCGGGCTCGTCCTGAGCGACAACCCGGCGATGGTGACCGTCGAGCGCAACGAGATCCGCGGCAGCGCGCAGCACCTCGTCTTCCTGACGGCGGGCGCGACGGCGGCGCGCGGCCGCCTCGTCTCCAACACGATCGTGCAGACCGGCCGCTCGACCGCGGCTGGCGACGCGTCAGCCGTCTTCGTCAACGCCGCCGCCGCGCTGGAGCTGCGCGACAACGCGATCGCGTACGCGAACCCCGACGCGCTCGGCGTCGCGCTGTGGGTCAACGACGCCGCGCGCCTGACCGCGTTCAGCTCCGACGACAACAGCTTCTGCGCGACCGACCCACGCGGCCGCGCGCTCGCCTGGAACGGCAGCCGCACCACCCTCGCCGCGTGGCGCGAGGTCTCCGGCCAGGACCTCCTCAGCACCGCCGCCGCACCGGCTGACTGCCCGCAGAGCGAGCCGTCTGCCATCCTCGCCCGTCGGTGTCCACGCTCGTCGTCAACGACCTCGCCTACGCGCACCCGGGCGGCGACCTGCTCTTCTCGCAGGTCTCGTTCCGCGTGCCCGCGGGCCGCCACGCCGCGCTCGTCGGCGCCAACGGCGTCGGCAAGAGCACGCTGCTGAAGATCTTCGCCGGCGTGCTGGAGGCCGAC
This sequence comes from Conexibacter woesei DSM 14684, assembly GCF_000025265.1. GTDB lineage: Bacteria > Actinomycetota > Thermoleophilia > Solirubrobacterales > Solirubrobacteraceae > Conexibacter > Conexibacter woesei. Next base: position 423,541 of record NC_013739.1, read on the forward strand.
GAGGGCGACGCGCGCACCGACGGCCAGATCGCCTACATGGCGCAGGACGTCGGCCTCGGCGACGACGAGCAGACCGTGCGCGAGCTGCTGCTGTCGGTCGCGCCGCCCGCGCTCGCCGCGACCGGCGCGCGGATGACCGCCGCGGAGCTGGAGACGACGGACCCCGATCCCGACCGCGCCACCGCGGCCGGGATGGCGTTCGCGGAGGCGATCGACGCGTGGTCGGCCGGCGGCGGCTACCAGCTGGAGGGCGCATGGGACGCAGCCTGCCGCCGCGTGCTCGGGCTCGGGCTGAGCGAGGTCGCCGAGCGGACCGCCGCCTCGCTCTCGGGCGGCGAGCGAAAGGGGCTCGTGCTCGACCTGCTGCTGGCCGGCGACGCGCCGGTGGTGCTGCTCGACGAGCCCGACAACTTCCTCGACCTGCCTGCCAAGCACCGGCTGGAGGACGCGATCCGCGCGAGCCGCAAGACGGTGCTGTTCGTCAGCCACGACCGCGAGCTGCTGGCGCGCGCCTCGGACATGGTCGTGACGCTCGAAGGCTCCGGCGCGTGGGTCCACGGCCGCTCGTACGCCGACTACCCGCAGGCGCGCGAGGACCGCAACGCCCGGCTCGGCGACGCGCTCAAACGCTGGCACGAGGAGGAGCGCCGCCTCTTCCGCTACTTCAAGGACCTCAAGGTCAAGGCGCGCGTCAGCGAGGTGATGGCGGCGCGCGCTCGCGCGGCCGAGACCCGTTGGGAGCGCTTCGTCGCGGCCGGCCCGCCGCCGCCGCCGGTGCACGACCACGCGATACGGGTCCGGCTGAACGGCGCCGACTCCGCCCGCCGCGTGCTCGACCTGCGCGCCGTCGAGATCCCCGACCTGACCGCGCCGATCACCGACGAGATCCACGCCGGTGAGCGGATCGGCCTGATCGGCCCCAACGGCTCCGGCAAGACCCACCTGCTGCGGCTGCTGGCCGCCGACCCGATCCCGCACCGCGGCGAGCTGGTCGTCGGGCCGCGCGTCGTGACCGGCGTCTTCACGCAGACGAACGTCCGCCCGGAGCTGGCCGACGGGACGCTGCTGGACGTCGTGATGCGGCGGCTGCCGGAGCAGGCCCGCGCGATGGCGGCACTCGCGCGGTACGGGCTCGTCGAGGCGCACGACCGCACGCACGCGACGCTCTCCGGCGGCCAGAAGGCGCGGCTCGAGATCCTCTGCCTGGAGCTGGAGGGCTGCAACCTGCTGCTGCTCGACGAGCCGACCGACAACCTCGACGTCGACTCCTGCGAAGCGCTCGAAGGGGCACTGGAGGGGTTCGAGGGCGCGATCGTCGCGGTCTCGCACGACCGCGCGTTCCTGCGCCGGCTCGACCGCTTCCTGCTGCTCGCCCACGACGGATCCGTCCGGCCCTACCCGGACCCCGGCCGCGCGATCGACGCGCTCGCCGCGGGCGTCGGAGCCCGCTGACTCAGCGACCCGCTGCGCCGAACGTCGCGATCAGGCGGCGCAGGCCGGCGGTGAACAGCTCCTCGTCGCGCACGGGATCGATCGCCGAGAGGTCGATCACGCCGTCGATCGCGTCGCGCGTCCGCTCCTGGGAGAAGCGCGCCTCGCGCTCGCCGGGGGCGGAACGGAAGCTGCCGTCGCCGCCGCCCAGCTCGTCGTGCGCGATCTGGCGTGTGGCGGCGAAGACGATCGTGCCGAAGGTGAAGAGGGCGTAGGTGTGGAAGGCGGAGGCCGCCTCCTCGCCTTCGAGCCCGAGCCGTTCGAGCAGGCTCGCGACGAGCGCGAGCACGTTCGCCATCATCCCGCTGCCGGCTGGCGTCGCCGAGGCGTACGGCGCGATCCGGTAGTGGCGCATGAACGTGCGGCGCGAGGCGACCGCCGCGGCGATGAGCACCTCGGCCGGGTCGGCGGTGAAGGGATCGCCGATCAGCTCCACGACGTCGCCGGTCGCCTCGGCCCAGACGAGGTCGACGCCGGCCTGGTAGATCGCGGCGCGGGAGGGATAGTGGTGGTAGATCGCCGACGGCGCGACGCCGAGCGCCGTCGCCAGCTGGCGGATGCTCGGCGCGGTCGCGCCGGCGTCGAACTGCCGCAGCGCCTCGGCGGCGATCTCCTCGGGCGTGAGGTGGGTGTCGCGGTTGCGCGCGAGACGGGTCATCGGCAGCTCCGACCGTATCGCGTCCGGCGGGTCGGGCCCGCCGGACGCGACAGCACCGTTGCGGCTACGGAGCCGTTATCGGAATCGTCGCGGACGTCGCGCTGCGGACGCCCTCGCTGCTGAACGCCCACACGTGGGCATACAGTCTCTTCGTGCGGAAGATCTCGGCCAGCGCCTTCACGTGGGCGGCCGTCAGCGAGCCTCTGAGGTCGGTGTCGGTCAGCACCTGCGTCGACATTCTGCTGCTGTCCTCGAGCGAGTCGACCGACAGCTGGTAGCCGGCGACGCCGCCGGCGACCCCGCCCTGCGGCGCGGTCCAGCTGCCGTTCCAGTCGCCGTTGGACGCCTGCGTGAATCTGAAGTCGCGCGGTGCGCCTGGCGCGGCCGTGCTCGGCGCGTCGTCGCCCTCGCCTCTGGCGAGCTGCTCGGGCGAGAACGCCTTCCAGTTGTCGGTGCAGTTGATCCACATCTGCACCTGCGTGCGGCTCGTCGAGAAGAGGTAGCCCCACTGGTCGACGTTCCACTCGTGCCAGCCGAGCAGCGGGCCCTGCTCGGCGCCCTCGTAGTTCTTCTGGTAACCCGGGAAGCGCGTGAAGCGGGCGCTGTCATTCGAGCGCCAGTAGTTGACGAGGTTGTCGAAGTTGACGTTGTAGTCGATCTTCGGGATCGTGACCGTGTAGTTGCCCGCGTTGAGGTTGTGCGGGTACTCCTTCGGGCAGCTGAGACGGCCGCTGTAGCCGACCGACGCGACGATCTTCTTGTCGTTGACGAACTCGTACTTCGGCGAGCAGACGACCGCGAGCGCCTCTGTGACCTGCGTCGTGCCGCCGGCGTTGGTGCCGAACTGGAGCTGCTGACAGGGGTTGTCGCCGCCCATGCTGCGGTAGCCCTCGGTCACGAACGAGCCGGTCGCGCCGGTGAAGGTCTTCGGGTCGCTGTCGCCGCCGAAGCTCGCCATCGCGCGCCAGTAGTAGCGCGTCTTCGCTCTGAGCCCGCGGATCTCCTGGCCGTAGGACCACGGCGCGTCGTCGGCGAGCACCTTCGGCGGCAGTCTCTCGGTCGACTGGCCGAGGTCGCGGGTGGTGCCGTACTGGAACCAGACCGAGCGGGCGTTCGTGTCGGTCGTGCGCACGGCGCCGAACAGCCGCGCCGAGCTGACGTCGATCTCGCCCGACTTGACGCTCGCGATCGGCGAGGTCCACGTCCACTTCGTTCTCGCCGTCGGCGGCATCTGCACCGGCCCCTCGTTCGGGCCCGCGGTGCGGTAGACGGTTGCACCGAGGCGGAGGCCGTCGCGCCCGCCGTCGTCGTCCGGCTCCTCAGCGCCGACGCCGACGCGTCTGCCGTTGGTGCGGTCGTGCTCGACGCACGTCGGCAGGTCGCTGCCGAGCGGGTCGACCGTCAGGCGGCGCTTGCCGTCGCGCAGTCCGGGCGCGGCGTGCTCGGCCGCGCGCGTCCAGCCCTTGACGCGGTCTCTGGCGAGGCACTGGCGCACGACCTTGCGCGCGCCGGCGCAGGAGATGCCGCGGACGTCCTCGACCTCGACGTGCGCCCACGTCGCGGCGCTCGTCTCGCCGGCGACGGTGCCGCACTTCTTCCCGCTCGCCGCGCCTGCCGGAGCGGCTGCTGAGCCGACGCCGATCGCCGCGACGGCCGCGACGGCGGCGAGGCTGATCGGGCGGCGGCGCGGCCGCGGCCCGTCGAACCAGCTGCGATGCATTGCTTCTCCTTACCAATCACTGTTCGGTATCCACCCGATGATCGGCAATCGCGCACGGATCTGAAGGACGAGCGTGGTCCGGGCTGCGCGGCGCGCGGTCGCGGCTGAGCAACAGCGCGACGGCCGCGATCGCGGCGGCGACGAAGCCGAGCGCGCGGGCGCCGAAGGCGTCGATGCCGGCGGCTCCGACGATGCCGGACAGCGCGATCGCGAGGTAGAGCACCGCCTGGTTGAGCGACAGCACGACGGCCGCGCCGCCGGGGCTCGCGGAGATCAGGCGGTGCTGCTGCGGGGTCGTGATCGCGAACGCGACGACGCCGTAGAACGCGATCGCCGCGAGCGAGGAGGCGAAGGCGCCGGTGGCGGCGGGCATCACGAGCAGAGCGGCGATCAGCCCGCCGAGCGCGGCCATGACGACGCGCGCGCCGCCGAGCCGGTCGGCGAGGCTGCCGGCGATCAGGTTGCCGGCGGTTCCGGCGACGCCGAGCACGACCATCAGCAGCGCCAGCCGCAGGCCGTCGCCGGAGGTCGCCGGCTCGAAGATCGCGCCGATGTACGTGTAGGGGATGTAGACCGCGGTGAACGCGACGAGGGTGGTGGCCAGGAGTGCGAGGACGCGGCGGTCGGCGAGCGGGCGGGCGCGGGCGCGCAGGCCGCCGGCGTCCGCGACGCGGAGGCTGCGCGGGACGAGCGCGGCGACGCCGGCGACGCCGAGCGCGGCGAGCCCGGTCGCGAGCCACAGCGTCGTCCGCCAGCCCGCTTCGGCGCCGATCGCGGTGCCGGCGGGAGCACCGGCCGCGACCGCGACCGTGAAGCCGGTGACGACGAGCGCGATCGCCTTGCCGCTCTTCGCCGGCGGGGCCATCGCGGCGGCCGAGACCGAGGCGTTCGGCACGAACACGCCGGCGCCGATCGCGGCGGTGAACTGGGCGGCGAGCATGAGCGGGAACGACGGCGCCAGCGCCGTCGCGGCGCTGCCGAGCAGGTACACCGCACCGGCCGCGACCAGGACCTCGCGCCGCGACCAGCGCGCGGTGAGCGTCGTGAGCAGCGGGGCGGCGATCCCGCAGGTCAGCGCGAAGACGGTGACGACCTGCCCGGCGGCGCCGGTCGAGATCGCGAACTGGTCGGCGAGCTGCGGGATCAGCCCGGCCAGCACGAACTCGCCGGTGCCGACGACGAAGACGCCGAACGCCAGCATGAAGACGCCGATCGGGATCCGCTCCGCTGCGGCGGCGCTTGCTCGTGGTGCTGCGGTCTCGCTGCTCACAGTCGCTCCCTAATAGATGGAACCGATCGGTACCGTCTTCGAAACGGTACCGATCGTTTCCGTCTTGCGTCGAGTCGAGCTACACTCGGCGCGATGGCGACGCGAGCACGGGACCGGCTGCTGCAGGCGGCGCGCGACCTCTTCTATGCGGAGGGGATCCGCGCGGTCGGCGTCGAGCGCCTGCTGGACCGCTCGGGCGTCGGGCGGGCGTCGTTCTACCGCCACTTCGACAGCAAGGACGCACTCGTCGTCGCGATGCTGCGCGGCTACGACGAGGAGTACCGCGCGTGGCTGCAGGCGCGTGTCGCCGAGCTGGGCGGCGAGCCGCTGGTGCTGTTCGACGCGCTCGCGGAGCGGGCCGAGCAGTCGGGCTTCCGCGGCTGCGCGTTCCTCAACGCGATGGCGGAGGTCTCCGACCCCGACAGCGCCGTCCACCGCATGGGCGTCGAGCACAAGCGGGCCGTGACCGCCTACGTCGCCGCGCTGCTCGACGAGGCCGGGTACGCCGACCACGACGCGCTCGCCCGCCAGCTGATGGTGCTGATGGACGGCGCGACGGTCACCGCCCACTACGAGCGGACGACCGACGCCGCGCGCCGCGCGCGGGCGGCAGCCGCCGCGACGCTGGCCGCGGCCGCACGCTGAATCCGGCGGCGCGGCGGACCTACGCGCCCGCGGCCGCCGCCTCGCTCGCGATCTGCTCGAACTGGGCGCCCATCGCCTCCGCCAGCGCCTGCGCGGCCGACAGCGGGCGGACCATCACGAGCAGATCGTCGATCAGGCCGTCGTCGTTCATGTGGAGGAAGTCGCAGCCGTCGATCTCGCGCTCGCCGACGCGCGCCTTGAACATCAGCGCATGGTCGCGGCCGTCGGCGCTCTCGAACTCGCGCACGTAGCGGAAGTCCTCGAAGACGCGCGAGACGCCGTTCAGGATCGCGGTCGTGATCGCCTTGCCGGGATAGGGGCGGAACGCGACCGGGCTGGTGAAGACGACGTCGTCGGCCAGCAGCGCCGGGATGGCGCCGAAGTCGCCCGACTCGACCGCTGCGCGAAACGGGTGCATCGAGCACCTGCCTTCCTCTGCGTCACGTGGACTGGACGTGACGCAGCGTAGCCGCGGCCTCAGGTCGCCTGCGCAACGTCGCTGCCCTGGAGACGGGCGGCGGCGACGGCGCGCTCGACGGCGTCGACGTCGCGGACGGCGCCGGTGTCGGCGGAGGTCGCCATCGCCGCGTAGGCGCGCAGCGCCGGCGAGACGACACGCTCGCGCGCGACCGGGGCGTAGCCGCCGGCAGCCTCAAGCGCTCGGCGGCGCTCGGCCAGCTCGTGGTCGCCGACCTCCAGCTCGATCGAGCGCGCCGGGATGTCGATCGCGATCGTGTCGCCGCTCTGCACGAGCGCGATCGCGCCGCCGGACGCCGCCTCGGGCGAGACGTGGCCGATCGAGAGGCCGGAGGTGCCGCCGGAGAAGCGGCCGTCCGTGATCAGCGCGCACGCTCTGCCGAGCCCGCGACCCTTCAGGTAGGAGGTCGGGTAGAGCATCTCCTGCATGCCCGGGCCGCCGCGAGGGCCCTCGTAGCGGATCACGACGACGTCGCCCGCTCTGACGCCGCCGGCGAGGATCAGCTCGACCGCGTCCTCCTGCGACTCGACGACGACGGCCGGGCCGCTGAATCTGAAGACCGACTCGTCGACGCCGGCCGTCTTCACGACACAGCCGCGCTCGGCGACGTTGCCGTAGAGGATCGCGAGCCCGCCCTCGGTCGAGTAGGCGTGGTCGAGGTCGCGGATGCAGCCGTCGGCCGCGTCGACGTCAAGCGACTCCCACCGCTCCGACTGCGAGAACGCTCTCGCGGAGCGCACGCAGCCGGGCGCCGCGTGGAACAGCTCGACGGCGATCTCGGACGGCTTCGGGCCGCGCACGTCCCAGCTGCCGAGCCACTCGTCGATCGTGCGCGCGTGGACGGTTCTGACCTGCTCGTTCAACAGGCCGCCGCGGTGCAGCTCGCCGAGGATCGCGGGGATCCCGCCGGCGCGGTGGACGTCCTCCATCAGGTAGGTGCCGTTCGGCGCGACCTTGCAGACGCAGGGGACGCGGCGCGACAGCTCGTCGATGTCGCCCATCGCGAAGTCGACCTCCGCCTCCCGCGCGGCGGCGAGCAGGTGGAGGATCGTGTTGGTCGAGCCGCCCATCGCGATGTCGAGCGTCATCGCGTTCTCGAACGCCTCGCGGGTCGCGATCGCACGCGGCAGGACGCTCGCGTCGTCCTCGTCGTAGTAGCGCTTGGCGATCTCGACGACGGTGCGGCCGGCGTCCTCGTACAGCTGCTTGCGGGCGGTATGGGTCGCGAGCGTCGAGCCGTTGCCGGGCAGCGACAGCCCGAGCGCCTCGGTCAGGCAGTTCATCGAGTTGGCGGTGAACATGCCCGAGCAGGAGCCGCAGGTCGGGCAGGCGGCCTCCTCGATCAGGTCCATGTCCTCGTCGCTGACCTCCGGCGAGACGGCCTCGGCCATCGCGGAGATCAGGTTCAGGCCCTTGCGGACGGTGCCGTCGACGAGCGTCGCGACGCCGCCCTCCATCGGCCCGCCGGAGACGAAGACGGTCGGGATGTCGAGCCGCAGCGCGGCGTTGAGCATGCCCGGCGTGATCTTGTCGCAGTTGGAGATGCAGATCAGCGCGTCGGCGCAGTGCGCGTTGACCATGTACTCGACGCTGTCGCTGATCAGGTCGCGCGAGGGCAGCGAGTAGAGCATCCCGCCGTGGCCCATCGCGATCCCGTCGTCGACGGCGATCGTGTTGAACTCGAGCGGCACGCCGCCGGCGGCGTGGACCGCCGCCGAGACGACCTCGCCGACCGGCTTCAGGTGCGTGTGGCCGGGGACGAACTGCGTGTAGGAGTTCGCGACCGCGACGATCGGCTTGCCGAAGTCCTCGCGCGCGACGCCGGAGGCGCGCAGCAGCGCGCGGGCGCCGGCCATGTTGCGGCCGTGCGTGACGGTGCGAGAGCGGAGCGGTGTCATGTCGGATAACCTAGCGGAATGACCATTCCGGTGCCACAGTGGTCGACCCTCACCGCCGCCGAGAAGCGCGTGCGCACGCTGTCGGTCGCCGACGAGCTGTTCGCGCGCGACGGCGTCGACGTCCCGATGCCCGTGCTGGCGGAGGCGATCGGCGTCGGCGTCGGCAGCATCTACCGGCAGGTCGGCACCAAGGACGAGGTGATCGCCGCGCTCGTGATCGAACGCTCCGCGATCCTGCGCGCCCGCTTCCTCGCCGCGCTGGAGCAGCCCGACCCGTGGACAGCGCTGAGCGCGGCGACCCACGCGACCGTCGAGGACTGCATCGACGACGCGCTCTCCCAGACCGCCTGGGACGAGGCGGCGTACGCGAGCGAGGAGGTTCGCGCCGCCCGCGCCGCCGCGACCGAAGCGCTCGCGCGGCTGGTCGCGCGCGCCGACGCGGCCGGCGAGCTGCGCGCGGACGCCAGCCACCAGGACCTGCGGCTCGTCTTCTGCGCGCTGCGCGAGCTGGCGCACATCGGCCCGGCGGCGGCCCACCGCCTCGCCGACCTGGTCCTGCGCGGGATGCGCGCCGCGGCGGCGTAGCCGAGCCCGCGCGGCGTCGCAGCGGAGCCCCCCCGGGTGGGCGGGTAGGCCCCCGGCGGACGTCGCCCGTTCGCGTCTACTGGCGATGCCCCGGTTCCCCGGGCGATACAAGACCGGCGTGCGCCCGACCACGACCGAGCTGCTCGCGCTCGACCGCCGCCACGTCTGGCACCCGTACGGGCCGATGCCCGGCACGTCGGCGCCGCTGCCGGTCGCCTCCGCCGACGGCGTGCGGCTGCGGCTCGCCGACGGTCGCGAGCTGATCGACGGGATGGCGTCGTGGTGGTGCGCCGTGCACGGCTACCGCCATCCCGCGCTCGACGCCGCGGTGCAGGATCAGCTCGGGCGGATGGCGCACGTGATGTTCGGCGGGCTCACGCACGAGCCGGCCGTGCTGCTCGCGCAGCGGCTGGTGGAGCTGACGCCCGCGCCGCTGGAGCACGTCTTCTTCGCCGACTCCGGCTCGGTCGCCGTCGAGGTCGCGCTGAAGCTGTGCCTCCAGGCCCGGCCCGGCCGGACGCGGATGCTGACCGTGCGCGGCGGCTACCACGGCGACACGTTCGGCGCGATGGCCGTCTGCGACCCGGTCGGCGGCATGCACTCGCTGTTCGCCGGCACGCTGACCGAGCACGTCTTCGCCGAGCGCCCGCCGCGCGTGCTCGACGACGATTACGCCGCGCAGCTCGAAGCGCTCGTGAACGCGCATGCGAGCGAGCTGGCCGGCGTGATCGTGGAGCCGGTCGTGCAGGGCGCGGGCGGCATGTGGTTCTACGACCCGGCGGTGCTGCGGCTGCTGCGCGAGCTGTGCGACCGCCACGATCTGCTGCTCGTCTTCGACGAGATCGCGACCGGCTTCGGGCGCACGGGCGAGCTGTTCGGCTGCGAGCACGCCGGCGTCGCGCCGGACGTGATGTGCGTCGGGAAGGCGCTGACCGGCGGCTACCTCACGCTCGCCGCGACCCTCTGCACGACCGCCGTCGCGACGTCGCTGGAGGGCGGCGCGCTGATGCACGGCCCGACCTACATGGCGAACCCGCTCGCGTGCGCGGTCGCGCTCGCGTCGCTGGAGCTGCTGGACAGCGGCGGCTGGCGCGAGCAGGTCGGGCGGATCGAGGCGGCGCTGCGGACCGGCCTGGAGCCCGCCCGCGCGCACCCCGCCGTCGCCGACGTGCGCGTGCTCGGCGCGATCGGCGTGATCCAGCTCAGGCAGCCGGTGGAGATGGAGGCGGCGACGCGGGCCGCGGTCGAACGCGGCGTCTGGCTGCGGCCGTTCCGCGACCTCGTCTACGCGATGCCGCCGTACGTCATCGGCGACGAGGACCTCGGACGGATCGCGGACGCGATGGTCGCGGCGGCGACGGCATGAAACTCGACGGAGGGAGCGGCATGACGGACATCCTGGAACGCGCTCGCGGACAGGTGCTCGAACGCGGGGAGGGGCTCGCCGAGGCACAGGTCCTGGAGGTGCTGCGGCTGCCCGACGCGCGCGTCGACGACGCACTCTCGCTCGCGCACGAGGTGCGGATGCGCTGGTGCGGCCCGGAGGTCGAGGTCGAGGGCATCGTCAGCCTCAAGACCGGCGGCTGCCCCGAGGACTGCCACTTCTGCTCGCAGTCGGGCCGCTTCGACACGCCGGTGCGCGCGGCGCGGCTCGACGTCGACTCGCTCGTCGAGGCGGCGCGACAGACCGTCGCGACGGGCGCGACCGAGTTCTGCATCGTCGCCGCGGTGCGCGGGCCGGACGAGCGGCTGATGGCGCAGGTGCGGGAGGGGATCGACGCGATCCGCGCGGCGGTCGACGTCAACATCGCGTGCTCGCTCGGCATCCTCACGCCGGAGCAGGCCGACGAGCTGCAGGCGATGGACGTCCACCGCTACAACCACAACCTCGAGACGGCGCGCTCGCACTTCACCGACGTCGTCACGACGCACACGTGGGAGGAGCGGCGCGAGACGCTGGAGCTGGTGCGCGCCCGCGGCATGGAGGTCTGCTGCGGCTGCATCGTCGGCATGGGCGAGACGCTCGAGCAGCGCGCGGAGCTGGCGGGCCAGCTCGCGGACGTCGACCCCGACGAGGTCCCGCTGAACTTCATCGACCCGCGCCCGGGGACGCCGTTCGCCGACCTGCCGCACGTCGAACCGGCCGACGCGCTGCGCACGATCGCGGCGTTCCGCCTCGCGCTGCCGCGCGCGCTGCTGCGCTTCGCCGGCGGCCGCGAGCTGACGCTCGGCGACCTCGGTGCGCGCCAGGGCATGCTCGGCGGCATCAACGCGGTGATCGTCGGCAACTACCTGACGACGCTCGGCCGCGAACCGCAGCAGGACCTCGACCTGCTGGCCGAGCTGTCGATGCCCGTGGCGGAGCTGTCGAAGACGCTGTGAGCGGCCCGTACTGCGACGGCTGCGGCAGACCGGCCGCGGACGGCGACCACGCCCGCTGCCGTGCGCGGCGCGCGGCGACCGACCCGCCGCGCTGGTGCACCGCCTGCGGGCGCAAGCTCGTCGTGCAGGTGCTGCCGGTCGGCTGGACCGCCCGCTGCCTCGCGTGCGAGCCGGTGAGTCGGTGAGCCGGTGACCGACGTCGAGGCGGCGCTCGCGCAGATCGGCGCGGCCGGCCTGCTGCGCGAGCTGCGGACGATCGAGCAGACGGCCGGCGGGCGCGTCCTGCTCGACGGGCGCGACGCGCTGCTGCTGTGCTCCAACGACTACCTCGGCCTCGCGCAGCACCCGGCCGTGCGTGCCGCCGCCGCGGCGGCGGCGGAGCAGTGGGGCGCCGGCGCGGGCGCGTCGCGGCTGGTCTCGGGGACGCTCGCCCAGCACGCGCAGCTGGAGCGGGAGCTGGCGGCGTTCAAGGGCAGCGAGGCGTGCCTCCTGTTCGGCTCCGGCTTCCTCGCCAACACCGGCGTCGTCGCCGCGCTCGCCGGTCGCGGCGGGGTCGTGCTGTCCGACGCGCTCAACCACGCCTCGATCGTCGACGGCTGCCGGCTGGCGGCGGCGGAGACGGTCGTCTACGCGCACGCCGACCTCGACGCGCTCGCCGCCGCGCTCGCTCGTGCGGGCGACCGCCCGGCGACGATCGTCACCGACGCGATCTTCTCGATGGACGGCGACCGCGCGCCGCTGGAGGGGATCGTCGCGCTCGCCCGCCGGCACGGCGCGCGCGTGATCGTCGACGAGGCGCACGGGACCGGCGTCGTCGGACCGGGCGGCCGCGGGCTGGTCGCCGAGCTGGGGCTGACGGGGGAGGTCGACGTCGTCGTCGGCACGCTCTCCAAGGCGCTCGGCAGCTACGGCGCGTTCGTCTGCTGCGACGCGCGCACGCACGCGTTCCTCGTCAACCGCGCGCGCACGCTGATCTACTCGACCGCCCCGCCGCCGCCGTCGATCGGCGCGGCGCGCGAGGCGCTGCGGATCGTCCGCGAGCAGCCGGCGCTGGTCGAGCGGCTGCGCTCCAACGCCCGCGCGCTGCGCGCCGAGCTGGGCCGTCAGGGATTCGCGGTCGAGCCCGGCGAGATGCCGATCGTGCCGCTCGTCGTCGGCGACCCGCGTGCGGCGATGGAGCTGTGCGAGCGCGCGCTCGACGCCGGCGTCTTCGCGCAGGCGATCCGGCCGCCGACGGTGCCGGACGGCACGTCGCGCCTGCGGCTGGTCGCGCGCGCCGACCACGACGAGGCGGACCTCGTCGCAGCGGCGCGGACGCTCGCGCGCCTGCGCTGAGCGGCCGCCGGATCAGGGTCGGGATCAGGGGCGCTCCGTATCGCGCGCGCGACCGTGATGCCCGATGAAGGGTGCAGTCCCCAACCCTCAAGAAGGTGGTCGTCGGTGGTCGCACGGATTCGGTCGTGGCAGCTCGTGGTGGCGGTGGCGGTGATCGCCGCGTTCGCGCCGGCTTCGGCGCAGGCGGTCTGGAGCGGCCCGCACGACCTGTCGCCGAGAACCGGCAACGCAAGGCTCGCGAGAGCGGTCGTCGACCCGGCCGGCACGGTCCATGTCCTGTGGCAGCGCGGCGGGGTCGAAGCGGTCGCGCACGAGCCCGGCGGCCCCTGGTCGGAGCCGGTGTCGATCGCGGATCCCGGCTCCCAGGTGGGCGGGTTCCAGCACGCGATCGACGCCGCCGGCACCCAGACGGCGATCTGGTTCCAGTGGAACGGCGGGCGCCAGTCGATCCGGACCGCGACGCGGCCGCGCGGCGGCGCGTGGTCGGCACCGCACGCCCTCGCCGAGTCGGACCTGCAGCCGCAGATCTTCCTCTCCCCTGCGCTCGCGGTCGCCGCCGACGGCACCGTGACGGCGATGTGGACCGACTCCAGCATCGTCCGCTCGGCCGTCCGCGCGCCCGACGGCACGTGGTCGAGAGCAGTCACCGTCAACGACGCGCTGGACATCGCGGTCTCGCCGCAGGTCGTCGTCGACCCGGCCGGCAACGCCACCGCGGTCTGGTACCAGCGGCTGAACGGCCCGTACGTCATCTACGGCGCGACCCGTCCGGCGGGCGGAGCGTGGACGTCGCCGCAGCTGCTGACGAGAAACAGCCCGACCGCGCCGAGCCTCGCCGTCGCGCCCGACGGCACCGCGACCGCCGCGTGGAAGGCGGTCGACGGCTCCGGGAACGTGATCGAGTCCTCGTCGCACAAGCCCGGCTTGGGCTGGGAGCAGACGACCGTCGCCGCCACCGGGGTCAGCAACTCCCCGCCGTACGTCGCGGTCGACCGCGACGGCAACGCGGCGATCGTCTACTTCAGAGACGTCGCGGGCACATACGCCGTCCATCTCGTCGAGCGGCCCGCGGGCGGCACGTGGACGGCGCCGGCGATGCTCTCGGCCCCGGGCAGAGACGCGGTCGAGCCGCGGGTCGCGTTCGACTCCGAGGGCCGCGCGGTCGCCGTCTGGCGGCGCAAGAACGACTTCAACCACATCGTGCAGAGCGTGTCGCGCCCCCGCGGCGGCAGCTGGTCGGAGGCGGCGAACCTGTCCGCCCCGGACACCGTCCCGCGCGAGCTGAGCGATCTGGCCGTCACGTTCGACGCCGACGGCGACGCGCTCGTCACCTGGTACCGCACCGACGGCACGACCTTCCGGATCCAGTACGCCGTCGACGACACGCACGCCCCGCGGCTCGACGACCTGGTCGCGCCCGCCACGGCGAAGGCCGGTGTCGCGGCGGCGTTCTCCGTCGCGCCGTGGGACGCGTGGTCGGCGATGACGACGAGGTGGGAGTTCGGCGACGGCGCGACCGCGACCGGGACGAGTGTCGAGCACGTCTACGCGGAGGCCGGCGAGCGGACGGTGACGGTCACCGCGACCGACGCGCTCGGGCTCGCGACGACGCGGACCGCCGTCGTGACGGTGAGCGCGAGAGACCCGCCCGTCGTCGACCCGCCGACGAGAGAGCCGCCCGTCGTCGATCCGCCGGCCAGAGATCCGCCGGTCCAGAACCCGCCCGCTCAGCACCCGCCGGCCACCGACCCGCCGCGCCAGCAGCCCGCGCCGCCGCGCCCGTCCACGCCGCCCGCCGCGAGACCGGTCCTCTGCCGTGTCCCGCAGCTCACCGGCCTCACGCTCGCCCACGCGAAGAGACGCCTGAAGGCCGCTCACTGCGCGCTCGGCCGCGTCCGCTACGTGAACGGCCGGCGCAACGCCGGGAAGGTGGTCCGCAGCTCGCACCGCCGCGGCGCCGCCGTCGCGAAGGGCACGCGGATCGACGTGACCGTGGTGCGGCGGAGAGCCGCCGTGCCTCAGCGCAGGCGGGCGGCGGTCCAGTCGGCTCTGCGGGTGCAGGTGCCGGTCGAGAAGCCGACGTCGTAGTCGATCTTCCCGCTCGTCACGCGGGCGCCCGTGAGGCGCCCGCTGACGGCGATGCGGACATCGCTGACGCCTCTGACCGGTCTCGTGTAGACGCTTCTGAAGCGGCCGTCGCGACCGACGGTCATCGACGGCATCGTCTGCGTGATCAGCTCGACGCGGACCGGCAGCGAGGCGCAGACGACGTTCATCGTCACGCGCCAGCCGCTGATGCGTCTGCCGCCTCTGGAGACGGTGAAGTGGATCGTCCCGCTGTCGACGACGTTGTCCGCGACGAGTCTGCCGCGGTATCTGCCGTCGGGCGCGGCCGCGCCCGCGGACCCCACGGCGAACAGGACGAGCGCCGCGGCGAGCGCGGCGACGGCAGATGAACTGCGGCGACCAGGCATGCGCGGGACAGTAGCAACGCGCTGTGCGCTCCTGCCCGCGGCGCGTCTGCGCAACCACTCCTAATGTTGGGGGCACCTGCTGCCGATCTCCCGGTACACACAACACCGAGGAGTTTCATGCGCACCACTGTCTTTCGCCGCATCGCGCCGCTCGCAGCGCTCGCTGCCGGCGCGTTGATCCTGCCCGCCGCTGCACAGGCGAAGGGCTCGGCGACCGCCGTCTGCAAGAGCCAGGGCCAGATGTGCGTCGCGACGTTCGACCTCGCCGGCGGCGCCAGCAGAAAGGACCTCACGGTCAGACTGCCGGACACGAACCTGCAGCTCGTCAGCGTCACCGCGACGCCGGCTTACGTCGAGGGCGCCTACCAGGTCTACGACCCCTCCTTCTCGCTCGGCGGCTCGCTCTTCAAGTCGAAGTTGAACGCCGTCAAGTCGATCCCGAAGGGCGCCAAGCTGCGCATCACGTTCGGGCCGCCCGAGACGATGCTCAACTGCGGCGGGATCCATACCGGCGTCGGCGACCTGTCGATCATCAGACGTCAGGACGGCCCCAGAGGCGCGTATGGCTGCCCGCAGGCGGCCGCGGTCGGCAAGACCTGGCTCAAGCGCTTCAACGCCTACCAGCAGACCGAGAGCTTCTCCGTCAGAGGGATCGACTACCGCTGCAAGGTCGTCCCGTTCCCGGTCAACATCAACTGCTACGGCGGCGGCACGGCGGTGCTCTTCAGCGCCCCGAGCGGCCACAACTAGCACTCCTCCCGCCCGCGGCCCTCACGGCCGCGGGCGACCATCATCGCCCGTCGGACCGGCTGCCGTGAAGGCAGCGCCGACGGCCGATCTCGCCGTTCGATCGGCTCATCGATTGACTTTCGATTGATCTATCGATAGAACTCTCGCGTCCCTGATGGAGGAGAGGCGAGACGTGGTGAGTGAGGAGCACCGCCGCGAGGCGGCGATGCTGGACGTCGGCGGGCTGACCGTCGAGTTCGGAGGCGTGCGCGCGCTGGACGGCGTGCGGTTCGCCGTGCCGGCGCGGCAGGTCTGCGGGCTGATCGGCCCCAACGGCGCCGGCAAGACGACGCTCTTCAACTGCGTCAGCCGCTTCGTCGACCCGACCGGCGGCACGCTGTCGGTCGCCGGCAGCGACCTGCTGGCGCGCCGCGCGCACGAGGTCGCCGCGCTCGGCGTCGCGCGGACGTTCCAGAACCTCGGCCTGCTCGACGCGCTCAGCGTCCGCGAGAACGTCAAGCTCGGCTCTCCCGCCCAGCGCGACGGCACCCCGTGGCGCGCGCTGCGCGGCGGGCTCGCACGCGAGGACGCGCTCGACGCCCGCGCCGACGACGTGCTCGCGCTGCTGGGACTGGCGGACGCCGCCGAGCGGCGGCCGGGCGAGCTGCCGTTCGGCACGCTCAAGCGCGTCGAGCTGGCGCGCGCGCTGATGGGCGAGCCGCACCTGCTGCTGCTCGACGAGCCCGCCAACGGGCTCAGCCACGGCGAGGTCGACGAGCTGGCGCAGCTGCTGCTCGGCGTGCGCGAGCGGCTCGACCTGACGCTCGTGCTCGTCGAGCACCACATGGGCATGATCCGCGCCGTCGCCGACCGCGCCGTCGTGCTCGACTTCGGCCGCGTGATCGCCGACGGCGAGCCCGAGCGCGTCTGCGTCGACCCGGTCGTCGTCGAGGCGTACCTCGGGACGGCGGCGGCCGCATGAGCTTGCTGTCCGCCGAGGGGCTCGTCGCCGGCTACGGCCGCGGCACCGTCCTGCACGGGATCGACTTCCACGTCGAGGAGGGCGAGGCGATCTCGCTGCTGGGCGCCAACGGCGCCGGCAAGACGACGACGCTGCGCGCGCTCTCCGGCATGGTCGCGGCGAGCGGCGCGCTCGCCTTCGACGGCCACGACCTCGCCCGCCAAGGCCCCGACGGCCTCGCCCGCCTCGGCGTCGCGCACGTGCCGCAGGGGCGCGGGATCTTCGCGCCGCTGACGGTCGAGGAGAACCTCCGCATCGGCGCCCACGTGCGGCGCGACCGCGCCGGCGTGCGCGCCGACCTCGCGCGCTGCCTGGAGCTGTTCCCGCGGCTGCGCGAGCGCGCCCGCCAGCGCGCCGGCACGCTCAGCGGCGGCGAGCAGCAGATGCTCGCGCTCGCGCGGGCGCTGATGCGCCGGCCGCGGCTGGTGCTGCTCGACGAGCCGTCGCTCGGGCTCGCGCCGAAGGTCACGCGCGAGCTGTTCGCGGTGCTGCGCGGCCTGCGTCACGACGAGGGCCTGTCGCTGCTCGTCGTCGAGCAGAACGCCGACCTCGCGCTCGACCTCGCCGACCGCGCGTACGTGCTGGAGAGCGGGCGTGTCGTGCTCGACGGCGACGCCGCCACCATCCGCGCGGACGAGGGAACTCGCCGCGCCTACCTGGGCTACTGAGGAGGACGCGTGGAGCGTTTCGTGCAGGTGCTCGTCGACGGTCTCGCCGACGGCTCGGTCTACGCCGCGCTGGCGCTGGCCCTCGCCCTCGTCTACCGCACGACGGGGATCGTCAACTTCGCCCAGGGCGAGATGGCGATGTTCAGCGCGTTCGCGGTCTGGGGCCTGACGCGCGGCGGCGTCGCGCTCGGCCTCGCGGTCCCGTTCGTGATCGCCGGCTCGTTCGTCGCCGGGATGGCGCTGGAGCGCGTCGCGATCCGGCCGCTGGAACGACGCGACACGCTCTCGATCGTGATCGCGACGTTCGGGCTCTCGATCCTGCTCAACAGCGTCGCGGGGATGATCTGGGGCACCGAGACGTACGCCTTCCCGAGCCTCTTCGGCGGCGACGTGACGGAGCTGCTCGGCGTCCACCTCGGCGTCGACGCGCTCGCGACCGCCGGCCTGCTGATCCTCGTGCTGGCGCTGCTGTGGCTGCTGTTCGAGCGCACCCGCGTCGGCCTCGCGATGCGCGCCGCCGCGGTCGACCCGGCGGCGGCGACGCTGATGGGCGTGCGTGTCGGGCGCACGCTGATGCTCGGCTGGGGCCTGGCGGCGGCGGTCGGCGCGCTCGCCGGCGTGCTCGTCGCGCCCGACCTCTTCCTCGACGTGCACATGATGGCCGGGGTGCTGATCTACGCGCTCGCGGCGGTCTGCCTCGGCGGCTTCGACAGTCCCTTCGGCGCGGTGATCGGCGGCTGGATCGTCGGGATCGCGCAGAGCCTGACGACCGCGTACGTCGACTTCATCGGGACCGAGCTGTCGGTGCTCGTGCCGTTCACCGTGATCCTGCTCGTACTGCTCGTGCGGCCGCAGGGCCTGTTCGGGACGCGCGCGGTGGTGCGGGCATGAGCGCGCTGCGCCTGCACCTGAGCACGCCGCGCGGCCGCGCGCTGCTGAGGTTCGCGCCGGCGGCGCTGCTGCTCGTCGCGCTGGTCGCGCCGTTCGCGCTCGCGCCCTACCAGGTGAGCCAGCTGACGACCGTCTGGATCTACGCGACCGCCGTCCTCGGACTCAACCTGCTGACCGGCCACACGGGCCAGATCTCCGCCGCGCAGGGCGGCTTCTTCGCGATCGGCGCCTACACCGCCGCGATCCTGCTCGACCGCGGCCTGCTGCCGCCGCTGCTGACGCTCCCGGCGGGCGCGCTCGTCGCGCTGCTCGCGGGCGTCGCGCTCGGCCTGCCCGCGCTGCGGCTGCGCGGCCTCTACCTGGCGCTCGTGACGCTCGCCGTCGCGGTCGTCGTCCCGGTCGTCGCCAAGCGCGCCGACGGGCTGACCGGCGGCGCCGGCGGCATGACGGTCGACACGCTCGCCGCACCGACGTGGAGCGGCCTCGCCGACGACCAGTACCTCTACCTCGTCGCGGTCGCGCTGGCGGTCGCCGGCTTCGGCCTCGCCGTGCGGATGACGCGCGGCGCGAGCGGCCGTGCGCTGACCGCGGTCCGCGATGGCGAGGTGACGGCCGCCGTCGTCGGCGTGAACATCGCGCGCGTGAAGCTCCAGGCGTTCGGCGTCAGCGCCGCGTACGCCGGCGCCGCCGGCGCGCTCTACACGCTCGCGGTCGGCTTCGTCGCACCCGAGTCGTTCACGCTGCTGCTCGCGTTCGCGTTCCTGACGGCGATGATCGTCGGCGGGGCTCGAACGCTCGTCGGCGCGCTGGTCGGCGCGCTCTTCATCGAGTACGTGCCGGCGACCGCGGCCGACGTCGACCCGTCGCTGACGGGCGTCGTCTACGGCGCCGCGCTGCTGCTCTGCGTCTATCTGCTGCCGGCGGGGATCGTCGGCGCGCTGCAAACCACCAGGAGGTAGGGATGTCGATGAGGTTCAGTCGCGCCGCGATCGCGGCGCTGATGGTCGCTGCCCTGAGCGCCGCCGGCTGCGGCCGCAGCGGCGAGAGCGAGACGACGGCGGGCGAGGCCGGGAGCCCCGGCATCACCGACACCGAGATCAAGCTCGGCGGCACGTTCCCGTACAGCGGGCCGGCGTCGGCGTACGCGACGCTCGCGAAGTCGATGAGAGCCCACTTCGCGATGGTCAACGAGGCGGGCGGCGTCGACGGTCGCAGAATCACGTTCGAGACGCTCGACGACGGCTACGACCCGACGAGAGGGCTGCAGGCGACGCGCAGACTGGTCGAGCGCGACGGCGTCTTCGCGATCTTCGGCACCGGCGGCACGCCGGTCAGCGTCGCGACGATGGACTACCTCAACGACAGAGACGTCCCGCAGGCGTTCGTCACCAGCGGCGTCTCGCTGTTCGGCGCCGACCCGGAGAGATTCCCGTGGTCGATCGGCTTCGCGCCCGACTACGTCACCGAGGGCCGCATCTACGCCGCGTGGCTGAAGCGAGAGCACCCCGACGCGAAGGTCGGGATCCTCTACCAGAACGACGCGCTCGGGAAGGACTACCTCGCGGGCTTCGAGCCGGCGCTGGAGGGCAGCGGCGTCAAGGTCGTCGACAAGCAGAGCTACGAGGTGACCGACCCCTCCGTCGCCTCGCAGGTGTCGCGCCTCAAGAGCGCCGGCGCCGACACGCTCGTGCTGTTCACGACGCCGAAGTTCGCCGCGCAGGCGATCGCCGAGAAGCACGACCTCGGCTGGGACCCGACCGTCGTGCTCGACTCGATCTCGTCCTCGCCGGGGCAGACGCTGGAGCCGGCCGGGCTCGACGCCGCGAGAGGGCTCGTCACCGCCGCCTACTACAAGGATCCGAACAACCCCAGATTCAGCGGCGACGCCGACGTCAAGGCGTACCTCGAGGCGATGAGAAGGTGGGCGCCCGACGTCGCCGTCGACGATCCGTTCGCGCTGATCGCGTGGGCCGAGACGGCGACGCTGATCGAGACGCTGAAGCAGATGGAAGAGCCGACGCGCGAGAGCTTCATGGCCGCCGCGCGCGACCTCGACGTCGCCTCATCGATGCTGCTGCCGGGCATCAGAGCGACGACCGGTCCCGATGACGGCTACCCGCTGCAGGCGATGCAGATCGCCCGATTCGACGGCAGAACGTACGACCTCGAAGGCGAGATCATCGAGGGGACGGCGAGATGAGCGCCGCGCTCGAATCGGCCCGCGGCCTGACGATCGACGCCGCCGGCCATCGCACGAACTACATGGAGGAGGGAGAGGGGCCGCCCGTCGTGCTGCTGCACGGCTCCGGCCCCGGCGTCTCTGCGCACGCCAACTGGGCCGACGTGATCGGCCCGCTCGCGGCGGCCGGCCACCGCGTCGTCGCGCCCGACATCGCCGGCTTCGGGCTGACCGAGCTGAAGCCCGACGGCGCGTACGACATCAAGGTCTGGGTCAGCCACCTGATCGGCGTGCTCGACGCGCTCGGGATCGAGCGCGCGGCGCTCGTCGGCAACTCGTTCGGCGGCGGGATCTCGCTCGCCGCCGCGCTGCGCCACTCCGACCGCATCTCGCGGATGGTCCTGCTCGGCACGCCGGCCGGCGAGTTCGCGCTGACGCCCGGCCTGCGGGCCGGCTGGGAGTACGAGCCGAGCCCGGCGGCGATGCGCGCGCTGCTGGAGCTGTTCCCGCACGACCGCGCGTTCGTGACGGACGCGATGGTGCAGGCGCGCTACGAGGCGAGCGCGCGGCCGGGCGCGCAGGAGGCGTTCCGCAAGCTGATCCCGGCGCCCGCGCCGGACGGCGCCGAGACGATCGTGCGCGGGGTGCCGGAGAAGGCGCTGCGGACGATCGAGCTGCCGACGCTGGTCGTGCACGGGCGCGAGGACCACGTCGTCCCGTTCGAGCTGGGGCTGCGGATCCACCGCTGCATCGCAGGCTCGGAGCTGCACGCGTTCGGCGACTGCGGCCACTGGGTGCAGGTGGAGCGCCGGCGGCAGTTCCTGCGGCTGGTGACCGACTTCCTCGGCGACGGGGGTGCGTGGTGAGCGCGCCGGCCGCGCGGCGCGGCGGGCGCGTGCCGCTGTGCCGCGTCGGCGAGCTGGCGCCGGGCGAGATGCGACGGGTCGTCCGCGAGGACGGCCCGCCGCTGGCGGTCTACAACGTCGACGGTGTCTTCCACGCCACCGACGACACCTGCACGCACGCGAGAGCGAGCCTGACCGAGGGCGACCTCGATGGCTGCGAGGTCGTCTGCCCCGTGCACATGGGCGCGTTCGACGTGCGCTCCGGGGAGCCGCTGTGCTTCCCGGTCACGCGGGCGCTGCGCACGTACGAGGTCGCGGTCGAGGACGGGGTCGTCTGGGCGCTTGACAGTGCCCCGGCGCGCTCCTAGTATCGGTCTCGATCAATAGATCAATCGAGTGGAGAGAACAGTGACGTACCCGGCCACCGACCGACTGCGGCCGTCCGATCTCGTGGACACGGCAGCCGGCAGGATCGACCGCCGCATCTTCGTGTCGCCCGAGCTCTACCAGCTGGAGCTGGAGCGGATCTTCGCGCGCTGCTGGATGTTCGTCGGGCACGAGAGCCAGGTCCCCGAGCCCGGCGACTTCGTGCAGGCGTGGATGGGGCAGG
The DNA here is from genome assembly GCF_000025265.1 of Conexibacter woesei DSM 14684. Classification (GTDB taxonomy): domain Bacteria; phylum Actinomycetota; class Thermoleophilia; order Solirubrobacterales; family Solirubrobacteraceae; genus Conexibacter; species Conexibacter woesei. The sequence goes on from NC_013739.1 coordinate 445,420, forward strand.
ACCAGGTCATCGTCGTGCGCCAGAGAGACGGCTCGATCAACGCCTTCCTCAACTCGTGCCCGCACCGCGGCAACCGCGTCTGCCACGCCGAGGCGGGCAGAACGCGCTCGTTCCAGTGCAACTACCACGGCTGGGCGTTCGGCCTCGACGGGAGGCTGCGCGGGATCCACGAGACGAGCGCCTACGACCGCGAGCCCGGCTGGGACGCGAGCGGGATCGGCCTGCCGCCCGTCGCGCAGATCGACACGTACAAGGGCCTCGTCTTCGCGACCTTCGACGAGCAGGCGCCGAGCCTCGGCGACTACCTCGGCGACTTCCGCTGGTACCTCGACGTCGTGCTCGACAACGACCCCGGCGGCACCGAGTTCGTCGGCGGCTCGATCCGCTCGGTGATGCGCTGCAACTGGAAGCTCGCGGCCGAGAACTTCGCCGGCGACGCGCTCCACGCCGGCTGGACGCACGACTCCGGCGCGAACGCGATGCTCGGGCAGAGCGTGCCCGAGCTGGCCGAGGAGGAGTCCTACCAGGTCAACGTCAACGGCCACGGCTGGGAGTTCAACCTCGACACCGTCGGCAACGCCGCGACGTTCGGCGACCGCCGCGTGCTCGACTACCTGCGCGAGCAGGACGCGCACGTGCGCGAGCGGCTCGGCGACCTGCGCGCCCGCATGGTCGGCTCGATCTCGTCCGTCAACGTCTTCCCCAACCTGTCGTTCCTGCCGGGCCAGAACACGTGGCGCACGTGGGTCCCGAAGGGCCCCGGGCTGACCGAGCTGCACACGTGGGTGCTCGTCAACAGGAACGCGCCGGAGGAGGTCAAGGAGGCGTACCGCAGAGGCGCGATGATGACCTTCTCGCCCTCCGGCGTGTTCGAGATGGACGACGGCGAGAACTGGGAGTACTCGACGCGCACGAACGAGGGCGTCGTGACGCGGCGCCAGCCGCTGCACTACGCGCTCGGGCTCGACAGCCGCATCGACCATCCCGAGCTGCCGGGCAACGTCTTCCGCTCGCAGATCAACGACGCCAACCAGCGCGCCTTCTACGCGCGCTGGGCCGAGCTGCTGGAGGACGAGCGGTGAGCCCCGAGGTCCAGCACGAGGTCGAGGCGTTCCTCAACCGCGAGGCGCGGCTGCTCGACGGCGAGCGCTACGACGAGTGGCTCGCGCTGCTCGCCGACGACGTCCACTACTGGGTGCCGGGGATCGAGAACCGCAACCGGCGCGACAGGCTCGGCGCGTTCAGCGCGGGCCACATGGCGTACTTCGACGACGGCCGCGAGGACCTCGCGCGCCGGATCGCGCGCTTCACCTCCGACACCGCCTGGGCGGAGAACCCGCCGACGCTCCACCTGCACCTCGTCTCCAACGTCGAGGTCGAGCCCGCCGATCGGCCCGACGAGCTGCTCGCGCACTCGGTCATCGTCTGCCACCGCTGGCGCTACGAGAAGGACGAGGACGTCCTCTACGGCCGCCGCGAGGACGTCCTGCGGCGGACCCCGGACGGGCTCCTGATCGCACGCCGGCGCGTCGTCATCAGACACAACATTCTGCCCGCCAAGAACCTCAACACGTTCCTCTGATGGCGGGCCGGCTGGAGGGACAGGTCGCGCTCGTGACCGGCGGCGGCAGCGGCATCGGGCTCGCTGTGGTGGAGCGCTACGTCGCGGAGGGCGCGCGCGTCGGCGTGCTGCAGCGCAGCCCCGGCCCGGCGCAGGCGCTGCGCGAGCGCTTCGGCGACGGCGTCGTGCGGGTGGTCGAGGGCGACGTGCGCAGCGCCGCTGACCAGCGGCGCGCGGTCGCCGACACGGTCGCCGCGTTCGGCGGGCTCGACGCGCTCGTCTGCAACGCGGGCGTGTGGGACTACGGCCGCGCGCTCGAGCGCTACGACGACGACGCGCTCGTCGCGACCTACCGCGAGCTGCTCGACGTCAACGTGCTCGGCTGCGTGCTCGCGGTCGCCGCCGCGCGCGAGGCGCTGGTCGCCAGCCGCGGCGCGGTGATCCTGACCGGCTCGCCGAGCGGCCGCTTCGCCGGCGGCGGCGGGCCGCTGTACGTCGCCTCCAAGCACGCCGTCGAGGGGCTCGTGCGCCAGCTCGCATTCGAGCTGGCGCCGGAGGTGCGCGTCAACGCGGTCGCGCCCGGCGCGACCCGCACCGCGCTGCGCGGCCCCGCCGCGCTCGGCCTCGGCGAGCGCCGGCTCGACGAGCAGGAGCAGCTGACCGATGCCATCGCGCAGCAGCTGCCGCTCGGCGTCGTCGCCGAGCCGGCCGACCACGCGTCGCTGTACGTGCTGCTCGCCGCGCGCGAAGAGTCGTCCTTCATGACCGCGTCGGTGCTGCGCTCCGACGGCGGTGTCGAGGTGCGCGGCGGCGGGGCGGCGCGCGCCGCCGCTGCGGGAGCGGCCCGATGAGCGTCGCCTTCGACGCGCTCACCGAACGGCTGCGCGTGCCCGCGATCGCCGCGCCGATGTTCCTCGTCTCCGGCGTCGACCTGGTCCTCGCCGCCTGCCGCGCGGGCGTGATCGGCGCCTTCCCGGCGCCGAACGCGCGCACGGTCGAGGAGCTGGACGAGTGGTGCGGCGCGATCCGCGCCGGGCTCGGACCCGGCGACGCGCCATGGGCGCTCAACCTCGTCGCGCACCGCACCTACGCGCGGCTCGCGCAGGAGGTCGAGGCGATCGAGGCGCACCGCCCGCCGCTCGTGATCACCGCGCTCGGCAGCCCGGCCGCCGTGATCGAGGCGGTCCACGCCTACGGCGGCGTCGTGCTCGCGGACGTCAGCACGACGCGCCACGCGGAGAAGGCGCTCGCGGCCGGGGCCGACGGGCTCGTGCTCGTCAGCGCCGGCGCCGGCGGCCACACCGGCTCGTACAACCCGTTCGCGTTCGTGCACGAGCTGCGTGCCTCGTTCGGCGGGCCGCTCGTGCTGTCCGGCGGCATCGCCGACGGCCGCGCGATCGCCGCCGCGCGCGTCCTCGGCGCCGATCTCGCGTACGTCGGCACGCGCTTCATCGCGACGCGCGAGAGCCTCGTGCCCGACGCCTACCGCGAGATGGTCGTCGCCTGCGCGCTCGCGGACGTCGTGCAGTCGGACCGGCTCACCGGCGCGCCCGCGAACTGGCTCGCGCCGAGTCTCGCCGCGGCAGCCGCTGAGAACGGCGGGGGCGACGGCCGCGCGATCGACTTCTCCGGGATCGCCGGCGCGGAGCGCAAGCGCTGGCGCGACGTCTGGGCGGCGGGCCACGGCCTCGCCGGCGCGACCCGCATCTGCACCACGGCCGAGCTCGTCGACGAGCTGGCGAACCAGTACGAGGAGGCCACAGCACGATGACACCCGAGGAACGCCAGCAGGCCGCCGACGCGCTCGCCGAGGCGGCCGCGAGCCGCACGCCGATCGCGCCGCTGACCGAGCGCTGGGACGGCATGACGATCGCCGACGCGTACGAGGTTCAGCTGCTCAACGTCCGCCGCCAGGTCGCGGCCAGCGCCCGCGTGCGCGGCCACAAGGTCGGCCTCGCGTCGAAGGCGATGCAGCAGCAGGTCGGGGTCCACGAGCCGGACTTCGGCCACCTGCTGCACGACATGTTCGCGTACGAGGAGGAAGCGCTCGCAGCCGACCGCTTCATCGCGCCGCGCGTCGAGGTCGAGCCGGCGTTCGTGCTCGGCCGCTCGCTCGCGGGGCCGGGCGTCACCGTCGCCGACGTCGTGCGCGCGGTCGACTGCGTGCTGCCGTCGCTGGAGATCGTCGACAGCCGCGTCGCCGACTGGCGGATCCGGATCGAGGACACCGTCGCCGACAACGCCTCCTCCGGCGCGCTCGTGCTCGGCGGCCGCCCGCTGCGGCTCGTCGACTTCGACCCGCGCACGGTCGGCGCGTCGCTCTCGATCAACGGCGAGATCCGCCAGACCGGCTCGACGGCCGCCGTGCTCGGCAACCCGCTGACCGCCGTCGCGTGGCTGGCGAACAAGGTCGCGACGTTCGGCGTCGAGCTGGCGGAGGGCGACGTCGTCCTGCCCGGCTCGTGCACCCGCATGGAGCCGATCGCGCCCGGCGACGTCGTGCGCGCCGACTTCGACCGTCTCGGACACGTCGCGTTCCACGTGGAGGGAGCAGCATGAGGAAGGCCACCGCCGCGATCGTCGGCTCCGGCAACATCGGGACCGACCTGATGTACAAGCTGCTGCGCTCGGAGTGGGTCCAGCCGCGCTGGATGGTCGGCGTCGACCCCGCCAGCGAAGGGCTCGCGCGGGCGCAGGCCGAGGGCCTCGAGACGACCGCCGAGGGCGTCGACGCGCTGCTCGACGGCGACGAGCTGCCCGACATCCTGTTCGAGGCGACCTCCGCCTACGTCCACGCCGCCAACGCGCCGCGCTACCGCGAGGCTGGCATCCTCGCCGTCGACCTGACGCCGGCCGCGCTCGGGCCGTACGTCGTGCCGCCCGTCAACCTGCGCGAGCACCTCGGCGAGCCGAACCTCAACATGGTCACGTGCGGCGGGCAGGCGACGATCCCGATCGTCGCCGCCGTCAGCCGCGTCGCCGAGGTCGAGTACGCCGAGATCGTCGCCTCGGTCGCGTCCGTCTCGGCCGGCCCGGGGACGCGCGCGAACATCGACGAGTTCACGCGCACGACCGCCGCCGCCGTCGCCGCAGTCGGCGGGGCGAGACGCAGCAAGGCGATCATCGTCTTCAACCCGGCCGAGCCGCCGATGATCATGCGCGACACCGTCTACTGCTCACTGCCGCCCGGCGTCGATCGTGACGCGATCGCGCGCTCGATCGGTGAGATGGTCGCCGACGTGCAGGAGTACGTGCCCGGCTACCGGCTGCTGACCGAGCCGCAGTTCGACGGCGACCGCGTCGCGGTCCTGCTCGAGGTCGAGGGCGCGGGCGACTTCCTGCCGCCGTACAGCGGCAACCTCGACATCATGACCGCGGCCGCGGCGAAGGTCGGCGACGAGCTGGCGCGCCTGCGCGTCGGCGCGGGGGCGTCGCGATGAGCGCCGCGGCTCAGGCGCCCGCGCGGCTCGACGTGCGCGTCACCGACACCTGCCTGCGCGACGGCTCGCACGCCGTCGGCCACCGCTTCACGCGCGAGCAGGTGCGCGACGTCGTCGCCGCGCTCGACGCGGCCGGCGTGCCGGTGCTGGAGGTCACGCACGGCGACGGGCTCGGCGGCAGCTCGTACAACTACGGCTTCTCCGGCACGCCCGAGCGCGAGCTGATCGCGACCGCGGTCGCGACGGCGAGACGCGCGCGGATCGCCGCGCTGATGCTGCCCGGCGTCGGCACCGCGGACGACATCCGCGCCGTCGCCGACCTCGGCGTCGAGGTGATCCGCGTCGCGACCCACTGCACCGAGGCCGACGTCGCGATCCAGCACTTCGGGCTCGCGCGCGAGCTGGGGCTGGAGACGGTCGGCTTCCTGATGATGTCCCACTCGCAGCCGCCCGACGTGCTCGCCGCGCAGGCGCGCGTGATGGCCGACGCCGGCTGCCAGTGCGTCTATGTCGTCGACTCGGCTGGCGCGCTCGTGCTGGAGCAGGTCGCCGAGCGGGTCGAGGCGGTCGGCGCCGAGCTGGGCGACGACGCGCAGGTCGGCTTCCACGGCCACGAGAACCTCGGCCTCGCGATCGCGAACACGGTCGCCGCCGTCCGCGCCGGCGCGGCGCAGGTCGACGGCTGCACGCGGCGGCTCGGCGCCGGCGCCGGCAACACGCCGACGGAGGCGCTGGCAGCCGTCTGCGAGAAGCTCGGGATCGAGACCGGCCTCGACGTGCTCGCGCTTGCCGACGCGGCGGAGGAGGTCGTGCGCCCGGCGATGGCGGCCGAGTGCACGCTCGACCGCGGCGCGCTGCTGCTCGGCTACGCCGGCGTCTACTCGTCGTTCCTCAAGCACGCCGAGCGCTCCGCCGAGCGCTACGGCGTGTCGACCGCTCAGATCCTGCTGGCGTGCGGCGAGCGCCGGCTCGTCGGCGGGCAGGAGGACCAGATCATCGCGATCGCCGCGGACCTCGCGGCGGCGCGCAAGGAGGAGGCCGCATGACGCCGTACCAGCTGTCGATCGCGGCGCTGCTGCGCCACGGCGCGGCGATCCACGCCGACAGCGTCGTGCGCTGCTACGACGGCGAGCGTGTCGAGCGCTGCACCTACGCCGACGTCGTCGCCGACGCGGCACGGCTCGCCGCCGGCCTGGAGTCGCTCGGCCTCGGCCCCGGCGACCGCATCGGCGTCGGGCTGTGGAACACGCGCGAGCACCTCGCCGCGTTCCTCGCGATCCCGGCGATGGGCGCGACGATCCACACCGTCAACCCGCGCCTGTCCGCCGAGCAGCTGACGTTCGTGCTCGCCGACGCGGAGGACCGGCTGCTGGTGCTCGACGCGACGATGCTGCCGGCGTTCGCCGGCGTCGACCTCGGGCCGGTCGAGCACGTCGTCGTCGTCGGCGGAGTGGACGACGCGGCGCACGCCGCGCTGGCGGCGCTCGACCGGCCGTGGACGCCGCACGGTGCGCTGGTCGACGGCCGGCCGGAGACGTATGAATGGCGCGACGGCGACGAGCTGGACGTCGCGACGCTCTGCTACACGACCGGCACGACCGGCGAGCCGAAGGGCGCGGCGTACACGCAGCGCCACGTCGTGCTGCACTCGCTCGGCGAGTGCTCGGCGAACACGCTCGCGATCAGCCGGGACGACGTCGTGATGCCGATCTCGCCGATGTTCCACGTCAACGCGTGGGGGCTGCCGTACACCGCCTGGCTCGCCGGCGCGGACCTCGTCCTGACCGGTCGCCACGTGCAGGGCGAGCACCTGATCCGGCTGATCGAGCAGGAGCGCCCGACCGTCGCGGCCGGCGTCCCGACGATCCTCGCCGACGTGCTGCGCTGCGGCGAGGGCCGGGCACTGGATCTGTCGAGCCTGCGGCTGCTGATGAGCGGCGGCTCGCCCGTCCCGCGCGCCGTCGTCGAGCAGTTCGACCGGCGCTGGGGCGTGCCCGTCACGCAGGCGCTCGGGATGACCGAGAACGGCCTGCTCGCGCTCGCCCGCCCGCCGGCCGGCGCCGACCGCGAGGAGGCGATCGGCTGGCGCTCGCGGACCGGGCGCGTGATCGCCGGCGTCGAGGTGCGCGCGGTCGCCGAGGACGGCACGCCGCTGCCGGCCGACGGCGAGAGCGCCGGCGAGCTGGAGGTGCGCGGCTGGTGGGTCGTCGGCTCCTACTGGAACGGCCGCGGCGCCGACCGCTTCCGCGACGGCTGGCTGCGCACCGGGGATGTCGGCACCGTCGACCGATCCGGCTGGATCGAGATCAGCGACCGGCTCAAGGACGTGATCAAGTCCGGCGGCGAGTGGATCTCCTCCGTCGCGGTCGAGGCGGCGGCGATGGAGCATCCCGCGGTCGCCGAGGCAGCCGTGATCGCCGTGCCTGACGAGCGCTGGTTCGAGCGGCCGCTCGTCTGCGTGGCGCTGCGCGACGGCGCGCGGCTGAGCCCCGGGGAGCTGCGCGCGTTCCTCGCCGAGCGGCTGCAGAGCTGGTGGCTGCCCGAGCGGGTCGCGTTCGTCGCGGCGGTGCCGAAGACGAGCGTCGGCAAGTTCGACAAGAAGGCGCTGCGGCGCCAGCTCCAGGACGGCGAGCTGGAGATCGAGCTGACGCGCTCGGCGAGCGACGCGCCCGCGAGGCCATGACCGCGCTCCACGCACCGGGTGCCCGCGTCGCGATCGCGGGAGGATCGCTCGCGGGCCTGTCCGCCGCGCGGACGCTGCGCGCGGAGGGCTTCGACGGCGAGCTGACGATCGTCGGCGCCGAGCCGCACCTGCCGTACGAGCGCCCGGCGCTGTCGAAGGCGGCGCTCGGCGGCGCGGTCGCCCCGGCCGAGCTGGCGGTGTCGCTGGCGCTCGACCTCGGTGACCTCGATGCGACCTGGCGGCTGGGGACGCGCGCCGCCGCTCTCGACCTCGGCGCTCGCGAGCTGCGGCTCGACGGCGGCGAACGGCTCGCCTACGACGGCCTCGTCGTCGCGACCGGCGCGGCGCCGCGCGCGCTGCCCGGCTGCGAGGTCCCGGTCCACCGCCTGCGCACGCTCGAGGACGCCGCCGCGTTGAACGCCGCGCTCGCGACCGGCGGCCGCCTCGCGATCGTCGGCGGCGGCTTCATCGGCTGCGAGGTCGCGGCGGGCGCCCGTGCGCGCGGGCTCGACGTGACCGTGATCGAGGGCGCCGCGGCGCCGCTGGCAGCGCCGCTCGGCGCCGCCGTCGCGCACGCGCTCGCGGCCCGCCTGCGCGCGCTCGGCGTCGAGCTGCGCTGCGGGCGCGGCGTCAGCGCCGTGTCCGAGGCCGGCGTGACGCTCGACGACGGCACGCTGCTCGAAGCCGACCACGTGCTCGTCGCGATCGGCGCGAGCCCGGCGACCGGCTGGCTCGCCGGCAGTGGTCTCGTCTGCCGCGACGGCGTCGTCTGCGACTCCGAGTGCGCGACCGCCGGCAGCCGCGTCGTCGCGGCCGGCGACGTCGCGCGCTGGTGGCATCCCGGCTGCGGCCGGCGCGTCCGCGTCGAGCACTGGGAGCACGCCGAGCTGCACGGCGCGGCGGCGGCGCGGCGGCTGCTGCACGGCCCGCGCGGCGTGCCGTTCGCACCGGTGCCGTTCGTCGCCTCCGAGCTGGGGCCGCACGTGCTCCACCTCGCCGGCTGGCCGCGCGGCGGCCTGGAGCTGCTCGACGGCGCGCTCGACGACGGGCCGTTCGCCGCCGCATGGGTCGACGGTCCGCACGTCAGCGGCGTCGTCGCGCTCGACAGCCCGCGCGCCTTCCGCCGTCTGCGTCGCCGTCTCGACGGCGGCCTCGCGGCCGCCGATCTGCACGCGGCGGCCGCCGCGTGACCAAGACCGCATCGACATCACCCGGAGGAGCACCATGACCCCCCGCCTCGTGAAACTCGGGCACATCGCCCTCTCGACCCCGGACCTGGAGCGCTCGCTCTGGTTCTTCCGCGACGTCGTCGGGCTCGACGAGGTCGAGCGCGCCGACGGCGTCGTCCACCTGCGCGCGTGGGGCGAGCGCGAGCACCACTCGCTCAGCCTGCGTGCGGGCGAGACCGGCGTCGACCACATCGCCTGGCGCGCGTCGGCGCCTGGCGACGTGGAGGCGTTCGCGGCCCGGCTGGAGGCCGGCGGCGTCGCCGTCGAGCGCGTCCCCGCCGGCACCGAGGCCGGGCAGGGCGACGCGATCCGCTTCTCGAGCCCCGGCGGCCACCCGTACGAGATCTACTTCGACGTCGACCGGCCGCCGGCCGCCGAGGAGATCCGCTCGCGGCTGGGCAGCAGCGTCTCGCGGATGTGGCGGCGCGGGATGTCGCCGCGGCGGATCGACCACGTCAACGTCGCCGCGCGCGACGTCGACGCCGGCACCGAGTGGCTGTCGCAGCAGCTCGGGATGCAGCTGCGCGAGTTCATCCGCCCGACCGGCCGCGGGATCGTCTCGTCGTGGATGGCGGTCACCTCGCAGGTGCACGACGTCGCGCTGACGCGCGAGCTGGCCGGCCGCGACGGGCGGCTGCACCACCTCGCCTACTGGTTCGACACGCGCGACGACGTGATGCGCGCCGCCGACATCGCGGTCGACCAGGGCCTCGCGATCGACCTCGGGCCCGGCATGCACGGGGTCAGCCGCGGCTTCTTCTGCTACCTCAGAGACCCGGGCAGCGGCCATCGGCTGGAGCTGTTCACCGGCGGGTACCAGATCTACGACCCCGACTGGGAGCCGGTCGAGTGGACCGAGCGCGACATCAGGGAGGGGCTCGTCTGGTGGGGGCCGGAGTACACGCCCGGCCGCGGCCACGTCTTCGACGAGACCACGCCCTGCGGCGCGGCCGCCTGAGCCGCCTGAGCCGCGCGTCGCGGCGGCCGCCGCGACGCGCGGGGCGCTCAGCCCTGCGGCGCGGCCGCCCCCGCTCTCAGCCCGAGCAGGTCCGAGAAGGCGCCGGCCAGCTCCTCCGGGCCGTAGCGGCCCTCGGGCTTGTACCAGCGGTAGGTCCAGCTGAGCATCCCGAGGATCGCCTCGGTCAGCACGTGGGTCGGGTGCTCGGCCGGCAGCACGCCGGCCTCCTGGCAGCGTCTGACGACGTCGTCGACGCGGCGCACGTACTGCAGCTGCGAGTCGTAGACGGCCTCGGCGACGTCGGCCGGGATCGCGCGCTGCTCCTGCCAGTAGACCGCCCACGTCAGTCTGTTGACGGCGAGCGCCTCGGTGAACGCCACGATCACGTTGCGCAGCTGCTCGGCGGGATCGGCGGCGTCGCGCAGGCCGCGCTCGAGCGCCTCGGTGAAGTCGCGGTCGACCTGCCGCGCGATCTCGGCGATCAGCTCCTTCTTCGCGCCGACGTAGTGGTAGATCGACGGCTGGCTGAGCCCGACGCGCTCGGCGATCTCCTTCGTCGTGCCGCGTTCGAAGCCGTGCTCGAAGAAGACCTCGGCGGCGCCGTTGAGGATGTCGCGCCGCTTGCGGTCCCAGTCGGAGTCGTCGGCCGGAGGAGGGGTACGGGGGCTCGTGACCATCGCTGAAGTCTATCTCGGTCGATAGACCGATAGACGACCGCGCGAGGTGCGCCGGGCGAGGCGAGCCGCGATCCGCGGGGATCCGTGAGAATGGACGCGGATGACTCGGGTCGAGCTGTTCGGTCGTGCGCGCGAGGTCGCCGTTCTCGCCGAGCTGGTGGCGGCCGCGAGCGCCGGCGAGGGCGCGCTCGCGTGGCTCCAGGGTGAGGGCGGGATCGGCAAGTCGGCGCTCGTCGCCTCCGCGGCGGACGTCGCGCGCGAGCACGGGATGGCGGTCCTGTCGGCAGGCGCGGACGAGCTGGAGCGCCACCGCCCGTTCGGCGTGCTGGTCGACTGCCTCGGCGTCGGCGGGCGCAGCGACGACGCCCGGCACACGGCGGTCGCGCGGCTGCTCGCGGCCGACGCGACCCCGGCGCCGGAGCCCGACGAGCCGAACCTGCGCGGCGGCGGCGAGCTGACGTTCGGGATCGGCGAGGCGCTGCTCGCGCTCGTCGAGGAGCTGTGCTGCGAGGCGCCGGCGCTGCTGGTGCTGGAGGACCTCCAGTGGGCGGACGTGCAGTCGCTGGAACTGCTCGGGCGGCTCGCCAGACGTGCCGCCGAGCTGCCGCTCGCGGTCCTCTGCACGGCACGCGTGGCGCCGCGCCGCGCCGCGGTCGAGCGCGCCGTCGCGCGCTCGCTGGAGCGCGGTGCGCGCCAGCTTGTGCTGGCGCCGTTGGACGCGGCGGCCGCGGACGCGCTCGCCGCTCGTCTCGCGGGCGGCCCTCCCGGCACCAACCTGCGTGCGCGCGTGGCGGCGTGCGGTGGCAACCCGCTGTTCGTCAGCGTGCTCGTCGACGCGCTCGAAGCCGGCGGCGCGATCGAGCGAAGCGCCGGCGGCGAGGCCGAGATCGCGAGCGCAGCGGACCCCGTGCCCGCGTCGCTCGCGCTCGCCGTGCTCGGCCGGCTGCGGGCGCTGCCGGCGGAGACGGTCGAGCTGCTCGGGCTGGCGTCGGTGCTCGGCTCGGAGTTCGCGCTCGCCGAGCTGGCGGCGCTGACGGGGCGGCCGGTGGCGGCGCTGTCGGCGCCGGTGCGGGAGGCGCTGGCGGCGGGCGCGCTGGTCGAGCGCGGCGAACGCCTCGGCTTCGGTCACGACGTCGTCCGCGAGGCGCTCTACGACGACCTGCCGCGGAGCGTGCGCGCCGGTCTGCACCTGGAGGTAGGGCGCGCGCTGGCGGCGGCGGGCGCCGACGCGGCCGCGGTCGCCGAGCACCTCGTGCGCGGAGCGGCGCCGGGTGACGCCGAGGCGGTCGCGTGGCTGGAGCGCGCCGCGCGGGAGGCGGCGTCGCGCAGCGCGGGCGTCGCCGCCGAGCTGCTGGAGGCCGCGCTCGAACTGGCCGCGCCCGGCGATCCCGCGCGCGGGCGGCTGGAGGCGGAGCTGGCGCTGAGCCTCGTCGCCGCGGGCCGGCGTCAGGACGGCGAGGCGCTGGCGCGCTGCGTGCTGGACGATCGCGCCTATTCGCCCGGAGAGGGGGCGCTGCGGCTCGCGCTGGCGCGCTCGCTGCTCGAACGCGGGCGCCTCTTCGACGCGCTCGCGGAGGCCGGGCGCGCCGCCGAATCGCCGGGCGTCGGCGCGGTCGACCGCGCCGAGGCGCTGGCGTACGCGACGATCGGCTCGCTGCTCGCGCACGACCTCGACGCCGCAGCGGCGGAGGCGCGGCACGCGCAGGCGGTCGCGGAGGAGGCCGGCGCGACCCACGTCGTCGCGGTGTCGCTGACGCGCCGCGCGCACGTCGCGGGCTTTCGCGGCGAGTTCGCCGAGCAGGAGCGGCTGGCGGCGCGGGCGGTCGCCGTTGCGGTGCAGGACGGCGGGCGCGAGGTCCAGCACGCGTCGCACGCGCACCTCAACCACGCGCTCGCGCTGGCCGACTGCGACCGGCCGCACGACGGCGTCGCGGCGGTCGCTGCCGGCCGCCGCGTGTACGAGCGGCTGGGGATGGAGGAGACGCTGCGCAACTCGCATCACTACGCGGGCTATCCGCTGATGCTCGCCGGCCGCTGGGACGATGCGCTCGCGGAGCTGGAGACCGCCTCGGCGCTGAGCGAGGAGTCCGACATCGGCTGGACGGTCGACGTGCTCGCGACGCGGGCGGTGCTGCTCGCGCGGCGCAACGAGCTGGAGGCGGCGCGCGCGCTGGTCGACGCCGCGACGCAGGCGCTCGCGGCGGGTGCGCCGGAGTTCCGCCTCGGCTGGCCGGCGTGGGCGCAGGCGCTGGTGCAGGAGGCGGAGGGCGATCGCGACGGCGCGCTGGAGACGCTGTGGAGCGCGTGGACGCGCGTCGGCGCGGCGGGCGCGGTCGGCGAGCAGCGCACCTTCGCGCCCGACCTCGCGCGGATGCTCGCCGCCGCCGGCGACGCCGCGCGCGGCGCGGAGGTCGCCGCGGCCGTCGAGGCGCTCGCCCGCGGCAACCCGGAGCTGGAGACGATCGAGGCGCTGGCGCTGCGCTGCCGCGCGCTCGCCGGCGGCAGCGGCCGCGACGGCGACGCGGCGGGCGGTGGCGCCGGCGACGGGGCCGACGCTCTGGCGCGGGCGGCCGAGCGCTATCCCGACGGCCCGCGTCCGCATGAGCGAGCGCTCGCATACGAGGACGCGGCGGTCGCGTTCGTCGCCGCCGGGCGGCTCGACCGGGCCCGAGCGTTCGCCGACGAGGCGCTGGAGGCCTACGCGCGGCTGGGTGCGCGGCGCGACGCCGCACGTGCCGAGGGCCGGCTGCGCGCGGGCGGCCTGCGGCGCGGCCGGCGCGGCAGCCGCACCCGCGCGACCGACGGCTGGGAGGCGCTGACGCCGAGCGAGCGGCGCGTCGCCGAGCTGGCCGCGGAGGGGCTGTCGAACCCGCAGATCGCCGAGCGTCTGGTGATCTCCCGGCACACGGTCGCGACGCACGTCTCGCATGCGCTGGCGAAGCTCGGGCTGCGCTCGCGCTTCGAGCTGGCCGCCGCTCGCCGCGCCGAGTGACCCCCTGGCGCCGCGCGCCCGCCGCGCGCCGCCCGCTGCCGGTCTCGTCGAGCAACGCGCTCGCCTCCTCGCCTCCTCGACTTCTCGCGCGTCTCGCGGCCACATCTCTGCGGCTGCGTCTGCGGCTGCGTCGTCTGCCGTCGCCGCCCGCCGCCGGCCGACTAGTACAGTGTACTAGTACCGGTACGACGTACTAGAGATGGGGACGGGCATGCAGCAGCAGACGCAGCAGGAGCAGGACGGCGCCGCGGAAGCACGTCGGCGCGGGCGGCGGTGGTGGGCGCTGCTGGTGATCGCGCTCGCGCAGCTGATGATCGTGTTGGACGGCACGATCGTGAACATCGCGCTGCCGTCGATGCAGGCGGACCTGGGGATGTCCGACGCCGACCGGCAGTGGGCGATCACCGCCTACGCGCTCGCGTTCGGCGGGCTGCTGCTGCTCGGCGGGCGGATCAGCGGCATCTTCGGTCATCGCCGCACGTTTCTCGTCAGCCTGATCGGCTTCGCGGGCGCCTCCGCGCTCGGCGGCGCGGCGACCGGCGCCCCGATGCTGGTCGGCGCGCGCGTGCTGCAAGGAGCGTTCGCGGCGGGCATGGCGCCGGCGGCGCTGTCGCTGCTGATCCTCACCTTCACCGATCCGCACGACCGCGGCCGGGCGTTCGGCGTCTACGGCGCGATGGGCGCCGCCGGGTCGGGCGTCGGGCTGCTCGCCGGCGGCGTGCTGACCGAGTTCCTCGACTGGCGCTGGTGCCTGTGGGCGAACGTGCCGATCGCCGCGGTCGCGCTGCTCGGCCTCCCGTTCGTGCACCGCGACGAGCCCGCGGGCGGCGCCGGCCGGCTCGACGTCCCGGGGGCGCTGCTGAGCGTCAGCGGGCTGGCGGCGCTCGTCTACGGCTTCGGCGAGGCGGGACCGCGCGGCTGGGACGACCCGCTCGTGGTCGCGATGCTGGCCGCGAGCGTGCTGCTGTTGGCGCTGTTCGTCGTCGCGGAGTCGCGCGCGAAGGACCCGCTGCTGCCGCTGCGCGTGATCGTCGACCGCGTGCGCGGTGGCGCAGTCCTGACGACGACGCTGATGATGGCGGCACTGTTCGGCTGCTTCCTGTTCCTCAGCTACTACGCGCAGACCGTGCTGGGCTACACGCCCGTCGAGGCGGGGCTGACGGTGATGGTGCTGGTCGCGGGCAGCCTCACGGGCTCGCTGCTGATCGCGGCGCGGCTGCTGTCACGCGTCAGCGCGCGCACGCTGATCGTGCCGGGCCTGCTCGCGATGGCCGCCGGGCTGCTGCTGCTGTCGCGTCTGGAGGCGGACAGCGAGCACGTCCTCGCGCTCTACCTGGTCCCCGCCCAGCTCGTGATCGGCGTCGGCCTCGGCGTCGTGCTGACCGCGGCGACGAGCCTCGCGACGGCGGGCGTGCAGGTCGCCGACACGGGCAGCGCGTCGGCGACGTTCAACGCGGCGCAGCAGGTCGGCGGCGCGCTCGGCACGGCGCTGTTCAACACCGTCGCGGTCGTCTCCGGCTTCGGCCCCGCGCTGCTGGTGTCGGCGGGGATCATGCTCGCGGCCGCGCTCGTCGCGGCGCTGCTGCTCGGCGCGCGCGCGGCGGATCCGCCTCAGCTGTCGTAGTAGAGCGCGAACTCCCACGGATGCGGGCGCAGCCGCACCTCGTCGATCTCGGCGCGCTTGTGCGCGACGTACGCATCGAGCAGGTCGCGCGTGAAGACGTCGCCGTCGAGCAGGAAGTCGCGGTCGGCCTCGAGCGCGTCGAGCACGGCGTCGAGCGAGGTCGGCGCCTGCCGGATGCTCTGTTGGCGCTCAGGCGGCAGCTCGTAGAGGTTCGCGTCGACCGGGTCCGGCGGCTCGGTGCGGTGGCGGATGCCGTCCAGCCCCGCCATCAGCATCGCCGCGAACGCGAGGTAGGGGTTGGCGGTCGGGTCCGGCGAGCGGAACTCGACGCGCTTGCTCTTCGGGGAGCTGAAGTAGACCGGCACCCGCACCGCGGCGGAGCGGTTGCGCTGTGAGTAGAGGAGGCTGACCGGCGCCTCGTAGCCGGGCACGAGCCGCTTGTAGGAGTTCGTCGTCGGCGCGCTGAACGCGAGCAGCGCCGGTGCGTGCGCGAGCAGCCCGCCGACGTAGTGCCGCGCGAGCTCCGACAGCAGTCCGTAGCCGTCCGCGTCGAACATCAGCGTCTCGCCGGCGCGCCACAGCGACTGGTGCGTGTGCATGCCGGAGCCGTTCTCGGCGAAGATCGGCTTCGGCATGAACGTCGCGGTCTTGCCGGCCCGGCGGGCGACGTTGCGGACGACGTACTTGTAGAGCTGGACTGCGTCGGCCATCTGCAGCAGCGGCAGGAAGCGCAGGTCGATCTCGGCCTGGCCGGGGCCGCCGACCTCGTGGTGGTGGACCTCGACGACGACGCCCATGCGTTCGAGCGTCAGCGCCATCCGGCCGCGCAGGTCGGCGAGCGTGTCGAGCGGCGGTGCGGGGAAGTAGCCCTGCTGGGAGCGGTTGCGCGACGCGAGGTTGGGCGTCAGGCGCTCGCCGTTGCTGCTGAAGCCCGCACCCGCGTTCCAGAATCCCTCGCCCGAGTCGACCTCGTAGAAGGCGCGGTTGGCCTGCTGCGCGTACGCGACGTGGTCGAAGACGTAGAACTCGGCCTCGGGCCCGAAGAAGGCGGTGTCGGCGACGCCCGACGCGGCGAGGTGCCGCTCGGCCTTGCGCGCGACGTGCCGCGGATCGCGCGAGTACGGCGCGCCGGTGGCGGGATCGCGCACGTCGCACACGAGCGACAGCGTCGGCTGCTCGTGGAACGGGTCGATGACGGCCGTCGAGGGATCCGGCACGAGCAGCATGTCGGACTCGTCGATCGACTGGAAGCCGCGGATCGAGGAGCCGTCGAAGCCGGCGCCCGCGGTCAGCAGGTCCTCCTCCAGCTCGCGCGCCGCGACCGCGAAGTGCTGCCACGTGCCGGGCAGGTCGGTGAACTTCAGGTCGACGAGCCGCGCGTCGTGCTCGCGCGCGAAGGCGGCGACGTCGTCCGGACCAGCTCCCTGGCTGTGCAGATCCGACACACAAGATCTATGCCCCCGGCGTGTGGGCCTGAACCGGCCGCCCGCCACCTGATAGACAGGGCGCGGGAGATGACCGCCGGCGAGCGCGAACACGAGCACGAGGTGGAGGACGAGGGCTCCGTCGGCTACGAGCGGGCGGTCGCCTTCTCCGACGGCGTCTTCGCGATCGCGATCACGCTGCTGGTGCTCGGGCTCGGCGTGCCCGAGGTGGCGGACGGCGAGCTGCCGGACGCGCTGCGCGACCTCGGCCCGCAGGTGATGTCGTACTTCATCGGCTTCGCCGTGATCGGCGCGTTCTGGCTCGGCCACCACCGCTTCTTCGGCGTGCTGCGGCGCTTCGACTCGACGCTGCTGGTGCTGAACCTCGCGTTCCTCTCGTTCATCTCGCTGATGCCGTTCACGACCGGCCTGCTCGGCCGCTACGGCGGCGTCGAGGCCGCGGTCGTGGCGTACGCCGCCAACGTGATCGCGGCGAGCGCGGCCGACACCGCGATGCTGTGGGTCGCACTGCGCCGCAGACTGCTGGCGCCCGGGCACGGGCGCGACCCCCGCGCGCGGCTGTTCGCCTCGTTCTTCCCGGGGCTCGTCTTCCTCTGCTCGATCCCGGTCGCGCTCGCCGCCCCGAGAGCAGCGCCGTACACGTGGCTGGCGCTGTTCCTCGGCGGCCCGCGCGTGGCGCGCCTGTGGGCGCGGGCGCGCGGCCGGTGACCGCGGCTCAGCGCGCGACCGGCGGCGCCGCCCGCGCGGCGCCGGCCGGCAGGAGCGTGTCGAGCAGCGTCTCGGCCAGCTCGATGCAGCGCTCGCGCGGGTAGTCCTCGAAGCCGAGCAGCACCTTCGGCCAGAGTCCGTTGAGGGCGGCGGCGATCAGGTCGGCGACGTCGGCCGCCGGCGCAGCGGTGGAGAACTCGCCGCGGTCGATGCCGTGCTGCACCAGCTCGGCCAGCGTCGCACGCCAGCGCCGCGCGATGTCCTCGGTGTGGACGACCAGCTCGGGCTCGTGCAGCGCGACGTTCCAGCACTCGAGCTGGAGCACGGCCTCGGCGCGCTGCTCCTCGTCGGCGGGGAGGATCGACCCGACCGACTTGCGCAGCCAGTCGCGCGCGGAGGCGTCCGGGTCGAGCTCCTCTGAGAGCTGCATCGTGGCGACGGCGCCGGCCCAGCGCAGCGCGGCCAGCAGCACGGCCTCACGTGTGCGGAAGTGGTGCAGCACCGTCGCGGCCGAGACGCCGGCCTCGTCCGCGATGTCGCTGATGCGCGTCTCGGCGAAGCCGCGCGCGACGATCGCGGTCGCCGCGCCGCGCAGGATCGAGGTCAGCTTCGGGTCGGCGATCAGGTCGTCGCTGGGCAGCGACACCCGCGTCGACGGCTCGCGACCGGGCTCGTCGCCGAGGCCGGCGCGCAGCTCGAAGGCGCCGGCCGGCAGCTCGCGCAGGCGGCGCAGCATCCGCCACGACGTCGCGTAGGAGACGCCGGCCTCCGCCGCCAGGGCGGTGGGCGTGAGCTGCGGGTCCTCGCGCAGCATCGCGGTCGCGACGAACCACGTCCCCAGCGGCGTTCGCGAGCCCTCGAACGCCGTCCCGGCACGCGGGTCGAGCGCCATCTCGCAGACCCTGCAGGCGTAGCGGATGTCGCCGCGGCGCAGCCTGAAGGGGCGGTCGGCGCCGCACCGCGGACAGTAGGCGTGACGGCCGTCGTCGCTGAGGCGGCGCCACAGCCACGCGGCGCAGGTCTGCTCGCTGGGTCTCCTGGGCACGGGGCTGAACATACCGCTTCGTGGTGTTGACATCTCCGTCTCAATCGTATTCACTCCGTCAATCATATGAGTGAACAAACGAGACTTGAGACGCTGCCGCAGGGTGGCCGCGGGTGGAACGACATCGAGCGCGACCTGGGGTCCCTGCAGGCCCACGACCCGCCGCTGATCGACGGCACGTTCGACCTCTGGTGGCCCGTCCTCCCGGCCGACCTGCAGGGCGTCGCGCGCCTGGCGCACAGCGCCTTCATGCACGCCAACGCCTTCTTCACCACCGCCGTCCCGAGCCTCGAGCGGATAGACGCCGAGCTGCGCGCGATGGTCGCCGACGTGCTGCGCGTCCCCGCGAGCGGGACCGTCACCCTCACCGGCGGCGGCACCGAGAGCAACTTCCTTGCGGTCAAGGGGGCACGCGACTGGGCTCGCGCCCATCGGCCCGGCATCGAGCGCCCCCGCCTCGTGCTGCCGCTGACCGCCCACCCGTCGTTCGACAAGGCGGCCGACGTGATGGACCTCGCGGTCACGCGCGTCGGCGTGCGGCCCGACTGGCGCGCCGACCCGGCGCAGATCGCCGCCGCGCTCGACGACGACGTGATCCTCGTCGCGGGCTCCGTGCCGCAGTACGCGCACGGCGTCGTCGACCCGATCGGAGAGCTGGCCAGCGTTGCCGCCGAGCGCGGCATCTGGATGCACGTCGACGCCTGTGTCGGCGGCTTCCTGCACCGCTGGGTCGACGAGGTCGGCAGCGGGCTGCCGCCGTTCGACTTCGCGGCCGTGCCGGGCGTCTGGTCGGTCTCGGCCGACCTGCACAAGTTCGGCTTCTGCCCGCACGGGATCTCGACGCTGTCGCTGCGCGAGGCCGAGCTGGCCGAGTACCACACGTACCACGCCGGCACGGTCTGGCCGACTGGCGGCTACAGCCGCCGTGGCTTCACCGGCTCGCGCCCGGCGTCGCCGGTCGTCGCCGCCTGGGCCGTGATGCAGTTCCTCGGCGCCGACGGCTACCGCGGGATCGCCCGCGAGATCGTCGCGCTGCAGGAGCTGTTCGTCAGACGGCTCGCCGCGATCCCGGCGCTGGAGCCGGTCGTCGAGCCGGAGCTTGGCGTGCTCGCGGTCGCCTCGCGCGACGCGGACGTCGGCATCCCCGACGTCGCCGAGGCGCTGTCGCGCCGCGGCTGGCATCCTGCCCGGATCGCGGAGCCTGAGGGACTGCACCTGCTGTTCGGGCCCGTGCCGGTTTCGATGCTCGACCGCTATCTCGCAGATTTGGAGGACGCTGTCGCCGATGCGCGTTCGGGCCGCGTGCGCAGCCTCCAGCGCGAAGCGACCTACGTCTCCGAGTGATGCGCTTCGCGATCGACTGCGGGGGCACCTTCACCGACCTGGTCGTCGGTGCCGCCGACGAGACGCGCGCCTACAAGGCGCTGACGGTCCACGCCGATCCCGTCGCCGGCGTGCTCGACGCGTTCGACCTCGCCGCGAGCGACCTCGGCCGCACGCGCGGGCAGCTGCTCGCCGACGGCGAGCTGCTGCTGCACGCCACGACGCGCGCGCTCAACGCCGTCACCGAAGGGCGCACGGCGAAGACCGCGCTGCTCGTGACCGCCGGACATCCCGACGTGCTCTCGCTGCGGGAGGGCGGCCGCCACAGCCTGTTCGACTTCGCGACCGCGACGCCGCCGCCGCTCGTCCCGCGCGCGTGGACCTACGAGATCCCCGAGCGGCTGGACCGGCGTGGCCGGGTCGTGCGCCCGCTCGACCTCGACCACGTCGGCCGCATCGCCGCCGAGCTGGCCGAGCGCGAGGTCGAGGCGGTCGCCGTCTCGTTCCTGTGGTCGATCGTCGCGCCCGAGCACGAGCTGGCCGTCGAGGCGCTGCTCGCGCGGGCGCTCCCCGGCGTCCCCGTCTCCTGCGGGCACAGGGTCAACCCGGTTCTGCGCGAGTACCGCCGCACGGTCGCGACCGCGCTCGACGCGTCGCTCAAGCCGCTGATGTCCGACTACCTCGACGACTTCGAGCGCCGCCTGCGCGCCGAGGGCTTCGGCGGTCGTCTGCTGATGACGACCTCCAGCGGCGGCGCCGTGCCGCTCGGCGAGGTCGCCGCGCGCCCGGTGCTGAGCATCGGCTCGGGGCCGGCGATGGCGCCGATCGCCGCGCGCGCCCTGCCGCAGGTCGGCGCCGCCGGCACCGCGATCGTCGCCGACACCGGCGGTACGACCTTCGACGCGAGCGTCGTGCGCCGCGGCCGCGTCGCGCTCACGGCCGACGTCTGGCTCCAGCGCCCGTTCCTCGGCGACGTGACCGGCGTGCCGGGCATCGCGGTCCGCAGCATCGGCGCCGGCGGCGGGTCGATCGCGTGGCTCGACGACGGCGGGCTGCTGCGGCTCGGCCCGCAGAGCGCCGGCTCGCGCCCCGGGCCGGCGGCCTTCGGTCGCGGCGGCGAGGAGCCGACGCTGACCGATGCCGCGGTCGTCTGCGGCCTGCTCGATCCCGCCGACTTCCTCGGCGGCCGCCTGCGGCTCGACGCCGTCGCCGCGCGCGCGGCGATCGAGCGTCGCGTCGGCGCGCCGCTCGGGCTCGACGCCGTCGCCGCCGCGGAGGCGGTCCTCGAACTCGCCACCGAGCAGATGGCGGCAGCGCTCGACGAGCTGGTCGCGCACGAGGGGATCGACCCGGCGGAGGCGGTCTACGTCGCGGGCGGCGGCGCGGCCGGTCTGAACGCGTGCGCGATCGGCCGGCGGCTCGGCTGCCGCCGGCTGATCGTCCCCGGCGCGGGTCCGGCGCTCAGCGCCACCGGCGCGCTCGTCGCGCCGATCGGGACCGTGATGACGCGCGCGCTGGCGACCTCGTCGGCGGACTTCGACCACGCCGCCGCGGTCGCGGCGCTGGTCGCGCTCGACGACGACGCGACCGGCTTCGCGCGGCGGGCGGGCGCCGCGGCGGCCGACCGGCTGGAGTTCGAGGCGCTCTGCCGCTACGTCGACCAGGCGTGGGAGCTCGGCATCCCGATCGAGCGCGACGCGAGCGATGCGATCGACGTGACCGCGCTCGTCGCGGCGTTCCACGCCGAGCACGAGCGGCTGCTCGGCTCGGCGCAGCCCGGCGCGGTGGTGGAGGTGCTCGGCCTGCAGCTGCGGATCGAGATCGGCGAGCTGCGGACGCCGCCGGGCTTCGCGCACGGGTCGGGGGCCGTGCCGCCGACCCGGCGCGCCCGCATGGGCGGCGCCGACCTCGACGTGCAGGTGCTCGACGTCGCGGACGTCCCGCGCGACGGGATCCTCGGCCCGGCGATCGTGCGGTCGTCGCTGACGACCGTCGTGATCCCCGCCGGAGCGGCGGTCCGCTCCGACGGCGTCGGCGGACTCGAGGTCGACCTGGCGGCCGGCGCCGGCCGCCGGACGCAGACGACGGAGGTGGCAGCATGAGTCTCGACGGTGCGAGGCTGGCGATCCTGGCCAGCCGGCTCGACGCGATCACGCGGCGGATGACGGTCACGCTGCTGCGCAGCGCGCGCTCGACGATCATCAACGCGGCGCGCGACTTCTCCTGTTGCCTGCTGACCGCCGACGGGCGGCTGCTGGCGGTCGGCGAGAGCCTGCCGATCCACGTCCTCGCCGGGACCGACGAGGTCGCCCGCGGGCTGCTGGAGCTGGACGAGCCGGTCGCCCGCGGCGACGCCTTCCTGCACAACTCGCCCTATCACGGCAACTCGCACGCGGCCGACCACTGCATCCTCGTGCCGGTCTTCGACGACGCCGGCAGCCACCAGTTCACGGTCCTCGTGAAGGCCCACCAGGCCGACTGCGGCAACAGCCAACCGACGACGTACTTCGCCGGCGCGCGCGACGTCTATGAGGAGGGTGCGCTGATCTTCCCGTGGGTGCGCGTGCAGCACGAGTACCGCATGCGGGAGGACGTGCTGCGGATGTGCGCGATGCGGATCCGAGTCCCCGAGCAGTGGCACGGCGACTTCACGGCGGCGCTGGGAACGGCCCGCATCGGCGAGCGGCTGGTGGCCGAGCTGGCAGCCGACGTCGGCTGGGACGAGCTGTCGAAGCTCGCGGACGGGATCGTCGCCCACGGCCGCCGCAGCATGCGCGCGGCGATCGCCGCGCTGCCGGCCGGGTCGGCCAGCATCAGAACCCGGCACGACGCGATCCCCGAGCTGCCCGAGGGCATCGAGCTGAACGTCGGCGTCGAGCTGCTGCCGCAGGAGGGGCGGGTCGTCGTCGACCTGCGCGACAACCCGGACTGCGTGCCGTGCGGACTCAACCTGACGGCGGCGACGGCGCGCGCGGCGGCGACGCTCGGCGTCTTCAACGGGCTCGGCGCGGAGGTCGCGCCCAACGCCGGCAGCCTCGCCTGCGTCGAGGTGCTGCTGCGCCGCGGCTGCGTCGTCGGCATCCCGGAGCACCCGACCTCGTGCTCGGTCGCGACCTCGAACCTGACCCAGCGGGTCGCCAGCGCGGTGTCGTGCGCGATGGCGGACCTCGCCGACGGCATCGGCCTCGCGGAGGCGGGCACGGGCCTGCCGCCCGCGGTGGCGGTCGCCTCCGGCACGTCGCCGGAGGGGACGCCGTTCGTCAACCAGCTGTCGCTGGCGCTGACCGGCGGCCCGGCCGCGCCGCACGCCGACGGCTGGCTCACGCTGGCGGGCGTCGAGACCGCGGGCATGTGCCGCCTCGACTCGGTCGAGGTCGACGAGCTGCGCTATCCGCTGCGGGTCGACCAGCAGCGGCTGATCCCCGACAGCGGCGGCGCCGGCCGGACGCGCGGGGCCGCGGCGGCGCGCGTCGAGCTGGGACCGGTCGGCTGCGACGTCGAGCTGGCGTGGACGAGCGACGGCACCGACGCGCCTGCGCGCGGCGCCCGCGGCGGCGCGCCGGGCAGCCGGGCGCGGCAGGTCGTCGTCGATGCGACCGGCGCCGAGCGGCCCGCGGGCATCTCGGGCGTCTTCGCGATCCGCGACGGCGAGCGCGTACTGGCCGACTCGTGCGGCGGCGGGGGCTACGGGGACCCCGGCGAGCGCGCGCGGGAGGAGGTCCGGCGCGACGTCGCCGAAGGGCTCGTGTCAGCCGCTGCGGCCGTCGAGGCCTACGGCCTCGAGGCGGTCTCGGCGCCTGCCGGCCTGGCGGTCGCGGCGCGGCCGTTCGGGCCCTGAGCGGACCTTGACAGCGACGCTCACGATGTATTCACTTGTGCAGTCAATCGGATGGATGAAACCGTCCGAGTCCCCGGAGGAGAGCCACACGATGGAACCCTCGCAGCAACGCGAGGCGACGGCAGTCGGCGCGCTGGACGGCGACCCGGCGGCGGGCGCCGTCGTGGAGGTTCGCGGCCTGTCCGTCGCGTTCGAGAGCGGAGCGCGGCCGCTGCGCGGCGTCGACCTGACGCTGCAGGCCGGCCGTGTGACCGGTCTCGTCGGCGAGTCCGGGTCGGGCAAGAGCATGCTCGGCGCGGCGACGCTCGGCATGCTGCCGGGCGGCGCTCGCGCCGACGGGGAGGCGCGGCTCGCCGGCACCGACATGCTGCGGTCAGGCGCCGAGGAGCGGCGCCTCGTGCGACTGCGTCAGGCGGGCGCGGTCTTCCAGGATCCGATGACGTCGCTGGACCCGACGATGCGGGTCGGGCGCCAGGTCGCCGAGGTCGCCGGCTCCGAGGACGCGGCGATCGAGGCGCTCGACCTGTGCGGCATCCCGGACGCGCGCCGGCGTGCCGCCCAGTACCCGCACGAGCTGTCCGGCGGTCTGCGCCAGCGCGCGCTGATCGCGCTCGCCGTCGCGCGACGACCGCGGTACGTCCTGCTCGACGAGCCGACGACCGCGCTCGACGTGCTCGTGCAGCGCGGGATCCTGCGGCTGTTCCGCTCGATCTGCGACGAGCTCGACGCGGCGATGCTGTTCATCACGCACGACCTGCTCGTCGCCGCCGAGGTCGCCGACCGGCTCGTCGTCCTCTACGGCGGCCAGGTGGCGGAGGAGGGCCCGGTCGACGCGGTCCTGCGCGACCCCGCGCACCCGTACACCGCGGGCCTGCTCGCGACCCGCCTGTCGGCCCGTCGCGACGTCGCGCGGCCCGTGCCCGCGCTGCCGGGCGAGCCGCCGGACGTCCGCCGCCGCGGCGGCGCCTGCTCGTTCGCGCCGCGCTGCGCCTTCGCGCAGGAGCCGTGCGGCGAGCGCGAGCCCGCTTCCGTGCGCCGCAGCCCCCAGCGCGCCGATGCCTGCCTGCGCTTCGACGAGCTGCAGCCGCTGTCCGAGCGCGCCGCCGTCGCCCACCGCCGCGCCGCGGTCGCCGAGCTGGACGAGCTGGCGCCGGTCGACGCGCCCCAGGCTGCTGGGCCGACCGCCGCTGCCCTCGAGGTCACCGGCCTGCGCAAGGCGTTCGGCCGCGGTGCCGCGAAGCGGACCGTCCTCGACGGGATCGACCTGCGGCTCGACCACGGCTCTTCGATGGCGATCGTCGGGGCGAGCGGCTGCGGCAAGACGACGCTGCTGCGCTGCGTGATGGGGCTCGAACGCGCCGACGCGGGCGAGGTCCGCCACGCCGGGGTGCCGCCGCAGCTCGTCCCGCAGGACTCGGGCGCGTCGCTGACGCCGTGGATGACGATCGGCGACCTGCTCGGCGAGCGGCTCGGCGTCGGCAAGGTGCCGCGCGCGGAGCGTCCCGCCGCGATCGAGCGCGCGCTCGCGCAGGTCGGGCTGCCGGCCGAGGTCGCCGGCCGCCGGCCGCGGCAGCTCTCCGGCGGCCAGCGCCAGCGCGTCGCGATCGCCCGTGCGATCGTGCTGCCGCCGAGCGTGCTCGTCTGCGACGAGCCGACCTCGGCGCTCGACGTCTCGCTGACGGCGACGGTCGTCAACCTGCTGCACC
The DNA here is from genome assembly GCF_000025265.1 of Conexibacter woesei DSM 14684. GTDB lineage: Bacteria > Actinomycetota > Thermoleophilia > Solirubrobacterales > Solirubrobacteraceae > Conexibacter > Conexibacter woesei. Next base: position 470,649 of record NC_013739.1, read on the forward strand.
AGCTGCGCGACGACCTCGGTCTCGCCGTCCTGTTCGTGACGCACGACCTCGGCGTCGCCCGCTCGGTCGCCGACGAGATCGCCGTCCTGCAGGACGGCCGCGTCGTCGAACGAGGCGCCGCCCCTCAGGTGCTCGACGCGCCGGCCCACGCGGCGACGCGCGAGCTGCTCGACGCGATGCCGGAGGAGCTGCGATGAGCGCGACGACCGCCGTCGCGCCGCGGACCGCCGAGCCGGCCGGTCGCGGGCGCCGGATCGTGCGCCGCCTGCGGCGGCTCGGGCTGCCCGAGCGCTTCGGGCTGGCGATGCTGGCCGCGGCGACGCTGCTCGCGCTGCTCGGTCCGCTGCTCGCTCCGCACGACCCGCGGCGGCCCGTCGGCGAAGCGCTGATCTCGCCGGGCAGCGAGTTCCTGCTCGGCACCGACGAGCTCGGCCGCGACATCTTCTCGCGGGTGCTGTACGGCATCCAGATCACGTGGCTGTCCGCGCTCGTCGTGGTCGCCGCGGGTCTGCTCGTCGGCGGCGCGATCGGTCTCGTCGCCGGGGTGCGCGGCGGCCGCGTCGACAACGTCCTGATGCGGATCGTCGACACCGGCCTGGCGCTTCCGGGCGCCGTGCTGGCGATCGCGATCACGGTCGCGCTCGGCGCCTCGCTGACGACGACCGTCATCAGCATCGCGGCGTTCTGGTGGCCGTTCTACGCCCGCCTCGTGCGTGGGGAGGCGCGTGCGATCGCGGTCCTGCCGCACGTCGAGGCGGCGCGCGCCAGCGGCATCGGCTCGGTGCGCCTCGCGCTCAAGCACGTGCTGCCGGGCGCGCTGCCGCCGGTGATCGTCGCGGCGAGCCTCGACCTGGGGATCGTCGTGCTGGTGCTCGCGGGCCTGACGTTCATCGGCCTCGGCGCGCAGCCGCCGACGCCGGAGCTGGGGGCGATGGCGGCCCTCGGCCTGGACTTTCTCTTCACACACGCGTGGGTGCCGCTTGCGCCCGCGTTCGCCGTGTTCCTGCTTGCGCTGTCGGCCAACCTCGGCGGCGACGGGCTTCGTGACCTGTTGGAGGATGAGGACGTATGACCATGAAGCTCGCCAGAGGCGTCGCGACGTTGCTCGCGGCCGCCCTCGTGGTCGCCGGATGCGGCGGGACCAGCAGCAACAACGACAGCACCGGTTCGACCGGCTCCGGCGGCGGCACCTCGGCGTCGTTCGACGCTGAGGCGACGATTCGCACCGCGCAGTTCGGCGATGGCGTCGGCGGGATGGACCCGGAGATCTGGTACGACCTCAACGGCGGGTCGCTGCACACCGCCGTCTACGAAGGGCTGCTGCGCTACAAGACCGGCACGACCGAGATAGAGCCCGCGCTGGCCGAGTCCTACGAGGTCAGCAGAGACGGCAGGACCTATACGTTCAAGCTTCGTCAGGGCGTCAGATTCCACGACGGCACGCCGCTGACGCCGGAGGCGGTCGCCGGCTCGTTCGCGCGCCGCGCCGCGCTCAGAGGCCCGTCGGCGTACCTGACGGCCGGGGTCGCCGACGTGCGGCCGCGCGGGAGCGACACGGTCGTGATCAAGCTGAGAAGCCCGGAGATCGGGTTCCTCGACGCGCTCGCCTCGATCTACGGGCCGCGCGTGATCAGCCCTGCGGCGCTCAGAGCGCACGGCGCGGGCGAGGACGGCAAGCGCTGGTTCGCGTCCAACGCCGTCGGCACCGGGCCGCTGAGACTGCTCAGCTTCAGACTCGGCGACGGCGCGACGCTCGAGCGCTTCGACGGCTACTGGGGCGAGCAGGCCAAGGCGAAGCGCTACGAGGTCGACACGCTGCCGAGCAGCGGCGAGCAGCAGCTGCAGCTGCGCTCCGGCCAGCTCGACTACCTCAGCGGCGGCTCGCTGCAGCCGGCGCAGCTGAAGGCGTTCGACGGCAACCCGAGATACGAGGTGACGCGCCTGGACCAGGCGTTCCGGCCGATGCTCGTGCTGAACACGAACAAGCCGCCGTTCGACGACGTCGAGAAGCGCAAGGCGTTCGTCGCGGCGCTCGACGTCGACGCCGCGATCAGACAGGTGTGGGGCGACGAGCTGATGGAGGCGCCGACCTCCTACATCTCGCCGTTCCTGCTCGACCCGGCGCTGAACAGAATCGAGCCGCTGACCAGCGACGCCGCGCTCGACGAGCCGGTCACGTTCGAGTACGTCGGCGCGATCCAGTCGCACCGTCAGTTCAGCGAGGTGATCCAGCAGCAGCTGCGCGACGAGGACGTCGAGCTGAGACTGAGCGCGACGACCGGCGGCGAGGTCTTCTCGTGGCCGCAGGACGTGCAGAAGGCGCCGAACGCCGCGATCGTCACCGTCTACGGCGACTCGGCGTACGTGCAGAGCCTGGTCGACCCGTTCTTCCGCACCGGCTCCGCGGTCAACTTCCTCGGCTACTCGAACAGAACGGTCGACGCCACGCTCGACGAGGCGGCCATCCAGACCGACCGTGACAAGGCGCTCCAGCTGTTCGCCGACGCGAACAGAATCGTCGCGGTCGACGACGCGTCGATCATCCCGCTCGGCGACCTCAAGCAGCCGATCGTGGCGCGCAGGGGCGTCAGCGGCTTCCAGGGCACGCCGACGTCGATCGACGTCGTGCAGCTGGCCGCGATCGGGAAGTCCGCGGACGCGTGATGATCGGTCTCGTCGTCAGCCGCGTGGCCGGCATGCTGCTCGTCGTCTGGCTGCTGGCCACGCTCGTCTTCATGCTCGGGACGGTCGTCCCGGGCGACCCGGCCCGTGCGTACGCGGGGCCGGGGGCGACGGCCGAGGTGCTGGCCGACAAGCGCGCCGAGCTGGGTCTCGACCGCCCGTTCCCGGAGCGCTACGTCGACTACCTCGGCAAGCTGGCCACGCTCGACCTGTCCGAGTCGGTGACGACGCGCAATCCGGTCCGCGACGACCTCGCGGACCGCACGCCCGCGACGCTGGAGCTGGCGCTCGTCGCGGCACTGCTGGCGATCGCGATGGGCGGCATCGTCGGGGCGGCGACGGCGCGGGCGAAGCGCGGCTCGGCCGCGATCCGCGTGCTGCTGAGCGCGGGCGCGTCGGTCCCCAGCTTCACGCTGGGACTGCTGCTGCTGCTCGTCTTCTACGGGCAGCTCGACGTGCTGCCGGCGGGCGGGCGGCTGTCGCCCGAGCACGGCGAGTTCGACGGCGCGACCGGCTTCCTGCTGCTCGACGGCGTGCTCGCCGGCCGGCCCGAGATCACGCTCGACGCCGCCTGGCACCTGATCCTGCCGGCGTTCTGCCTGGCGCTGACGCCGGCGCTGCTGATCGCGCGCGTGTTCCGCTCCTCGATCCACTCGACGCTCCGCGCCGACCACGTCCGCACGGTCCGCGCGAGCGGGATGCCGGAGGGCCGGATCTTCCGCCGCCACGTCGTCCGCAACAGCCTCAACGCGCCGCTCACGGTGACGGGGCTGACATTCGGCGTGATGCTCGGGTCGACCGCGGTGGTCGAGCTGATCTTCGGCTGGCCGGGGCTCGGGCTGTACGTCAGCCAGGCGATCCCGCAGAGCGACATCCCGGCGATCGCCGGCGTCACGCTCGTCGTCGGGCTGGCGTTCGTGCTCGGCAACGCGCTCGTCGACATCGCGCAGACCGTCGCCGACCCGCGCCTGCGGACCGTCCGCTGATTTGATCCAGTCCCCTCACGAGGTGAACCCGATGCCGCTGCTGGACCGCAACGACTCATTGCTGGCTGTGATCGACACGCAGCCGGGCTTCTACCGCGGGCGCGCCGACGTCGACGCGGGCGCGTTCGACGCCTTCGTCGGCTGCGTCGCGTGGCTGGCCGGCGCGGCCCGCGCGCTCGACGTGCCGATCGTCGTGCTGGAGGAGGAGCCGGAGCGCTACGGCGCGACCGCCGACGCCGTCCGGGCGAACCTCCCCGCCGGCACTGTCGGGCTGCCGAAGGCGCAGTTCGGCCTGATGGGGAACCCGGAGCTGCGCGCGGCGGTCGAGCGGACCGGCCGCCGCACCGCGGTGCTCGTCGGGATGGAGACCGACGTCTGCGTCGCGCACTCCGCGATCGGCCTGCGCGACGCGGGCTACCGCGTCGCGGTCGCGACCGACGCGCTGTTCTCGCCGCCCGGCGCGCACGAGCACGGCCTCAGCCGGCTGCGCGACTGCGGCACCGAGCTGCTGTCGGCGAAGGGCGTCCTGTACGACTGGCTGCGCACCGTCCAGGCGTCGATCGACTTCGTGAAGGACAACCCGGACCTCGCCGACCCGCCCGGCTTCAGCCTCTGATGGAGGGCGCGGTCCCGAGCCGAAACCGGACGCCCGGCAGGTCGTCGAAGGCGCGCTGGTCGGTCGTGACGACGAGTCGGCCGGTCGCGCTCGCGGTCGCCGCGATCTGCAGGTCGTGAGCGCCGCGGGGCCGCCCGGTACGGCGGGCGTGCGCGAGCAGCACCGCGTGCTCACGCGCGATGTCGAGGTCGAACGCGAGGATCTCGAACGTGCCGAGGATCGCGTCGACCGTGGCCGCGCGCGTCTCTCGCCGCTGCCCGTCAGCGAGCTGAACGCCGACGAGCAGCTCCGAGGCGGTGATCGCGGCGATCGCGATGTCGGCGTCGTCTGGCAGCGCGTCGGGGCTCAGGCGGCCGCGTTCGAGCGCGACGAGGACGCCCGTGTCGACGATCAGTCGTTCCACGGGTCGACGGTCGGTGCAGCCCCGGAGAAGCGGCGCAGATCCTGGAGGTCCTCCGCCCAGCGATCGTCAGGCGGGTGCTCGGTCATGATGCGTCGCAGATCAGCCCCGTTTCCCCGGCGAGCCGGGGCGATCGTCGCCACGACACGGCCACGTCGCAGCACCGTGAACATCTCGCCGCGGTGCTCGACCGCGTCGAGCACGTCGGCGAACCGCTTCGAGGCCTCGGTCGCGCTGATCTCGGTCATCAGATCAGATTATCCGATTTCGCGGCGCGCGCGATGAGGATCGAGGTCGAGACGGACGTCGAGACGCCGGCGCGTGACGGGACGCTGCTGCGTGCGGACATCTACCGTCCCGCCGGCGGCGGGGCGTTGCCGACGTTGGTGCGGCGGACGCCGTATGACAAGTCGCTGGCGGTTCGGACCGATGTCGACGTGCTGCGGCTGGTGCGGGCGGGCTATGCGGTGGTGGTGCAGGACGTGCGCGGGCGCTACGCGTCGGAGGGGCGCTTCGAGCCGTTCCGGACCGAGGCGTCCGATGGCGCGGACGCGGTCGCGTGGGCGGCGGCGCAGCCGTGGTCCTCGGGCGCGGTCGGGATGGTCGGCGCCTCGTATGAGGGCATGACGCAGTGGCTGGCGGCGAGTGCGGCACCGCCGGCGTTGCGTGCGATCGCGCCGCTCGTGACGAGCGTCGATCCATACGACGGCTGGGCTTACCAGGGCGGCGCGTTCGAGCTGGGGTTCGGCCTGCTGTGGAACGCGGGGAACCTCGCGTCGGAGCCGCTTGCGCAGGACCCGCGCGACGACTTCGAGGCGGCCGCGCGCCGCCGCCCGCTGCGCGAACTGGCGCCGGACGCCGGGCTCGCCGGGTTCCATCGCGACTGGCTGGGCCACCCGGGCCGCGACGGGTGGTGGGAGCAGTTGGTGCCGCCGGAGCGGGTCGGCGCCGTTGCGGTACCGGCGCTCTCCGTCGGCGGCTGGTACGACCTCTTCCTGCGCGGGACGCTCGCGGGGCACAGCCGCATGCGGGCGCACGCGAACGGCTCGCGGCTGGTCGTCGGGCCGTGGTCGCACATGGTCTCCGGCGGCGTGTTTCCGCAGCGTTCCTACGGGTGGCGTGCGGCGGCGGATGCGGTCGATCTGACGGGGTTGCATCTGCGGTGGTTCGATCGTCACCTGCGTGGGGTCGAGAACGGTGTCGAGCGTGAGCCGGCGGTGCGGTTGTTCGTGATGGGCGCCGACCGCTGGCGCGACGCTGACGACTGGCCGCTGCCCGGCACCGCATGGACGCGGTTCCACCTCGGTGGTGGCGGCGCGCTGTCAGCGGAGGCGCCGGGCGCGGGCGGGGAGGACGCCTACCGCTATGACCCGCGTGATCCGGTTCCGACGGCGGGTGGGGCGACGTTCCTGCCGGGGCAGGACGTTGGCGCCTGCGCGGGGCCGCTCGATCAGCGTGCGGTGCAGCGGCGTGCTGATGTGCTCGTCTACAGGACCCCGCCGCTGGAGCGGGACGTGGAGGTGATCGGCCCGGTCGAGCTGGTGCTGTACGTCTCCTCTTCGGCGGTCGACACGGACTTCACGGGCAAGCTCGTCGACGTTCATCCGGACGGGCGTGCCGAGCTGCTGACCGACGGCATCCTGCGCGCCCGTTGGCGCGAGTCGCAGTCGACGCCGGTCCCGCTCGTGCCGGGGCGGGTCTACGAGCTGCGGGTCGATCTCGGCGCGACCGCCAACGTGTTTCGTGTCGGTCACCGGATCGGGTTGGAGATCTCCTCCAGCAACTTCCCCCGGTTCGATCGCAACACGAACACGGGCGGCACGATCGCCGACGAGCGCGAGGAGGACGTCGCCGTCGCGGTCAACCGCGTCCACCACGGCCGCGCCCACCCATCCCACCTCATGCTGCCGGCGATCCCGGCCGCGCAGGCCTAGTCGCACTCCGAGCTGGAAGCGCTGGTGAAGTCGCTGACGTAGCCGACGACGGCGGCGGCGTCGGTGGCAACCGTGGCGGCCTGCTGCGCCGACGGGTTCGCCTGGAGCGATCTGACGGCGCCGGCGAGCGTGTCGACCGACGATCTGATCGCGCTGGTCTGCTCCGGGAAGTCGCTCTTGGCCGAATCGACCAGCGCCGTGGCGTCGCTCTCGACCTCGCCGAGCTGGGCTCTCAGGCCGCTGAGGCCGGTGTTGCGCGTGATGTTCGCCAGCTCCTTGACCGAGCTCTCCAGGCTGCTGCGATCGGAGCAGTACGCCGGCTTGTCGTCACCGCCGCAGCCGGCGAGCGCGATCAGCGTGCCGACCGCGAGGAGTGCGACGAGAATGCGCATCCACCGGATGTATCGGCGGTGCGACGGGACGTGAAACATCCCGCCGCGGCCGCCGCCGCCGGCGCTCAGCCGACGTGCTTGGAGAGGAACGCGCGGATCCGCTCGGCGATGAAGTCGCCCTCCTCCTCCAGCGCGAAGTGGCCGGTGTCGAGCAGGTGCAGCTCGGCGTCGGGGAGGTCTCTCAGGTAGGCACGCGCGCCGTCGGGGCCGAAGATCTCGTCGTTCTTCCCCCAGGTGATCAGCGTCGGCGGCTGGTGGTCGCGGAAGTACTGCTGGAACGCCGGGTACTTGTCGAGGTTGAGGCGGTAGTCGTAGAACAGCTCGATCTGCATGTCGCGGTTGCCGGGCCGGTCGAAGCCGAGCGTGTCGAGCGTCCACAGGTCGGGTGAGATCGCCTCGGGGTCGCGGGTGCCGTGCGTCCACTGCCAGACGTTCGCGTCCGCGCTCAGCAGCGGGCGCACCTTCGCCTCGGTCTCGGCGTTGCGGTCGGCCGCGAACGCGAAGAGCGGCTCCCAGAACGGCGTGAAGCCCTCCATGTACGCGTTGCCGCTCTGGGTCACGATCGCCTGCACGCGCTCCGGCTGGGTGCTCGCGATCGTCAGGCCGATCGGCGCGCCGTAGTCCTGGATGTAGATGCTGAAGCGCTCCAAGCCGATGACGTCGGCGAACCGCTCGACCACGCGCGTCAGGTTGGCGAACGAGTACTCGAACTGCTCGCGCGGTGGGAACGCGCTGTGCCCGAAGCCGGGGTAGTCGGGCGCGACGAGGTGGAAGCGGTCGGCCAGCGCCGGGATCAGGTTGCGGAACATCAGCGACGAGGTCGGCAGACCGTGCAGCAGCAGCAACGTCGGGCGGGACGAGTCGCCCGCCTCGCGATAGAAGATCTCCAGCCCGTCGACCTCCACCGTGCGGTGCCGGGTCGCGGTCGTGCTGCGCGTCGTGGGGGTGGTGCTCATGAGGTCGCTCCTTCTGGGGGCTGGGGCATCGGAGGATCGCAACCGTCTTTCTCGTATTAGACGGTTGCATTGCGGCGCGGCGGCAGCGTAGCAGCTTCAAACCGTCTAAACGAGAGAAGGTGGTTGCAGCGGCGGTACACTGACCGCATGGCCGACGTGCCCGATCCCCGCCCCCTCACCGGCGAGCCGTTGGCGCTCGACCTCGTCGACACCGTCTGGATCGACGACGACGGCGCGCACGACCTGTTCGACGACCCCGCGCAGCGCTCGGCGTGGCTCGCGCACTGGGAGCTGCCCGACCCCGGTGGCCGCTCGGCGCGGGCGAACCTCGTCGAGGCGCGTCAGGCGATCCGCCTCCTGCTCGAACACCCCGGCGACCGTGCCGCCGAGGACGCGGTCGACCTCGTCCTCGCCCGCGGCCGGATCCGCCTGACGCTCCACGACGGGCAGCCCGGCGAGACGGTCGAGGTGGCGCCGGCGTGGGCAGCCGCCTGGCACGCCGCGCGCGACCTGCGGCGCCTGCTCGCCGCGCGGCCCGAGCGCGTCAAGCACTGCGCCAACCGCGACTGCGTCCTGTGGTTCGAGGACACGACGCGCTCGGCGACGCGGCGCTGGTGCTCGATGACCGGTGGCTGCGGGAGCCGCCTGAAGGCCCGCCGCCACCGCCACCGCCGCGCATGAGCGCCGCCGTGATCGGCTTCGCGCTGGCCAGCGCGATCCGGCCGACCAGCGTCGCGGCCGTCTACGCGCTGCTGTGCTCGCGCGAGCCGCGGCGGCTGCTGAGCGTCTACATCGCGGCCGGCTTCCTCTTCAGCGCCGCGTTCGGCTTCGTCGTCGTCGGGGTTCTGCACACGTCGCTGACGCCGCGCTCGACGCCGCACGCGCTGATCGACCTGATCCTCGGGGTCGCCGCGCTGGCCTTCGCCGCCGGCGTGGCGACGGGTTCGGTCGGGCGTCGCCGCGTCGCCGATCGGCCCGAGTCGGGCGTCGTCGGCCGGCTGCGGCACCCGACGCCGGGCGTTGCGGCGATCGCCGGGGTCGCGACGCACCTGCCAGGCCTCTTCTACCTCGCGGCGCTCGCGGACATCCTCGCCGCGAGGCCGAGCGTCGTCGAGGGCGTGTTCGACGTCCTGCTCTACAACGCGATCTGGTTCGGCGCGGCGATCGGCGTGTTGGTGCGCTTCGTCGCGCGGCCCGACGACACCCGCGCGCGCGTCGCGCTGCTGAACTCGTGGGCGAAGCGCAACGGGCGCAGCATCGTGCTCGTCGTCTTCGGCGTCGTCGGCGCCTATCTCGTCTTGAAGGGCGTGACAGAGCTGCGGAGCTGACCGCCGCGGGTCAGCCGCGGCGCATCAGCCGGCCGACCGCGCTCATCAGCTCGGCCGTCTTCTCGTCGCGCGTCTCGTCGCTCGCGCCGATCACGCAGTGGTTGGCGTGGTCGTCGAGCAGGCCGAGCGCGACCTTGTCGAGCGCGGCCTGGATCGCGGAGATCTGCGTCAGCACGTCGATGCAGTAGCGCTCGTCTTCGACCATCCCCTGCACGCCGCGGACCTGACCTTCGATCCGTCTCAGGCGCGAAAGCAGCTGGTCCTTCGTGGCGGAGTACCCGCGCGTGGGAGTCGTGGAAGCCATGCAAGGAGAGTAGCAGTACCACCGGGGGGTATCTGTGTTACTGTGTTGCCAGTACCGATACCCCCTAGTCGTATAGGAGCAAGATTCAGATGGCCACCACCGAGCTCAGCTACACCGTCAAGGGCATGACCTGCAACAGCTGCAAGCTGAACGTGACCGAAGAGGTCGAGCAGGTCCAGGGCGTGTCGGAGATCGAGGTCGAGATCGAGACGGGCCGCCTCACGGTGCGCGGCGAGGGCGTCAGCGACGACGCGGTCAAGGCCGCGGTCGGCGAAGCCGGGTATGAGGTCGTGGTCTCGTGAGCAACACGTTCGCCCGCCTCGCCGCGTTCGCGGTCCTGCTCGTCGCCGTCTTCACCGGCGCCGCGCTGCTCGGCAGCGCGACCGACCCGTCCGGCTCCTCGGCCGACGAGGGTCATGGCGGGCAGGCGGCCGGCGAACACGGCATGACCGAGCCCGCCGCCAGTGCCAGAGAGGACGCGGGCGCGCACGGCGACGACCATGCGGAGGCGCCGGCCGCCGGCGCGAGCGCGACCGCCGCGCTGCCGGGCCTCCAGGTCGCCCAGGACGGCTACCGCCTCGTGCTCGACCGCGACCGCTACGCCGCGCGCGACCGCACGCCCGTGCGCTTCCGCGTCGTCGGCGCCGACGGCGAGACCGTCACGAGATTCCAGCTCGAGCACGAGAAGCGCCTCCACTTCATCGTCGTCCGCCGCGACCTCAGCGGCTTCCAGCACCTGCACCCGACGATGGCCGCCGACGGCACCTGGTCGGCTGACGTCGACCTGTCGAAGCCGGGCACGTGGCGCGTCTTCGCCGACTTCAAGCGCGACGACAGACAGCGCACGCTCGGCGCCGACGTGCAGGTCCCGGGGACGTTCACGCCCGCGCAGCCGCTGGAGAGCGGCACGAGCGCGCGCAGCGACGGCGGCCTCGACGTGACGCTGAGAGCGACGGCACCGCGCAGCGGCGCCGAGAACCAGCTCGACTTCGAGGTGCGCGACGGCGACCGCGTCGTCAACGACCGGCTGCAGCCGTACCTCGGCGCGCGCGGCCACCTCGTCGCGCTGCGCGAAGGCGACCTCGCCTACCTGCACACCCACCCCGACGGCGACCGGCTGTCGTTCGCGACGAGCTGGCCGAGCGCCGGCGACTACCGGCTCTACGTCCAGTTCCAGTACGAAGGTCGCATCCACACGGCGACGTTCGCCCAGGAGGTCCCCCGATGAGCACGACACCCGAACAGGTCGACCTGCCGATCACCGGGATGACGTGCGCCTCCTGCGCGAACCGGATCGAGCGCAAGCTGAACAAGCTCGACGGCGTGCAGGCGTCGGTCAACTACGCGACCGAGAAGGCCGCGGTCTCGTTCGACCCCGAGCACGTCTCGGCCGAGGACCTGCTGAAGGCCGTCGAGAGCGCCGGCTACACCGCGACGCTGCCCGCGCCCGCCGGCGCTGACGGCGGCGCGGGTGCCGCCACGGCGGCCGGCGAGGACGAGGACCCGACGCGGCCGCTGCGCAACCGGCTGATCTGGTCGGCGCTGCTGTCGCTGCCGGTGCTGCTGCTGTCGATGATCCCGGCGCTGCAGTTCGACAACTGGCAGTGGCTGGCGTGGAACCTCGCGACCCCGGTCGTGCTGTGGGCGGCGTGGCCGTTCCACCGCGCGGCGTGGGCGAACCTCAAGCACGCCACGGCCACGATGGACACGCTGATCTCGGTCGGCACGCTCGCGGCGTGGACGTGGTCGGTCGTCGCGCTGTTCTTCGGCGACGCCGGCATGACCGGCATGAGAATGGGCTTCGACCTCGTGCCGGACCGCTCGGCGGCGCTCGATCACGTCTACTTCGAGGTCGCCGCAGTCGTCATCACGTTCATCCTCGGCGGCCGCTACTTCGAGGCGCGCGCCAAGCGCAAGGCCGGCGCGGCGCTGTCCGCGCTGCTGGAGCTGGGCGCGAAGGACGTCGCGATCCTCGACGCCGACGGCACCGAGCGGCGCGTGCGGATCGAAGAGCTGAACGTCGGCGACCGCTTCGTCGTGCGGCCGGGCGAGAAGGTCGCGACCGACGGCGTCGTCGTCGAGGGCTCCTCGGCGGTCGACCAGTCGCTGCTGACGGGCGAGTCGATCCCGGTCGAGAAGGCGCCGGGCGACGACGTCGTCGGCGCGACCGTCAACGTCGGCGGGCGGCTGGTCGTGCGCGCGACGAAGATCGGCACCGACACCGCGCTCGCGCAGATCGCCAAGCTCGTCAGCGACGCGCAGACCGGCAAGGCGCCGGTCCAGCGGCTCGCCGACCGCGTCTCCGGCGTGTTCGTCCCGATCGTGATCGCGATCGCCGCCGGCGCGCTCGGCTTCTGGCTGGGCGCGGGCGAGAGCGCGGCGTTCGCGTTCACCGCCGCCGTCGCCGTCCTGATCATCGCCTGCCCCTGCGCGCTCGGCCTCGCGACGCCGACCGCGCTGCTCGTCGGCACCGGCCGCGGCGCCCAGCTCGGCCTGCTGATCAAGGGGCCGGAGGTGCTGGAGTCGACGCGCAAGGTCGACACGATCGTGCTCGACAAGACCGGCACCGTCACGACCGGCCAGATGGCGCTCGTCGACGTAGCGGTCGCCGACGGCGTCGATCCCGAGGAGGCGCTGCGGCTGGTCGGCGGCCTGGAGCACGCCTCCGAGCACCCGATCGCCCGCGCGATCGCAGAGGCCGCGCAGGCGCGCGTCGGCACGCTGCCGGCGCCGGAGGGCTTCGCGAACCGCGAGGGCCTCGGCGTCGAGGGCACCGTCGACGGCCACGCCGTCGTCGCCGGCCGCCCGGCGCTGCTCGCCGACTGGGGGCTGCGGCTCCCGGCCGCGCTCGACGCCGCGCGCACGGCCGCCGAGGCGGAGGGCCGCACCGCGATCGCAGCGGCGTGGGACGGCGAGACACGAGCCGTCTTCGTCGTCGCCGACACACCCAAGCCGACCTCCGCGGAGGCGATCCGCCAGCTGAAGGCGCTCGGGCTGCGGCCGGTGCTGCTGACCGGCGACAACGCCTCGACCGCGAGAGCGGTCGCGGCGCAGGTCGGGATCGACGACGTGATCGCGGAGGTGCTCCCGTCCGAGAAGGCCGAGGTCGTCAAGCGGCTGCAGGCCGAAGGCCGGGTCGTCGCGATGGTCGGCGACGGCGTCAACGACGCGCCCGCGCTCGCGCAGGCCGACCTCGGTCTCGCGATCGGCACCGGCACCGACGTCGCGATCGAGGCATCGGACCTGACGCTCGTCTCCGGCGACCTGCGCGCCGCCGGCGACGCGATCCGGCTCTCGCGCAAGACGCTCGGAACGATCCGCTCGAACCTGTTCTGGGCGTTCGCCTACAACGTCGCGCTGATCCCGGCCGCTGCCGCCGGCTTCCTCAACCCGCTCCTGGCCGGCGCCGCGATGGCGTTCAGCTCGGTCTTCGTCGTCGCCAACTCCCTTCGCCTGCGCGCCTTCCGCGTGCAGCGCGAGGGGGCGGCCGGGGGGAGCTGACCGGCTGGCGCGGCGAAGACCGCTACCGTGGTCGGGCGACGCATGAGCCTGGTCGACGCCCTTCCCACCCACCCCAGCGCCGACACGCTCTACGAAGCGTTCACCGACTGGGCGGCGCACGCGGGCCTGAACCTCTACCCGCACCAGGAGGAGGCGGCGATCGAGCTGTTCAGCGACAACAACGTCGTGCTCGCCACACCGACCGGCTCGGGCAAGTCGATGGTCGCGATCGCGGCGCACTTCGCCGCGCTGGCCGAGAACCGCGTCACGTTCTACACGGCGCCGATCAAGGCGCTCGTGTCGGAGAAGTTCTTCGCGCTGTGCGAGACGTTCGGCGCCGAGAACGTCGGGATGCTGACCGGCGACGCGTCGGTCAATGCGAACGCGCCGATCATCTGCTGCACCGCGGAGGTGCTGGCGAACATCGCGCTGCGGGAGGGCTCCGGCGCGGACGTCGGGCAGGTCGTGATGGACGAGTTCCACTACTACGCCGACGGCCAGCGCGGCTGGGCGTGGCAGGTGCCGCTGCTGTGCCTGCCCCAAGCGCAGTTCCTGCTGATGTCGGCGACGCTCGGCGACGTCAGCGCGATCGCCACCGACCTGACGCGCCGGACCGGGCGCGAGACGGCGCTGATCGACGACGCCGAGCGGCCGGTCCCGCTCACCTACGCGTGGTCGGTCGAGCCGCTGCACGAGCTGCTGGAGGAGCTGGTCGCGGTCGACCGCGCGCCGATCTACGTCGTCCACTTCACGCAGGCCTCCGCGATGGAGCGCGCCCAGTCGCTGCTGTCGGCGAAGCTCTGCACGCGCGAGGAGCGCGACGCGATCGCCGAGGCGATCGGCGCCTTCCGCTTCACGGCCGGCTTCGGCCGCACGCTCTCCAAGCTGGTCCGCGGCGGTGTCGGCGTCCACCACGCCGGGATGCTGCCGCGCTACCGGCGGCTGGTCGAGCAGCTCGCGCAGACCGGGCTGCTGAAGGTGATCTGCGGCACCGACACGCTCGGCGTCGGCATCAACGTGCCGATCCGCACCGTCGTCTTCACGGCGCTGGCGAAGTACGACGGCGCGCGGCACCGGCTGCTGAAGGCGCGCGAGTTCCACCAGATCGCGGGGCGCGCCGGGCGGGCCGGGTTCGACACCTCCGGCTACGTCGTGGTGCAGGCGCCCGAGCACGTGATCGAGCGCACGCGCGCGCTCGCGAAGGCCGGCGACGACCCGAAGAAGCGCCGCAAGGTCCAGGTCAAGAAGGCGCCGGAAGGCGCCGTCAGCTGGACCGAGGAGACGTACGAGCGGCTGAAGGGCGCGGTCCCCGAGGCGCTCGTGTCGCGGATGCGGGTCGACCACGCGATGATCCTCAACGTCGTCAACCAGCCGGCCGACCCGGTCGCGGCGATGCGGGCGCTGATGGAGGACAACCACGAGGACGAGCGCGGCCGCCTGCGGCTCTCCGAGCAGGCCCGCGCGCTCGGTGACGAGCTGGTCGACGCCGGCGTCCTGGAGTGGCTGCCGGAGCCCGACCCGGACGGCCGCACGCTGCGACTCGCGGTCGAGCTGCAGGAGAACTTCGCGCTCAACCAGCCGCTCGCGTCGTTCGCGCTCGTCGCGTTCGAGCTGCTCAACCCGGAGGCCGAGACCTACGCGCTCGACGTGCTGTCGGTCGTCGAGGCGATCCTCGACGACCCCTTCCCGGTGTTGATGGCGCAGGCGAACAAGGAGCGCGGCGAGGCCGTCGCCGAGATGAAGGAGCAGGGGATCGAGTACGAGGAGCGGATGGAGCTGCTCGAACAGGTCACCTACCCGAAGCCGCTCGCCGAGCCGCTGGAGGACGCGCTGCGGACGTTCCGTGAGACGCACCCGTGGGTGCGCGAGTCCGACCTGTCGCCGAAGTCGGTCGTGCGCGACATGCACGAGTGGGGGCGGACCTTCACCGAGTTCGTCTCGCACTACGGCCTGGCGCGCTCGGAGGGGGTCGTGCTGCGCTACCTCAGCAGCGCATACCGCGCGCTGCGCCAGACGGTCCCCGAGCAGGTCCGGACCGAGGAGCTGGCCGAGATCATCGAGTGGCTCGGCGAGACGATCCGGCAGACCGACTCGAGCCTGCTGGACGAGTGGGAGGCACTGACCGACCCGGAGTCGGTCGCGCGCGCGTCCGCCGACCTGGCGGCCGGGAAGCCGCCGCCGCCGGCCCGGCCGATCACCGCCAACACGCGCGCGTTCACGAAGATGGTCCGCAACGCGATGTTCCAGAAGGTCCGCCTGGCGTCACAGGACCGTGCTGAGGAGCTGGCGCAGCTCGACGCCGCCGGGGCCGCGCTGACCGACCCGCCCGGGAAGATCGCGATGCGGCTGGCCGCCTGGGAGGACGCGCTCGACGCCTACTGGGCGGAGTACGACGAGATCGGCTCAGGGCCGCGGGCGCGCTCGCCGGAGCTGCTGCTGATCGACCGCGAGCCGCCCGGCGGCGGCCGCCGCTGGAGCGTACGCCAGATCGTCGAGGACCCCGACGACAACCGCGACGTCGCGATCGTCGCGGAGGTCGACCTCGACGCCTCCGACCACGCCGGCGAGCCGGTGATCCGGACGCTGTCGTTCGGACAGTCCTAGCGCAGGAACCGCTGTACGAGCCGGGCGAAGCGGACTCGCTCGCCGAACAGGAAGGCGTGCGCGCCGGGCAGCAGCGCCAGCCGCGCGTGCGGTACGAGGCGGGCGATCCGCCGGGCGTTCGCCGGCGGCGTGACGGTGTCCTCGCGCCCGCCGGTCACGAGCAGCGGCAGGCGCAGGCGGCGCAGCGCGCGGGCGTTGGCGTTCGAGCGCAGCCACGGGTGCTCCGCGGCGACCTGTCTGCGGACGGTCGTGGCCGGTACGCGGAAGTCGTCGGGGATCGTCCCGCGGTCGCTCGCGCGCTCGAGCCGGGCGAGGAAGGCGCGGCCCTCCGCCTGCCCGGCGCGGGTGCGCGGGTAGAGGACGCGGAGCACGTCGGCGTCGGACGGGTCGGGGTCGCTGTCGATCCGCTGGTCGGCGGGCGGCCCGAGCACCGCGCGGTCGCCGCCGGGGTTGGTGCCCGCGAGCACGAGCCGGCGGACCGAGCGCGGGTGGCGGATCGCGAGCTGCTGGGCGACGAAGCCGCCCATCGACCAGCCGAGCACGTCGGCGCGCGCGACGCCGAGCACGCGCAGCAGCCTGGCGGTCGTGTCGGCCATCCCGGCGAACGACGTGCGCCCGCCGCGCCGTGACGACGAGCGGCCGACGCCGGGGTAGTCGAACATGATCAGGCGGCGGTCGCGGGCGAGCAGCGCCAGCAGCGCGGGGTCCCACTCGGACATCGTCGAGCCCGTCCCGATCGCCATCAGCAGCGGCGGCCCGCTGCCGCGCTCGTACCATGCGATCCGCTCCCCGCGGACCTCCGCGTGCTGCACCTCGGCGTGGAACGGCGCGGCGGCGACTGCGGTCGGAGCGCACGCGCCCGTGACCGCTGCCACCGCCCCGATCGCGACGACGCGCCCGCGCATCTCGACGAGCGCGGTGCGGGAACGGTGGCTCGCTGCGCTCATCGGCCTCGAAGAGTAGTCCTCCCCTGGCGTCGCGAAAGACCGTCAGGTGCGCGGGTGCCGTCATCGGGAGAATGTCCTGATCGAGGTGGGCTCGTTCGTCCTATTGATGAGTCGGGCAGAACGGGCCCGAACCG
Organism: Conexibacter woesei DSM 14684; assembly: GCF_000025265.1. GTDB lineage: Bacteria > Actinomycetota > Thermoleophilia > Solirubrobacterales > Solirubrobacteraceae > Conexibacter > Conexibacter woesei. The sequence goes on from NC_013739.1 coordinate 487,433, forward strand.
AGACCGAGAGGACTGACATGGCGCAGTATCTGGCACTCACCTACACCGCCGACGTCGACTGGTGGGCACCCGAGCAGGCGGAGGAGCTGGCCGAGTACCGGCAGTTCGGCGTCGATCATGCCGACAGCATCGTCGCGAGCGCCGTGCTGCACCCGACCGGCACCGCCACGGTGGTGCGGGTGACGGGCGCGCGCGGCGGAGACGTCGTCACGGCGGACGGGCCGTATGCCGAGACGAAGGAGGCGCTGACCGGCTACTACCTGCTCGAAGCGGAGGATCTCGACGCCGCCGTCGCGATCGCCGCACAGCTTCCCGCCGCCTGGAACGGGGCGGTCGAGGTGCGGCCGGTGATCCTCGCGAAGTGATCCCCGCGGCCGAGCCCCGCGATGAGCTGGCCGACACCGTCCGGGTCGAGGGTGCGCGCATCCTCGCCACCCTCGTCCGGACGGTCGGCAGCCTGCAGGTGGCCGAGGACGCCGTGCAGGAGGCGGTCGTGGCCGCCCTGCGGTCCTGGCCGCGCACGGGCGTGCCGGCCGAGCCGCGGGCCTGGCTCACGGTCACGGCGCGGAACCGGGCGATCGACATCCTGCGCCGCGAGCGCGCCCGCGCGGGCAAGGAGCGGGAGGCGACGGAGCTGGCGAGACTGCGCACCCCCGAGCTGCCGCCGGAGAGCGTCGTGCGCGACGACCAGCTGCGGCTGATCTTCACCTGCTGCCACCCGACCCTGTCGCCGGAGGCGCGGGTGGCGCTGGCGCTGCGCACGCTGTGCGGGCTGTCGCCCGCGCAGATCGCCGCGGTGCTGCTGAGCAGCGAGGCGGCGATCGCCAAGCGCCTGACGCGCACGCGGGGGAAGATCGCGGCGGCGAGGATCCCGTACCGGGTGCCGTCCGACGAGGAGCTGCCCGGCCGCCTCGCCGCCGTCTGCGGCGTCGTGCACGCCCTCTACACGGCCGGCCACGCTCCGCTGGAGGGCGAGGCGGCGGTCGACGTCGACGGCTGCACGGAAGCGCTGCGGCTGGCCCGGCTGCTGCACGACCTGCTGCCGGACGAGGCGATGCCGGCCGCGGTGCTGGCGCTGCTGCTGCTGACCGACTCCCGCCGCCCGGCGCGGGTCGACGACGCCGGCGAGGTCGTGCTGCTGGCCGACCAGGACCGCGCGCGCTGGGACGCGGCGGCGATCGCGGAGGGTTGCGCGCTGCTGGACGCGTCGCTGCGCCGCACGGGCGGCGTCGCGGACCCGTACCAGCTGCAGGCGGCGATCGCCGCCGAGCACGCGCGTGCGCCGGCGTACGCGCAGACCGACTGGCTCGAGATCGTCCGCCTCTACGACCTGCTGCTGTCGGTCGCGCCGAGCGCGCCGGCGGCGCTGAGCCGCGCCGTCGCGGTCGCCGAGGCGAGCGGCACCGCCGCGGCACTCGCCGCGCTGGATGCGATCGAGCCGAGCCCGCGGTGGCACGCGGTTCGTGCCGAGCTGCTCGCCTGCGAGGGCCGCTACGCCGAGGCGGTGGCGGAGATCACGACGTCGCTGACCGAGACGGTGACGGCGCCGGAGCGCCGCCACCGGGAACGGCGCCGCGCGATCTGGGCCGCCCGCGTGCGCTAGCCGATCGCCGCTGCGGCGGCCTACGCCTTGCGCACCTCGATCAGCACGCGCGTCGAGTGGGCCACGAACGAGCCGTCGGCCTCGATCCGCTGGTGCAGCGCCAGCAGCCGGTCGCGGTAGCGCTCGACGCTGAAGCCCGGAACCCACCAGATCAGCTTGCGCAGCAGGTAGACGGCGGCGCCGACGTCGAACAGCTCGATCGGCAGCCGCTCGACGCGCTGGTCGACAACGCGCAGGCCGGCGGCCTCGGCGGCCTCCCGCTCGTCGTCGGGGTTGCGCGCGCGGCGCGCCTGCGGCTGCGGCCCGAGGAAGTGCTCGATCAGCTCGAACCCGCTCGCCGGTCCCACGTGCTGGGCGAGGTACGCGCCACCGGGCCGCAGCACCCGCGCGATCTCCGACCACCAGATCGTCGCCGGATGGCGGCTGACGACGAGGTCGAACGCCGCGTCGGCGAACGGCAGCGGCGGCTCGTCCGGGTCGGCGACCACGACCGCGCCGCGCGGGTGCAGCAGCGCGCTCGCCTTCGCGACGTTCGGCGGCCACGACTCCGTCGCCGCCATCGTCGCCGGCAACTGCTCGACGCCGGCGAGCACCTCGCCGCCGCCGGTCTGGACGTCGAGCGCGGCGGCGACCTGCGGCAGGCGCTGCGAGATCAGGCGCTGGTAGCCCCACGACGGCCGCGCCTCCGTCGCACGGCCGTCGAGCCACGAGAAGTCCCAGCCCTCGACCGGGGCCGCCTCGCCTTCCGCGACCAGCTGCTCGAACGTTCCGTCTGCCATGCGGCACAGATATCACGGCTGGAGGCACGGGTGCGGTCCCGGTCAGTCGTAATGTCGCCGCGCCTGCCGGCAGAGAGAGAAGGTGAATCCACTCAGGAAGGTTGCAGACAGCGCGGCACTGGCCGCGGCGCTGACCGGCGCGCTCGGCGCTGCGGTCGCGCTCGGCGCCGCGCTCGCGCCGCCGGCAGCCGCGATCGTCGGCGGTGAGCGCGTCGCAAGCAGAGACGCGCCGTGGGCGGTCTCGCTGCTCGTCCAGGCGGGCCGCGAAGCGCGGTGGCATCACCGCTGCAGCGCGACGGTGATCGCTCCGCGGCGGGTGGTGACGGCACGCCACTGCGTCGAGCACCAGGACGCCTGGCGCGCGCGGGCGATGGTCGGCAGCGACGACCCGGAGCGCAGACCGGGGCGGACCGTCGCCGTCTCGCGCATCTGGGTCTCCGCGCTGCTGGACTGGGACGACCCGGGCGTGATCGAGCGCGAGGGCGACGTCGCGGTGATCGAGACCGCGAGCGACATCCCGGCGCCGGCGCTGCCGCTCGCGGCGCCCGGCACGACGATCGCCGGCGGCGAGACCGTCTGGCCGTACGGCTTCGGGCGCATCGACCGGGAGGGGCGCCCGACGAGCGAGCCGGCGCTGCTGCGTCGCGCCGTGATGCGCGGCCACACCGAGGCCGAGTGCGCGGAGTCGGACTTCGGCGACCAGTCGTCGCTGCTGTGCGCGAGCCGCGCCGAGGGCGCCGGCGGCGGCACCGTCGCGCCCGGCGACTCCGGCGGCGGGCTCGTGCACCAGGGCGCGAGCGGCCCGGAGCTGCTCGGGGTCACGTCGGTCGCCTCGCGCGGCGAGCTGCGCGACGAGATCTCCGGCTTCGTCTCGATCCCGCTCACGCACGCGTTCGTCACGGACCCGGCACGCGGCGTCGAGCTGCCGCGGCCGCTGGCGAGATCGACCCTGAAGGGGCGCGCCCGCGTCGGCGAGCGGGTCCGCTGCATGGCGCGGTTCGCACCCGTCGTCACGCGGGTGCGGACCCGCTGGACGGTGACCGGGAAAGGCGCCCGAGCGCTCCGGTACACGAGCGGCGCGAAAGGGCTGCGGCTGCCCGCCGCGACCCTCGGGCGCACGCTCACGTGCTACGTCGTCGGCGAGCTGCGCTTCGAGGAGTACGGCGCCGCGGCCGATCCATCCAGACCTGTCGAGGTGAAGAGATGACCGTCACACCGTTGCGCAGGACGGCACGGCGCGGCACGGCGGCCGTTGCGGCGCTCGTCGTCGCTGCCGGCGCCGTCGCGGCTGCTCCGGCGGCGGCCGCGCCGCTGAGCTTCTCGTCGTGCGAGGAGAAGCAGCAGCAGGGCTGGGAGTGCGCGACGCTCGTCGCGCCGCTCGACCACAGCGGCGCCGTGCCGGGGACCGTCAGCCTGCGTGTGCAGCGGCTCGCGCATGACGGCCCGCCGCACGCGAAGGCGCTCGTGAACATAGAGGGAGGGCCCGGCGCGTCGACGACCGGGCGCTCGGCGCAGACGCGCCAGCTGCTCGGCGACGTGACGGCGCGCAACGGCTACGACCTCGTGCTGCTCGACACGCGCGCGACCGGGGGGAGCACGCCGCGCGCGATCGCGTTGGGGACCTCGCGGCACTACTCGACGGCGGACACGGTGCGCGATCTCGAGCTGGTGCGACAGGGGCTCGGTGTCGAGAGACTCGCGCTGATGGGCACGTCGTACAGCACGCTCTACGCGGCCGAGTTCGCTCGCACCCTGCCGGACCGCACCGACCGGGTGATCCTCGACTCGCCGCTCGGTCCCGGCGGTCCGACGATGTTCGGCGAGCAGACCGTTGCCGGTGTGCTGCCGATGGTGCGCGACGTCTGCCGGACGGCGGGCTGCCCCGGCAGCCCCGCGCGGACCGGCGCCGACCTGCGCGCGATGGTGCGCCGGGAGGAGAGAGGCCTCTTCTGGGTGCCGCACCACTCGTGGATGCCGCCGCCGAGAGGGAAGAAGGCGCCGGAGCTCATAAGAGCCAACTTCGGCATCAACCGCGGCGCCGTGCTGCGGATGTTCACGTCGGCGGATACGCAGACGGCGCTGTTCGCGCTGCTGCCGAGCGCGATGCGAGACGCCGTGCGCGGCGACTGGCGGGCGTTCGCGGCTGCGACCGGCGTCGACAAGACGGCGCGCTTCGAGGACCTCGACATCAACGACGACATCAACCGCATCACGCGCTGCCTGGACCTCCGTGTCCCGTGGCCGTTCGAGACGCCGGCCGCGCAGCGCGACGAGTTGCTGAAGAGAGCGCGCGAGGCCGTCCCGACGGGGCCGCTCGCGCCGTTCGGCGCGCGGATGCTCGTCGGCGGGCCGGGCGAGGACTGCGCCGCATTCGGCCTGTCGGGGCTGCCGACCGCGATCAGGGGCGGCGCGATCCCGGCCGTGCCGGGCGTGATCCTGCAAGGTGCGTGGGACCTCCGCACCCCGCCCTCCGAAGGACGCGCGCTCGCGCAGGCGTGGCCGACGGGGACGCTCGTGGTCGCGAGCGGCACCGGTCACGGCGTGCTGCGCGCGGCGACCGCGTGCGCGACGGAGGCGGTCGATGCGCTGCTGGCCGGCAAGTCGGTCGACGGCGCGGCGTGCGCCGGCACGGAGCCCGTCGCCCAGCCGCTGCCGGTCACGAGCAACCCGGCCGATCTGAGACCGCTGCGCCCCGCGCCGAGAGCGGTCGCCAGAACGGCCGCCGCGGTGCTCGCGACGCTGCGTCACGCGGAGCTGCTGATCGCCGTCGGCACGCCGCACGGCGGGACGACGTACGTCGGCGGCATCCGCACCGGCTCGGCGCACGCGACCCGCAGGCCGCCGTCGATCGCGACGACGATCGCACTCGACGAGTACGGCGTGCTGCCGGGCGTCCAGCTCGACGGCGCGATCAGGGTCGGGCAGGGCGGCAGCTACCGCGTCGACGTGGCCGTCGGTGGCAGACACAGCGGCAGGGTGACGATCCGGGGCGGGCGCCTGACCGGCACGATCGACGGCAGAGCGCTCGCCGTGCGCCTGCCGGACCAGCTCGGAAAGCCGGCGGTGACGCGCTACGGCTGACGCGCTGCGAGAACGGGACGAACGGACGACGCGGGCACGGTCCCGTACACGCCGGGAGCAGGGTTCCGCGGCGACGACGAGCGGCGCTTCCGCGGCAACGACGGCAGAGCCGACTCCGACGAGGCGACCGTCCGCGTCACGACCGGGAACGACGCGCCCGTTTGCGAGGCGGGCCGCGAGCCGCCGCGCACGCGCCCCGGCCGCAGCGTCGAGCTGCGGCTCCGCTGCACGGACGCGGACGGCGACCCGCTCGCGATCGAGGTCGTCGAGCGGCCGCGCGAGGGCGCGCTCGACGGGCTCAGATACACCGCGCGCGCCGGCTGGACCGGGGTCGACACGATGCGCGTGCGGGCGCACGACGGCTGGGACGGGTCGGTGCCGGTCGAGCTGCGCGTCACCGTCGCGGACGAGCCGCCGGTGTGCGAGAGCGCGACGACGGCGCCGATCGGCGTGCGCGCCGGCGGGACGGCGGAGCGGTCCCTGAACTGCTCCGACCCCGACGGCGGAGCGGTGACCGTGACGCTCGCGCAGCAGACGCGCAAGTGGGGCAGCGCGACGCTGGCCGACGGGGGCTCACGATAAACACCGGGGCGAGAATAAGCTGGTGAACGGATAGTCGAGCAGCGGCGCCCCGGCACCGTCCGGTGGCGCCGCCGCGGTCCCTCCTCCAACGACCCCGCGCACGAGAATGTCCTGATCGCGGTGGGCTCGTTCGTCCTATTGACGAGTCGGCCGCCCGGATGTGAGCGCCGCGGCCGACGCCCGCGGACTCAGTTCGGGACGGCGCGGAAGGCGACGAGCGCGTCGCGGTCGTAGAGGGCGTTGCCTGGCACGCCTTGCAGATTTCCTCTGACGCCGATCGAGAGCTGGCTCGACGGCGGCACCGCGATCGTCGTCGCGCCCGAGTCGCATCTCAGACCCGGTGTCGTGATCTCGCAGCTGAGTGCGGTGTCGGCTCCGTCGACGCGCAGCGTGATCGTCGCGGTGCCGGGGAAGCCGCAGCCGGCGGGGCCCTGGGCGTCGGCGCAGGGGGTGTACGTGAGCACGACCGCGAGGTCGCTCGCCGTCGTCGCGACGGCGGGCGAGAGGGTCCTCAGCGCGTTGTCGGCCGCGGCGGCCGTCGAGATCCCGAGCGGCGCGCCATAGAAGCTCGAGGCGCCCGGTCCGTCGCGCGCCACGCTCCGGACCCGCCCGCTCGCGAGCATGGCGCCGGGACCGGTCGCGCCGACCGCGCCCGTCGGGCCGGCCGGTCCGGCGATGCCGTCCCCGCCGGCCGGCCCGCGTTCGCCGGTCGCACCGCGCTCGCCGGTCTCGCCGCGTCCGCCGGTCTCACCCCGGGCACCGGCCGCGCCGGTCTCACCCCGCGAGCCGGTCGCCCCGGTCGTCCCGCGCGCCCCGGTCGCGCCCCCCGTGCCTCTCAGCGTCCGCCGTGCGGCGGCGGAGAGCTTCCGCGCCGGCACCGTCCCATCGGCGAGCTTCGCGCCCGTGACCGATCTGTTCACGATGTCGCGACCGTCGATCTTGATTGCGGCGTAGCCGGTGCCGCCGAGCGCGACGAACAGCGCCGCGAAGGCGACCAGCAGTGCGGGGGACGGGCGGCGGAGCGAACGTCTCATCCGATTCCTTTGGTCGTGGGGCCGTCGACCGTATGCCGGCGGCGCCCGATCGGGAAGACTCGCAGCATGAGCTACGACGTCAGCGGAGTTCCCGGCGCGCAGCCGGTCGAAGGGGTGGCGGCACGGGCGTTGTTCGGCCGCGTGATGGGTCTCGTCGCGATCACGTGCGGCTTCGCCGCGCTCGGCGCCTGGGCCGGTCGCGACCTGACCGGGCTGTGGTGGCTGCTGCCGTGGGTCGGCGCGATCGTCTGCGTCGTCGGCCTGAACGTCGCCGCGCGGCGGGCGCCCGCGCTCGCGGTCGTGCTGCTGTTCGGCCTCGGCTTCCTGCTCGGCCTGGCGGTCGGGGTGACGGTCGTCTGGTACGCCGAGAACGAACCGACCGTCGTCTGGCAGGCGGCGGGCGCGACCGGCCTGACCGTCGCCGCGATGGGCACCTGGGGCTACGCGACGCGGCGTGACCTGTCGTACCTCTACCGGACGCTCTTCTGGTGCCTGCTCGCGCTGATCGCGTTCGGCTTCGTGATAGTCCTCTTCGGCATCGAGGGCGCGAGCACGATATACGCGCTCGGCGGCATCGCGATCTTCGCCGGCTACACGCTCGTCGACTTCAACCGTCTGCGCCGCGCCGGCAAGGACGAGGCGGTCCCGCTCGCGGCCGGGATCTTCCTCGACGTCTTCAACCTCTTCCTCTTCTTCCTCCAGCTGTTCGGCGGCAGTCGCAACTGACGTTTCACTCGTTGAGACGGCCTGTTTCCTGGATTGACAGGCCGCTTTCCCTTTGGGAGAGTGAATCCAGTAGTGAGATCCGTGTTTCATTCAATGAAATAGCGTGATCTCTGTTCCATTTACTGGAATGAGCGCGGTCGGGAGAGAGCCGCGTTCGCGACAAGGGAGAGAAGCGATGCCGGCGATACGCGCAGGCGTACGCATCGCGCTGCCCGCACTTGCGGCAGCGGTCGTGGTCGTCCCGTCCGCGGAGGCGGCCACGCCGCGCTGCGGGCCGCCGGGCGGCGCAGGGAGGACCGTCGAGGTCCGCATCGAGCCCGCATCCGCGGCGCTCGGCGCGACAGTCGAGGCACGCTGTCCGGGCAGGCGCGGCGCGTCGCTGGCCAGCGGCAGGGTGACGCTCGGTGCCGACGGGCGCCCGGCGCCCGTGCGGCTGCGCGTCGGCGGCGCACGCGTCGTGTCCGTGAGAGCGAGCCTCGCGCACGGCTTCGGCGTCATGTCGCGGCGCGCGGTGCGCAGCGACGGCCGTCGCGCCGTCGTGCTGAAGCCGCGCCGCAGCGGCGCGTGGCTGACGCTCGTCCAGAACGGCACGGCGCACGCCGTCGTCACGACCCCGAGCGGCGCGCCCGACCGCGTCACGAGAGCCGCCGACCGGCTCGTCGACTATGTCAGACGCTCGACCGGCGTCGAGCTGCCGCGCCGCGCGCCGCTGGCGGGTGAGATCGAGATCCACGTCGGCGGCAGACCGAACGGGCTCGCCGGCCTCGACGGCGACGGTTTCGTGATCGACGCCGCCGCGACCGCTGACCGGATCGACGTCGCCGGTCCGACCGACTGGGGCACGCAGATCGGCGTCGACGAGTTCCTCGAGCGCTACGTCGGCGTGCGCTGGCTGATGCCGGGCGCCGACGGCGAGGACGTGCCGCAGCTGCAGACGCTCGCGGTGCCCGAGGAGGTCCGCAGCGACGAGCCGGCCAACATGACGCGCCAGTTGAGTGGCCTTCCCGGCACCGTCCAGCTCGAGTGGGCGGAGCGCAACCGCATGCACTGGCGGACCAGATTCCACCACGGCCTCTACAACGTCGTGCCGCCGAGACAGTACTTCGCCAAGAACCCCGAGTTCTTCCCGGAGAGAAGAGAGCCGGTCGGCACGACGAGATGGCAGCCGTGCTTCACGGAGCCGGGGACGGTGACGGCGGCGATCAGAGAGATCGATGCGTACTTCGACGCGAACCCCGCCGAGGAGTCGTTCTCGCTCGGCGTCAACGACTCGAGCGGCTACTGCGAGACCAACAGAGATGACTCGCACTACGTCGCGACCAGAACCAACTCGCTCGGCCGCGCGCACATGTCCGAGATCTACTTCAGATGGGTCAACGAGGTCGTCGAGGGCGTGCTGAGAGAGCATCCGGACAAGTGGTTCGGCCTGCTCGGCTACAGCGAGGTCAACGACCCGCCGGAGTTCCAGATCAACCCGCGCGTGGTCGTCTTCGTGACCGAGGACCGCATGGGCTGGATCCACCCGAGCATCGAGAGACAGGGACATGACCAGCTGGCCGGCTGGAACGCGGTCGCCAGACAGGTCGGCTTCTACGACTACATCTACGGCGCGCCGTACGCGGTCCCGCGCTTCTACCCGCATCGGATGGCGCAGACGTACAGATACGCCGCCGCCAACGGCGTCACGTCGCAGTACGCGGAGAACTACGCCAACTGGGGCGAGGGGCCGAAGACGTGGCTCGCGCTGCGCCTCTCGTGGGATCCGCAGGCCGACGTCGACGTGCTGCTGAGAGAGTGGTTTGAGCGCGCGGTCGGTCCGGACGCGGCGCCGGCGCTGGCGAGCTACTACGACCACTGGGAGAGATTCTGGACCGAGCGGATCCCCAGCTCGGCGTGGTTCGCGATCCACCTCAAGCCAAGACGGCTGCCGTACCTGCCGTTCTTCACGCCGACGTACATGGACCTCGTCACCGAGGACGACCTCGTGCAGAGCCGCCAGTGGTTGGAGGATGCCGTGAGACTGGCGCAGACGCCGGCGCAGAGAGCGCGCGCCGGTCAGCTGCTGCGGGCGTTCGAGTACTACGAGGCGTCGGGCCGGGCGTACGGCAAGAGCGAGCCGGCGGGCGAGCCGGCCGACGATGCCGCCGCGCTGAGACTGCTGAGCGACGTCGAGCGGCGATTCACCAGCGCGAGAGCCGCGCTCGACCTGTTCCAGCAGTTCTCCACCGACCCCGTGCTGCTGCACCCGACGCAGATGTCGCCGACGCGCGGCGGCTTCCTCGGCTCACCGAACCTGCCGGACGGCGCGTCGGCGGCGCTGGTCGACTGGCTCGTCGGCGACACGACGCAGAGCGGCGCGACGTGGCTGCGGCTGAGAACGCTCGCGGCCGATCCGCAGGCGTCGCCGCTGCGCTCGTTCGCGCGGCTGCTGATCGCCGACGCGGAGGGCAGAGGATCGCTGCTCGTCAACGCCGGTTTCGAGACGGGCACGACGCCGTGGTCGCTGTGGCGGGCGACGACGGTCGGAACGCTCGCGCGCAACGCCGCGGCGGCGCGGACCGGCACGGCCGGCCTGCGCGCGACCGGCCTCGAGCGCGGCGGGCCGACGCAGATCGTGCCGGTGTCGAGAGGCGTCTACGGCGCGGTCGCGCGCTTCCGCGTCCCGGCCGGCGCGAGCGCCGGCGGCGTGCAGTTGACGGTCAACGCGATGACCGCGGACGGCAGATCGCTCGGTCAGATCGCCGCCGGCCCGATCCGCAGCGTCGCGACGATCAGCGGCCGTTGGGTCGGCACGGAGGTGTTCGTGAACGTGCCGGAGACCGTCGGCGGCACGGCGGTCGCGAGAATCCAGCTCGTCGCGGTCGTCGACAACGTCCCGGCGGGCGCGTACGTCGACCTCGACGACGTCGGTCTCTACCGCCTCGGCGACTGAGCGGCGCCGCCGCCCGCGGCACGCGCGGGCGGCGGTACGACCGCCTCGGCGGCGAGGCCGGAGTTGAGCGTCTCGGTCACCATCCGGGCGACAGCCTGGGAGCTGCCGACGCCGGGGAAGAACGTGTCCAGGGTGCCTTCGCGCCAGAGCGCGACGGCACCGTGGACCGTCGACCAGCACGTCAGCGCGAGCGCCGTCTCGGAGTGGTGCCTGCCCCAGCCGGTCGCGCGTGCGGCGACGATCTCGTCGAGCAGCAGTCCGAACGCGCTCGCGCGCGCCTCGGCGAGATCGGGATCGCCGGAATCGAGCAGCTCGGGCCGGAACATCACCGCGAACAGCGCGGGATGCTGCTTGGCGAAGGCCATGTACCCGATGCCGTGGGCGGCGACCCGCTCAGCCGGCGTCGCGTCGGCGGGAACCCGCCTGCGGGCCGCGAGCATCCGTCTCCGGAGCGTGCGGAAGCCGTTCGCGGCAAGCGCGGTGAAGAGCCCGCTGCGGTCGCCGAAGTGGTGGCCCGGCGCCTGATGGGAGACGCCCACGCGGCGGGCGATCGCGCGCAGGCTCACGTCCCCGATGCCGTGCTCGTCGATCTCCTGCTCGGCCGCGCGCAGGAGGTCCTCGCGCAGCGACGTCCTGGGGGCTCTGGCCGGCGCCGTCATCGGATCGACCCTACAAGCTGGCGGCCTGACGACAGCGATCTGTCACGCCCGCTGCAGCCGCACGACGCCGTCGATCCGCGTCGTCGGCGCCTCGTCGCCGAAGGCGTGCTCGACGGTCCGCAGCTCGCTCGTCCGCAGCTGCCAACGGTCGGCGGGCAGCGCCAGCTCGTCGACGACCTCCTGCGGGCCGGGCAGGTCGTGGTGCGGGTGCGCCGCGGAGGGGGCGTGGCCGATCACGAGCAGCGTCCCGCCCGCGGCGACGGCCGCGGCTGCGGTGCGCAGGATCTCCGTTCGGGGCAGCGCGACCGGCGAGTGCAGGTAGGTCGCCGCGACGAGGTCGAAGCTGCCGGCGGGCAGCGACGCCGCGAGATCGTGGCGCTCCCACGTGATCCGGTCGGCGACGCCGGCCGCGGCGGCGTGGCCCGCCGCGACCTCCAGCGCCCGGTGGGAGATGTCGACGGCGGTCACGGTCCAGCCGCGGGCGGCGAGCCAGATCGCGTCGCCGCCCTCGCCGCAGCCGAGGTCGAGTGCGCTCCCGGGCGCGACCGCGGCGATCTCGTCGACGAGCGAGCGGTTCGGCTTGCCGCTCCAGCGGTGCTGCTCGCCGTCGTAGAAGGACTCCCAGTGCTGTGCGACGTCGTTCGCATGCTCGGTCATGGCCCAACGGTGTCAGCGGACCATCGACCTGGCAAGCGAACTTGTCAAACAGGCAATCGGGCGTCAGCGCTTGGCCGGGGCGTAGCTGAGGTTCAAGACGCCGCTCTTGAAGGTCTGACCGCTCAGCAGCTCGAGCGGGATGCTCGGCTCGTCGGGCGGGAACAGCCGCGCCAGTCCGTCGCCGATCGCGATCGGGTGCACGAGCAGGTTGAGCTCGTCGAGAAGGCCCTCGCGCAGCAGCCAGCGGACGGTGGTGGCGCTGCCGGACATGCTGATGTCACCGCCGTCCCGGCGCTTGATCTCGGTCAGCTGCGCCACCACGTCGCCGCTGACGACCTCCGAGTTCTGCCACTCCGCCGTGCGCAGGCTGTTGGAGACGACGTACTTCTGCATCCCGTTGATGACGTCGCCGAACGGCTCGTCGGCATGCTCGGGCCAGTACGCGGCCCACTCGTCGTAGAGGACGCGGCCCATCAGCATCGCGTCGGTGGTCGCGAAGCCGGCGCTGACCGCCGCTCCCATCTCGTCGTCGAAGTAGGGGAAGTGCCATCTGTCGGGCGCCTCGACGACGCCGTCGAGGGAGATGAAGAAGTTGGCCTTGATCTTGCGCATCGGGGGATCTCCTTTGGTCTGGGTGTGTCCGGTCAGCCGGCTGCGAGGAGGGCGTCCATCTGGCCGACCGACTGCCGGAAGACCGCGAACGCCCCATATCTCTCCAGCTCCTTCATGTGCTCGCTGGACGAGAACGTGAAGCGCAGCTCCATGCGGGTCCCGCCGTCCTGCTCGGTGAGCCGCACGTTCGCCGCGGTGGTCGGCAGCTCCGTGTTCGGCGTCCCGTCCGGGTTGCCCCAGCCGTCGACGAACGCGATCGACCGCAGCGGATCGACCGACGTCACCCGCCACCACCCGCGCGACGTCTCGCCGTCCGGGCCGGTCATGAAGTAGGTGACCTCGCCGCCGGTGACGAGGCGGTGGGTCTCGACCGTCGACGGGTGGCTCGGCGGCCCCCACCAGCGCTCGAGCTGCCGCGGGTCCGCCCACAGCTGCCACACCCGTTCGACCGGCGCGCTGAACTCGGCGACGAGGGTGAGGCTCAGGTTCTCGACGTCCTTCTCGACGCTGACGACGCTCATCGGCCGTGCTCCGCCGGCAGCGTGGTCCGCGGGGGCGCCGGCACCTGTGCGAGCAGGTCGGCCATCCGCTCCACGCGTCCGCGCCAGGCCATCTCGAGCTCGTCGAGGACCGCTCGCGCGCGGCCAACCGCCTCGCCGTCGGTGCGCACGAGCTGCTCCCGTCCGCGCCGCTCCTTGGTGACCAGGCCGGCCCGTTCCAGCACCGCGACGTGCTTCTGCACCGCGGCGAAGCTCATCGGGTAGACGCCGGCCAGTCGCGACACCGACGGCTCGCCGCTCGTGCAGCGGTGAAGGATGTCGCGCCGCGTGGTGTCCGCGAGCGCGTGGAAGAGGCGGTCCACCTCTTGGTCGGTCAGTTCAGCTACAACCACTTGGTTGTAGGTTAGCGCGGTCGCGCCCACGCCGCAAACGCGTGCTCAAGTCGGGCTGCGGCAGGTCGATCACGGGCGGTATGAGAGCCGAGTCGATGTACCGCAGACACACGCAGGTGACGACGGTCGGAGGCGTGCGCGGCTTCGCGACGACCGCCCGCGGGTACGAGGTGCTGCGCGACCCGGCGCTCAACAAGGGGACGGCGTTCAGCGCCTCCGAGCGGGCTGCGCTCGGGCTCGACGGGCTGCTGCCGCCGGTCGTCACGACCGAGCTGGAGCCGCAGCTGGAGCGCGCCTACGGCGCCTACCGGATGGCGCCGACCGACCTCGCCAAGCACGTCTACATGTGGCGCCTGCACGACAACGACGTGACGCTCTTCTACGCGCTGCTGCAACGCCACCTGCTGGAGATGCTGCCGATCGTCTACGACCCGGTCGTCGGCGAGGCGATCGAGCGCTTCAGCCACGTCTTCACGCGCCCGCGCGGCGTCTTCCTCAGCATCGACGACCCCGACAGCGTCGAGGCACGGCTCGCGGCCGTCGGCGCCGGGCCCGACGACGTCGACCTGCTCGTCGCGACCGACGCGGAGGAGATCCTCGGGATCGGCGACTGGGGCTCCAACGGCATCGACATCTCGATCGGCAAGCTCGCCGTCTACACCGCCGCCGCCGGCGTCGACCCGCATCGCGTCGTCCCCGTCGTGCTCGACGTCGGCACCGACAACGAGCGGCTGCTGAACGACCCGCTCTACCTCGGCTGCCGCCACGCGCGCGTGCGCGGGGACCGCTACGACGCGTTCGTCGAGGCGTACGTGGCGGCTGTCGAGAAGCTGTTCCCGAACGCGCTGCTGCACTGGGAGGACTTCGGCTCGTCCAACGCGCGCCGGATCCTCGACCGCTATCGCGACCGCGTCCCGACGTTCAACGACGACATGCAGGGGACCGGCGCGATCGTGACGGCCGGCCTGCTCAACGCCGTCGCGCTCTCCGGCGGCTCGTGGGCCGACCAGCGGGTCGTCGTGCTCGGCGGCGGGACCGCCGGCTGCGGCATCGCCGACCAGGCGCGCGACCAGATGGTCCGCGCCGGGCTGTCGGAGGAGGACGCGACGCGCCGCATCTGGATCGTCGACCTGCCCGGCCTGCTGACCGCCGAGATGCGCGACGGGCTGCTCGACTACCAGCGTCCCTACGCCCGCCCCGAGGAGGAGGTGGCGGAGCTCGCGCGCACGCCGTGCTTCCCCGATCGCAAGGCCGAGGGCCGCTGGCCGGCGATGGCCGCGCTGCGCGCCAAGGCCGCCGCGGGAGCGGGCGTCATCGACCTCGCGACGACCGTCGCGGCGGTGAAGCCGACGATCCTGATCGGCACCTCGACCTGTCCGGGCATGTTCACGGAGGAGATCGTCGGAACGATGGCCGCGTCGGTGCAGCGGCCGATCGTCTTCCCGCTGTCCAACCCGACGGTGCTGCACGAGGCGACGCCGGAGCAGCTGCTGCGGTGGACCGGCGGCAAGGCGCTCGTCGCGACCGGCGCGCCGTTCGACGACGTCGAGCTGGGCGGCGTGACCTACCGCATCGGCCAGGCGAACAACGCCGCCCTCTACCCGGGCCTCGGCCTCGGCGCGGTCGTCGCGCGCGCGACGCGCGTCAGCGACGCGATGATCCTCGCCGCCGCGGAGGCCGTCGCCGGCGAGGCCGACACGTCGGGCCCCGGCGCCTCGCTGCTGCCCTCCAACGCCGACCTGCGCGCGACCTCCAGCGTCGTCGCGGTCGCCGTCGTGCGCGCCGCGCTGGAGGAAGGCCTCGCCCGCGCCGAGATCGACGACCCGGTCGAGGCCGTGCGCGAGGCGGCGTGGTGGCCGGTCTACCGCCCGGTCGAGGCCGTCTGAGGCGCGGCGCGCCGGATCAGCTCCGGCGCAGCGGCGTCGACGCGCCGAGGCGGGCGAGCTTGTGCGGGTTGCGGACGGCGTAGATGCGGGTGACCCGTCCTGCCTCGACGACGAGGCTGATCGCGGTGTCGCTCTCGCCGCCGGGGTCGATCCGCAGCGCCGGAGCGCCGTTGAGCCAGACGGTGTCGAGCGGGACGCCGGGCACGAGTCTGTGGAAGCGCGCGAGCAGCCCGGCGACGCGGTCGGCGCCCTCGACGGGATGCCGGAACGCGTTCGCCAGCCCACCGCCGTCGGCGACGGCCACGACGTCGGGCGCGAGCAGGTCCAGGAGACCCTGCAGGTCGCCGGTCTCGACCGCCGCGCGGAAGCGCTCGACGGCGGCCTGCTGCTCGGCCCGGCTCGCGACCGTCCGCGGCCGGCGGGCCGCGACGTGCTCCCGCGCCCGGTGCGCGATCTGCCGAACCGCCGCCGGGGACTTCTCGAGCGCGGCGGCGATCTCGTCATACGGCGCGTCGAACACCTCCCGCAGCACGAAGACCGCCCGCTCCGCCGGGCCGAGCGTCTCGAGCACGGTCAGCATCGCGATCGAGACGCTCTCGGCCAGCTCGACGTCGTCGGCCACGTCGGGACTGGTCAGCAGCGGCTCGGGCAGCCACTCGCCGACGTACTCCTCGCGCCGCCGCGCGAGGGTGCGGAGCCGGTTGAGCGCCTGCCGCGTCACGGTCCGCACCAGGTAGGCCCGCGGGTCGTGCACTCCGGCCTGGTCGACGCCGGCCCAGCGCAGCCAGGTCTCCTGCACGACGTCCTCGGCGTCGGCGGCGGAGCCGAGCAGCTCGTAGGCGACGGTGAACAGCAGGCTGCGGTGGGTGACGAACGGGTCGTCGCTCATGCGAAGGAGGCTACGTCCCCGCTGCGCTGCGCGAGCGGCCGCAGCTCGCACGACGCGGCGAACCCCTGTGCCTCGATCCCGAGCGCGACGTTGCCGCGCGAGGACATGTTCGCGAACGCGATCACGGACGTCAGCTCGACCACTCCGGGGGCGCCGAGCTGCTTCAGCAGCGCCGCAACCAGCTCGTCGGTGACGGTCGGCGGCGTCTGGCTCATCGCCTCGGCGTACTCCATCACGTCCCGTTCCAGCGGGGTGAAGACGTCGGAGTCGCGCCAGCGCGGCACCTCGCGCGCCTTCGCCTCGTCGAGCCCCTCGTTGTGGGCGTGGAAGTAGCCGAAGTCCAGGCACCAGCTGCATCCGATCAGCGACGCGACCGTCATGTGGGCGAACGACTTCAGGTTCGGATCGACGTGCTTCCACTTCATCGTCTTGCGGCCGAGCGCGCTCATGTCCTTGACGACGGTCGGGTTGTGCCACATGACCTCGACCGGCTCGGGCACCGCGCCGAGCATCCTGCGGGTGAAGATCTTCACGAGACGTCCGCTGAATCCGGTCAGCTCGGTCTTGGGAATCCGGGGCGTGCTGGCCATGGCTGCTCCTGTCGTCGATGGGTGCGACGTGGAGACACCGCGCGCCGCCGTGGTGTGACATCTGCGCCGTGGTCAGGCAGCCCGGGGCGCGACGTGGCACTCTCTCGGAGATGACCGGCAGACCCGTCGCGGACCAGCGCCTGCGCGACCTCGCGCTGCTGCGCCGCGTCCGCGACCGGATCGACCGCGAGTACGCGCAGCCGCTGGACGTCGAGGCGCTCGCCCGCGGCGTGCACATGTCGGCCGGGCACCTCAGCCGCCAATTCCGCCTCGCCTACGGCGAATCGCCGTACGGGTACGTGATGACGCGGCGCGTCGAGCGCGCGATGGCGCTGCTGCGTCGCGGCGATCTGAGCGTCACCGAGGTCTGCTTCGAGGTCGGCTGCTCGTCGCTGGGCTCCTTCAGCAGCCGCTTCAGTTCGTTGGTCGGCATGTCACCCAGCGCCTACAAACGTCAGCAGGCGGACGCGACCGAGGGCATGCCGTCGTGCGTTGCCAGACAGGTGACCAAACCGGTCAGGAATAGAGAAGCCCGGTCTCCGAGTCGCGCCTAGCATGACCGCCATGGACATCACCATTCATCAGAGCTTCCTCCCCCACGAGGACGCCGCCGCATCGCTCGCGTTCTATCGCGACACCCTGGGCTTCGAGGTCCGCAACGACGTCGAGTACAACGGGATGCATTGGATCACCCTCGGCTTGCCGGGCCAGCCCGACACGTCCGTCGTGCTGTACCCGCCGGGCGCCGACCCCGGCGTCACCGACGACGAGCGCCGCGTGGTCTCCGAGATGATGGCCAAGGGCACCTTCGCGATGATGAACCTGGCCACCAAGGACCTCGACGGCACGTTCGATCGGCTGCAGGCCGGCGTCGAGGTCGTGCAGGAGCCGACCGACCAGCCCTACGGGATTCGCGACTGCGCGATTCGCGACCCCGCCGGCAACATGATCCGCATCCAGGAGATCAGATAGAGCATGGCCACGAGCACGGACCGCCAGTCGGCTGCGGCGCACCTCGCTGACAGCCACGACCTGATCCGCGTGCACGGCGCGCGCGTGAACAACCTGAAGGACGTCACCGTCGAGCTTCCGAAGCGACGGCTGACGGTCTTCACCGGCGTGTCCGGCTCGGGCAAGAGCTCGCTCGTCTTCGGCACGATCGCCGCGGAGTCGCAGCGGCTGATCAACGAGACCTACAGCGCGTTCGTGCAGGGCTTCATGCCGGCGTTGGCGCGGCCCGAGGTCGACGTCATGGACGGGCTGACGACGGCGATCCTCGTCGACCAGGAGCGGATGGGCGCCAACCCCCGCTCCACGGTCGGCACCGCCACCGACGCCAACGCGATGCTGCGGATCCTCTTCAGCCGGCTCGGGCAGCCGCACATCGGCTCGCCGAACGCGTACTCGTTCAACGTGCCGTCGGTCAGAGCGAGCGGCGGGATCACGGTCGAGCGCGGCGGCAAGACGAAGACCGAGAAGGCGACCTTCAACCGTCTCGGCGGCATGTGCCCGCGCTGCGAGGGGATGGGCTCGGTCAACGACTTCGACCTGACGGCGCTGTACGACGACGCCAAGTCGCTCAACGAGGGCGCGCTCACGATCCCCGGCTACAGCATGGACGGCTGGTACGGGCGCATCTACCGCGGCTGCGGCTGGTTCGACCCCGACAAGCCGATCAAGAAGTTCAACAAGAGAGAGCTGCACGACCTGCTCTACAAAGAGGCGACCAGAATAAAGGTCGACGGGATCAACCTGACGTACCTGGGCTTGATCCCGCAGATCCAGAAGTCGTTCCTGTCGAAGGACGTCGACGCGCTGCAGCCGCACATCCGCGCGTTCGTCGACAAGGCGGTCACGTTCACGACCTGCCCCGACTGCGACGGCACGCGGCTGAGCAAGGAGGCGCGCTCCTCGAAGATCGACGGCAAGAACATCGCCGACGTCTGCTCGATGGAGATCCGCGACCTCGCCGACTGGGTCGGCGGCCTCGACGAGCCGTCGGTGGCGCCGCTGCTGACGGCGTTGGGGGAGGCGCTTGCGTCGTTCGTCGAGATCGGGCTCGGCTACCTGAGCCTCGACCGTCCCGCGGGCACGCTGTCGGGCGGCGAGGCGCAGCGCACCAAGATGATCCGCCACCTCGGCTCCTCGCTCACCGACGTCACCTACGTCTTCGACGAGCCGACGATCGGCCTGCACCCCCACGACATCGAGCGGATGAACGAGCTGCTGCTGCAGCTGCGCGACAAGGGCAACACCGTGCTCGTCGTCGAGCACAAGCCGGAGGTGATCGCGATCGCCGACCACGTCGTCGACCTCGGTCCCCACGCCGGCACCGGCGGCGGCGAGGTCGTGTTCGAAGGCACCGTCGAGGGGCTGCGGACCAGCGGCACGCTGACCGGGCGCCACCTCGACGACCGCGCCTCGCTGAAGCCGTCGGTGCGGAGACCGTCGGGGGCGATGGAGGTGCGCGGCGCCGACACGCACAACCTGCAGGGCGTCGACGTCGACATCCCGCTCGGGGTGCTGGTCGCCGTCACCGGCGTGGCGGGCTCGGGCAAGAGCTCGCTGATCCACGGCTCGGTCGCCGGCCGCGACGGCGTCGTGGTGATCGACCAGGCGGCGATCCGCGGGTCGCGGCGGAGCAACCCGGCGACGTACACGAGACTGCTCGACCCGATCCGCAGAGCGTTCGCGAGAGCCAACGGCGTCAAGCCGGCGCTGTTCAGCGCCAACTCGGAGGGCGCCTGCCCCACCTGCAACGGCGCGGGCGTGATCTACACCGACCTGGGCGTGATGGCCACGGTCGAGTCGACCTGCGAAGAGTGCGAGGGCAAGCGGTTCCAGGCGGCGGTGCTGGAGTACACGTTCGGCGGCAAGGACATCAGCGAGGTGCTCGCGATGCCGGTCGCCGAGGCCGAGACGTTCTTCGCGGACGGCGAGGCGAAGACGCCGGCCGCGCACAAGATCCTCGACCGGCTCGCCGACGTCGGGCTCGGCTACCTCACGCTGGGGCAGCCGCTCACGACGTTGTCCGGCGGTGAGCGGCAGCGGCTCAAGCTGGCCACCCGCATGGCGGAGAGCGGCGGCGTCTACGTCCTCGACGAGCCGACCACCGGCCTCCACCTCGCCGACGTCGAGCAGCTGCTCGGCCTGCTCGACCGGCTCGTCGACTCCGGCAAGTCGGTGGTCGTGATCGAGCACCACCAGGCGGTCATGGCGCACGCCGACTGGATCGTCGACCTCGGCCCCGGCGCCGGCCACGACGGCGGCCGGGTCGTCTTCGAGGGCACGCCCGCCGACCTCGTCGCCGATCGCTCCACCGTCACCGGAGAGCACCTCGCGGCCTACGTCGGCGCCTGACCCGCCGGCGCGCGGGAGCGCGCGCCGGCTTGGAGCCGCCTACTTCACCGTGAAGCGGACGACGACCGGCGTCGACGCGTTGCCGGTGGCGTCGACGGCGGTCAGCGTCGCGGTGTAGCGGCCCTTGCCCAGACCGGCTGCGGGAAGCTGCAGCGTTCCGCGGCGCGCCGAGCGCAACGCGACCGTCCCGCTCGCCGCCGGCAGCTGGCGCGTGCACGGCTTCGCTCCGCGCGGCCGGCGCCGGGGGACCGCGACGCAGCGCTTGCCCTTGCGGATCCCCGGCGCCGCGCGGGTGACCACCGCGGTGACCTTGGCGGGCTCGGAGACGGTGAACGAGAACGACGCGCGGCGCCGGTCCGTGCGCCGCCCTGCTCTCGCGAGCGTGACGCGGGCATTGCTGATCTGAGGCCGTGGATCGATCGGCGGCGGGCCGACTCTCGGCGGGACGATCGGCGGCGGGTCGACTCGCGGCCCGGGCGTCGGCGTCGTCGTGAACGTCCGGTCCGCGCTGGCGACCGCGACCTGTCCTCCCTCGCGGAGCGTCTCGACGCGGTAATGGTAGGTCGTGCCCGGCTTCAGGCCGGTCAGCCGGAAGCTCGCGCTGATCGGGGCGTCGCCCGCGCCGGCGCTCGTGACGGGTGACGTCGCGCCGTACGCCGCCGTCGTGCCGAACGCGAAGCGCAGGCCGGTCTCGCGGCCGTTGGGCGTCACCGCCCCGCTCAGCGTCGCGGCATGCTGCTCGATCCCGTCCGCGGCGTCGGAGCGCACCTCCGGGATCTCCAGGCGGCCGCGGCAGCTCTGCTGCGGCGAGTCGAGCCCCCAGCGATGCAGGACGCCGCGCTCGCCGGTCCCGGCGTCGTGTATCCGCAGCGTCCAGGTGCCTGCGACCGGAAGGCCGTCGAAGGCGTTGAGCACGTACCTCACCGGCGGCTGGACGCGACCGCTGATCGGTCCTGGCTTCATCGCCACCAGCAGTGCGGGCGAATCGGAGTCGAAGATCGCGTCGATGATGTCGTCGCCCCACCACAGGACGCGGTCGAGGACGACCGCGCTCGCACCGCCGTGGACCAGCTCGATCGTGAGATCCTCGATCCGGTCGTGGCGGAGCTCGTCGATCCGCAGGTCGACGTCGGTGACGGTCCCGCTGCCCGCCACCTCGAAGCTCGTCGTCGTCACGCCGGGACCTGAGCCGGTCGCGTCGGCGAGCGTCACCGTCTCGCTCGAGCCGGGCCGCGGGTCGACGACGATGTCCGCCTTCGCCGGGCCGTGCGTCGAGCTGAGCGCGAGCGTCAGCGGGGCGGCCCTGGTGCACCCGGGGGCGAGACGCACGGCGAGCGGGTCGCCGTTGACCGCCTGCCGGCCTCCGCCGAGCAGCGGCCACGCGGCTGTCGCGTCCTCGACCGTCGCGCTGCCGCGGCTGGTGAGCCTGCCGCTCACCGCGCCGACGTCGCCGGCGATGACGGACCGCAGCGCCTGGCTGATCTCGAAGCGCTCGCCGGGCTCGACCACGCCGTCGTTGTCGCCGTCGGGGTAGGGGTCCGTGAACGTCGCGGGACCGGCTGCGGCCACCACCCCGAAGCCCTCCGCCGGGGTCGTCGACGAGGTGCTCCGCGTGCTGGCGTCCGCGCCCATCCCGCGGTTGCGGAAGATCGCCCACAGTCTCTCGTAGTGGTCGTCGGCGGCGCCGGGAGCGGAGCGGGTCGCGACCGCCTGCTGCAGGATCGCGTCGCGCATGTCGAGCATCGACGGGTTGTCGACCGACAGCCGCATCCCGCCGGTGATCAGCGCCAGCGCCGTCTGGCGGCCGAGCGCCGTGCGGATCTCCCACAGCGTCTGCGCCCACACCTCGCCGCCGTTGTGCGGCGACTCGTTGTTCGTGACGGCGAGGTCACCGTACGTGTAGCCGCCCAGGACGGTCGCTCTGAGCGGTGCCCCGTTGCACGTCGCGGTCCTCCCCGCCGGGTCGACGGGGCAGTCGATCGGCTTGGTGCGGCTGCCGCCGGGGCCGGACGTGTAGGAGCCCTTCGTCAGCTCCCCCGGCGCGGCCGTGTCGGTCATGTGGCCCTCGTGGACGAGCAGGTCGAGCGCATAGAAGTCGCTCCACGCCTCGCCCATCATGTCCGCTTGGATCGAGGTGAGCGTCGAGCTTCCGGAGGCGTTGACGACGAGCCGGTTGCTGAGCCCGTGCGCGTACTCGTGGTAGACGATGTCGGCCGTGTCGCTGCCGTTCACGTTGCGGCGGGTGTACAGGAACATCTGCATCCGCGGCGCGATGCCGTCGGGCGGCGTCGAGAAGTTCGCGTTGTTGTAGCCCTCGCCGTCGTTGACCTCGACGCGGACGTAGTCGTCGCCGGCGCCGCTGCCGCTGGAGTTGGTGCGCTGGAAGTTGCCCGAGGCCTCGTCGAAGCCGATCGGCGCCTGCAGCAGATGGTCGTGGAAGCGGCTCGCGAGGACGTGGGCGTTGGTCGCCGCCTGGAACTGGTTGACCGCCGGCGAGTCCTGGTCCGTGCGGTTCCAGGTGCAGCCGCTGGCCGGGCACACGCCGAGCGGGTCGGGGAACGCGGTCGACTGGGCGTACAGCCAGTCGGGCGCGGCCGGCGCGCCGGAGCTGGCCGGGATCTGGACGCGGCTGCCGCCGAGCTCGGCGCCGGGCGCGGGGTCCTCGTCCTCGCGGTCGACGTACGTGCGGGCGTACTGGCCCCACAGCCGCATCCCGCCGTCGTGGTCGTCGTACCACGCCAACGGCATCGTGAGCTGAGTCTGGATCGGTGTGCGGAGCGGGTCGGCTGCGAAGTATCTGGCCTGGCCGACGTGCGCGGTCAGGCTCTGGCGGCGCAGCAGCGTGCCGCGCTCGGCGTCGACGAGCACGTCGTAGAGGCGGTCGCCGCCGTCGCCGGCGAGGACGCTCCACGCGAGCCGGGGCCCGTCGGCCGTCGCGCTCCAGCGCAGGATCGCGCGTTCGCCGCCGGCGAAGGTCGTCGCCTGCTCCGGTGTCGCGTCGACGTCGGTCGTCGCCGGCAGGCTCGCCGGGCCGCCGACCGCCTCACGCGCCTCGCGCAGGCCGGCCCGCGCACCGAGCGCGGGGTCGGCGGCGGGAAGGCGCGCTCCGGGGACCGGCGCCCCGGAGACGGTGATCAGGCGACCGTCGGCCGTCACATGGCCGTCGATCCCGCTGTCGAACGACCAGATGCCGTCGAGTACCTGGTTGAAGCGCAGATGGACGATCCCGTCGGGACTGACGCTGCGGGCCACCAGCCGCAGATTCGCGATGTCGGGCTCGTCGAGGCCGAAGACCGCCGGGTGCGCGCGCACGTAGCCGAGCACGATCTCCTGCGGCGGGCGCGACGACGGGGCGGTGAGCTGCCGGTCGGGGCGCCCGACGTCGGAGACCCCGCCGCTCGCGCGGTCGACGCGCCGGTCGACGTTCGGCAGCTCCTCGTCCGGCGGCGCCTGCGTCGCCTGGACCGGCGCCGCGACGGCCATCGCCGCGATCGACAGGATCCCTGCCGCGAGCGCGTGACGCGCCCGTAGCCGACCGACTGACCGTCTCCGCATCATGCACCCCGTGTCACCGGCACCAATGCCACATATCAGCGGTCCACAAAGCGGAGCGCCGCCTCGAACCTAACACACACGCGCCAACTGGATGGCGCGTCGGCGGCCGGCTTCAGACGCTCAGCAGCCGCTGCACCGCGAGGTTGCCCTCGCCGCCGAGCCCGAGGTCGATCAGGAAGGTGAAGTGGCGGACCAGCTCGGGGTCCTCGCAGAAGCGGTTCCAGGCGGCGAACGTCTGCTCCTCGCTGGCGCCGCCCGCCTCCCACAGCTGGCGCAGCGAGAGGCCCGCCGATTCGAGGCTCTGCACGTCGCCGACGAGCAGCGAGCCGCCGAGCTCCGTGCCGGCCAGCTCCTCGCGCAGCCACGCGGCGATCGACGGCTCCTGCTCGCTGCCGAAGCCCTGGCCGTAGATCAGCGCGCGGCCGCCGAACGAGAGCCGCTCGCCGAGCCCGCCGAGGATCGCGCGCAGCGCCTCGCCCCCGTCGCTCCCGCCGTCGCCGCAGGACGGCAGCGCGAGCCCGTCCGGCGTCGGCAGGAACGGCGGGTTGGCGACGATCAGCTCGAAGCGCTCGCCGGGGACCGCCGCATAGAGGTCGCCGGCGCGCACGTCGATGCGCTCCTCCAGCCCGTTGAGGATCGCGTTGAAGCGCGCGGCCTCGGCGACGTCGGGGTCGATCTCGACCGCGACGGTGTGGCGGGCGTCGAGCAGCGAGGCGAGCAGTCCGCTGCCGGTGCAGAGGTCGAGCGCGCGCTCGACCGGGCCGAGGTTCGCGGTGAAGCGCGCCATCCAGTACGAGTCCGGGCCGGCGTAGACGAACGTCTCTCCGGGGTCGTAGCCGCGCAGCCAGAGCGGCGGCGAGACGAGGAAGAAGCGGTTGAGGTAGACGATCGCGATGTAGCGGCTGCGCACCCGGTCGCCGTCGATCTCCAGCACGCCGGCGTCGGCGAGCCGCTCGACGACGGCCTCGTCGAAGCAGGCGCGCGCCTCCTCCAGCGCGACCGTCGAGCCGAGCGTGAAGACGCGCACCATCAACTGCTGCAGCGGCAGCAGACCCTCGACGGCCTGGCGCACCCACTCGCCCGAGAACGGCTCGGCGAACGGGCTGTCGAGCGAGTTGGCGCGCAGCAGTCCCTGGATCTGGGCGTAGCGCGACTCCTCGAGCAGCACGCGCAGCAGCAGCGCGGCCTCGCGGTCGGCGCGCAGCGCGATCACGCCTTCGACGCGCGCCACAGGAGCGGCTCTCCCTGCTGCGGGGTGCGGTGGTAGTTGCGCAGCTTCGGATTCACGACCGTGAACCAGATGTCGTCGGTGACGTAGATCATGATCTGGTTCTGCCACAGATACGACGCGTACGCGTCGATCGCAGCGCGTCGCGCGGCACCGGTCGTCTCGCGCGTGCGCTGCAGCAGCCGCCCGATCTTCGGGTCGTCGAGGTTCAGCGCCGCCTGCGCGACGACCGGGCGGAAGAACGTCAGCAGCGAGTCGGGGTCGGGGTTCATCGTGCCGAGCGCGTTGAACGACAGCGCGTACTGGTTGTAGGAGCTGCGGAACGTGCCGGTCTCGAGTGTTCTCAGCTCGACCTCGATGCCGACCTCCTCCAGCCAGCTCTTGACGAGCTGGTCGATCGCGGGCTGGTGCGTGACGAGGTTCGAGGACGCCATCGTGATCTTCAGCCCGTTCGCGTGGCCGGCGTCGGCGAGCAGTCTGCGGGCCTTGTCGGGGTCGTACTCGAAGCTCGGCGCCAGCGGGCGGAAGCCGTCGGTGCCGGCGGGCAGGCTCGACCGCGCCGGCGGGTCGATTCTGATCAGGCTCTTGGCGATCGCGCGGCGGTCGATCGCGTGGGCGATCGCCTGCCGCACACGCGGGTCGCTGAGCTCCGTGTTGTGCTGCGGGATGTAGATCAGCTGGCTGGCCGGGCCGGTCGTGGTGACGTGGTAGCCGTCCTTCTTCGTCGCGTCGAGCGTCAGCGAGCTGCCGCGCGTGTAGATGTCGATCGCGCCCGTCAGCAGCGCGTTGAGACGCGCCTCGGGGTCGGCGATGTAGCGCAGCTCGACGCCTCTGGAGGCCGGCTTGCCGCGCCAGTATCTCTCGTTCGCGACCAGCTCGACGACGTTGTTCTTGTAGCGGACGAATCTGAACGGGCCGCTGCCGAGCGGCCGCTCTCTGAAGACATCCGGCTGCGCGATGTCTCTCGCGGGCGCGATCGCGAACAGCGTCAGCGCCGACTCCAGCGGTCCGAACGGGCGCGGGGTGACGATCTCGATCGTGTGCTCGTCGATCACCTCGACTCTCATGCCCGGGGTCGCGTAGGCGGACAGCACGAGTCTCGACTCCGGATCGCCGAGCCGGTCGAGGCTCGCCTTGACGTCCTTCGCGAGCACCGGCGCGCCGTCCTGGAAGCGGGCGTCCTCGCGCAGCTCCAAGCGCATGCGCTGCGGGCTCGTACGGTGCCAGCGCCGCGCCAGGCCGCCGACGACGCGCCCGGACTTGTCGTAGCTGAGCAGCATGTCGTACGTCAGCGACCAGAGCTGCGTGTCGGCCATGCCGAACTGGGCGTGGGGGTCCCAGTAGGCCGACGTCGGCGGCTCGGCGTTGCCGATCGCGATGATCCCGGCGGCTCCGCCGCCTCCGCCCCCGCCGCTCGCGCTCTCGGAGTCGGTCCCGCAGCCCGCGAGCAGGCCGGCCGGGGCGGCGCCGACGGCGAGCAGCCGTCCGACCGTCGAGGCCGAGAGCCCCCATGCCGCACCCTCGTTCAGGAAAGCGCGCCGGCTCACCCCGCGTCCACGGACCGACGGCAGCACCTTCTTGACTTCGTCCATCTGGCCAGCTCCTCCTGGAGAAACGAGTCGGATCGTTGGAGCGTCATTCTCTGAGCGCGCACCTGCGCCGGGCAATCGCCCGGCAGGCCAACTCGGGGACGGGCTTTTTGGCCCGGCCGTCGGTGGCCGTGGCGCCCGGGCACGGGCAAGCTTCGCGCACGGTGACGGCGGGTGGCCCGTCATTCGCCGTCGACAGAAGAGAGAGGAACGCCCGCACGTGGTGACCGTCGCTGACATCGCCGGCAGTCCGGAGCTCCAGGTGGAGCTGCTCGCCGGCGACCGCGCGCGCGCCAACGCGATCGTGGCGGCGCGCATCTCCGAGCTGGAGGACCCGACCGAGCTGCTCGAGCGCGGCACGCTGCTGCTGACCGCGGGCCGCGGCCTCGGCGACCGCCCCGCCGCCCAGCGCGGCTACGTGCGCCGACTCGCCGCCTGCGGCGCCGCAGGCCTCGCGGTCGCGCTCGGCGAGCATCTCGACGCGGTCCCGCCGGCCGTCCTGCAGGAGGCCGCGCGGCTGGAGCTGCCCGTGCTCGCGGTCACCGGCCGCGACGCGCTCGCCGCGCTCGTGCGCGCCACGAGCAGTGACGCGGAGACCTCCGACGACCACTGGCGCGCGCTGACCCTGCACGAAGAGCTCGTACGCGCCGCCGTCGAGGGCGCGCCGCTGCGCGAGCTGCTCGCGATCCTCGCCGGCGAGCTGCGCTGCAGCGTGCAGCTGCGCGAGGGCGACGCGGTGCTCGCCGAGCACCACGCGACGGGCGGGCTGGCGTTCGAGGAGCTTGGCGACGCGCCCGTGCTGCGCCTCGACGTGGTCACCGCGGACGCGCGCGCCGAGCTGCTGGCGGCGCGCGCCGACGGCGAGTGGAGCGAGTTCGACCGCCTCGTGCTGCGCCACGGCCAGGGCGCGCTGGCGCTGGAGCTGACGCGCCGCCACGCCGTCCGCGCCGCGGAGCTGCGGCTCGCCGGCAACCTCTTCGACGACCTCGAGCGCGAGCGGCTCGAAGACGACGAGATCGCGGACCGGATCGCGGCCTTCGGCTTCGAGCGGGCCGGCTCGTTCGCGGCGCTCGTAGGCCTGCCCGGCGACCGCGGCGGCGAGCGGCTGCGCGCCGCGCTCGAGGTCCAGCTCAACCGCGCGGGCGTGCGCCAGCTCTCGGCCGTCGGTCCGGACACCGTCGCCTTCCTCGTCGCCAACGGCGACGAGGACCAGCTGCGCGCGATCGCCGAGCGCGTCGTCGCGGCCGAGCCGGGAGGCGTCCGGATCGCCGTCGGCCGGCTCGCGAGCGGTCGCGCACTGGGCCGCTCGCTGCTGGAGGCGCGTGCGGTGCTGAGCACCGCACGCAAACCCGTCGTCTCGTATCTCGACCTCGGACCGATGGAGTTGCTGCTCAGCGTCCCGAGCGCGCTGCTGGAGGCGTACGTCGACCGCGTGCTCGGACCGGTCGCGCAGAACGGCTGGCTGATGGAGTCGCTGACCGAGCTGCTCGACGCCGGCACGCGCTGGAAGGAGACCGCCGACCGGCTGGGCGTCCATCGCCACACGCTGCGGTACCGCATGAACCGCCTCGCCGAGCAGACCGGCCGCCACCCCGACGATCCCGCCGACCGCCTGGAGCTGTGGCTCGCGGTGCGGGCGCTGGAGACGATCACGCTGCGCCGCGACGGGCCGGTCGAGGGAGGCACCGACCAGGTGTAGTGCCGTGTCCGGTGACGTCTATCGCCCACGCGTCGAAACACGTGCCGCGCGCTTCGCCCGGCAGGCGCTTGTACCCGCCAGGACGATCGCGTGAGATGCGATGCCTGCCATGACGCCCTCCGACGAGATCTCAGGAATCGGCTACGCGAGCCGCTGGACCGCCCGGCCCGGCGAGACCGTCGCGTTCCACGTCAGCACTGCCGCCGGCCGCTACGACGCGACGCTCGTGCGGCTGCTCGGCGGCGTCGACGCCGCCGGCGCGGTCCCCGAGCTGGCGCTCGGCGACGGCGTCCGCTGCGCCGGCGCCGAGCAGGCGATCGCGATGGGGTCGTTCGCGGAGGTCGGCGACGACCCGCGGCTCGACCTCGGCACGAGCTTCACCGTCCAGCTGTGGATCTGCGCGACGACGCCGTCCGCCCACGGCACGCAGGGCGTCGTCGGCCGCGGCGGCGGCGAGGAGGGCGCCCCCGGCTGGGGCATCGCGCTGACGCCGGAGGGCGACCTGCTCGGCTGGGTCCAGGGCGCCGACGGCGCGCGGGTGACGGTCCGCAGCGGCCTCGCGCTGCGACCGGATCGTTGGGCGTTCGTCGCGCTCGTGCTCGACGGCGCCGCGGGCGAGCTGCGCTTGCAGCAGGCGGCGCGCTCGCCGTGGCTGCGCGACGAGGCCGTCGTGCGCGTCGCGCGGACCGGCGCCGGCACGGGCGTCGCGCCCGGCGCCGCCCGCGGGCCGCTGCTGATCGGCGGCGCGGCCGCACCCGCCGCCGCGCGGGAGACCGGCGCCGCGCCGCGCTTCCTCGACGGCAAGCTCGACGGCGTGCGGATCTGGCGCCGCGCGCTCCCGCCCGCCGCGCTCGACCGGCTCGCCGCCGACGTGCCGCCGCTGGAGCTCGCGCGCGACGGGCTCGTCGCCGCGTGGGACTTCGCGCAGCGCTGCGAGGGGGCCGAGATCGTCGACACCTCCGGCAACGACCTCCACGGCCGCGTCGTCAACCGGCCGGCGCGCGCGGTCACCGGGCGCAACTGGAGCGGCGACGAGGTCGACTTCCGCCTGCGCCCGCACGAGTACGGTGCGATCCACTTCCACGCCGACGACCTCGACGACGCGGGCTGGGAGACCTCGTTCGCGCTGACGGTCCCGGCGGACGCGACGAGCGGCGTCTACGCCGCGCGGCTCGCGTTCCACGGCGGCTCGGTCGAGCACGTGCCGTTCGTCGTGCGCGGCCCCGGGCGCGCGCGGGTCGCGCTCGTGCTGCCGACGTTCACCTACCAGGCCTACGGCAACCAGCGCTTCGGCGAAGAGCTGCGCGCGAGCCTCGCGCCGCTGCGCGCCGACGGCGACGCACGCTTGAGCCGCTACGAGCGCTACGCCGTCGAGCACGAGCTGGGGCTCTCGCTCTACGACGCGCACGCCGACGGGAGCATGTGCCGCTACTCGTCGCGGCGCCGGCCGATCCTCGAGTTCCAGCCGCGCTACACCTACTGGCTGACCGGCGAGCCGCGCCACTTCTCCGCTGACCTGCGCCTGCTCGGCTGGCTCGCGCAGCGCGGGACCGACTGCGAGCTGCTGACCGACGAGGATCTCGACCGCGAGGGGGTCGACGCGCTGCGCGGCCACCGCGTCGTGCTGACCGGCAGCCATCCCGAGTACGTGACCGGCGCGATGCGCCGCGCGCTGGCCGCCTACACCGCCGGCGGCGGGCGGCTGATGTACATGGGCGGTAACGGCTTCTACTGGGTCACCTCGACGAGCGCCGACCGCGGCGTCGTCGAGGTCCGTCGCGGGCACGCGGGCACGCGCGCCGGCGACTCGCCGCCCGGCGAGCAGCACCACAGCACGAGCGGCGAGCTGGGCGGCCTCTGGCGCCACCGCGGCGGCGCGCCGCACGACCTCGTCGGGGTCGGCTTCTCGGCTCAGGGGTGGGGCAGCGGCGCGGCGTACCGGCGGCTGCCCGACAGCCGCGATCCGCGCGCGGCGTACGTCTTCGCGGGCGTCGCGCAGGACGAGCCGATCGGCGCCGGCGGCCCGCTCGGCGGCGCCGCCGCCGACGAGATCGACCGCGCTGAGCCCGCGCTCGGCACGCCCGAGACGGCGCTCGTGCTCGCCAGCTCCAGCGGCGGTCACACGCGTCACTTCCAGCTCGCCGTCGAGGACGTGCCGGCGATGCGCCCGGGCCAGGGCGGGGACGAGTGCGCCGACGTGCGCGCCGACCTCACGCTCGCGCCGCTGCCCGGCGGCGGCGCGGTCTTCGCGACCGGTTCGATCGGCTGGGTCGTGAGCTTCTGCGCCGACCCCGACGGCGGCGCCGCACGCGTCACCGCGAACGTGCTCGACCGCTTCGGCACCGACGGGCCGGTGCTGGACGACGCCGGGGCCGGCGCCGACGGCGACGCGGCCTGAGAAGGCCGGCCGGGATCGCCCACGTGGCGAAAACCCCGCGCGGCAACTTGGACCGCCCGTCCGTTGCCCGGCCCGCGCGGCGGGCACAGAATGGCGCCATGAGCGCCACCACCGAGCCACCCCGGTCCTCCGTCTCGGAGGAGATCGACCCGACCACGTTCAGCGTGATCCTCAGCCGTCTCGACAGCATCGCGGAGGAGATGACCCACACGCTCGAGAACGCGGCGTTCACGTCGATGCTCTCGCTGCTGCGCGACTACTCCTGCTGCGTCTACGACGCGCAGGCGCGACAGGTCGCGATGGTCGACGCGCTCCCGATCCACACGAACTCGATGCACCTCGTGCTGCACGCGATCGAGGAGGCGTTCGGCGACGACGTGCACGAGGGCGACGTGATCCTCTGCAACGACCCCTACCGCGGCAACACGCACGTCGCCGACCTCGTCACCGCATGCCCTGTCTTCTGCGACGGGGAGCGGATGTTCTGGTCGATCGTGCGCGGCAATCAGCTCGACATGGGCGCGCCGAACCCGCACAGCGCCGACGGCGCGGCGCGCAACGTCTGGCAGGAGGGGCTGAAGATCCCGCCGCTGAAGCTCTACGACCGCGGCGTGCAGCGCGCCGACGTGCTGGAGCTGTACCTCGCGAACCTGCGCTGGCGCGAGCTGCTGCGCGGCGACCTGATGGCGCAGCTCGGCTCGATCTGGACGGGCGAGCGGCGGCTGCAGGAGCTGTGCGCGCGCTATGGCAACGCGACGATCGCCCGCTACGTCGATGAGGCGATCGCGTACGCGCGGCGCCGCACCGAGGCGGAGATCGAGCGGATGCCCAACGGCCGCTACGAGGCGCGCGGCTGGCTCGACACCGACGGCAGCCGCGCGACCGACCTGCTCGTCAACTGCGCCGTCACGATCCACGACCGCAGCGTCGAGGTCGACTTCTCCGGCAGCGACCCGGCCGGCGCGCACGGCCTCAACGCCTCCTTCGCGACGATGCAGGCGGCCGGCGGGATCCCGCTCGTGATGGCGATCGACCCCGACATCCCGCGCAACGAGGGCTGCCTGCGCACGGTCACGGTGAGCGCGCCCGAGGGGACGCTCTGCAACCCCGTCTACCCGACGTCGACGGCCGAGGCGACGACCGCGACCGCCGACCTGATGCAGGACGTCGTCTGCAAGGCGCTGGCGCAGGCGATCCCCGAGCGGGTGCGGTCGGGCAGCGCGCGCTGGGCCGGCGCGCCGATGCTGTCCGGGACCGACGAGCGCAGCGGCGTCTTCTGGGGCCATTCCGTGCTCAACAGCGGCGGCGGCGGACCCGCCTCCGGCGGCGCCGACGGCTGGCCGCTGATCATCGGCATGGCCGCCTTCGGCGGGCTCAAGTGCGCGTCGATCGAGCACACCGAGCTGCTCTACCCGGTGCGCTTCCGCGAGTGCGAGGTCGAGCCCGACTCGATGGGCCTCGGCGAGCACATCGGCGGACCGGGCGTCCGCTGCGCGCTGACACCGGTCGCCGGCGAGATCGAGGCGGTCTACACCAGCGACGGGCTCGTCAACCCGCCCTATGGGCTCGGCGGCGGCACCGCCGGGGCAGGCGGAGGGACGTACATCGAGCCGGCCGGCGACGGCCCGCGGCGCTTCCTGCACTGCGCGCTCGCGCCCGTGCCGATCGCGCCGGGCGAGACGTGGGTCGGCGTGACGAGCGGCGGCGGCGGCTGGGGCGACCCGCTGCGCCGGCCGCTGGAGCAGGTGCTCGCCGACGTGCGTGACGGGATCTGCACGGCCGCGGCGGCACGCGCGACGTACGGCGTCGTGCTCGGCGACGACGGCGAGCTGGACGCCGAGCGGACCGAGCAGCTGCGGGCCGAGCTTGGGCGCACACGTGCGGTCGACGCGCGCGCGGCGGTGCCCGACGCGCCGCGCGCCGCGGACTGGTTCGCGCGCCAGATGCGCGACGGCGACGTGTTCGTCGCGCCGATGGGCTGGGAGGCCGAGGCGCCCGATCCGCGCTCGGCGAACCAGTGGGGCCTGCCCAAGCACGGGCTGCGGACCGGCTGAGCCGGCATGTCTCTTCTCTTCAACGGACGCAAGGTGGGACCTATGAGCTGGCGTGTCGGGATCGACATCGGTGGCACGTTCACCGACATCGCGGTGGTCGCCGAGGACGGCGACGTGACGCTGTGGAAGGAGGACTCGACCCACCCGCACCCCGAGATCGGCGTGCAGAGAGGGCTCGCCGCCGTCGCCGCGAACGCCGGCTTGGCGCTGGATGAGTTCCTCGCGCGCACGACGCTGCTGGTGCACGGCTCGACGATCGCGACGAACATCGTGATCGAGCGCGACGGGCCGCAGGTCGGGCTGCTCTGCACCGAGGGCTTCCGCGACGTGCTGCTGTTCCGCGACGGCTTCAAGTGGGAGCGCTTCAACGACCGCCTGCCGCGGCCGCGCGACTTCGCCGACCGCTCCCGGCGGCTGGGCGTGCGCGAGCGCGTCGCGCCCGACGGCACGGTCGTCGAGCCGCTCGACGAGCAGTCGGTGCGCGACGCCGCGCGCGAGCTGGGGCGCCGCGGCGCGGAGGCGATCGCCGTCTCGCTGCTGTGGTCGAACGCCAACCCGGCGCACGAGCGGCGGGTGCGCGAGCTGGTCGCGCACGAGCTGCCGGACGTGCCGGTGATCATCGCCTCCGACGTGCTGCCGGAGATCGGCGAGTGGGTGCGCACCTCCGCCGCCGTGCTGTCCGCGTACGTCTACCCGCGCAGCGCCCGCTACCTGGGCGAGCTGAAGACGTGGCTGCGCGAGCACGGCTTGCGGCGCGACGTCCTGATCATGCAGGTCAACGGCGGCTGCGCGACCGTCGAGCGCACGCTCCAGGTGCCCGCCGGGATCCTGATCTCCGGCCCGGCGGCGGCGCCGGCGGCGGCGCGCCACATCGGCGAGCGCGTCGACGCGCAGGACATGATCACGGTCGACATGGGCGGCACCTCGTTCGACGTCTGCCTGATGCGCGCCGGCGAGGCGCCGCTGTCGCGCACGATCCAGCTCGAGCACCAGCCGATCGGCGTGCAGGCGGTCGAGGTCCACTCGATCGGCGCGGGTGGCGGCTCGATCGCGTGGATCGACTCGGGCGGCGCGCTGCGCGTCGGCCCGGAGTCGGCCGGCGCGCGGCCCGGTCCGGCCGCCTACGGCCAGGGCGGCGAGCGCCCGACCGTGACGGACGCGAACGTCGTGCTCGGCTACCTCTCGCCGGAGGCGTTCCTCGGCGGGCGCCGCACGCTCGACGCCGCGCGCGCCCGCCAGGCGCTCGAGCAGCATGTCGGCGACCCACTCGGGATCGATGCGCTCGCCGCGGCGGCGGGCGTGATCGAGCTGGTCAACGCGAGCATGGTCGACGCGATCCGCGTCGTCTCGGTCCAGCGCGGGATCGACCCGCGGCCGTTCCTGCTCGTCGCCGGCGGCGGAGCGGGGCCGCTGCACGCCGGCCGGCTCGCGGCCGAGCTGGGCATCGAGCGCGTGCTCGTCCCGGCGGAGGCCGGCACGATCTGCTCGTTCGGGATGACTGTCACCGACGTGCGTCACGATTACGCTGCGATGGTCCACACCTCCTCGGCCGACCCGGCGCTGGCCGACGTGCGGGCCGCGTTCGCGGAGCTGGAGCAGCGCGCCCGCGACGACCTCGCCGCGAGCGGCTTCGGCCCCGACGCGATCGCGCTCGAGCGCTCGGTCGACGCGCGCTACGAGGGCCAGGTCCACGACCTCACGATCGCGGTGCCGCCCGGCGAGCTGGACGCGGCGGCGCTCGCGCAGGTGCAGCGCGCCTTCCACGCCGCGCACGCCGAGCGCTACACCTGGTCGATCGAGGAGCACGCGGTCGAGTTCCTGCACTGGCGCGTGTCGGGCGTCGGCCTGATGGAGCGGCCGGCGACGGCACGGCTGACGGAGCTGGAGCCGCGGTCGGCCGACGCCGCCCGCAACGGGACACGGCTGGCCTGGTTCGCCGAGCTGGGAGAGCTGGTCGAGACGCCGGTCTACGACCGCGCCCGCTTCGAGGACGGCGCGACGCTGAGCGGTCCCGCGCTGATCGACAGCGCGACGACGACGGTCGTCGTCAACCCGGGCCAGACGCTGATCGCCGATGCGCGCGGCAGCCTGCTGATCGACTGCGTGGCGAACCTCGCCGGCGCGGGCACCGTCGCCATGGAGACGAAGGAGCGATGAGATGAGGGCAGATCCCGACGCCGCGCTGCTGCTGCGGAGCGTGCTCGACGAGGGCCACTACCGGGAGGTCCAGGCGCTGCTGAGCGACCCCTCGACGGAGCGGCCGTTCGTCGAGCCGTTCAGCGGGGAGCGGGTGCGCGCGGCGATCGAGGGTCTGCCCGAGCTGGGGCAGCTGCTCGTGCGGCTGTTCACGCTCGGCGCGACCGTCCCGCTCGACGCGGTTCACGCGGAGCTGGACGCGAGCGTCGTCGACCGGCTGCTCGACGCCGGCCTGTTGGAGCGCACGCGCGACGGCGTGCGCAGCCGCTTCATCGTCGTCGCCTACGCGAACCGGCTGCTGGCGGTCACGCCGCCGCTGTGGCTGCGCGGCTACGAGCCCGGCGAGCTGCTCGTCGACATCAGCGCGACCGCGTTCTGGATGGCGCGCTTCGTCGCCAACCGCGGGCCGGCGCGGCGCGCGCTGGAGCTCGGCACCGGCAGCGGGCTGCTCGTCAGCCTGCTCGACGCGGCCGAGGCGGTCGCCGTCGAGGGCGAGCCGGGCACCGCCGAGGTGGCGACCTTCAACGTGCTGCTGAACGGGCTCGACGAGCGCGTCGAGGTGCGCGCCGGAAAGCTCTTCGAGCCGGTCGCCGACGAGCAGTTCGACCTGATCGTCGCCAACCCGCCGTGCCTGCCGGCGCCGCATGGTGTCGCGCTGCCGCCGCCGAGCGACGGCGGCGAGGACGGCGACGCCGTGCTGCGGCAGGTGCTGGC
Organism: Conexibacter woesei DSM 14684; assembly: GCF_000025265.1. Classification (GTDB taxonomy): domain Bacteria; phylum Actinomycetota; class Thermoleophilia; order Solirubrobacterales; family Solirubrobacteraceae; genus Conexibacter; species Conexibacter woesei. Next base: position 523,148 of record NC_013739.1, read on the forward strand.
CGGGGTCGGCGAGCACCTCGAGTTCGGCGGCGAGGCGCTCGTCGGCGGTCAGGGCTTCGGCGGCGAGCGGGAGCCGTTCATCGCCGGTTGGCTGCGCGACGCGCTCGCCGGCACGGCGCTCGGCGCGACCGTCCTGATCGGCGACGCGCAGAGCGTCGAGTCGGCGGGCGAGACGCTGCGCCAGCGCTGGCAGGAGACCGGCGTCGAGGAGGAGCAGGCGTTCGCGGCGTGGGCGCGCTTCTGCGCCGACGCGCGGCCCGACCGCCACTACACGTACCTGATCAAGCTCGCCCCGGGCGGCGACGGCACGGTCGCCGTCCACCCGCTGCTGAGGGCCTAGCGCGGCCGCGCCAGCCCCGGCGTCGCGGGCGCGGCGTCCGGGCGGCGGTCGGGATGGTCGCGCTCGTTGAACTGGCGCAGGCCCTCGGCGATCTGCGGATCGTCGAGCAGGCGGTCGAAGCACTCCGCCTCGATCCGCAGGCCCTCCTCCAGCGGGCGGCCGAACCCGCGCACGGCCGCCTCCTTGTCGGTGCGGATCGCGGACTGCGGCAGCGCCGCGATCGTCTCCGCCAGTTCGAGCGCGCGCTGCACGCAGGTGCCGGACGGCACGACCTCGTTGACGAGCCCGATCCGCAGCGCCTCGTCGGCGTCGATCACGCGGCCGGTGACGATCAGCTCCATCGCGCGGCGGAAGCCGACGATCCGCGGCAGCCGCTGGGTGCCGCCGTCGGCGAGGCCGATGTTCCAGCGGCGGCAGGTGACGCCGAACGTCGCGTGCGCGTCGGCGATCGCGAGGTCGGTCCAGCAGACCCACTCCAGTCCGCCGGCGTAGGCGACGCCGTTGACGGCAGCGATCGTCGGCTTGTGCAGGTCGGTCCAGCGGGAGGGGCCGAGCACGCCCGGCCGCTCGCCGCGCACGTGCGCCGCCCGCTCCTCCGGCGTCAGCGGAGCGACGGCGCGCCCCTCGAACGCCGCCTTCAGGTCGCCGCCGGCGCAGAACGCCTGCTCGCCGCTGCCGGTCAGCACCGCGACGAGCGCTGCGTCGTCGTCGCGGAAGCGCGTCCACGCGTCGAGCAGCCCCTGGTGGACCTCCGGTCCGATCGCGTTCATCCGCTCCGGACGGTCGATCGTGATCAGCGCGACCGGTCCGCGCTGCTCGTAGCGGACGAAGTCGCCCGCCTGCTCGGGCACCTGCTCGCTCGTCATCTGCTCGTCCTCTCGCTCGGAATGGAGACGGCGGCGGCCGTCACGCGCCACAGCTGCTCGACGACGCCGCGCATCGCGGGCCGGCGCGCGCGCCCGAGCGCCTCCAGCAGCACCTGGCGCATCGCGCCGAAGATCGCCGCGCCGGCGAGCGCCGGGTCGGGTCCGGACGGCAGCTCGCCGGCCCGCTGCGCCGCGCGGATGTTGCGCGCGGAGGCGTCGACGACCTGCGCGATCAGCCGTGCTTCGAGCGCGGCGAGCGCCGGGTCGCGCGCCATGCGGCCGTAGAGCACCGGCGCGAGCGGCTCGCGGTAGTGGAACGCGACGCCGCGCCGCAGCCGCTCGTGCTCACGCGTCGGCCAGTCGCCGAGCGGCGTCAGGTCGTCGTCCAGCACCTCCGCATGGAGCCGTCCGTAGAAGCTCTCCACGACGGCGCCGATCAGCTCCGCCTTCCCGCCGACGTGGTGGTAGACGACGCTCGGCGACACCTGCGCCGCGTGCGCGACGCGCGTCAGCTCGAGATCGCCGTCGCGCGCCAGCAGCTCGGCGGTCGCGGCGTCGAGCAGTCGCGTGTGCGTCGCACGTCCCTTCGCGGTCGCCGGACGGGATGCCATCGGCTGCAATTAGAATCGAATTCGGTTCTAGAGTCAAATGCCATCAGACGAGGCGACGCTGAGGCGAAAGGGCCGCGCTCCCAGAGCGCGGCCCTGCGTTCATGTGCGCTGGAGGGTCGGGGTCACCAGAAGGTGGCGCCCGGGAATCTCAGGCTCAAGGTCGCTTCCGAGTCCGGCGCGCATGGGGCGACCAGTGTTCTCTGCAAGGTGACCGTGCCCGCCGCCGCCAACTCGTTGCCGCCTCTGACGACGGTCCCGGTCACCGGTCCGCTGTATTGGCACTGCCCGCCGGCGTAGTTCGTGATCACGATCGAGATCGTTCCCGTGACCGCGCCGTCGCGGATCTTGAAGCGGATCTTGCTGTCGTATCTCGCTGCGGTTATGACGCCTTCACACGAGGCGTCGAACCCCTTGATCTTCAGCTTCGCGCCGCGCCATGTGCTGCGCGCTTTCGCGACGACGTTCGAGAGGGTGCAGGTCGAGGAGCCGAGTCTGGAGGCCCCTGTGAAGCTGCCGCTCGCGACAGTCGTCCGGTAGGGGTCGGGTGCGACCGAAGCGGACGCGGCGGCCGCTGGAACAGCGATGGCTGCGGCAGCGACCACGGCCGCGAGCGCGCCCTGCGTGAGGATCTTCATGAACGACCTTTCGTAGATCGATTGATCAACCCGGCCTGAGTCGAGGTCGCCGGCGCGCATCGACTTGACGCCATCAAGCTAATCCGTGGGCTTGACGCTGTCAAGCTGGGAGCGGGAGCGGGAGTGCCCACGTCCGTCGCGGCGTCAGCGGGCGGGTGTGAAGCGCACGACGTAGGGGAAGTCGCCGAACTCGACCTCGACGGTGTGCTCGCCGCGCAGGTCGACGGTGCGGCGACCGTCTCTGGCGGCGTCGCTGAAGAGCTTGACGTAGCGCGCGCTCGGTCCCGGCCGTGCGGGTCCGAGCCTCACGGCGAACGCGGTCTGGGCGTTGAAGTCGAGGTCGGCGTCCTCGGGGGCGTACTGCGCGAAGCGCACGACGTAGCGGCCGTCGAAGTCGTACGGGCCGTGCGTCTCGGGGGACGCCTCGCCGTCGACGACGATCTCGCCGTCGCGCGCCGGCTCGCGCAGCAGCGGCGGGGCCGCCGGCGACGTCGCGCCGCCGGTCGCTGCGGTCGTCGCCGCCGTCGTGTCGCCGTCGCCGCAGGCCGCGAGCGCTCCCGTCAGCGCGAGAACCGCGAGGCCGGCGGCGGCGCGGCGCGCTCGCTCTCTACTCATGTTTTGAGCTTACTACTCATTTCGTGTGTAGGATGCGGCCGCTCCGGGCGGTCCGGGAATCGACGAGAGGAGTGCTGAGACGGTGAGGACGTTCGATCGAAGCGGGTTCTTGCGGCTGAGCGCCGCCGGGGCGGGAGCGATGCTCGGCGCGGGCGCGCTGGCGCTGCCGGCGCGCGCGGCGCTGCCGGCGCCCGAGCCCAAGGGCGAGGATCTCGGGTTCCTCCAGCTCGGCGCGATCGGCGAGCGCGTCAGCCTCGAGCTCTACCGCGCCGCCGCCGCCGCACCGGCGCTGACGGTCGCGGAGCGCAGGCGGGCCGCTCAGATCCGCGCCGAGAAGGTCAAGCAGGTCGCCAAGCTCGACGCGGCGCTGGGCGAGGACGCGCTCGGCGACGACTCGTTCACGATCACGCTGCCGGCGAGGGAGCTTGCGTCGAGAGCGTCGATCGGCCGCTTCGGCGAGCGACTGGAGGCGCTGCTGGTCGGCGTCTACCTCAACGGCGTGCAGAACGGCGAGGACCGTTCGACGCGGCTGCTGCTCGGGCGTCTGCTCGCGTACGACGTGCAGCAGCTGGCGTGGCTGCGGGCGTTGCGCGGCGCGCCGAACTTCACGCGCGTCCCGTCGCCGCTGAGCGTCGAGCTCGCCGGCGAGCAGTTGGACCGCTTCCTCTCGACGCCCGGCGTCGAGCCGAGCTGAAAGGACCGATCGAGATGCTGCACCTTCTTCCCTCCATCCGCCGTCGCCGCGCCGGCCTCGCGGTCGCGCTGGCGGCCCTCGTCGCGCTCGCCATCCCCGCGGGCGCGCAGGCGCTGACCGTCTATGCGGCGGCGTCGCTGCGCGAGGCGTTTCCGCGGATCGCCTCGGCGACGTACAACTTCGCCGGCTCGGGCGCGCTGCAGGCGCAGATCGAGCGCGGCGCGCCCGCCGACGTGTTCGCCTCCGCAAGCCCGTCCGAGGCCCAGGCGCTGTTCCGCGCCGGCCGCTGCGGCCGGCCGGTGACGTTCGCGACCAACATCGTCGTGCTGCTGGTCCCGCAGAGCAATCCCGGCAACATCAGCTCCGTCTACAGCCTGCGCAGCGGCGGGAGACGGCTGGCGATCGGGGTGCCCGGGGTGCCGATCGGCGACTACACGCGCAAGCTGCTCGCGCGCATGCGGCTGACGTCGATCCTGTCGAGCAACACGGTCAGCCAGGAGGCGAACGTCGCCGGGATCACGTCGAAGGTCGCGCTCGGCTCGGCCGACGCCGGCTTCACGTACATCACCGACGGCCGCATCGTCGCCGACCGCGTCCGCACGATCCGCCTGCCGAAGTGGGCCCAGCCGCCGGTCCGGTACCAGCTCTGCGCCGTTCGGCGCTCGGGTGCGGACACCTCCGGCGCCGACGCGTTCATCAAGCGCGTCACCGGCAGCAGCGGCCGCCGCGTGCTGCAGGCCGGCGGGTTCGGGCTGCCGCCGCGCTGAGCCTGTGATGCCGGGCGAGCGGCCGACCGGGGCACGGCGCGCGCGTCGTCGTGCGAGGAGCGCGGGCTTCACCGCGCTCCTCGCGCTGTGCGCCGGCGTCACCGTGACGTTCCTCGCGATCCCGCTCGTCGCGCTGTTCGCGGAGACGCCGCTGGCCGATGTGCCCGACCTGCTCGGCGATCCGGCGGTGCGCGACATCCTCGTCGTGACCGCGCGCACCAACGCGATCGCCAACGCGCTGATCCTCCTGGTCGGGACGCCGACCGCGTATCTGCTCGCGACGCGGCGCTTCCCCGGCCGGGCGGCCCTGATCACGTTGATCGAGCTGCCGCTCGTGCTGCCGCCCGCCGTCGCGGGCATCGGCCTGCTCGCGGCGTTCGGCGCGGGCGGCCTGCTCGGCGACCCGCTCGCCGACGCGGGGATCGTGCTGCCGTTCACCGAGTGGGCCGTGATCCTCGCCGTCACCTTCGTCGCCTCGCCGTTCTACCTGCGTCAGGGGATCGCGTCGTTCGAGAGCGTCGATCCGCTGCTGCCCGCCGCGGCGCGGACGCTCGGCGCCGGGCCGGCGCGCACGTTCTGGCGCGTCTCGCTGCCGCTCGCGGCCGGCGGCCTGGTCGCCGGCTGGGTGCTGACGTTCGCGCGCGGGATCGGCGAGTTCGGCGCCACGATCATGTTCGCCGGCAACGTCCGCGGCGAGACCCAGACGCTGACGCTCGGCGTCTACGAGCAGCTGGAGGCGAACTTCGATCTGGCGCTCGCGATCGGCGTCCTGCTCGTGCTGCTCAGCGCCGCCGTCCTGATCATCTACAAGCTCGTCTCCTCATGGCGATCCTCCACCTCGACCTCGCCGTCGATCTTCGCTCCTTCCGCCTCGCGCTCGAGCTGACCGTCGAGCGCGAGACGCTCGCGCTCGTCGGCCCCTCCGGCGCCGGCAAGACGACCGTGCTGCGCGCGATCGCCGGCCTGCTCGACCCGCACGCCGGCCGCATCGCGCTCGGCGGCACGACGTGGTTCGACGCCGGCGCGCGCGTCTCGCTGCCGCCCGAGGAGCGCTCGGTCGGGCTCGTCTTCCAGGAGTACGCGCTGTTCCCGCACATGACCGTGCAGGACAACGTCGCGTTCGCCGCGCGCGGCGGGCGCACGCGCCCGGGTGAGCTGCTGGAGCGCTTCCGCATCTCCCACCTGGCCGGCGCCCGCCCGGCGACGCTGTCGGGCGGTGAGCGACAGCGGGTCGCGCTCGCCCGCGCGCTCGCGCGCGACCCGGCGGTGCTGCTGCTCGACGAGCCGCTCTCCGCGCTCGACGCGCACACGCGTGCGGTCGTGCGCGGCGAGCTGCAGGAGCTGCTCGACGAGCTGACGCTGCCGACGATCCTGATCACCCATGACTTCCGCGACGCGGCTGCGCTCGCCGACCGCGCCGGCGTCCTGGTCGACGGCCGGCTGCGCCAGCTCGACACCCTCGCCGGTCTGTCGCAGCGACCGGCCGACGCGGCGGTCGCGGCGCTGACCGGCAGCAACCTGCTGGCCGGCGACGCGACGCCGCTGCCCGGCGGCGGCGCCGAGATCCGGCTCGACGGCGGCGGCGTGCTGCGTGTCGCTCAGCCGGCACGCGGACGCGTCGGCGTCGCGATCGCGCCGTGGGACGTGCTGCTGCTGCGCGACGACGAGCCCGCCGAGCCGCTCCCGGCCAACGCCGTCCGCGGCACGATCAGCGAGCTCACGCCCGATGGCGGCCGCGTCCACGTCCGCGTCGGACCGCTCCGCTGCGAGGTCCCGCGCGAGCAGCTCGCGCGCCTCGCGCTGCGGCGCGGCGACCGCGCCGCCGCGCTCCCGCGCGCCGGCGCGATCAGCATCGTTCGCTCTAGCGGCGGACGCGAACGGTGAACGTTCTGGAGCTCGAGCCGACGCGCACGACGACGCGGTAGCTGCCGGGTCGCAGCGCTCTGCGGCCGACTCTGGTCAGCGTGCGCGTCGATCTGCCGGCCTTCGCTCTGAACGTCACCGTGCCGAGCGCTCTGCGCGCGCCTCTGCGCGTCACGGTGACGGTGACCGTCGCGGCACGGCGCAACGTCAGCGCGAGCGAGACGCGTCGGGCGCCGCCTCTCACGGCCGCGGCGCGCAGCGGCGCAGGACCGGTCGCTCTTCTGTCTCTGGCCGGCGGTGCGGCGCCCGGGCCGCCGGGGCCGGGACCCGGGGCCGGTCTCGGCGCGGCGGCGCGGTCGACCGATTCGCAGGCCTGGAAGCCGTCCTGGCCGACCGTGTCGACGGCGTCGACCTGGGCGCTGTCGGCGCCGGAGCCGCAGTTGAGCGAGTCCGCCTCGTTGTCGCGGGCGAACAGCTGGTCGTTGCCGGCGGAGCAGCCGTAGGCGGAGCAGTTGGCGTAGTCGCCGTAGAGGCTGTCGAGCCCGGCGCCGCCCTCGACGCGGTCGTCGCCGTCCCCGCCGTAGAGCGTGTCGTTGCCGGCGTCGCCGAACAGCTGGTCGGCGCCGGAGCTGCCGGACAGCTCGTCGTTGCCGCCGCCGCCGCGGGCGACGTCGTCGCCGAGGCTGCCGTCGAAGACGTCGTTGCCCGCCGTGCCGGCGTACGTGTCGTTGCCGGGGCTGCCGACGACCTTCTCGAGGTCGGAGCGGTGGTTGTCGCCTTCGCCGGGGTTGCCGTCGTTCGCGACGTCGTCGAGCGAGATCGCGACGCCCTCCGCGTGCTCGAGCAGCTGAAGCTCGTCGAAGCCCGGGCCGCCGCGGAGGTCGTCGGCACCGGGATCGGCATCGCCCCCGCCCAGGCGGTCGTTGCCCGCGCCGGCGTCCTCCAGGTCGTTGCCGCCGCCGCCGCGCAGGACGTCGTCGCCGTCGCCGCCGAGCAGCTGGTCGTTGCCGTCCGCGCCCTCGAGCCGGTCGTTGCCGGTTCCGCCGGTCAGCACGTCGTCGTTCCCGCCCCCGAACAGCTGGTCGTTGCCGCCGCCGCCGTCGAACTGGTCGGGGCCGGAGCCGCCGACGAACCAGTCGTCCGCGCTGCCCCCGGTGACCGTCGCGAGCTGGTCGGGCGGGCAGCCGTCCGGCCGCGAGAAGTCGCCGACGCCCTCGCCGAGGTTGGCGGCGATCGACGGGATGCAGACGTTCTCCATCGTCAGTCTGTCGACGCCGGCGCCGAAGCTGGCGACGAGCGCGGTGGTCGCGCCCGGGCAGTGGAAGTAGGACCCGAGCACCGGGATGATCTCCTGGACGCAGCTGCTCGCGTTCGTCACGCCGGTGGAGTTGCGGACCGTGACGGTGCCTCTGAGCTGGTCGAAGCCGACGTACGTGATGTTGTCGCCCGTGCCGGCGATCCCGATCGTGGTGCCGGTGTAGGTCAGCGTGATCGCCGCGGAGGCGGTGGCAGGCGCGAGAACGAGCGCGGCCAGCACGACCAGCGCCCCGAGGAGTGAGCGGAACATGGCGCGATCGTAGGTCCGGCCGGCGCCCGCCCGCATCCGTGCAACTACGGAAGTCGCGCCCGTTCGTGCTCGCCCGCCGTCGTCCTGTCGGCGATGATGCGCGGGTGCACGAGGACGGTGCGATCGACTGGACCGGTTACGTGCCGGCGTCCCACGCCGCGCCGCACGTCGAGTGGATCTGGTCCGCGCGCGGCCGTGCCGGCGACCTCCCCACGCACCGTGTCCTGCCCGACGCCTGCGCCGACGTGATCGTCGTCGGCGACGGCGCCGCCTTCGTCGTCGGCCCGCTGCGCGCGGCGCGTGTCGTCGACCTGCCGGCGAACGGCGCGCTGACCGCGGGGATGCGGCTGCGGCCGGGCGCCGCGCGCATGGTCCTCGGCGTCCCGGTCGGAGAGCTGCTCGACGGGCGGGTGCCGCTCGCCGACGTCGCTCCCGCGCTGGCGCGCCGCTTCGAGCTCGCGCGCGAGCGCGCGGCGTGCGGCGGCGCTGCGTCGCACGCCGCCACGCGGGCGCTCGAGGAGGCGATCGCCCTCCACGTGGGCGGAAGCGCACCCGATCCGCAGATCGCGGCGCTGGTCGCGACGCTCTGGCGAGACGGCGGACAGCGCGTGCCCCAGCTGGCGCGGTCGGTCGGCCTCAGCGAGCGTCAGCTGCGCCGGCGCTGCGGCGAGCTGTGCGGCCACGCGCCCGCCGAGCTTGCGCGCGTGATGCGGCTGCGGCGCCTGCTGCGCCTAGCCGCCGCGCGCCCGCACGACGGGCTCGCGTCGCTCGCCGCCGCGGCCGGCTGGCACGACCAGCAGCACATGACGCGCGACGTGCGCCGGCTGACGGGTCTGACGCCCACGCGGCTGCTGCGGCGAGACGGCCGATCCGTGCAAGATCGGCGCGCCGCGGGCGCCTAGCGTGCTCGCCATGAACCTCTCCTACCTCGTCATCTACGTCCCCGACGTTCCGGCGGCGCTGTCCTTCTACGAGTCCGCGTTCGGGCTCAGACGCCGCTTCCTGCATGAGAGCCAGCAGTTCGGCGAGCTCGACACGGGCACGACCGCGCTCGCCTTCACCAGTCATGCGCTCGCGGCCGACGCCGTCCCGCTCAGATACCGCCCGCTGCGACCAGCCGACGAAGCAGCTGGCTTCGAGCTGACGCTGACGACGGACGACGTCGCGGCCGCCTTCGACCACGCCGTCGCGGCCGGCGCCTCCGGGGTCGCCGTTCCGCAAGAGACGCCGTGGGGCCAGACGGTCGCGTACGTCCGCGACCACGTCGGCACTGCGGTCGGACTCGCGACGCCGATGGCCTGACGCGTCGTGGACGGCGCCGATCGCGCAGGAATCGAGAAGCGCCCGGCCGAGGGTGCGGCTAGCGTGCCGCGCCATGATCCTCTCACTCGACACACCATGACCTTCTCCGAGCAGGAGCGCGCGGCGATGAAGGAGCGCGCCGCCGAGCTGAGAAAGGAGGCGAGCAGCGGACGTGGCAACAAGGCAGCGGCCGCGGAGCTCGACGTGCTTTCGAAGATCGCGGAGATGGCGGCTCCCGACCGCGCGGTGGCGGAGCGCATCCACGCCATCGTCACCGCCACGGCCCCGGAGCTGTCGCCCAAGCTGTGGTACGGGCAGCCGGCCTACGCCAGGAAGGGAAGAGTCGTCTGCTTCTTTCGCAGCGGCCACGCCGACAGAGAGCGCTACTCGACCTTCGGGTTCACCCCTGAGGCGAAGCTCGACGACGACAGCGGCCTGTGGCCCAGCTCGTACGCCGTGACCGAGCTGAGCGACAAGGCCGTGAAGACGATCACGACGCTCGTCAAGCAGGCGGTGAGATGACACGCGTGCCCGCCGTCGTGCGCTACCTGTCGGGCTAGCGATCGTGCCGCGCGCGCCCGGTCAGGCGGACGATCGGGTACGCGCGGTCAGACTTGGCCTGGTACTTGGCGATGCGCGGCTGGGACTCGGCGATCATCGCCCACGCCTCGTCGCGCTCGGCCCCGGTCAGCGTCTCGGACGTGACGGAGCAGGGCTGCGCGCCGGGCAGCTCGATCGAGGCTCGCTCGGGATTGGCGACGAGGTTGACGTACCAGCCGGGGTTCCGGGAGCCGCCGCCGGACGCGACGCTGATCCAGGCGCCGTCTCCGTCGCCGAACCACGCCAGCGGCGTCGCGCGTGGCTCCCCGGTGCGCTTTCCGACGGTGTTGAGGACCAGGATGTCCATCCCCATGAAGGTGTTCTTGCCCTTGCGTGCCTTGCGGACGACCCGTGCGTTCGCCTTCTTCTGCATCCAGATCGAGAACGCTCCGGGCGTCTTCGCCTTGCGCGCCTCCTGCTTCTGAGCCATCACGCTTCCTTCCGTTCGTTCCGACCGGCCTCGGCTGAGGCCTGACTGCAACGGTAGGTCGGCACGGCCCGTCTGGCTTCTTCGTTCCTGACCAGGTCGGCTTGGCCCGGCCGCGGCTCAGCGCGTGGCGCGTGACGATCAGTCGAGCGCGCCGATCGTTCTCAGCGCCCGTTCGAGCACGTCCTCGCGGCTGCGCGTGCCGTGGTCGGCAGCGATGAAGTGGTTGGCGATCCACAGTGAGTAGGCGATGATGCAGCGGGCCTCGACGTCGTCCTCGTCGGCGCAGATCGCGCCGAAGAGCGAGCGCAGGAAGTCCATCCGCCGGTTGTCGACACGCCGGAGGCGCTCGGCGACCATCGGGTCGCGCCGCGACCAGTCGCGAATCGCGAGATCGAGGCTGAGCGCTCCGTCCGTGGACGTGGACGCGGGCAGCGGCGCGAACAGGCGCCGCAGGCGGGCCCTGGCGTCGCCGCCCACGGCCTCGACGCGCTCGATCACCTCGTCGACGCTCGTGCGCTCCCACGTGTCGAGCATCGCCTCGAGCAATGCGCGCCGGTCCTCGAAGTGACCGTAGAAACCGCCCCGGGTGACGCCGAGCGCCTTCGCCAGCAGCTCGATCCGGACCGCGTCCGGACCGCCGGCCGCGAGCGTCCGCAGCCCTTCGTCGATCCATCTGCTTCGCGGCGTGCGAGTCGGCGGCGCCATGCTAGCCTCGAAATATACACTTCTGTATGTATTGGAAGGCGGTCCCGCATGAGGCTTCCGATCAGCGCGCACACCTCCAGGCCCTGGCGGATCCACGAGATCACCCGCGACTTTCGCTTGGAGGACGTGTGGGCATTGCCGACGCCCGGCGGTCCGGACGATCTCGCGAGGCTGGTGCGGCAGTTCGCCGCGGGCGAAACGTCGAGCAACCCGTCCCGCGTCGCCCGCGCGCTCTTCGCGATCCGCTGGAAGCTCGGGAGGCTGTTCGGCTGGGATCGCGACGACGCCGGCGTCGGCTCGCGGGTGCCGACGCTGCGCGACCGGCTGCCGCCGGATCTGCGCGACGGCCCAGCCGGGCCGGAGTTCGCCACGCTGCCGTTCAGATCGCTGTACCTGCTTGACGACGAGTGGGCGGCGGAGATGGCCAACCGCACCGTGCACGCCGTCCTGCACATCGGCTGGGTCGAGGACGCGGCCGGCGGCTTCCGTGGCCAGATGGGCGTCTACGTCAAGCCGAACGGCCTGTTCGGGACGGCGTACATGGCGGCGATCATGCCGTTCCGGTACCTGATCGTGTACCCGCCGCTGATGCGTGAGATCGGACGGGACTGGCAGGCGGGTCTCGACGCCGCGGCGTCAGCTGAGCGTCAGAGACCGCCGCGGACCGCGAAGTAGAACGCGACGAGCCGTTCGAGCAGCGTCGTCGCAGCGTCGTCGTCCGCGGGGTCGAGGTCGATCACCCAGTCGGCGACGATGTCGAAGAGGCCGCCGACCGCGCCTATCGCGATCCCCGGAGCGACCTGCTCGCCGGGGCGGTAGCGCTGCCAGATCTCGGCGAGGAACCCGGCTGCCCAGCGGCGGTTCGTGCGCCGCTGGCGCTCGACGGTCGGGCTGGTCGCGCTGCCCTCGCCGAACAGCACCTTGGCGTAGCGCGGGTCGGTCGCGAAGGTGCCCGCGAACGCCTCCAGCAAGAGGCGCGAGCCGGCCGCCTCGTCGTCAGGCGCTGCGGCGAAGGCGCGGCCCATCACCGCTTTGATCTCGGCGGTGACCTCGTTCATCAGCGCGACGTAGCACTGCTCGCGGCTGTCGAACTGCTCGTAGAAGCTCTTCGTGCTGACGTAGGCGGCCTGGCACAGCTGTTCGATCGACACCTCGCCGAAGCCGCGCGCGGCGAACAGCTCGAGTGCGGCGTCGAGCAGCGCACGGCGGCGCTGCTCGCGGCGCTCGTCGGCGGTGAGGCCGCGGATGCGGCGGGACCCGGGCGGCTGGCGGGTCGAGGACACCGCCGCACCATAGACCAGACAGAGGCGCGATCGGCCCACCGCGGGTCATTCGGAAAAGAAATCTTGTTTTAAACCGGTCAACGTGTTTGAATCCGGTTCGTCGACGTCCGCGGGCTCGTCTCAACCGTCAGTCGTCATCTATGGAGGAGGGTTTCTCGTGCGCAGTTCCTCGCTGTCGCGCCGCTTGCTGGCGGCGTTCGCCGCCGTGCTCACCGCGGTCGTCCTCGCAGTCCCCACCGCCGCTTCGGCGGCGCCCAGCAGAGGCTGGAACGACTGGTCGTGCAGACCCAGCCCGGCTCATCCCGAGCCCGTCGTACTCGGCCACGGCCTGTTCGCCAACGGCATCGACAACTTCCTCGTGCTCGCGCCGGCGCTGAAGCTCGCCGGCTACTGCGTCTACTCGACCACCTACGGCGGCACCACGTTCGCCGGCGACCTGATCGGCGGCGTCGGCGACATGAGAGACAGCGCGGCCGACTTCGGCGCGTTCGTCGACAGAGTCCTCGGCTCCACGGGCGCCGCGCAGGTCAACGTCGCCGGCCATTCGGAGGGCACGACGGTGCCCGCCTACTACGCCAAGGTGCTCGGCGGCGCGCCGAAGATCAAGCGCTTCGTCGGCTTCGGCTCCAACTACGAGGGCACATCGCTGCTCGGCATCGGCACGCTTGCCAGAGCGCTCGGCCTGCAACCGCTGCTCGACGGCGTCGGCTGCAGAGCGTGCTCGCAGTTCCTGCCCGGCTCCACGTTCCTGAACGAGCTGAACGCCGACGGCACCGCCGCGGCGCCCGGTCCGATCTACACGAACATCGTCACGAAGTACGACCTCGTCGTCACGCCGTACACGAGCGGCTTCCTCGATGCGCCGAACGCGACCAACATCGTGCTGCAGCGCTCCTGCCCGCTCGACTTCAGCGGCCACGTCGGTCTCGCGGTCGACCCGAACGTCGTCAGCCTCGTGATCAACAAGCTCGATCCGGCGAACGCGCCGAGACCGATCTGCGTGCCGTACTGGGCGCTCGGCGCCTGACGGGCGCCGAACGGACGACCGGCGCCGGCCGTCGCGGACAGCCGCGGCCGGCGCCGCCGGCCGCCGCCGGCAGCAGCGTCATGGACGGGCCGCCGGGTGCGCCTCAGCGCACGAGACGGATCGTGCGCGCGACGGTCTGCGACTCCCCGGACGGCAGGCGGACCGTGAGCGTCAGCCGCAGCGCCACGGCCTTGCGCCGCGTCAGCGCTCTCGCGGCTGTCGCGACGGCGCGCCGCGACGGCTTCAGGCGCAGGACGACCGGCCCCCGCCTCGCGTGCGTGCGGCGCACGTGCGCGAAGACGCCCGACGGGCCGCGGAGCTCGACGGCGACCCGCGAGCGGTCGGCGCCGAGCGTGAGCGGGATCGCGACGCCGCGTTCGCGCGCCCGCGTGAGCCGCACGCGCGCAGGCGCGACCAGCCGCTCGACCAGCCGCGGCGTGGGCGCGGCGGCGGGCGGCTTCGTCGCGGGCGACTGCCCGATCGGCGGGGCGACCGGCGTCGTCGGCGTGGAAGGGGTGGTCGGCGTCGTCGGGGTGGTCGGGGTCGGCGGCTCCGGCTCCGGCGGCTCCGGCGGCGGGACGTAGGTGACCGTCACCGACCGCTCCTCGCGCGGCCCGAAGGGGCTCGCGACGACGGCCTCGATCGTGTTCGCGCCGGCTCTGAGCGGGAACTCGGCGCTCCAGCGCCCGTCGTCGCCGACGGTCACCGGCTCGCCTCCGACGCGCAGGGCGACAGGACCGGCGCCGTCGAAGGCGCTGCCGGTCAGCGTCGCCGTCTCGGCGTCGGTCGTGGCGCCGTCCAGCGGGCCGTCGATCTCGACGCCGACGTCGTAGGCGTCGCGCGCCGCCGCGGCGGCGGCCTCGATCGCGGTGCCGTCGGCCAGGTCGAGCGTCATGCCGAGGCCGGCGACGGTGCCGTCCGCTGGCACCGTGCGGACGTAGCGCTGCATCAGTCTGCCGCCGGCGAGCAGCTGCTCGCTCGGCGCCGGCGTCGCGGTCACCGCGACCGCGGGCCGCGAGAGGTCCGCGCCGTCGCGGGTCAGCACGGAGTAGCGCCCGGAGGCGGCGGAGATCGTCTCGTCCGCGGCGCGCTGCGTCCACGCGCTCTCGTCGCCGAAGCGGTACTCGCGCGTGGCGTAGGAGCCGGTGCGGGTCGCGAGCACGACGCGCACCTCGTGCGGTCTCGCGTCGCTGCTCTCGAACAGCAGCGCCCGCGTGACGTGCCGCCCCGACGGCGAGACCTGTGTGCGCACGACGGCGGTCACGCCGGTGCCGGCGAGCGGGCCGCACTCGGCGACGGTGGCCGGCATCGCATCGGTGCCCGTGCAGCGAGCGGTCGCGCCGCGCTCGGTGACGACGAACGAGCCGTCGGCGGCGACCGACCGTTCGACGGTCACCCGCGGCGCGCCGTCGACCGCCCCGACGGTCGCGGAGGCGAGCCCCGCCGTGAACGCCGGCCGGCCGTCGACCACGAGGTTCGGCTCGCTGCCGATCGAGCTGCCCCAGGCCAGCTCGGCGCCGCACGACAGCCATCTGGAGCTGAGTCTGAACTGCTCGTCGACGGTGCGCAGTGTGACGCCGCAGTCGGAGCCGAGCGCGCGCACGGCGGCTTCGCCGGCGAGCCCGCCGGCGGTCGCCGAGTACCACGTCGCCCCGCCTCCCGCGTCGTCGGAGCTGACCCGCAGCCGCCGCACGCGGGGACCCGGGAGCGCGCCGACGTTCTCCCTCGCCTCCGAGAAGCCGGCAGGGACCGCTGCCAGCCGGCACTGCGAGGTCGCCGTCCAGATCGCGGGCAGCGTCGCGTCGGCGACCGTCCACGCGCCGTCGGCGACCGGCACCGCCTCGGCGGCGCTGCCACCGAGGCGTCTGAAGCTCGAGCGCGTGACGCAGCCGACGAAGACGCTGGCGGTGAGCGCGTCGGCCGTGCCCGAGACCGTGACGGTCGCGGCTCTGCCGTCGGGCGCGTCGATCGCGGTCGTGCCGTCGCCCGGCGACGTCACGCGCGGGTGGTCGACCTGGTCGAGGGTCACGCCCGCGCTGGTCTGATCCGGCACCGCGAGGTGGGCCGTGATCGTCGTCGTCCCGCGCGTGCCCGCCGCGGTCACCGTCGCCGAGTAGGTGCCGTCGCCGTTGTCGGACGTCGCGCCGATCTGCGGCTGCGGAGCGGTGCTGGAGAAGGTGACCTCGCCGCCCGTGACCGGCGCGCCGGCCGCGTCGCGGACGACGGTCGTCACGGTCGTCGTCGAGCCGCCGTCGGCGTAGACCGCCGGCGCCGCGAGCGCCGGTCTGTCGACCGTCGCCGGCGCGCCGACCTCCCACGACAGCGTGACCTTCGGGCTGCCGGTCGCGTCGGTGCTCGCGATGCCGCCGGCCGGCACGAGGTTCGAGCCGCCGCCACCACCGCCGGCGTAGTAGTTGGCGCTGCCGCCACCGCCGCCGCCGTAGCGGCCGCCGCCGCCTCCGCCGCCGCCCTGGAGGCCGCCGCCCTGCCCGGTCCCGCCCGTCCCGCCGACGGCGAGCGCGCCGGGCTCGGCAAACCACGGCGTCCATGACCCGCCCGTGTCGCCGGTCGTGCCGGCGCCGCCGCCGGCGCTGTCGGTGCCCGCCCCGCCGCCGCCGGCCGTGCCGCGGTTCGTCAGCACCGCCGTGGCGCCGGGCGATCCCGCGGCGCCGCCTGCTGCGCTCTGGTCGTTGACGAAGTGGGCGCCGCCGCCACCGCCGCCACCGCCCCCGGCGACGAGCAGGCGCCCGAGCGGATCGTCGGCGACGCACGCCGCGCCGGGCTCGCAGACGCGCACGTCTGAGGCCCCGCCGCCCGAGCCGCCGCGGTAGGCGCACCAGTTGCTCCCGCCGTTGGCTCCGCCGTTCCAGCCGCCGCTCTCGGGGCAGCCGGCGCTGGGGCCGTTGCCGCCGACCGCGATCCAGAGGCGATCGCCGGGCGCGACGGCGAGCGTGCCGCCGACGCGTGCGCCGAAGCCGCCCGCGGCGCCTCCACCGCCGCTGCCGCCTTTGGCGCCGACCGCGACCACGTCGAGCGAGGTGACGCCCGCCGGCACGTCGAACGTTCGCGCGCTCGCCGTCGGCGAGAAGCTGCGCGACATCGTCACCGCGCCGGCCGAGGAGGCGGTGGCGAGGGCGAGGCAGGCGATCGAGACGAGGACAGCGCAGAGACGCAGTGAACGAGGTGGCATGCAGCGGGCCTTCCCTGGCGGTGACGGGCGGGGAGTCGGAGGACGTGTCACCGGAGAAGATCGGCAGGCGAACCGCGAAAGACATCGCTCACTTGACGATCTTTGACGAGCGACGTCGTCGGCACGAGTCTCGTATCTTTGACCGATGCCGCCGTGGACCGAGGACGAGCTGCGGATGCGTGCGCGCTGGCTGCTGCACAGCTACCGGCAGTGGGCGGGGGAGGATCTGCTCGCGCTCGCGAGCGACGACGACGACGCCCTCCGGGCCCGGGCGCTGTTCGACGCGCCGTTCGCGGTCCTGGCGCACGACACGCGGCCCGATCCGATGTGCATCTACGCCAACGCCGCAGCGCTCGCGGCGTTCGAGCTGGGCCTCGCGGACGCGCCGGCCTTCGCGACGAGCCGGACCGTCGAGCCCGCCGCTCGCGACGAGCGCCGCGCCGCGCTGGCCCGCGCGGAGGAGGCCGGGCTGCTGCGCGGCTACAGCGGCGTGCGCGTCTCGACCACGGGGCGCAGCTTCCGGATCCACGACGGCCGGATCTGGACCGTGCTGGACGACAACGGCCGTCGCGTCGGTCAGGCCGCGACGTTCCGGTCCGGCCCTGGCTGAGCTAGCCGGCCTCGAACCGGCACGGGAAGGCCGCGGTGACGACGAGGCCGCCGCCGTCGCGCGGCACGATCGTCAGCGTCCCGTCGTGCACGGCCGCGATCTGCGCGACCAGTGCCAGCCCGAGTCCGTAGCCGCGTTCCCCGTCCACGCCTGCGGTGCGGCCCGCGCCGCGCAGGAACGGCTCGACCAGGCGGGCGGCGGTCGCTGTGGTGTAGACGGGTCCGGTGTTCTGCACCTGCATGACCACGCTGGAGGCCGCAGTGTCGGTGTGCGTCGTGATGCGCGCCTCGCCGGCGGGATGGTTGTGTCGGGTCGCGTTCTGGAGGAGGTTCGTCACGAGCTGCGTGAGCAGCGTGGCGTCGCCGACGGTCGGCGCGGCGTTCAGCTCCGCGCGCAGCACGACCTGACGGCGGTCGGCCTCGTCGTGCTGATCC
The DNA here is from genome assembly GCF_000025265.1 of Conexibacter woesei DSM 14684. Lineage (GTDB taxonomy): Bacteria > Actinomycetota > Thermoleophilia > Solirubrobacterales > Solirubrobacteraceae > Conexibacter > Conexibacter woesei. Next base: position 540,687 of record NC_013739.1, read on the forward strand.
TTCAGCGCGGCGCGGGCGATCGCCGCCAGGTCGACGGGCTCCGAGACGGCCGTCACGGCGTTGGCGTCGGCGAGGCGCAGCAGCGCCTCGGTCAGTCCGATCGCGCGGGCGTTGGTGATCTGCAGGCGTTCGAGCAGTTCCGGGTCGTAGCGCTGCTCGGGGTCGCTTTGCGCGACGTCGAGCATCGTGGCGGTGACGGTGAGCGGCGTGCGCAGCTCGTGGGAGGCGTTGGCGGCGAACCGCTCCTGCGTCATGAACGCGTCGTGCAGGCGGTCGAGCATGTGGTCGAAGCTGTCGGCGAGCTGTCCGAACTCGTCCGCTCGGCCCGCCAGGCGGATCCGGTGGTCCAGCCGCCCGGTCGCCGCGATTCGCGCGGCGTCGTTGATGTCCCGCAGCGGTCGCAGGATCCACCCCGCGAGCAGCCAGCCCCCGCCGAGCCCGACGACGGCCAGCGCTCCGATGATCACGGCGGACGCTCTGACGACCGCCTTCAGGATCTCGCGCTGCGATCCGATCGCGCCCGCGATCTCCCGCGGGGTGCCGGTCACCCCCGCATAGTTGGGGACGTAGCGCAGCACCACGTAGATCCCGATCAGCGAGCCCGCGCCGGCGAGGACGAGGAACGCGGCGTAGCTCAGCGTCAGACGCAGCCGCGCGCTCATCTGCCGGCGGCGGCGGACCTGCGGCGCGGCCTCAGCCACCATCGTCGTCCTCCGGCAGACCGAGGCGGTAGCCGACCCCGGTCACCGTGACGATCAGGTCCGGCGGGCCGAGCGCTCTGCGGAGGGTCGACATCGTGACCCGCGGGGCGCTGCTGAACGGGTCGGCGTTCTCGTCCCACACCTTCGCCAGCATCGTCTCCGCGCTCACCACCCCGCCGTCCGCGCGGATCAGCAGGTCGAGCACCGCGAACTGCTTGCGCGTCAGCTTCAGGTAGCGGCCGGCGCGGTAGGCCTCGCGACGGAACGGGTCGACCTGGAGGTCGGCGAACTCCATCACCGGCGGCGCGATCGCGGGCGGACGACGCGCCAGCGACCGCAGCCGCACGATCAGCTCCTCCAACGCGAACGGCTTGGTCAGGTAGTCGTCCGCGCCGAGCTCGAAGCCGCCGACCTTGTCCGACAGCCGCGCCGCCGCGGTCAGCATCAGGATCCGCACCGCGGGATGCTCGCGAGCCAGGATCGCGGCGATCTCGTCTCCGTGCGTGCCGGGGACGTCGCGGTCCAGCACGACCGTGTCGTAGTCGGTGACGCGGATCCGCCGCAGCGCCTCGTCGCCGTCGAGCGCGATGTCGGCCGCTATCGCCTCACGTCGCAGCGCCGTCTGGAGCGCCTCCGCCAGGAAGCGCTCGTCCTCGACGATCAGCACCCGCACGACATGCTCCGGACAGCGTTCAACACGGCGCTCAGTGTAGGCAGGGCCGATGTTGCGGAAATGTCTGGAAATCCGCGAAGGCGGCGAGCGAGCTGACGGTCACGCAACATCGCGCTTCCTACGGTGCGCCGATGAAAACTCGAACCGATGCAAGGCGGGTCCTCGCCGGCGTGCTGATGTCGATGGGAGCGATGTCGTTCGCGGTCGAGCCTCCGTCCGCGGACGCGATCGTCGCGGGCGTCCCGGCGCAGGCGACCGAGGGGTACAACGCGTCGTTCCAGCGGCTCGAGTCGCCGCGAGACGATCGGCACGTGTGCGGTGCGACGTTGATCGCTCCGCGCTGGGCGATCACGGCCGGTCACTGCACGAACTGGGTGGACGGCAAGGGCAACATCTCGGGGAAGGGCACGGTCCGTGCCGCGCTGACGGGGAGTCCGGTCGGGTGGCGCCTTCGCCTCGGGTCGCTGAACGCCTCGTCGGGAGGCCGGCTCGTCACGGTGGAGCAGTTCGTGCGGAAGTCCCGGAGACTCTCTTCGGCGGCGGACCTCGCGCTGCTGCGGCTGGCGCGGCCGGTCGGCGCGACGCCGGCACCGCTCGCCACCCGGCGGCCGGAGCCCGGCACGCAGGCGCTGATCCTCGGCTGGGGATACACCGGCGCCAAGGGCGGGTGGGGCGACTTCGCGAACGCCGCCAGCTACCCGCGCGCGCTGCGCGAGGCACGGACGAGCGTGTGGCCGGGGAGGACCTGCGGACTCGAGCCGCAGGAGTCGGGGCTCTGTGTCGGTGGGGAGCGCGGCCGGCCCGCCCCGGAGAACATGGACTCCGGCGGTCCGGTGCTTGCCGAGCAGCCGGGCAGGGGCGTCGTCCTGGCCGGCACGGTCAACGGGGGCAACTACACCGGTCGTCCTGGGCCGGCGGTGTACACCGACATCAGCGCGCAGCTGAAGTGGATTCGCTCCTACACCTCCGGACAGCGGACGATTCCCCGCGATCGACCGGTCGAAGGACCCGGCCTCGCCGGCACCGCCGTCGTCGATCGCTGCTCCGCGGCGGTGATACGCGTCCAGTCGAGCCAGCCGGCGGACCACGCGCTGCTGTTGACCAACGGCCACTGCGCCGAACGTCGCCCTCCGCGAGGGAAGGCACTCGGCGCGCGAAAGGTCCAGAGCATCGTGACGATCAACGGGGCCGCCGGAAACGCGATCGTGCGCACGTCCACCACCCGGCTGCTGTACGCCACGATGACGGGCACCGACGTCGCCGTGTACCGACTCGCCAGCACCTACGCGCAGCTCGCCGAGTCCGGAGTGCGGGTGCTGTCGCTGTCGGAGCGCGGTCCCGCGGCCGGAGATCGCCTGTCGCTGCTGTCGGGCACCTACCAGACGACGTTCTCCTGCCGGGTGGATGCGATCGTCCCGACGCTGCGCGAGGGCGGCTACGAGCAACGGGACGCGATCCGCTACGGGCGCAGCGCCTCGTGCGAGCCCGAGCCGGGCACCTCCGGATCGCCGCTCCTGGACGCTCGCACCGGCGACGTCGTCGCGATCCACAACACCCACAACGTCGGAGACAGGCGACGGTGCAGCGTCGACAACCCCTGCGAGGTCGATCCGAGCGGGAAGACGACGGCGGTCAAGCGGCGCGGCTACGCCCAGCAGACCGCCGGGCTCGCGACGTGCATCGTCCCCGGATCGCGCCTCGACCTCTCGAACCCCGGCTGTCAGCTCACGAAGCCGGCCGAGAGGGTCTCGACGGACTGACGCGATCGAGCGCCGCTCGGCGCCGTCGCCGGTCAGCGCGTGAGCGTGACGCTCAGCGTCGTGCGGCGGCCGCCGGCGGTGACCTCGACCGTGGCGGGCAGGCCGCGTCTGCTGCGGCGCAGCGCTCTGCGGCCCGCCGGTGCGAGGCGGACGCCGACCGTCGCGCTGCGGCCCGCGGCGATGCGGAAGCGGGCGCCGCCGTAGACGACCGCGCGGCGTCTTCTGCCGGCGCCGCCGGCGCCGCCGGCGTCGCGTGGCAGCAGTCGCAGGCTGCCGGAGCAGGTCGCTCTCAGCAGGCAGCGCAGGCGCAGCCCGGCGACGCCGTCGCGAACGGGCGCGGTGCGCGAGAGGGCGCCGAGCGGCGCGGGGGCCGGGAGCGGTCTGGGCGCGGGTCTCGGCGTCTGCGGCGGAGTCCCACCGCCGCCGCCCGTGCCGCCACCGCCACCCGTGCCACCGCCGCCCGCGCCGCCGCCGGCCCCGCCACCACCGCCGGTGCCGCCGCCGGCCCCCGGCAGGCATGCGGTCGTCGGGTCGGCGGGTGCGACCGGGCGGAGGTTGCTGCCGGTCATCGGCACGCCGCACCAGTCGTATTGCAGCAGGACCTCGTAGCCGTCCATGATCCCGACGTCGGTGTTCGACGCGCTGAGCGCAAGCGCCGGGTGCAGGAACGCCGCCTGCGCCTGGTTGGCCGGCGAGCCGAACAGGAACCCGTGCGCGCCGCGGTCGTTGACCGGCAGCGAGCCGGGACCGACCGCGGCGATCGCGAGGATGTCGTTGTACTGCGAGCCGGACACGTCGCCGACGCCTGAGCCGGCGGGCAGGTTGACCGCGAACTCGCTGACCTGGTCCGGGAGCGGCTGCACGGGCGGCGAGACCTGCTTCGTCGTGCAGCACAGTCCGCCGCCCGACCCGAGCACCGCGAACTGCAGCTGCGCGGGCGCGGCGCCGCTGCGCACGCGCACTCTCGTGACCGCGCCCGCGCCGCGCGGCACGTACGTGTTCGCGACGACCTGTCCCGTCGGGCCGTACTGCGACGACCACCACATGCACGTCGTCTGGCCGGTCGGGATGAACTGTATGGAGCCCGCGCTGAGGCCGATGTACGGGCGCGCCGCGCACTGGTTCGCGCCGCCGGGCAGCACGAGGTTCGCCGGCGCCTGCAGGCCGCTGCCGTTCGTCGCGAGCACGGCCGGCTCAGCCAGCGCGACGCCCGCCGGCAGCAGCGCGAGCGCGGCCGCGAGCGCCGTGGGGAGTGCGCACAGGCGGCGTCGGCGGGTCGGCATCGCGCCGACCATACTCAGCCGCCGTCGCGCTCACGAGAGCGGCTCGGCGCCGTCTACGTGGGACCCACGTATCGCCGGCCGCCGCACGCCGACGGCGGCCCACGCGGTCGCGGCCGCCTCCGAGGCGGTCCGCACCCCGAGCTTCGCGTAGACGTTCTGGAGGTGCTTCTCGACCGTCCGCGGCGAGATCCCCATCAGCCGCGCGGCGTCCGGGCCGCGCCGCCCGAGCGCGATCCAGCGCAGCGCCTCCGCCTCGCGCGGCGTCAGGCCGAGTCCCTCCAGCGCGGGGCGGCCGAGCCCGCCGAGCCCGTCCTCGAAGACGAGCAGCGTCATCCCCTCGCCGCCGGCCTCCGGCAGCACGCGCACCGTCACCGGCTCGCCCTCGCCGAGCGTCAGCACGAGCGGCTCGGCGGCGGGCGTGCCGTGCGCGCGCCGCTGCGCGAGCGCCTCGCGCAGCGCCTGCGGCAGCCGCCCCTCGGCCGCTGCTCGTCGAGGCGCGTGCGCAGCAGCTCGCGCGCGGCCGGCGTCGCCATCGCCACGCGACCGTGCCCGTCGGCGAGGATCAGCGGCGCGGTGACGGCGTCGAGCCCGGCCTCGAGCGCGACGAGCGCGGCCGTGCGCACGCTCGACAGCTCCGCCGCGCGGTAGGCCTGGATCAGGTGCGGGCGCGCCGCGCCCAGCAGCGCGCACTCGGCGTCGCTGAAGTCCTCGGCGTCGCGCACGAGCGCCATCCCGACGACGACCGGCGGGCGCGAGGGCAGCGTGAACGCGACCTGGGTCTCGCAGCCGACCTCGCGGTAGAACTCGCGGTAGAGCGCGAGCTGGTGATATTCCTCACGGCTGAGGAAGTCCGATATGCGGCGCGGCCGCCCGTCGCCGGTGCGGCGGGTGTAGGCGAGGATCGGGTTCTCGTGCGCGAGCGCGCGGAAGCGCTCGGCCGCCGCCGGCTCGATGTCGACGAACGGTTCGCTGATCCACCACGTCTGATCGGGCGGATCGCCGAACTCGTTGTAGGAGACGCGGTTCGCCGGCACCGCCTCGCGCAGCAGCGGCAGGATGCCGGCGCGGAACTCGTCCAGGCCGTCGAACGCGTACGCGTTTCCGACCAGGTCGATCAGCCGCCGTGCGGCGGACTGGCGGGCGCGGCTCGACACAAGACGGAAATCTAGTGCCCGCGCCCGCCGCCCGCGGAAGGCCTGCGCCCAGCTAATCCCACCAGCGCGACGGGGAGGCCGCCGTCAAGACCTCGTGACCGGTCTCCGTGACGACCACGTTGTGCTCGAAGAACGCGCCGCCGAGCATCGTCTCGACCGCGATCACCATGTTCGGCTCGACGACCGTGGGATCGTCTGCGATCAGCTGCGGGTACTCGACGCCGAGACCGAGGCCGTGGCCGAACGAGGGATAGACGTCGGAGTGGCCGCCGCCGCCCTCGGCGTCGGCGGCGCGGAAGCCGTTCTCGACGAGCCAGCGCAGGCCGCGCTCGTGCAGGTCGCCGAAGGTCACGCCGGGCCGGATCTCCGCGACGATCGACTCGATCAGGTCGATCGAGCCCTCCAGGACCTCCAGCTGCTCGCCGGTCGGCTTGCGCCCGACGACGGTCGATCGACCGAAGTCGGTGTAGTAGCCGTCCCGCGCCGGGCCCCAGAGGTCGACGTGGACCATGTCGCCGCGCACCAGCGCGCGGTCGCTGTTCCAGTGCGGGATGCCGGAGCTTCCCCAGATCTGCTCCGCGTTCGGCCCTGAGGAGATGATGACGTCGTACGGTTCGCCGCCCGCGGCGCTGAGATAGCGCAGCCCCTCGCCGACGATCTCGCCCTCGGTCCGCCCTTCCCGGATCGCGTTCATCGTCGTCGCGACCCACTCGATCCCGACCCCGGCGGCGTCGCGCATCAGCGCCAGCTCCGCCGGGCTCTTGATCGCCCGCATCGTCTCGAGCACCTCGTCGCACGGCTCCAGCACGGCGCCCCTGTCCAGGTTCGCGACGAGCGCGTGGTAGGAGCTCGCCAGCATCGTCTCGTGCGCGACGAGGCCGATCCGCCCGCTGGCGAGGCCCTTCTCCGCGAGCACTCTCGCGACCTCCTGCGGCAGGTGCGTCGCGGCCCGCGCGTCCGCGACGGCGATCCGCTCGTCGGTGTCGGCGAGCGTCGTGGTCAGCAGCACGGGCTCGCCGTCGGCGGGCACGATCAGCGCGCAGAAGCTCGACGAGTGCAGCGCGCCCGAGCGCGGCAGCTGGCACACCATCGCGTGGTGGTTGGCGAGGTAGAACACGTCCCCGTACCACGCGGTCGGCAGGCCGGCGGACCACACGACGATCGCCGAGTATCCGCGGTCCCGCGCGGCCTCGGCGACGCGGCGCTGCCGCGCCTCGAACTCGTCCCTGCTGATGCCTGGTGCCGCCATGTGCCTCCCATCGGTTCGTCGCGAGATTATCTGCGGGCGCCGACCTGGGAGGGACACCGACCGGCACCCAAATCTCGCGTTGCTTTTGGTCGCAGAGACAAGTGCGCATCACTCACGGTGAGTCCACAATCGGCCCATGCCGACCGCGAGTGCGCGGACGGCGCCTCACGACAGAGGAGAGAGACGATGGGTGGGCGAATGAGCACCGTCCTCAGGCTCGCGGGCGTTGCCGTGGCGTTGTGCGCCGCGCTGGGCGTCGCCGCGTGCGGCAGCAGCAGAAGCGCCGGGTCTGACGATGACGTGACGAAGGTCAGCTTCCTGTACGCGGGACCGATGCACGACGACGGTTACAACCAGGGCTACTTCGAGACCGGCGAGGCGATCAAGAAGAGACTCGGCGACAAGGTCGAGGTGACAAACGCCGACAACGTCCCGTACACCGACCAGGTGGGGAAGGTCGCCTCGCAGCTCGTCGCCACCGGCACCGACGTGATCGTCGACACCGGCGGCTACGGCGAGGCGCTCGACGACGTCTGTCGCAGACAGAGAGCGGTGACGTGCCTGATCCCGCTGCCGCAGGGCGAGCTGACGGACAACATGGTCGGCTTCTACCAGGAGTGGTGGAAGCAGGAGTACGTGCTCGGCGCAGCGGCCGGTCTGATGACGAGAGCCGACGTCGTCGGTGCCGTCAACCCCCTCACCATCCCGCTCACCAACTCGTACATGAATTCGTTCCTGCTCGGCTGTCAGGCGACCAACCCTGACTGCAAGATGCGGACGGTCACGATCAATTCCTACTACGACCCGTCGGCTTCGACGCAGGCGGCGAACACGCTTGCCAACGCCGGCGCCGACGTGCTGACCGGATGGGTCAACGACTCCACCCCGTGCCAGGTCGCGCAGAAGCGGGGCCTCCGCGCGGTGGGGCAGTACTACGACTACGCCAGAGCGTGTCCGGAGGCGATGATCGGGACGGCCGTGTGGGGCGGTGACCCGGAGTACGACCAGTGGTTCGTCGACCAGGTCGCGGCCGTGCACGACGGGAGATTCGAGGGCGGAGACGTCCACGTGATCAGATTCGGCGACGGCGCGAACCTGTCGAGATGGGGCAACAGCGTCCCGCAGGACGTGCGCAAGAAGGCCGACCAGATCGCGCGCGACCTGGAGAGCGGCAAGCTCGATCCGTTCAAGGGCCCGATGACCGACAACCAGGGCAAGCAGCGGGTCCCGGCGGGTGAGCAGCTCACCGAGGACTTCCTCGTCTCCGGTTGGGACTGGCGGCTGAACGGCATGATCGGCGGATGACGCCCGTGTCAGTCCAGCCGGCCGGCGGGCGCCGGTGGCAGCTGCAGCGCCGCTCCGAGCCCGGGAACGTCCAGCGTTTCCGGCTCGGCGCCGTGCTGATCGGCCTGGTCCTCGTCATCGTCGCCGGCGCATTCGCCGTCGACGGCGCCCCGAACGACTACTTCCTGACGCTGTGGAACGGGACGTTCGGCAGCACGATCGGCCTCGACGCGATCCTGCTCCAGATGCTGCCGTTCCTGCTCCTGGGGCTGGCCGTCGCGCTGCCGTACCGGCTCGGGCTGTGGAACGTGGGCGGCGACGGGCAGCTGCTGATGGGCGCGTGGGCCGCGACGGGCATCGCGTTCGTGCTCTCGTCATGGCCGGGCTGGGCACTGCTCCCGGCGATGTTCGTCGCCGGCGCGGTCGTCGGCGCGCTGTGGATCCTCGTGCCCGCGCTGGCGCGCACGCGGCTGGGTGTCAGCGAGATCGCCTCGACGCTGATGCTGAACTTCGTCGCCGTCTTCTGGATGACCTACTGGGCGACGAAGCCGTGGGGCGAGAACCTCTCCGCCGGGGGCATCAAGTCGGAGCCGATCCCGGCGCAGGTGATGGTCGGGTACGTCACGCTCGGCCAGATCAGCGTGCCGATCACCCTGCTCGGCGCCATCGCCCTCGCGCTCGGCCTGTGGGTCTGGAGCAAGAAGTCGCGCTTCGCCTACGAGGTCGAGATCGTCGGCTCCAACCCCGAAGCCGCGAGATACGCCGGCATGCCGGTCAACCGCCGGATCGTGCAGATGATGCTGATCGGCGGCGCGATCGCCGGTCTCGCCGGCGCGATGGAGCTCGTGAACGTGACGCACCGCTACGGCAGCTCCCTCACCAACAACTACGGCTACAGCGCGTTCGTGATCGCCGTCCTGGCCGCGGGCCGGGAGGCGGGCGTCCTGCTGCTGGCGCTGCTGCTGGCGGCGATGGGCGTCGCGACCAACGCGCTGCTCGTGTTCGGCGTCTCGTCGGACCTGCTGTTCGCGACGTTCGGCCTGATCCTGCTGCTGGGCGCGCTCGGCGACGGGCTCGCGCGCTTCCAGCTCGTGCGCGTTCCAGCACGCTCGGCCGGCCGCGCGGACGCCGCGGTGACACAGGAGACATCATGACCGACACCCTGCTGGAGAGCTCGCTGCAGACGGCGTTCATCACCGCGACGCCGATCCTGCTGGCCGCGACCGGCGAGCTGCTCGCCGAGAAGTCCGGCATCTACAACATCGGCATCGAGGGGATCATGCTGCTCGGCGCCCTCGCGGGCTTCGTCGCCGGCTACGAGACGGGCAGCTTCGTCGCGGCGATGTGCGCGGGCGCGGCCGTCGGAGCGCTTGCCGCGGCGGTCTTCGCCGTCGTCAGCATCGTCCTCGGCGGCGAGCTCGTGATCGCCGGCCTCGGGCTCGTCTTCGGCGCGCTCGGACTCACCGGTGCGCTCGGCGTCGACTACGTCCAGCAATCCGCCGGGGTGAGCGTCCCCGTGATCGACGTGCCGGGCGCCGCGAGCCTCCCGGTGATCGGACCCGCGCTCTTCAACCAGCCGGTGATGGTCTACCTCGCGTTCGGCCTGCCGCTGCTCGTCGGCCTGATGCTCAAGCGCTCCCAACACGGCCTGAACCTGCGCGCGACGGGCGAGGATCCCGAGGTCGCCGACGCGCTCGGCGTCGACGTCACGCGCATGCGCGTGCTCTACGCGCTCGTCGGCGGCGCGCTGGCGGGCGTGGGCGGCGCGTTCCTGTCCGTCGGCGTGGTCGGGACGTGGATCAGCAACATCAGCGGCGGGCAGGGATGGACCGCGTTCGCGATCGTGATCTTCGCTGGTTGGCGGCCGTCGCTGCTGCTCGTCGGCGCGCTCCTCTTCGGCGGGCTCGGCACGCTCGGCAACGTCGGCCAGGCGCTCGGCTGGGACGTCCCGTCCCAGGTCTTCTCGGCGCTCCCGTTCGCCGGCACGTTGCTCGTCCTGCTCCTGGCGGCGGGGATCCGTGCCCGCACCACGTCCAGCCCGCCATGGCCCTCGGCGCTCGGCAGACCCTTCTTCCGGGGCGCCTCATAGGGCACTCTTCGTCACCAAGAAAGGCAATTCACCCAATGGAACAGTTGAGCGATCCTCCCGCCGACGGCAGCGTCCACCGCGTCGCCGTGGTCGGGCTCGGCAAGCTGGGGCAGCTGCACGTCGAGCGCCTCCTGCGCCGGCGCGACACGCAGCTCGTCGGCGCCGTCGACGCCGACCCGGCGAAGGCCGGGCGGCGGCTCGACGACGTGATCGGCCGCGAGACCGGGCTCGACCTGGAGGTGTCGGATTCGCTGGAGAGCATCCGTGACGCCGACATCGCGCTCGTGGCCACGACGTCGCGGCTGTCGGACGTGGCCCCCGTCCTGGAGCAGCTCGCGTCGCTCGGGCTGGACGCGATCACGATCTGCGAGGAGGCCGTCTATCCCTGGCGGCAGTTCCCCGCGATGAGCGAGCGGCTCGACGCGGTGGCACGCGAGAACGGCGTCTCGATCCTCGGGTGCGGCAGCAACCCGGGCTTCCTGATGGACGTGCTTCCGCTCGTCTGCACGCTCGGCCTCGAGCGTGTCGAGAAGGTGACGATCCACCGGTCCCTCGACATGCGTCCCCACCGGGCCGAGCGGCTGATGCGCTTCGGGCTCGGCTGCACGCTCGAGGAGTTCGGCGCGATCGACCCGGCCACGCTCGTGGGCCACGTCGGCTTCACGCAGTCGATGCACTGCCTCGCCGACGTCCTCGGCTGGGCGCTCGACGAGACCCATGAGGCCGGCGTGCGCCCGGCGGTGCTCGCGGCCGAGGAGCGACACGGCGCGTTCGTGACGGTCAGACCGGGAACAGTGGCGGTGATCGAGCACTGCGCATGGGCGCGGATCGGCGACGAGAAGGTGATCGACATCGCGATGTACTTCGGGTTCCACGACGCCGGCGACAAGGTCGGGCACGGCGACACGTACGAGATCACGGCGACCGACCAGTCGGTGTCGCTGCGCGTCGAGCCCTCGTGGGGCCCGTTCGCGACGACGCCGTCGACGGTCGTGAACCTGCTCCCCTCGGTGCGGTCCGGCGAGCCGGGGCTGCTGTCGGTGGTCGACTTCCCGGTCCGGCGCCTCGCGGCGCGGGGCGGCGACGTGATCGACAGGGGCCCGCTGCGCGCCGAGAACCACCTGGCCTCGCTCGCCGGGCAGGCGTGACGGCGCCGGTGGACGTGGCGCGGCTGGCCGCGCGGTTGGGGCTCGGGCTCGCCGAGGACGACGCCGCGCAGCTCGTGGACCTGCTCGGCGAGCTGCTGTCGCCCCTGCGGTACGACGCCACGCCCACCCCGCCCGTGCGCCGCACGACGGCCGCCGCGCCGGCAGGCGATCCGTACAACGCCGTCGTGCGCTGGTGCGAGGCGGCCCCGAGCGCGGACGGTGCGCTCAGCGGCGTGCGGCTCTCCGTCAAGGACTCCGTCTCGGTGGCGGGCGTCCCGCTGACATGTGGCTCGGCCCTTCTCCAAGGCTACGTGCCGGAGCGCGACAGCGCCGTCACGGAGCGCATCCTGCGCGCGGGCGGGACGATCGTCGCGATCACGAACATGGACGACCTCGCGGCCAGCGCCGACGGGTCGACGAGCGTCTACGGGCCGACGCTGAACCCGTTCGACCCGGCGCGCTTGGCCGGCGGGTCATCGGGCGGCGCCGCCGCGAGCCTCTTCCTCGGCGGCGTGGACGCCGCGATCGGGACCGACCAAGGCGGCTCGGCGCGGGTGCCGGCCTCGTGGTGCGGCGTCGTCGGCCTCAAGCCGACGCGCGGCCTGATCCCCTACGACGGCATCGTCGGGACCGATCGGCTGCTCGATCACGTCGGGATCCTCGGACGCGACCTCAGCACCGTGTCCCGCGTCCTCGCGGCGACGGCGGGACCGCGACCCGCGGCCGTGTCGACGCCCGTCGGTGACGTGCGGCTCGGCCTCCTGCGCGAGAGCCTGAGCCCCGGGCTCGGCGTCGAGCCCGCGGTCGTCGCGGCGATCGAGCAGCTCGTCGCACGGCTGCAGCAGGCCGGAGCACGGGTCGAGCACGTGTCCGTCCCCGTGCACCTGCAGACCGCCGAGGTCGAGGCGGCGCTGTCGGTCGAGGGCATGCGGGCGCTCCTGTCCGGTGGCGGCAACGCGCCCGGCTGGCAGTCCCGCTCCTGGCCCACGCTGGCGAGCGCCCTCGAAGCCGGCATCGGCGCGCGGGCGGCGCGGCTCTCCCCGCACGTGAAGACCGCGGCGCTGATGGGTGCCGTACTGGAGGAGCGCTTCCGCGGCGAGCACTACGCGCACGCCCGCCGCCGCTGCGCCGGGATCGCCGAGGACTACGACCGGGCGCTGCGCGACGTCGACGCCCTGCTCCTGCCGGCGACGCCGACGACCGCGCAGCCGCACTCGGCGGGCGGCTCGCTCGAGGACGTCGTCCTGCGCGGATGGGCTCCGATGGCGAACACCGCGCAGTTCAACGTCTCGGGGCACCCGGCGATCAGCCTCCCGCTGTGCGAGGTCGCCGGTCTGCCGCTCGGCGCGATGCTCGTCGGCAGGCGCGACGAGGACGAGCGGCTGCTCGCGATCGCGAGCTCCATCGAGCAGACGCTAGGCTGGAGTCCGGCGCCGCCCGACCACGGTCGCATGGAGGGACGCAATGCCTGATCTGCACAGCCGCGGTGGAATCCGCGTACGCGATCTGCTCGATACCGCGCATCTCAAGTTCGAGCTGATCGCCGGCGAGAGCGGACTCGACCGCGTCGTCGAGTGGACCCACGTGTCCGATCTGGAGGAGCCGTGGATCTGGCTCGACGGCGGTGAGCTGCTGCTCGTCAACGGGCTCGCGATCCCGCCCGACGCGAAAGGCCAGATGGCCTTCATCTCAGGCCTGGCCTCAAAACGCACCGCGGGTCTCGCGATCGGCGTCCGGGCACCGACCCTGAGGCGCGAGGCGATCGCGCTCGCCGACGAGCTCGACTTCCCGCTGCTGCGGATACCGAACTCGATCTCGTTCCTCTCGATCACCCGGCTCGTCGCCGACCACAACCAGGACCGCGCGCAGCGGCGGATGGCGACGCACATCCGGCTGTTCGACACGCTCGGCCGCGGATTCGAGCCGGCCAACATCCCGGGGCTCGTCGAGCGCTTGGAGAACATCAGCGGCTACCGCCTGTTCATCACCACGCCCCAGGGCCACCCGCTGCTCCCCGGCATAGGGGAGGAGCCGCCCGCGGCGGTCGTCGAGTCACTGGCGCTGTTCCGCGAGGATCCCGACCGCCGCAGCCGCTCGCTCCCCGGCTGGTGCATCGTCCCGATCCCGCTCGACGCCCGCACCGCCGGCTTCGTGCTCGCGCTCGAGCAGCCCGACCGCGAGCAGGCCGGGCTGGTCGCCGTACGCCACATCGCGACGATCGCGGCGCTGCTCGCGTCCAACCTCTACCGCGAGCGCGAGCTCGACCGGCGTCGCGGCGCCGAGCTGCTCGGGCGGCTGCTCGCCGGCTCGCTCCCGCTCGAGGAGGTCGGCGACCAGCTGCGGCAGCGGGGACTGGAGACCGGTCCGCTCGCGATGGTGAAGCTGCGCGGCGCGCACGAGGCGATCGACGAGGCCGACCACCGCGCCTGCGACCTGGGGATTCCCCACCTGCTGCTCAGCGAGGCGCACGACGCCTACCTCGTGATGGAGGACGCCCGCGAGACGCTCCTCGGCATCATCGGCGACCTCGACCTGGTGGGCGGGTCGAGCTCGTCGTTCGCGCCCGGCTCACCCTGGGTGCTCGCCCGCGCCGAGGCCGACCAGGCGCTCGAGCGCGCGCTCCGCAAGCCCCGCGCGGCCGGCTCGGTGCTCCAGTACTCCGCCGCGGACTCGCCGCTGGAGTGGCTCCCGAGTGACCCGGTCGTGCTGCGGGCGCTGAGCGACGAGGTGCTGCGGCCGCTGCGGGACTACGACCGTGAGCACAACGGCTCGCTGCTGGAGTCGCTGCGCGTCTACTTCGAGCAGGAGCGCCGCCTGAGCGTCGCCTCCGACGTGCTGTTCGTGCACAAGCACACGCTCGCCTACCGCCTCAAGCGGATCGAGGCGATCACCGGGCGCAATCTCAACGAGATGGACGACCTGTGCGTGCTCTACCTGGCGCTGAAGGCGTCCGAGGCATCCCCCCGGCGGGCGGCCGGCGAAGGGTCGCGCTCCGGCACCTGAGGTCGCGTGCCCATGGCCGCCGTCCGGTTTGGGACTGCCCACAATTGACCCTCACTCGCCGGCTCTCGACACTTGGCTGGTGATCACGGTGAATGACGAGAGACACCCCGCGCTCGGCGTCTGGACCGACGTCCGGCCTGAGCCTGGAGCGCGCGACGGGCAGCGCCGCTACGGCGAGCTGCTCGACGAGGCCCGCCTCGCGGACGCACTCGGGTTCCGCACGTTCTGCACGACCGAGCAGCACGGCGTGGACGACGGCTACCTGCCCGCGCAGCTGACGCTGATCGCCGGGCTCGGGACGGCCACGACGCGCATCCGCTTTTTGACGAACGCGCTGCTCGTGCTGCTGCACCAGCGGCGGCACGTCGTCGAGCAGGCGATCGTCGCGGACCTGATGACGGGCGGACGCCTCTCGCTCGGGGTCGCCGCCGGCGGCTACGCGCGCGAGTTCGAGCTGTTCGGCGTCGACATGAGCAGGCGCGGGAAGCTGATGGAGGAGGCGATCCCGCACCTCCGCATGGGGCTCTCCGAGGGCGTGCTGCCCGACGGCCCGGACGGGTCGACGGTGCCCGTGCTCCCGCGCCCGGCGCAGGACCGGGTCCCGATCTACCTCGGCGGCCACGCGCCGCCGGTGCTCGACCGGGCCGCGCGCCTGACCGACGGCGTCATCCCGGTCGACTTCTTCTCGCCCGACGAGGCGTTCCCCGAGCTCTGGCGGACGGGGCTGGAGCCGGCGATGACGCGGCACGGCCGCTCGCTGGAGGACTTCCGGCTCACCTTCTGCGTCCCGCTCTGGGCCGCCGAGGACCCCGAGCGCGAGTGGAACCTCTTCTACCGCAAGGCGCTGGAATACCAGTTCGGCAAGTACACCGAGTGGGCCGGCGACCCGGCGAAGGTCGGCGTCGACAACGACGCGGACACGGCGGCGTGGAGATGGCAGTCGATGCTGATCGACACGCCCGAGCGGATCGCCGAGCGGCTGCTGGCGATCCGCAAGCTGGCGCCGTTCCACGAGCTCGTCTTCTGGTACCGCATCCCCCACATCGGGCACGAGCGGGCGCTCGCGCACCTCGAGCTGGTGGCCAAGCGGGTCATGCCGCTGCTGTCCGCGGCGTCATGACCGACTCCGGCGGCGCAACGCCGCGCGTGGAGATGCGCGGCATCGTCAAGCGCTTCGGCCAGTTCGAGGCTCTGAGCGGCGTCGACCTCGCCCTGCGCGCCGGGGAGGTCCACGCGCTGCTCGGGGAGAACGGCGCCGGCAAGACGACGCTGATGAAGGTTCTCGGCGGGCTGCACGAGCCCGACGAAGGCGAGATCGTCGTCGCGGGGGAGCCGGTGAAGCTTCGCTCCGCCCGCCGCGCCGCGCAGTACGGGATCGGGATGGTGCATCAGCACTTCTGCCTCGTGAAGCGGTTCACGGTTGCCGCGAACCTGCAGATCGGCGCCGCGCGCGCGTCGCGGGTGTCCGACTCGGTCTCCAACGCGGTCGAGCTCGGCGAGCGCTACGGCATGAAGCTCGACCCGGCCGCGCGGATCGCGGACCTCTCCGTCGGCGAGCAGCAGGCCGTCGAGATCCTCCGCGCCCTCGGCCGCGGGGCGGAGATCCTGATCCTCGACGAGCCGACGGCGGTCCTCACGCCCCAGGAGTCCGAGCGGCTCTTCACGATGCTGCGGGAGTTCGCCGACGCCGGCAAGGCGGTCGTCCTGATCTCGCACAAGCTGCGCGAGGTGACCGGCCACGCCGACCGGGTCACGATCATGCGCCGCGGCGCCGTCGTCGCACGGAGGCTGGCAGGCGAGTGCGCGGAGCGCGAGCTGGCGCAGCTGATGATCGGCACGGGCATCGAGGACCTGCCGTTGCAGACGGGCTCTCCGTTCAAGGCCGGCTCCTCCGAGCCCCAGCTTGCCTGTGCGGGCCTGTCGGTGACGCATGCCGACGGCCGGCTCGCGCTGGACGATCTGTCGCTGCGGATCGGCTCCGGCGAGATCGTCGGGGTGGCCGGGGTCGCCGGCAACGGGCAGCGGGAGCTGGCCGAGGCGCTCACCGGGCTGCGGCCGGCGGCGGCCGGAACGATCCATGCCGGCGATCGCGACCTGTCCGGCGGCGGGCCGCTCGACTTCATCGGCGCCGGCGTCGGCCACGTGCCCGAGGACCGCAACCGCACCGCGGTCGCCCCGGGCGCCCCGATCTGGCGCAACGCGGTCCTGAAGCGCTACCGGACGAGACCGGTCGCCCGCGGGTGGCGGGTCGACAGCTCGGCCGCGCAGAAGTTCGCCGAGCAGCTCTGCGACGTCGCGCAGCTGTCGACGCGGGACGTGCACCGTCGGATCCGCAACCTCTCGGGCGGCAACGCGCAGCGGCTCGTGCTGCGACGGGAGATCGACTGCTCGTCGCGGGCCCTGATCGCCGCGTATCCGGCGCGCGGGCTCGACGTCGGCGCGGCGCACCAGGTGAAGAAGGCGATGCTCGAGGCGCGCGAGGCCGGCATCGGCATCCTGCTGATCTCCGAGGACCTCGACGAGATCCTCGAGCTCTCCGACCGGATAGTTGTGCTCTATGAGGGGAGAATCGTGAGCGAGTTCACACGCGAGAACGTGGATCGCGACCAGCTCGGTCTGAGCATGGGCGGAGCGGCCGTCAGATGACGCCCGCCACCTGGAAGGACCGCAAGCGCAAGGTCCGCGTCGACGGGCTGAACATGGCGCTGGTGGAGGCGGGAGCGGGCGAGGTGACCTTCGTCCTGCTCCACGGCAACCCGACGTCGTCGTTCCTCTGGCGCGAGGTGATCCCGCGCCTGGAGCCGCTCGGCCGCGTCGTGGCGCCGGACCTCGTCGGCATGGGCGACTCCGACAAGCTGCCCGACTCGGGGCCGGGCTCGTACACGCTCGTCGAGCACCGCCGGTATCTCGACGGCCTGCTCGACGCGGTCGTCCCGGACGGCGACGTCGTTCTCGTCATCCACGACTGGGGCTCGGCGCTCGGGTTCGACTGGGCGCGCCGGCACCCGGATCGCGTCGCCGGCATCGCGTACATGGAGGCGATCGTCCGGCCGCTCGCCTGGGACGAGTGGCCGCGCGGCGTCGAGACCTTCAGACGGATGCGCGGCGAGGAGGGCGAGCGCTGGATGCTCGACGACAACATGTTCGTCGAGCAGCGCCTCCCCGCCGCGGTGCTGCGCGACCTGACCGACGACGAGCTGCGCGAGTACCGCCGGCCGTTCGCCGAGCCGGGCGAGGGCCGGCGCCCGACGTTGACGTGGGGCCGCGAGATCCCGCTCGGCGGAGAGCCGGCGGACGTCGCCGAGATCGCCCAGCGATACGCCGACTGGCTGAGCGCCGCGCCGCTGCCCAAGCTCTTCGTCAACGCCGAGCCGGGCGGCATCTTGATCGGCACGCAGCGCGAGTTCTGCCGCACCTGGCCCAACCAGTCCGAGGTCACAGTTCCCGGGATCCACTACATCCAGGAGGACTCCGGCGCCGAGATCGGCGCGGCGATCGCGGACTGGTGGGAGCGCGTGCGCGCACAGCGCTCCGCGTAGCCGCGAACACGACCCACGATCGGGAGCATCAATGACGCAGATCACGTACGACACGGTCTACACGCACGGCCTTGCCGACTCCGAGGCGAGCGCGCGCTTCGAGCAGGCGCTCGCCGCGCTCCGCGGCGGCGGGCCGCTCGAGTGCCCGCACGTCGTCGACGGCGAGCGGCTCGCGGCCGGCACGCCGATCGCGCGCGAGGACCCGACCGACCCCTCGCGGGTCGTCGCGCTCACGTACGAGGGCGGGCGGGAGCTGGTCCGCAACGCCGTCGACGGCGCCCGGCAGGCGAGCGCCGCATGGCGCCGGACCCCGCTGGAGGAGCGCTGCGCGGTGATGGAGGAGGTGTCGCGGCGGTTCGTGGAGCGGCGCATCGAACTGGCCGCGCTGATGACGCACGAGGTCGGCAAGACGCGGGCCGACACGCTCACCGAGATCGACGAGTGCGGCGTGATCATCGACCTCTTCCTGCAGCAGCTGCGCGACAGCGACGGGTATCGCACCGGGATGAAGGCGCCGATGGCCGGTGCGGACGCGTACCTGCTGAAGCGGCCCTACGGGGTCTTCGGCGTGATCCCGCCGTTCAACTTCCCGCTGGCGATCGCGACCGCGATGGCCGGGGCGGCGCTGCTGACCGGCAACGCGGTCGTGTACAAGCCGTCCGCCCTGACGCCGGCGACCGGCCAGGCGTGGTTCGAGCTGTTCGACGGCCTGCTGCCGAGGGGAGTCCTGCAGCTCGTCCACGGCGACGCCGAGACCGGGCGGGCGCTCGGCGAGAGCGCGGTCGACGGCATCGCGTTCACCGGCTCCGCCGCGGTCGGGCTCGCGCTCGCCGAGCGGTTGTCAGAGCCTCCGCACGTGCGGCCGCTGATCGCGGAGATGGGCGGCAAGAACCCGGTCATCGTCACCGGGTCCGCCGGCAGCCTCGCCGCCGCGGCCCAGGCCACCGCTCGCGCCGCATACGGCATGACCGGTCAGAAGTGCGTGTCGTGTTCGCGCGCGATCGTGACCGCCGACGTCCACGACGAGTTCCTGGCGCACCTCACCGACTACGTCGCGACGCTCAAGGTCGGCGATCCGATCGATCCCGGCGTGATGGCCGGGCCGCTGGTCAAGCGCGCCTCGCACGAGCGCTTCGCCGACGTCATGAGCGAGGTGGCGCGAGACGGCGGGACCGTGGCCGTGGGCGGGTCGGCAAGCGACCCTGCCGCGGGCTACTTCGCGGACCTGACCGTCGTCGACGGCCTGCCGATCGGCCACCGCCTCACGCGCGACGAGCTGTTCCTGCCGGTGCTCACGGTCACGACCGTCGACGACTTCGACGCCGCGATCACCGAGGCCAACAACGTCATCTACGGCCTGTCGTCGGGCATCTACAGCGAGGATCCGGACGAGCAGCGCCGCTACCTCGACGAGATCGAGTCCGGCATCGTGTTCGTCAACAACCCGGGCGGGTCGACGACGGGCATCTGGCCGGGCAACCAGACGATGGCGGGTTGGAAGGCCACCGGCACGACCGGCAACGGCGGCTTCGGGCCGCTCTACCTGACCCAGTTCATGCGGGAGCAGAGTCGCACGACCTACCCCTCGATGCGCGACGCGGCGGGCTCGGGCCGATGAGCGATCTCCCCCGGGTCGCGATCGTGGGCGGCGGCGTGGCGGGGCTGAGCGCCGCCGTCGAGCTGCGCCGGCGCGGCTGCGAGACCACCATCCTCGAGCGCGACCTGCTGATCGGCCAGTCCTCCGGGCTGTCGACCGGCGTCTTCACGCGGATGTACTCCGATCCGCTCGACATCGAGCTGCGGGCGATCGGCTATCGCCGCATGGAGGAGCTGGAGCGCCAGGGCAGCGTCACGTTCAGCCGCATCGGCTACATGCGGCTGGGCCGCGATCAGGCGACGGTGGAGCGGTTCGCCGAGAGCATCCCGCTCCTGCACGAGCTGGGCGTCGCGGATGCGCGGGTGCTGAGCGCGGACGAGATCTCGTCCGTCGTTCCCAGCATGGAGACCGGCGACCTGCACGGAGCGCTGTACAGCCCGACCGACGGGTACCTGGACGGTCACGCGCTGTGCCAGGCGTACGCCGAGCAGGCGGCTGAGCTGGGCGTCCGCATCCTCCAGCGGTCCGGTCTGCGGGCGGCGGAGGGAGGCGGCGGCGCGCCCTACCGCCTGCTCACCGACAGAGCGGAGGTGGAGGCCGACGTCGTCGTCAACGCCGCCGGGGCGTGGGCCGACGAGGTCGGCGCGATGCTCGGCGCGCCCGTGCCGTCGGTGCCGATCCGCGAGCAGGTCTGCCTGGGGAAGTTCCCCGCGCCGCTCGGTCACGCGATGCCGTTCGTGATGGACTACGTCGTGGGCGATCCCGAGCCGGGGCTGTGGCTGCGCGACGAGGGCCACGGACAGTTCCTCGCGGGTCTGCATTCCAACGAGCCGCTGGAGCCGCCGGTCAGAGATCCGGACCGCTACGTGAAGACGGTCGACGACGAGTTCGTCATCGACGTCGCGTCGCGTCTGCTCGAGCGCTTCGCCTCGCTGCCCGAGCTCGGGCTGAGACAGGGATGGACGGGCCTGTACCCGACGAGCCCCGACGGCCAGGCGATCGTCGGGCTCCACCACGAGGCTCCGCAGGTCGTCGTCGCCGCGGGCCTCGGCGGCGTCGGCATCATGCTCGCGCCCGCGGTCGCGATGATGGTGGCCGAGCTGGCGGTGACCGGCGAGTGCACCACCGTGAGCGACGCCGGCCGGCTCTCACCCGGCCGTTTCGCGGAGGAGCCGGCGGCGTAGGTCGCGTCAGGTCACCGGGCTGAGGAGCGGCCGGCCCGTGAGCACGCGGGCCGCCTCCTGCGCGGCCTTGCGCTGCACGTCGCGCGCCGCCTCCTCGGTGTACCACGCGATGTGGGGTGTGAGCAGCGCGCCCGGCGACGAGCAGAGCGGGTGCGTCGCCGGGATCGGCTCGTCCTCGAACACGTCGAGGCCCGCGCCCCCGAGCGCACCGCGCTGCAGCTGACGTGCCAGCGCCGCTTCGTCGACGAGGCCGCCGCGCGAGACGTTCACGAGGATCGCGCCGGGCCGCATCGCCTCCAGCTCGGCGGCGCCGAGCAGGTGCCGGGTGCCGTCGGTGAGCGGCAGGTGGAGCGAGACGACGTCCGCCTGCGCGAGCAGGTCGGCGAGCGGGAGCAGCGGCCACGGCGCGTCGGTCACGACCGGGTCGCTCGCGACGACGCGGAGGCCGAGCGCCTCGAACCGCGCGGCGGTCGCCGTGCCGATCCGGCCCACGCCGACGACGCCGCACGTGAGCGCCGAGAGACGGCGGGTGCCGTGGACCGCCGCGGTCGGCCACTCCCCGCGGGCGGTCGCGTCGTGGACTGGGCGAAGGCGCCGCAGCAGCGCCAGAGCCAGGGCCAGCGCGTGGTTGGCGACCTCCTCGACGCTCGCGTCGAGGACGTTGGCCACCTGGATCCCTGCCGCCGCGGCGCTTGCGACGTCGACGTTGTCGACGCCGGCGCCGTACCGGACGATCGCCTTGCAGCGCGTCAGCGTCGCGATCAGGGCGCTGTCGATCGGAGCGACCGCGTTCACGAGCAGGACGTCGGCCTCCGGCGCGCGTTGCCGGAACTCGGCCGGGGAGCCGGCTTCGACGATCCGGGCGCCCGTCGGCGCGAGGACCTCGTGCTCGACCGAGAGGTCCTCGAACTTGTGGGGGGTCACCAGGACCATGGGGGATTCTGTGCTGTCCATCCGCCGACCGTGCCGCGCCTCGCCGCTGCCCGCAATGGTCGCGCGAGCCCAAACGACCGGGGCGCCTTGGGTCCTCGCAGCATCGCGAACGCGTTCCGGCGGCGATAGCTTCACCGCAATGCGACTTGCCACCTACGGTCCCCCCGGCATGCGGCGCGCGGCGCTGCGAGCCGACTCGTCCCTCGTCGACGCCGCGGCCGCGGCCGAGCGGGCGGGTGTTGCCGACGCCGCGCGCTGGCGCGACGCGATGCACGTGCTCGCAGCCGACCCGGCCGGCCGCGAACGCGTCGTGAGCGCGGCCCACGCCCTGCGCGACGAGGGCGCCGCACTGGCCGGCGACGTCTGCCTGGGACCCCCGGTCCCGCGGCCCGAGAAGATCCTCTGCATCGGCCACAACTACCGCGACCATGTCGCCGAGACGCAGCGGGCGGAGCCGACGGTCCCGGTGGTGTTCGCGAAGTTCCGCAACGGCCTGCGGGGCGCGCACGACGAGATCCCCCATCCGGGCGTCAGCGACGAGATCGACTACGAGGGCGAGCTTGCGCTCGTGATCGGGAGGAGCCTGAAGCGCGCAACGGCGCGCGACGCGATGGACGCCGTCGCCGGGTACATGGTCTTCAACGACCTGTCCGCGCGCGACCTCCAGCGCAGCGCCTCGCAGTGGACGGCCGGCAAGGCGCTGGACGGCTTCGCTCCGTGTGGGCCGGAGCTCGTGACCGCGGACGAGGTCTCCGACCCCGCGGCGCTGCAACTGACGACGATGGTGAACGGAGAGCGGATGCAGGACGCGTCGACGGCCGAGATGATCTTCGGCCTGGGGGAGATCCTCGAGTACCTGTCGAGCGTGATGACGCTCAGCCCGGGCGACATCGTCGCGACCGGCACCCCGAGCGGCGTCGGCATGGGCCAGGAGCCGAAGCGCTTCCTCGGACCCGGCGACGTGGTCGAGGTGTCGATCGACGGGCTCGGGGCCACCAGGAACCGCATCGGAGCGCGGCCGGAGCTGGCGCATGCCTAGGCGGCCGCCGCGGGCGGTGGCGGTGTTCGGCACCGGCCGCGCGGGCCAGCATGCGATCCGCATGCTGCTCGACGACGAGATGCTCGACCTGCGCGCGGTCGGGACCACCGATCCCGCGAAGGACGGTGTCGACGCGGGCGTGCTCGCGGGCGTCGGCGAGACCGGCCATACGGCCGTCCACGGGCTCAAGCCGCGCGACGTCGGCGGCGAGGTCGACGTGATCCTCCACTGCGGCGCGGCCTCGCGCGACGAGCTCGCCGACTTCTTCGGCGACGCTGCCGGAAGCGGCATCGACGTCGTGTCGGTCTCCGGGGGCTTCCACCCGCGGACGGCGTTCGGCGACGCGACGTGCGCGGAGCTGGCCGCGTCGGCCGTCGCCTCGGGAGCGCGGCTGACGGGCACCGGCGTCAACCCCGGGTTCCTGCTCGACGTGCTGCCATGGATCGTCTCCTCGCTGGTGCGGGCGCCCGCCAGCGTCCACGCGCGGCGCACGACCGACATGAAGCACTGGGGCAGCACGATGCGCGCGAAGATCGGGTTCGGCGACGGGCCGGCGACGCACGCCGTCAACGACCTGCTGTCGCTCGACGAGTCGCTCGCGCTGCTCGCCGAGAGCGTCGGCGTCGAGATCGCGGAGATGACGATCGACGTCGAGGACGTCGTCGCCGGGAGCGCCCGTGAGGTCCACGGCCGCCGGATCGAACGCGGCGAGCACTGCGGGTTCATCCAACGGGCGACCGCCACCGCGACCGGCGGGCGGCGCCTGACGCTGGAGTGGGTCGCGGTGCTGGGGCTGGCGGAGGAGGACGGGGTCGGCGACGGCACCGACGTCACCGTCACCGACGCGGCGGGGCGCATCGTGACCGCGCACGTGGCGGGGACGCACGATCGCGACGCGTATCCGGCCACGGTCGCGCGAGCCGCGCACGTCGCGACGCTGATCGCCGGCCTGCCGCCGGGGCTCTACGGAGCGAACCTGCAGCCCGCTGCCTGAGCCCGCGACGGGCGGCCGCGATCAGAAACGAACGGCGCGGCTTGCCGCGAGGCGGACGCCGTCGGCGCTCGTCGCTCTCAGCCGCGCGATCATGCTCACGGATCTCGCAGCGGCGGCGCGGCCGGCTGCCGTGAGGCGAACCTGCACCGCACCGCTGCGGACGTCGCCGCGGAAGCTCGCCGTGCCGCTGCCGACGCGCCGTCTGCCGAGGTACAGGTCGATCGTGCAGCGGCGCAGGCTCCCGCGGTCGAGTGCGCAGCCGAGCTTGACCTGGCCGCGGCGGACGAGCGCCTTGGCGGGGGCGGTGACCGTCGCTCTGCGGGGCACGGACTGGGTGCCGCCGCCGGGCACCGGCCGGTCACCGCCGGTGCCTCCGGGCGGTGAGCCGCCCGACGGCGAGCCGCCGGGCGCCGAACCGCCGCCGCTCGAACCGCCGCCGCCGCTCGAACCGCCGCCGCCGCTCGAACCGCCGCCGCCCGAACCGCCCCCGTCCGGCGGCTCGACGACCGCGAACAGGACCTCGGCGACCGTGCCGGCGTTGCCGGCCTCGTCGAGCTGACGCACGAACAGGCGGTGGCTGCCGCGCGCGAGCCCGTCGAGGCGCGTCGGGCTGGCGCAGGCGTTCCAGCCGCCGCCGTCGAGCGCGCAGGCGAAGCGTCCGCCCGCCTCGCCGGAGAAGGTGACGGTGACGGTGGTTGCGGTTGTCTCCGCGGGCGGTGCGGAGACGATCGTGGGTGCCGACGGCGCGACGGTGTCGTACGTGAACGCATGCTCGATCGCCGGTGACGTTCCGCCGTCGTCGTCGCGTGTGCGGACGGCGAGCACATGTCTTCCTTGGGTGAGTCCGAAGAGTGTCAGGGGGCTGGTGCAGTCGCTCCAGCTGCCGTGGTCGATGCGGCAGGAGAAGGCGGTGCCGTCGGCGCGGTCGAAGGCGTAGGTGGCGTTTGCGGAGATGGCTGCTGGGGTGCTGGTGAAGGTTGGCGTGGTGAGGTCGGCGAGGACGTGCCAGGTGATCTCTGTCACGGGTGAGTCCCAGCCGGCGGTGTCGTGTTGTCTGATCAGCAGCTGGTGTGTGCCGACCGCGAGTCCGGACAGCTCGACCGGGCTGGTGCAGGTGGTCCAGGCGCCGTCGTCGAGCGCGCAGGAGAAGGTCGCGTCTGTCTCGCCGGTGAACGTGATCGTTGTTTCGTGGGCGTGTGTTCTCGGTGGTGGGCCGGTCGTCCGTTGTGGTGCCGTCGGCGCGGTTGTGTCGATGGTCACGGTGCGTGGTGCTGTCTCGGGGCTGATGTTGCCGGCGCCGTCGGTGGCGCGCACGCTCAGCTGGTGGCTGCCGTCAGAGAGCGCGACCGTCGCGAGGTAGATGCCGTCGTTGCCGGCGGTCGTGGTCGAGGCGGCGTCCGGGACGTCATCGACGAGGACCGTCACGCGCGTGCCCGGCTCCGCGCTGCCGCGCACCATCACCGTGGAGCTTCTGAGCAGCTCGCCGCTGCCCGGCGCCGACACCACCGGCTTCACCGGCGCCACCGTATCGACGATCCACTCGTGAACGGCCGGCGTCGCGTCGACCTGCGGAGGACCGCTGCTGTGCGCGCGGACCCACAGCCTGTGCGGGCCCTCTTCGAGCTGGTCGACGACCAGCTCCGTGCCGCAGACTCTGGAGGGGCCGTCGTCGAGGCGGCACTCGAGTCTCGAGGTCCCCGGCGTGCCGACAAGGGAGAACGTCGCCGTCCGGCTGTTCGCCAGCGCCGGCGGACCGCTCGTGATCGTCGTGTCCGGCGGGGGCGGTGGAACCAGCTCGAACGCACCGGCGTCGCAGCCGGGGCCCTGCGGCCGCGCGATCCCGCGCTGGTCGACCGGGACGGCGCACGGACCGGGGACGGTGTCGATCGCGGGGCTGGACCCGGCGGGCGCCGCGGTCGGCTGCGGGCCGCCGTTGTCGGCGAGCGGACGGACCGCGATGTCGTCGACGACTCTGCTCGTCGTCGCGCTGCTCGCGCAGCTCGGACTGTCGACGACGTTGGCGCCGTCGTCGAGCAGCGCGACGTGCTCACAGCTGTGGGCGGCCCCGCCGGCGACGATCGAACTCTCGAGCGAGACGGCCGGGGCTGGGCCCGCGATCGGCCCCGAGATCGTGGTGCCGGCGGCGGAACCGACTGCCAGGTTGCGCACGAAGGTGGAGGAGCGGATCGTCGTCGCGCCGGTGAGATACAGCGCGCCGCCGAGCGCGCTCGGCACGTCGTTCCCGTTGCCGCGGGCGGAGTTGCTGTCGAACGTCGAGTTGACGATCGATGCGCTCGCGCCGCCGGTCGCCGAGATCGCACCGCCGTGTGCGACGCCGGTCGAGAACGCGTCGTTGGCGTCGAGCGTCGAGCCGACGAGCGTCAGTCTGCCGCCGTGGACGGAGATCGCGCCGCCGTAGGACGAGGCGCCCCCGACCTCGTTCTCGGTCAGACGGCTGTCGGAGATCGTGACGTCGGCGTACTCCGCGGCGATCGCCCCGCCGCGCGAGTGGGTGCCGGCGCCCCAGGGACCGTTGTCGTCGAATCTGCTGCCGCTGACGAGCAGCGTGGCGCCGCCGGAGACGTAGATCGCGCCGCCGCGCAGCTCTGAGCCCGTCGGCCCGGGGCCGCCGTTGCGCTGGAACCGGCTGTCCTCGATCGTCAGCGTTCTGGCGCCGCTGAAAGCGATCGCGCCGCCGCGAACGGGAAGGATCCCTTCGCCGGAGGAGCTGTTGCCGTAGAACGTCGAGCGGACGATGGTGACGTCGGCGCCCGTCGCGTGGATCGCGCCGCCGGTCGGATCCGACAGTGGCGGGGCGCCGCCCGAGAAATGCAAGTCGGAGAAGGTCACGGAGCCAGCGCCGGAGACGATCGACAGCAATCGGAGCGGTTGGCTTCCGGTCACGTCCGCCGTCGCCAGGCCTCTCGGGTTGCCGGCGATCGTGAGCGGATCGCTGATCTGCAGCGTTCGCTGGAGCGAGCTGCCTCTCGAGCTGAGCTCGATGCGGTCTCTCCCGGGGTTCAGATTGGCCGAGGTGACCGCCTGGCGCAGCGAGCAGTCGCTCGTGCCCGCGCACGCCTGGCCGTCGGGGGTGTCAAGCAGTCTCGTCACCGTGTAGGTGACGGCGCCGGCCGTCGCTGGCAGCGCCGCTGTTGCGGCCGCGGCGGCAGCTGCGGCGAGGATGGCGCACCAACGCTTCGTCGTCATGCGCGGCATCCTGACGCAGATGAGGCGCGAAGGCGCCAACCGTGGGCCTTGACATTGACGCAGCGTCAACCCCGCAGACTCATGCGATGGAACATCGAACGAACGCCGGAGCCGGCGCCGGCACCGCCGCGAGCGGCCCGGCGATCCGCGTGCAGGGGCTGGAGAAGGCGTACAGAGACCTGAGGGTGCTGCGGGGCGTCGACTTCGCCGTGGAGCGGGGCAGCATCTTCGCGCTGCTGGGCTCCAACGGTGCCGGCAAGACGACGGTGGTCAAGATCCTGTCGACGCTGCTCAAGGCCAACGCCGGCACCGCCGAGGTCAACGGCTGCGACGTCGCGACCGCGGGCGCGGAGGTCCGCGAGTCGATCAGCCTCACCGGGCAGTTCGCGGCGGTCGACGAGATCCTCACCGGGCGGGAGAACCTCGTGCTGATGGCCCGGCTGCGGCACCTGAAGGACCCGGGCCTGATCGCCGACGAGCTGCTCGCCCGCTTCTCGCTGACCGATGCGGGCGGGCGCAAGGCGTCGACGTACTCCGGCGGCATGCGCCGGCGGCTCGACATCGCGATGAGCCTGATCGGCGACCCACCGGTGATCTTCCTCGACGAGCCGACCACCGGTCTCGACCCGGAGGCGCGGATCGAGGTGTGGCAGACCGTCAAGGAGCTCGCCGAGGGCGGCACCACCGTGCTGCTGACGACCCAGTACCTCGACGAGGCAGAGCAGCTCGCCGACCGGATCGCGATCCTCCACGAGGGCCGGGTCCTCGTGAACGGCACGCTCGCCGAGCTCAAGCAGCTCCTTCCCCAGGCCGAGGTCGAGTACGTCGAGAAGCAGCCCACGCTGGAGGACGTCTTCCTGAGCCTCGTCGGGAGCGGACGATGACCAAGCACTTCGTCGGCGACAGCGCCGCCCTGCTGGGCCGGTCCCTGCGCCACATCCTGCGCAGTCCCGACACGATCATCACGACCGCGGTCATGCCGATCGCGTTCATGCTGATGTTCGTGTACGTCTTCGGCGGCGCGATCGAGACCGGCACGGACTCGTACATCGACTACATGCTGCCCGGCATCCTGCTGATCACCATCGCCTCGGGGATCTCGTACACCGCATATCGCTTGTTCCTGGACATGCAGAGCGGGATCTTCGAGCGCTTCCAGTCGATGCCGATCGCCCGCTCGAGCGTGCCGTGGGCGCACGTGCTGACCTCGCTCGTCGCCAATCTGGTCTCACTCGTGATCGTCGTCGCCGCCGCGTTCGTGATGGGGTTTCGCACGGGGGCTGGACCGCTGGCGTGGATCGCGATCGCCAGCATCCTGATCCTGTTCACCGTGGCGCTGACGTGGCTCGCCGTGATCGCCGGTCTCACCGCGAAGACCGTGGACGGTGCGAGCGCGTTCTCCTACCCGCTGATCTTCCTGCCGTTCGTCAGCTCGGCGTTCGTGCCGACCGACAGCATGCCCGCCGCGGTCGCGTGGTTCGCCGAGAACCAGCCGGTGACGTCGATCGTCAACGTCATCCGCGACCTGTTCCTGGAGCAGCCGGTCGGCGACGACATCTGGATCGCCCTCGCCTGGTGCGTCGGCATCCTGGCCGTGGCGTACACCTTCGCGATGGCCGCCTACCGCCGGAAGATCACCTAGGGGAGACTGGGCCGCATGCTGACGATCAGCCAGCTGGCGCGGTACGGCGGGACGACCGTGCGGGCGGTGCGCCACTACCACCAGATCGGGCTGCTGCCGGAGCCGGAGCGGAACCGCTCCGGCTACCGGATGTATGACGCCGCCGCGGTCGTGCGGCTGATCCGGATCCGCACCCTGGCCGAGGCCGGGGTGCCGCTGGCCAGGGTGGAGGAGCTGCTCGACGCGGTCCCGGAGGAGTTCGCCCGCCGCGTCGAGCAGATCGACAGGGAGCTGCGCGCCGAGATCCGGCGTCTGCAGGAGCACCGCAGACGGATCGCCGGGCTCGCGGCGGGGGACAGCCTGGCGCTCCCGCAGAGCGTCGTGGGCTATCTGGACCGGCTGCGCGATCTGGGAGTCGCGGAGCGGTACATCGAGCTCGAACGGGACGCCTGGATCATGGTCGCCGCCCGCCTGCCGGACCAGATCGACGCCGTGATCGCGAAGAAGCACGAGGAGCTGGACGATCCCGACATGGTGCGGCTCTACCTGCTGCTCAACGAGGCGATCGGCTGGTCGGCCGACGATCCACGGGTAGTCGAGATCGTCGACGTCTTGGAGCGGCTGATGCTGCGGGCCTTCGAGGCCGGTGAGGTGGGCATGGACGAGCTCGACCAGCCCTTCGTGGACCTGATGGACGCCACGGTGGTCGAGTCCACCCCGGCAGCGGGGCGAGTGATCGAGCTGCTGGAGGAGCGGGGCTGGAAGGGCTGGACCCTGATCGAGCGCGTGCAGTAGCCCGTCCGGCTTCCGGCGTGCGACGCCGAAGACTGACGGCGTCGTCGCGCCGGCGAAGGTCAGCCCTCGCCGAGCGTCGCGAGGAAGTTCGCGAGCGGTGCGGAGCGGTCCTCCGCGCGCCAGAAGGCGCCCAGCTCGACCGGTTCGCCGGCGTCGCGGACGGGGCGGAAGCGGACGCCGGCGCGGCCGAGTTGCTCGGTCGAGCCGGGCACGAGCGCGATCCCGATCCCGGCCGCGACGAGTCCGAGCGCGGTCTGCATCAGCCAGACGTCTTCCTGCACGGCGTTCGGTTCGAAGCCGGCGGTGCGGCAGGCGTCGAGCACGCGCGCGTGGAGACCCGGCATGTGGTGGCGGGCGGGCAGCACGAACGGCTCGTCGCGCAGGTCGCGCATTCGCAGCCTGCTGCGGCGGCGGCTGAGGCGATGGTCGGCCGGCAGCGCGGCGATCAGCGGCTCGCGCGCGACGGTGCGCGCGGCGAGCCGCGCGTCGGCGAACGGGAGGTAGAGGAAGCAGACGTCGGCGCTGCCCGCGTGCAGCGCAGCGACGAGGTCGTCGGGCGCCATCTCGCGCAGGAACAGCTCGACGCCGGGGTAGCGCGTGCGGAACGCGCGCAGCACGTCGGGCAGCGTCGCGTTCGAGGCCGAGGGGACGAAGCCGACGGTGAGGCGGCCGACCTCGCCGGTCCCCGCGCGCCGCGCCGCGTCGAGCGCCTGCGCGGTCTGCACGAGCAGCGGCCGCGTCTGCTCCAGCAGCACCGCGCCGGCGTCGGTCAGCGCGATCGCGCGGCGCGAGCGGTCGAACAGCTCGACGCCGAGCGCTTCCTCCAGCCGGCGGATCTGCGTCGACAGCGGCGGCTGCGCGATGTGCAATCGCTCGGCCGCGCGCGTGAAGCTGAGCTCCTCGGCGACCGCGACGAAGTAGCGCAGGTGGCGCAGCTCGACATCCATATCTCCATCGTATGACTCGTCAGGTTGTCAGGCGCGCGAGGTGACGTGCGATCACCATGCGCTGGATCTGGTTCGTGCCCTCGAAGATCTGCATCACCTTCGCCTCGCGCATCATGCGCTCGACGGGGAAGTCCTGCGTGTAGCCGGCGCCGCCGAGGACCTGGACGGCGTCGGTGGAGACTTGCATCGCGGCGTCGGTCGCGACGAGCTTGGCGATCGCCGCGTGACGGCTGAAGGGCAGGCCGCGGTCGCGCCGGCGCGCGGCTTCGAGCATCGTGGCGCGCGCGGACTCGACCGCGGCCGCCATGTCGGCGAGCAGGAACCCGAGGCCCTGGTGCTCGATGATCGGCTTGCCGAACGTCTGGCGCTGCCGCGCATGGTCGACCGCGTGGTCGAGCGCCGCCTGCGCGAGGCCGACGGCGACGGCCGCGATCCCGAGGCGACCGGAGTCGAGCGCCTGCAGCGCGATCGCCAGCCCCTCGCCCTCGGCGCCGACGAGGCGGTCGCGCTCGAGCGCGACGTCGTCGAAGTCGACCGTCGCGGTGGTCGAGCCGGTGAGGCCCATCTTGCGCTCGGGGCTCTGCGAGGTCAGCCCGCCGGCCTGGCCGGGCGCCAGGAAGCACGAGATCCCCCGCGAGCCCTCGCCGGTGCGCGCGAACAGCGTGTAGAAGTCGGCTTCGCCGCCGTGGGTCACCCACGCCTTCGACCCGGTGACGCGGAAGCCGTCCCCGTCTCGTTTCGCGCGGGCGCGCATCGCGCCGGGGTCGGAGCCGGCGTCGGCCTCCGACAGGCAGTAGCCGCCGAGGAGCGTGCCGCCGAGCAGGTCGGGCAGCCAGCGCTCGCGCTGCTCGTCGCCGCCGAACGTCGCGAGCGGCCAGCAGGACATGACGTGCACGGACACGCCGACGCCGACGCTGGCCCACGCGCCGCCGATCTCCTCCAGCGCCTGGAGGTAGATCTCGTACGGCAGGCCGGCGCCGCCCCAACGCTCGGGGTAGGGCATCGCGAGCAGGCCGAGCTCGCCGAGCTGGGCGAACACGTCGCGCGGGAAGGCGCTCTCCGCCTCCGCGCGCGCAGCACGCGGTGCAAGCTCGCCGGCGGCCACGTCGCGGGCGAGCGCGACGATCTGCTCGGCCTCGGGGGTGGGCAGGAGACGTTCGGCTGGCATGGGGCGTGAGAGTACCAGGGGACATCCCACGGTACTCCAAGCAGCACTAGACTCACGGGATGGCCACGGTCCCATCACGCCACGAGCAACTGCTCGGGCAGCTCGTCGAGCTGTTCCTGAGCGAAGGCATCCGCGATCTCACACTGGCCGATCTCGCCGCGCGGCTGCACTGCTCGAAGTCGACGCTGTACGCGCTCGGGCCGAGCAAGGAGCAGCTCGTCGTCGTCGCCGTCCGCAGCTTCTTCCGCACCGCGACGGTGCACGTGGAAGAGCGGACCGCAGCCGAGCCGGATCCGGCCGCGCGCATCCCCGCCTACCTGCGCGCCGTCGCCGACGCGCTGCGGCCGGCCTCGGAGCAGTTCATGAGCGACCTGCTCGCGCACCCGGCCGCACGCGACGTCTACCGCCGGAACACCGAGATCGCGGCTGAGCGCGTGCGCCAGCTGATCGCCGACGGCGTCGCCGCCGGCACCTTCCGCGACGTGCACGCGACGTTCGTCGCGGACACGATCGCGGCGACGATGGAGCGCATCCAGCGCGGCGAGGTCCGCGCCAACACCGGCGTCGGCGACGCCGAGGCGTACGACGAGCTGGCCGCGCTCGTCGTCGAGGGAATCCGCAGCTGAGCCGCAGGTCGGAGCTGAGACGCCGTCGCAACCGACGCCCTTGACGGCGACAGGCTGGTTTCCTTTCGTCTCGCTTCTTCTTCTGGGGTGGCCGCGCCCGGCGGACGCCCGTAGGATCCGTGCGCCGAAGCCCAGTAAGGACGTTCGAATGTCGTTGTCACGAGGAGTCTGAAATCCCGATGCTCATCGGAGTGCCCCGCGAGACCAACGCCGGGGAGACACGCGTCGCCGCTACCCCCGCAACGCTCAGACAGCTTGTGGGACTCGGCTATGACGTCGTGGTCGAGGCGGGGGCCGGTGTGCTCTCCAGCTTCGACGACGACGCGTACGCGTCGGCGGGAGCGGCCGTCGGGTCCGCCGAGCAGGCGTGGCAGGCCGATGTCGTGTTCCGCGTCAACGGCCCGACCGTCGACGAGATCGCGAAGCTGAAGGACGGCGCGACGATCGTCGCGCTGCTCGCGCCCGCGCTCAGACCGGAGCTGGTCGACGCGCTCGCGCAGCGGCCGATCACCGCGCTCGCGATGGACGCCGTGCCGCGCATCAGCCGCGCGCAGTCGCTCGACGTCCTCTCCAGCATGGCGAACATCGCCGGCTACCGCGCCGTGATCGAGGCCGCGCACGTCTTCGGGCGCTTCTTCACCGGCCAGGTGACGGCCGCCGGCAAGGTCCCGCCGGCGAAGGTGCTGATCGCGGGCGCCGGCGTCGCCGGGCTCGCCGCGATCGGCGCCGCCAACAGCCTCGGCGCGATCGTGCGCGCGACCGACCCGCGTCCCGAGGTCGCCGACCAGGTGAGATCGCTCGGCGGCGAGTTCCTCTCGGTGATGGAGCTGGAAGTCTCCAGTGACGGCTACGCGAGAGCGACGAGCGACGACTACAACCGCCTCGCCGCCGAGCTGTACACCGAGCAGGCGAAAGACGTCGACATCATCATCACGACGGCCTTGATCCCCGGCCGCCCGGCGCCGACGCTGATGACCGCCGAGCAGGTCGCGCTGATGAGATCGGGCTCGGTGATCGTCGACATGGCCGCGTCGATGGGCGGCAACGTCGAGGGCTCGGTCGCCGGCAAGGCGATCGTGACCGACAACGGCGTCACGATCATCGGCTACACCGACCTCGCCGGCCGCCTGCCCGCGCAGGCGTCGCAGCTCTACGGCACGAACCTCGTGAACCTGATGAAGCTGCTGACGCCGGAGAGAGACGGGCAGGTCAGACTCGACTTCGACGACGTCGTCCAGCGCTCGATGACGGTCGTGCGCGACGGCGAGAGAACCTGGCCGCCGCCCCCGGTGCAGGTCTCCGCCGCGCCGGCCGCGAGATCCGAGTCGGCGAGAGCCGTCGAGGCAGCGCCGGCCAAGGCGCCGCGCCCGGCGTGGGTCAGATACGCCCCGATCGCCGTCGGGCTGCTCGCGCTGTGGGCGGTCAACGCGTTCGCACCCGACCCGCTGCCGAGCCACTTCACCGTGCTGATGCTGGCCGTCGTCGTCGGCTACTACGTGATCGGCAAGGTCCACCACGCGCTGCACACGCCGCTGATGTCGGTCACCAACGCGATCTCAGGCATCATCGTCGTCGGCGCGATGCTCCAACTCGGCGAGCAGGACGACACCGTCATCCGCGTGCTCGCGACGGTCGCGATCCTGTTCGCGTCGATCAACGTCTTCGGCGGCTTCGCCGTGACCCGGCGCATGCTCGGCATGTTCAACAGAGGCTGATCCATGACCGCATCTCTCATCATCGGCTCCATCGACGCGCAGTCGATCGCGACGGCGTCCTACATCGTCGCCGCGCTGCTGTTCATCCTCTCGCTCGCCGGGCTGTCGAGACACGAGACGGCCCGACAGGGCGTCGCGTTCGGGATCGCCGGCATGGCGATCGCGCTGGCAGCGACGATCGGCGTCGCGACCGAGCACGCTGAGGCGGTCGCGGTCGTCCTGCTCGTCGTCGCGGTCGCGATCGGCGCCTGCATCGGTCTCTGGCGGGCCCGCGTCGTCGAGATGACCGGCATGCCCGAGCTGATCGCGCTGCTGCACAGCTTTGTCGGCCTCGCGGCCGTGCTCGTCGGCTGGAACGGCTACTTCGCCGTCGAGAACGGCGACCACCACGAGCTCGTCGGCTCGCTGCTCGACATCCACAACGCCGAGGTCTTCATCGGGGTCTTCATCGGCGCGGTGACCCTCACCGGCTCGATCGTCGCCTACCTGAAGCTGTCGGCGAGAATGAAGTCGGCGCCGCTGATGCTGCCGGGCAAGAACTACCTCAACCTCGGCGCGCTCGCGGCGTTCGTCGTGCTGACGGTCATCTTCGTGATCTCGCCGAGCCTCCCGCTGCTGATCGCGGTCACCGTGCTCGCGCTCGCGCTCGGCTGGCACCTCGTCGCCTCGATCGGCGGCGGCGACATGCCGGTCGTCGTCTCGATGCTCAACTCCTACTCGGGCTGGGCGGCGGCAGCCTCGGGCTTCCTGCTCAACAACGACCTCCTGATCGTGACCGGGGCGCTCGTGGGCTCCTCCGGTGCCTATCTCTCCTACATCATGTGCCAGGCGATGAACCGCTCGTTCATCTCCGTGATCGCGGGCGGCTTCGGCATCGAGGCCCCGGCCTCGGCCGACACCGACTATGGCGAGCACCGGGAGATCGACGCGGCCAGCGCGGCTGAGCTGCTGACCGAAGCCAGCTCGGTCATCATCACGCCCGGCTACGGCATGGCGGTCGCGCAGGCCCAGTACCCGGTCGCGGAGCTGACCCGTCAGCTGCGCGACCGCGGCATCGACGTCCGCTTCGGCGTCCACCCGGTCGCCGGCCGCCTCCCGGGTCACATGAACGTGCTGCTCGCCGAGGCGAAGGTGCCGTACGACATCGTGCTCGAGATGGACGAGGTCAACGACGACTTCGCCGACACCGACGTCGTCCTCGTGATCGGCGCCAACGACACGGTCAACCCGGCGGCCACCGAGGACCCGAGCAGCCCGATCGCGGGCATGCCCGTGCTGAAGGTGTGGGAGGCGAGCAACGTGATCGTCTTCAAGCGCTCGATGGCATCCGGCTACGCCGGCGTCCAGAACCCGCTGTTCTTCCGCGAGAACGCGCAGATGCTGTTCGGCGACGCGAAGACGAAGGTCGACGAGATCGTCGGCGCGCTCGCCGCCGAGCGCGTCCCGGCCTGACGGAACGCCGTCAGCTGAGGGGTGGTCGCGTGCGGCGACCGCCCCGCGGCGCGGCCCCTGCTCAACCACCACCGCGGCTGGGTGTGACGAGGCCGGTCTCGTACGCGTAGATGACCGCCTGCACGCGGCTGTGGAGGCCGAGCTTGGCGAGCATGCGGCCGACGTGGCCCTTGACGGTGCTCTCCTCCAGCTGGAGGAGGGCGGCGATCTCAGCGTTTGAGCGGCCGGCGGCGATCCCCAGCAGCACGTCGCGCTCGCGGGGCGTCAGCTCCGCCAGCGTCGCGTCGCCGGCGCGCGCCGGCGCGGCACTGACGAACTGCTCCAGCAGGCGGCGCGTGACCTCCGGCGAGATCAGCGCGTCGCCGCGTGCGACCGAGCGCACCGCGTCGACGATCCGCTCCGGCGCCGAGTCCTTCACGAGGAAGCCGACGGCGCCGGCGCGCAGCGCGTCGAGGACGTACTCGTCGAGGTCGAACGTCGTCACGACGATCACCTCGACGCCCGTGACCGCGCGCAGCCGGCGCGTCGCCTCCAGCCCATCCATCCGCGGCATCCGGATGTCCATCAGCACGAGGTCCGGTCTGCGCCGCTCGACCTGGCCGATCGCGTCGAGCCCGTCGACCGCCTCGCCGACGACCTCCAGGTCCGGCTCGCTCTCGAGGATCATCCGCAGCCCCTGCCGCGCGATCGGCTGGTCGTCGGCGACGACGACGCGGATGCTCACGCGACCTCCCCGAGCGGCAGGTCGGCGCGCACGCGCCAGCCGTGCGGCGCCGTCGGCCCGACCTCCAGCCGTCCGCCGGCGAGCGCGGCGCGCTCGCGCATGCCAGGGATCCCGTGGCCGCCCGCAGGCGGCTCCGGCGCGCCGCCGTCGGTGTCGCTTCCGATGCCGTCGTCCTCGACGCTCACGACGAGGTTGCGCGGCAGGTATGCCGTCGTCACCACGACGCGGCTCGCGCGCGCGTGCCGGACGACGTTCGTGAGCGCCTCCTGCAGCACCCGGTAGGCGCACAGCTCGACCGCGTCGGGGAGCGCTCGCCGCTCGCCGCGCACCTCGACGTCGACCGTCAGCCCGGCCTCGCGCGCCGGCTCCAGCAGCCGCTCGACGTGCTCCAGCCGCGGCGGCGGCGAGAGCTCCGCCGGCCCGGTCTGCTTGAGGATCCCGAGCGCGTGTCTCGTCTGGCCGAGCGCCGCGGCCGTCGCCTCGTGGATCCGAGCGAGCGCCGCGCGCGCGATCGGATCCTCCGTCGTCCGGCTCGCGCCGGCCGCCTGCAGCGAGATCGCGCTGAGGTGGTGGCCGGTCACGTCGTGCACGTCGCGCGCGATCCGCAGCCGCTCCTCGGTCACGGCGCGCTCGACGTCGCGGTCGCGCCGCTCCTCGACGCGGCGCGCCAGCTCGTGCGCCGCCTGAGCCCGGCCGCGCTCGTTGCGGATCGCGTCGCCGAACAGCGCCGGCACGATTCCGGCGACGCCGCCGGCGAACGCGGCGAGCAGCACCTGGTCGTCCGACTCGCGGATCGCGAGCGCCATCGTCGCGGCGCTCGTGAGCAGGCCGAGCACGACCGCCTGCTCGCGGTCGCTGACGATCGCGGCGTGGACGACGAGCAGCAGCGCGACGACGTACGCGGCGCCGCCGTAGCCGAGCAGCGCGAGCGCGATTCCGAGCGCCAGCGAGGCGATCGCGGCCAGCGCCGGCAGCGTCCGCCGCAGCGCCAGCGGGGCGCAGGCGCCGACGGTCAGCGCGACCGCGAGCAGCTCGGAGGGGCCGGTGCTGTCGATGTGCAGCGCCAGCAGCAGCAGGCAGGCGCTCGCGACCCCCGCCGCCCAGGCGGCGTCGACCGCCCGTGGGGCGGCGCGGACCTCGGTCATCCGATCGGCGAGCGCGCGGATCCTCGACACATCCACAGCCTAGGCGCTCGCGCTCCCGGCGCCTGCTCCGAAAGGAGCAGGCGACCAGCGCAGAAGGTGCCGCAGCGAACACTCCCTCGGGCGGTCGCCGGCGCGCGCGCCGGGCTCCAAGGTGGAACGAGCCCCACCGACGGACCACCTCGACGCGAAGGACATCATGGCTACCGCCTTCTACAGGCTCGGCCGAGCGGCGTACCGCCGCCGCCGGCTCGTGCTCGCCACCTGGGTCGTGCTGCTCGTCGGCGCGATCGCCGCGGCAGCCACGCTCAGCGGCTCGACGAACGAGACCTTCTCGACGCCCGGGACCGAGTCCCAGCAGGCGAACGACCTGCTCGACAAGCGCCTGCCGGACGCCAACGGCGCCGACGGCCGGATCGTCTTCGCCGCTCCAGAGGGCGAGCGGCTGACCGGCGGCGAGCGCAGAGCGGCGATCGAGGCCGCGCTCGCCGACGTCGCCAGAGCGCCGGAGGTGATCGACACCGCGGACCCGTTCGCCGCCGGCCTCGTCTCCAGAGACGGCCGCGTCGCGCTCGCTCAGGTGACGTGGGGCGTGCCGGAGGACGACGTCGACGCCGAGATGCGCGAGGACGTCGCCGGGCGCGCCGGGGCGGCGGCGCGGGATGCTGGGCTGCAGGTCGAGTTCGGCGGCGCGGCCGCCCCCGACGGCGGCGGTGAGGGCGGGATCGCCGAGCTGGCCGGCGTCGGCGTCGCGGCGCTCGTGCTGGCGATCACGTTCGGCTCGCTTCTCGCCGCCGGGCTGCCGCTGCTGACGGCGGTGATCGGCGTCGCGATCTCGCTGATGGGCATCACCGCGATGTCCGGCTTCGTCGATCTCAACTCGAACGTCTCGACGCTTGCGATGATGCTCGGCCTCGCGGTCGGGATCGACTACGCGCTGTTCATCCTCGCGCGCCACCGCGCGCAGCTGTTCACCGGCATGGACCCGGAGGAGTCGGCCGGACGCGCCGCCGGCACCGCCGGCAGCGCCGTCGTCTTCGCCGGCGCGACGGTCGTGATCGCGCTCGCCGCGCTCGCCGTCGTGAACATCCCGTTCCTGACGTCGATGGGGCTCGCGGCCGCGGCCGCCGTCGTGATCGCGGTGGCGGTCGCGCTGACGCTCGTGCCCGCGCTGTTCGGCTTCGCCGGCACGCGGCTGCTGCGCGGCAAGAACTTCGAGACCGGCGAGCGCGCGCAGCGCCCGACGCTCGGCGCGCGCTGGGCGGCGCTCGTCGTCCGCCGCCGCTGGCCCGCGCTCGCGCTCTGCACGATCGCGCTCGGCGCCTGCGCGATTCCGATGCTCGACATGCGGCTCGGCCTGCCGGACGACTCGACGGCGGCGCCGCAGGACACCAACCGCAAGGCCTACGACCTGCTGACCGACGCGTTCGGGCCCGGCTTCAACGGGCCGCTGACGATCGTCGTCGACGCCGGGGAGGGCGGCGCGGCGGCGCGCGCGGCGGACGCGGTCGCGGTCGACCTGAGACGCCACGACGACGTCGAGAGCGTCGCCAGACCGCTGCTCAACAGAGCCGGCGACACCGCGATCATCTCGCTCGTGCCGCGCAGCGGGCCGTCGAGCGAGGCGACGAAGCAGCTCGTCGAGGACGTCCGCGACCGGGCCGACACACTCGGGCCGGAGGTCGGCGCCGACGTGCTGCTGACCGGCACGACGGCGGTCAACATCGACGTCTCGCAGCGGCTCTCGGACGCGCTCCTGCCGTACCTCGCGGTGATCGTCGGGCTGGCGTTCCTGCTGCTGGCGATCGCGTTCCGCTCCGTGCTGGTGCCGCTGACCGCGGTCGGCGGGTTCCTGCTGACGATCGGCGCGGCGTTCGGCGCCGTCGTCGCCGTCTTCCAGAACGGCTTCGCGGCCGACCTGCTCGGCGTCGCGCAGGAGGGGCCGATCATGTCGCTGATGCCGGTCCTGATCATCGGGATCCTGTTCGGGCTCGCGATGGACTACCAGGTCTTCCTCGTCACGCGCATGCGCGAGGAGCACGTCCACGGCGCGACGCCGACGCGGGCGGTCACGGATGGCTTCCGCCACTCCGCGCGCGTCGTCACCGGCGCCGCGCTGATCATGACCGCGGTCTTCGCGAGCTTCATCGTCGAGAGAGACGCGGTCATCAAGTCGGTCGGATTCGCGCTCGCGTTCGGGATCCTCGTCGACGCGTTCGTCGTGCGGATGACGCTGATCCCGGCGCTGATGGCGGTGCTCGGCGAGCGAGCCTGGTGGCTTCCGCGCTGGCTCGACCGCGTGCTCCCGCGCGTCGACGTCGAGGGCGAGCAGCTGACGCGGCGGTTCGGCCCCCCGCGTCCCGTCGAGCCCGCCGAGCCCGGCACCCTCGCTGTCGACAAGAAGATGGTGTAATAGCTGGCGTCATGCGTCGTGCCTTGGGAATCGCACTGTCGATGGCGCTCGCGCTGATGCTCGCGGCGGCGGTCTCGAGCGCTGGTGCCACGCCCCTGCTGTCGTGCCCGGTCGGAAACTCGGCGGGCACCTTCACGCCGCCGCTGACCAACACGCCGCAGCCGGTCGGGGTGACGTACACCGACAACTACGGGCCGTGCGTCGGCCTGTCGGGCGTGCGCACCGGGACGATGACAAGGACGGCGCCCCCGGCGCCGCGGACGTGCACCAGTCTCCTGGGCGGCACGATGAACGTCCCGCTCACGATCGCGTGGAGCACCGGCACCACGAGCGACGTGATCGTCGACAGCTATCCGCAGCTGCTGACCGGCGGCGTCGTCGAGCTGACGCTCATCGGGGACGTCACCGGCGGCGACTTCGCGGGCGGCCACATCGTGGTCGTCGACCTGGTGGTCGGCGCCACCCCGCTGGCGTGCAGCACGACCGGCGTCGCCAGTTCGAGCGGCCTCGCCACCCTGACGATCACACCCTGAATCCCGCGAGCTCACAGGATCGCCAGCACGTGCGGTCCGCTCACGCTCGTGAGGCCGGTCGTGAGGCAGGCGGGGAAGTTGCCGGTGAGGACGATCGTTCCCGAGGTCCCTTGGCCTCTGAACGGGCCGGAGACGACGGTGCCGAGTTGTTCGACGACGATGTTGCCGGCGACGTAGCTGGCGTTGTCGACGTAGTCGATGGTGCTGGTCTCGCCGGTGTTCCATCTGTAGGTGCGGGTTCGTCTGCCGCCGATCAGGGGGTTGAGACAGCTGCGTTGCCCGCTCGGCAGCGCTCCGTCGCTCGTCCCGCCGGTGATGTCCGGGCGGTCGGTCGATATGCATCTTGCGAGGACGGTGCCCGTCGTCAGCGACGCGGGCGCGGGCGTGAACGTGATCCCCGGGCTGAAGGTGACCGCGGTCAGCCCGTCGCAGTTGGTGACCGCGGCGGCGCTGCCCGCGCCGACGGTCGACGCGCAGGCGGCGACGGTGGCGCTCGCCGCCAGCAGCGCGATCGTCCTGCGCCCGCGGCCAGTCTGCTTCGAAGCCATGCTTCCCCCCTTGGGGTGGTTCTGCGTCGCCCGTGCGGATGCGCCAACTTCGATGCGGAGCCGGACGGTCCGTAGACGCCTGTCAAGCGAACAGGATATACGCAAATAGTCGAACTGTTTTGCGGTCTAGCGCGCCTCGGTGTCCGGGAGGTGCGTGCCACGACCGACGCGTCAATCGACCGCTTAGTGGCACGCTATCTCTCGTGTGTCACACGTCTCCAGGCGGCGCGCCGGTCGCTCGTGGTCAGCAACCCAAGGCCGAACGCGAGACCGGATGAGCGCGCTGTTCGAGCGTGAGCGTGAGCTCGCGGAGCTCGACGCGATGGTCGTGGAGGTATGTGCTGGCGGTGGGCGTCTCGCGGTCGTGGAGGCCGCCGCCGGGCTCGGCAAGACGCGCCTGCTGCTCGCCGCGCGCGACCGCGGCCGCGCGGCCGGCATGCGGGTGCTCGCCGCGCGCGCGACGGAGCTGGAACGCGACTTCCCGTTCGCTCTCGCGCGCCAGCTGTTCGAGCCGGCACTCGCGGCACTCGCAGCGCCGGCGCGCGCGGTGCTCTTCGAGGGCGCGGCCGGCTCGGCGCGCAGCGCGGTCGAGGCGACCGACCCCGACGCGCCGCCGGCGGAGCCGGCGGCCGACACCTTCGCCGTCCTGCACGGCTTGTACTGGCTGACCGCGGCGTTCGCCGCCCAGCAGCCGCTGCTGCTCGCGGTCGACGATGCGCACTGGTCCGATGCGGCGTCGCTCGACTTCCTCGGCTTCCTGCTGCCGCGGCTCGAGGAGTTGCCGGTGCTGCTCGTCGTCGCGTGCCGCCGCGACGAGCCCGGGGCCGAGCGCAGTCTCGCGCGGATCGCGACCGACTCGCTGGCGCGGCGGCTCACGCCGCATCCGCTCAGCCCGCGTGCCACGACGGCACTGCTCGCCGACGAGTTGGAGCACGAGCCGGAGGAAGCGTTCGCCGCGGCCTGTCACGAGGTCAGCGGCGGCAATCCCTTTCTGCTGGGTGAGCTGGCGCGCACGCTCGCGGCCGAGCGGATCGATCCTGCCGTTGCGCAGGCGTCGCATGTGCGCGAGCTCGCGCCGGAGCGTGTCACGCGCACTGTGCTCGTGCGCCTGGCGCGGCTCTCTCGCGAGGCCCAGGCAGTCGCGCGAGCCGTCGTCGTGCTCGGCGACGGCGCCGATGGTCTCCTCACGGCCGAGTTGGCCGGGCTCGATGAGGCGGTCGCCGCGCGCGCGGCCGACGAGCTGCGTGCCGCGGCGATCCTCGACCGGGACGCGACGCTGCGGTTCGTTCACCCGCTGGTGCGCACGGCGCTCGACGTCGAGCTGCCGGCCGGCGAGCGTGCGGCGGCGCATGTCCGCGCAGTGGAGCTGCTGCGTGCACGCGGTGCAAGTCCGCAGCAGCTCGCGGCACACTTGGTGGCGACCGACGCGCGCGGTGCGCGCGAGACGGTCGAGACGCTGCTGGAGGCGGGCAGGGCTGCGCTCTCGAGCGGTGCGCCGCGTTCGGCGATCGCCTATCTGACGCGGGCACTGCATGAGCCGGCGCCGGAGGACCTGCGGGTCGTGATCCTCAACTCGCTCATGATCGCGGGCATTCGCGCGCCCGACCGGACGCTGTTTGCG
Organism: Conexibacter woesei DSM 14684; assembly: GCF_000025265.1. GTDB lineage: Bacteria > Actinomycetota > Thermoleophilia > Solirubrobacterales > Solirubrobacteraceae > Conexibacter > Conexibacter woesei. Next base: position 582,829 of record NC_013739.1, read on the forward strand.
GCGCTGCTCCCCGAGGTGCTGGCAGAGATGGAGCGCAATCCGAGCCTGCGGCTGCGGTGGGGCGTCAAGGTCACCGTGTGGATGATCCTCAACGGTCGCGTCGACGGTGCGGCACCGCTGCTGGAACGCGCGATCGAGGTCGCGAACGCTGAGGGCGACGTTGAGCACGCGTTCCGCCTGGAGGCGCAGCTGAGCCTGGTCACGCCGCGCACACTGCTCGCCACGCGAGCGCAGTTGGCACGGTACAGCGCAGGGATCCCGCCCGACAGCCCGTGTGGGCGCCTGCTGGCCGCCTACGAGTCGGAATGGCACGCGTTCGACGGAACCGCCCTCGACGCGACAGAGGCCGCCCGGCGCGCGCTTGCTCACGACGGCCGCATCTTCGTCGAGCAGCCGGAGTTCTTCGCCCCCGGCCGCCCGGTCCTTGCGTTGCTTCTCGCTGACGAGGTACGCCTCGCCGACCGCGCCGTCAAACGGGCACTCGCGATGGCGCGACAGCGCGGCGCGACGCCGGAGCTCGTCGCTTCGTGGTGGATGAGCTCCGGGGTCGCGTGGGCTCGCGGTGACCTTCCGGCGGCGGACGCGGACATGCGTCAGGCACTCGAGGTCGCACGCCTCGGCAAGCTGCGGTACGCCCTGCTGCCCCTGCGGGCCACGCTCACCAGCCTCCTCGTCGCGCGCGGGGAGCTTGCGGCAGCCGAGGCTGAGGTCGAGGCCAGCGGCATGAGCGGAGGGATGCCCAACGCCTTTGTGTTCGTGCTGTGGCTGTTCGCTCGCGGGCAGCTCCGCTTCGCGCAGGGACGTTTCGAAGAGGCCGCCGCCGATTTCGAGACGCTGGAGCGCTTCGCGGTCGGCTGGGGGGTGATTGGAGCGCCCGCGCCACCGGTGTACATCTGCGTCGCGCGCGTCGCCACGGCGCTCGACGATCGCGAGCGTGCGCGAACGCTGGCAGACGCGGCGCTCACACGCGCGCGGCGGTGGGGCGCTCCGGTGCTCGTCGCGTCCGCACTGCGCGTGCAGGCGGCGACGCTCGACGGCAGCGCCCGGATCACGGCGCTCGAGGAAGCGGTCGCCATGCTCGACCGGTCGCCCGCACGGCTCGCGCGAGCGGAGGCGCTCACCGAGCTCGGCGCGGCTCTGCGCCGAGCCCGGCGACGCGTGGACGCGCGCCCACCGCTGCGCGAAGCGCTCGAGCTCGCGCGCCGCTGCGGCGCCGCGAGCCTTGCCCGTCGCGCGCACGACGAGCTCGCGGCCACCGGCGAGAGGGTGCGCCGCTACACGCCGATCGGAGTCGAGTCACTCACCCCGAGCGAGCGACGCGTAGCCGAGCTTGCCGCAAGCGGGATGACGAACCTGCAGATCGCGCAGACGCGATTCCTGACCGTCAAGACGATCGAGACCCACCTCAGCTCGGTCTACGACAAACTCGGAATCCGCTCACGCCGGCAACTGCCAGCGGCCCTCGGCGAACCCGCGAAGTCCGGCGTCGCGCCCGATTGAGGGGATTGCACGGACGCGACGCCGGTTCTTCACTTCCAGTCGAGGAGCCCGTTCACCGTCACCGGTGCGCTCTCTCTCAGGAAGCTGAACGAGACCGCGAACGGCACGTTGTCGTCCCATCTCTCCGCTTCTATCAAGCCTCGCGTCCTGCCTCTGACCTTGGTCTTCGCGCCGACGGTGAAGTTGAGCGTCCGCACCTCGGCGAACCAGCCCTCGGAGATCTCTTGCAGTCTGTACGGGATCTCGATGTTCAGTCTGTAGCCGAATCTGCCGCTCGTTCTCACGAGCCGGCACTCGAACGCCTCGCTGACGAGCACCGGGTTCGTCGCGTAGACGTGTGCGGTGACCAACCCCTCGCCGCCGTTGAAGATCGTGAGTCTGCCCGGCACGTTGAAGACATCTGCGCCCGGCACGTCGGCACGGAACGAGCCGCCGCCGATGCGCGACCCGGCCGGGCAGTTGGTGAATCTCCCGCGTGCGGCGTTGATCGTCGCGGCGCGGCAGACGGGGAACAGGCGTCTGTTGATCGTCACGTGGTCGGGGAAGCGCACGTCGGCTGCGGTGAGCGTCATCGACTGGCCGGGAAGGTCGGGCGACAGCGTCGCGCTGGCGACAAGCGTGAGGGGCGTGCCGGGTGGAGCGTTCTGCGGCATCGCCTTTGCGTTGACGGTCGCTCTGGTCGCGGACGCGGACGGCGCTCCGGCGAGCAGGGCTGCGGCCGCCGCGACGACCCCGACCCTGCACGACAGACGTGAATGGAGGGGCATGTGCGCACCTGCTGACGGTTGGGAACGGGGCAGACGTTCATCGCCGCCCACTATCCGTCGCAGCGGCGTGGGCGCGCTACGGGGACCCGACCCTTAAGTCGACCCCGAGAGTCAGACATCGGCCATCGGGCCAGGCGCGCTCGCCTGCGCCTGCGCCTTCGATAGCGTGGACGCGCCACAGGACCATGGCGCTGCAGAGCGCACATCGAGACGGGAGACCGGGTTGAACATCACGGACGAGAACCACCCCTTCGCGCGCGTCCGGCGGGCGGCCGCGGCGCGCGTCGCCGTGCCGGCGCTCGTGGCGCTGTGCCTCCTCCTGTACGGATCCGCCGCCGATGCGGCGCGCGCCCAGGCCACGCCCTGGCCGTCGGAGCCGCCCGTCCGCGTCTGCGGCAACGACGGTCTCCTCAGCGGCCCCAGCACGCCTCCCGCCGGCGCGATCACTGTGCCCGCGGGCGACAACAGCTCGGTCAACTTCCGCACGCCCGGGGCCACGTACTGGTTCGCGCCCGGGCGGCACACGCTCACCGCCGCGCCCTTCGCGAACATCGTCGCCGGCGAAGGCGCGACGTTCGTCGGCGCGCCGGGCGCGGTCCTCGACGGCCAGAACGTCAACCGCTACGCGTTCACCGGGTTCGCCTCCGGCGTCACGATCAGACACCTGACGATCCGCAACTTCGGCAGCGGCCTCGAGAACCAGAACGCGGGCGTCGTCAACCACGACTCCGGCAGCGACTGGCGCGTCGAGAACAACACGATCAGCGACAACGACGGCGCCGGCGTCATGCTCGGCTCGGGCAACGTCGTCCGCAACAACTGCCTGAAGGACAACGGGCAGTACGGCTTCAGCATGTTCAAGCTGCCGATCGAGGGTCAGTCGGCGATCACCGACATCGTGCTCGACCGCAACGAGATCACGGGCAACAACACCGACGACTGGGAGAGACTGGACCGCGGCTGCGGCTGCACCGGCGGCGGCAAGTTCTGGGACGTCAAGGGCGCGCGGGTCACCCGCAACTGGGTCTACGACAACCGCGGCACCGGCCTGTGGGCGGACACGAACAACATCGACTTCCTGTTCGAGGGCAACCTGATCGAGGACAACGACGGTGAGGGCATCTGGTACGAGATCAGCTACAACGCGACGATCCGTCACAACACGATCCGTCGCAACGCGTGGGTCAGCGGCAGACGGAACACCGGCTCTCCCGGCGCGGCGATCTACCTGTCGGAGTCGGGCGGTGACGCGCGGCTGCCCAGCGCGGTCAGCGGCGCGCCCGAGCTGCGCATCTACGAGAACTCGTTCGAGGACAACTACTCGGGCGTGTCGATCTACGAGAACGCCAACCGCTTCTGCAACTCGAACGGCAACACGAGCACGGGCTACTGCACGCCGTTCGTCAGACCGACGCTGATCCCGAGAGAGGGGCGCAACGAGGAGTACCCGAACCCGATCCACGCGGAGCATCCGTGCTACACGAACGTCGCGCAGGAGCCCTTCCTGACGGACTGCCGCTGGCGCTCGCGTGAGATCAAGGTCCACGACAACGCGTTCCACTTCGACGACAGGGTCGTGCCCTGCGCCGGCGACTACTGCGGTGCACAGGCGCTCTACGCGCAGGGCGACGACAACATGAGATGGTCGCCGTACACGGTGCGCGGCATCCAGGACGACGTGATGTTCGAGAACGGCAACCGCTTCTACGACAACGCGTACGTCGGCGACTGGCGCTTCGCCGTCGGCTGGGGCGGCACCGTCGGGTTCACGAGATGGCAGGCCGCGCCCTACGGCCAGGACGCCGGCAGCACGTTCGACGGCGATCCGAGAGATCCCGGCCCTGGCCCCGGTCCCGGCCCGGACCCCGATCCCGAGCCGCCCGCCAACCACCTCGACGCCGACACCTCCTCGCTGGAGGGATCGATCGGCGCCTGGCGTGCGTGGTACTCGTCCACGATCGAGCGCGTCGCGACCGAGGCGCACGCGGGCAGACACAGCCTGCGCGTCAACCTCAGCGGGCCCGACTGGGGGGTCGCGCTCGACAACTTCCCCGGCGTCGCAGCCGACCAGGGCGTCAAGCAGATCAGCTTCTGGGGCAAGCTCGGCGCCGCGTCGAGCATGCGGCCGACGCTGACGGTCAAGTGGCTCGACGCCGGCTACACGGTGATCGGCTCGGACAGCGTCACGCTCGACGGGCTGACGACGAGCTGGAGCAAGGTCTCGGCGGCGGTCGACGCGCCGACCGGCACGCGCACCGCGATCGTGCGCCTGACCGGCCGCGGAGCGACCGGCGAGTCGCTGTTCATCGACGACGTCGTCGTCGGCGACGCGCCCAACGCGCTCAACGCCGCCTCGTCCGGCTTCGAGGGCGGCCTCGGCGTCTGGGCGCCGCACTACTCGGCCGATGTGGCTGCCAGCACGACGGAGGCCTACCGCGGCAGCGGGAGTATGCGGGTCGGCGTGACCGCGCCGTGGGGCTGGGGCGTGTCGGCCGGCAATTGGCCCGGCTTCAGAATCAGACCCGGCGCGAAGCGCATCAGCTACTGGGCCAAGCAGGGCTCCGGGACGATCGCGAAGGTGACGCTGCGCGTGCACTGGCTCGACGCCGGCGGCGCGACGATCGAGACCGCGGCGGTGCCGCTCGACGGGCCGACGAGCGACTGGCGCCCGGCCGTGGCGAACGTGACCGCGCCGGCCGCCGCCGCGAGCGCGTACCTCGACCTCCGGGGCGCCACCGGCGGTGCCGGCGACGCCCTCCACCTCGACGAGATCGTCGTGACCGACCAGGCGCCGTAGGGCACGCCGACCGGCTCGCAGCGTCCGGCTACGCCGGGCGCTGCGGGACCTTGTCCGCGAGCCCGCCGTTCTCCTCCCACCATCTGTTGATGGCGTCGATCGCGGGCCGCATGATCAGGTTCTTCTGGAAGTTCTCGGTGTCGTTCACGTTCGGCAGCGGCTGGCTCGGCACGTCGAGCTCCAGGAACGCGCAGAGCGGCTCCCAGCCGTCCTTGGGGTTCCAGACCAGCAGGCGGTCGGCGGGAACCGTGTCGATCACGTCCTGGTTCCAGCGCTCCATCCCGGCGGCCATCTCCGCAGGGTCGCCTCTGCTCTTGACCATTATGTCGGCCTTGGTCCACATGTCGTTCATGACGTCGAGCCAGGATGCGTAGAGCGGATCGATGCGGTACTGCGCCATGGCAAGGTGGTGCATGAGCGTGTCGCCGAACCAGATCTGCGCGATCGTGTTGTGCATGCTCGCGACCCAGCTCTCGGGCGAGCGGACGCTCAGCAGCACCTTGGCGTCGGGGTAGACGTCCATCAGCTCGCGCCAGTGGTACGAGCCGGGCCAGTCGACGATCGACTCCTTGCCGGCGAACAGCGCGTCCCAGTCGCCGTTGCCCTCGAACGCCTTGCGCCATTGCGGGATGCTGGTGGCCGGGTCGGCCATCATGTCGCGCATGTGGTAGCAGGGCAGTCCCAGCATCTCGAGCGCGATCATCTGGGTCGTCGTCGCGGTGCGGGGCAGACCCGCTCCAATCAGCTTCATGCGTCTCCTCCTGGTGGTGCGAGCCTCCGCATCCTATGGCGTCGGGATCGTCTCCGGCTCGGGTGCGGCGAAGTCGTACGTCGTCGTGAGTCCGCCGTCGACCGTGACGCTCGCGCCGGAGAGCCCGGAGGCGGCGGGGCTGACGAGGAAGCAGAGCGCCTCGGCGACCTCCTCCGGCGTCACGATCAGGCCGGTCGGCGTGCGGCGGGCGATCTCGCGCCGCGCCGCCTCGGGGTCGGGCAGCGCGTCGAAGTGCTGGCGCAGCAGCGGCGTGTCGACGACACCGGGCAGCACGGCGTTGATGCGCACGCCGCGGCTCGCGTACTCCAGCGCGGCGGAGCGCACGACCTGAAGCAGCGCCGCCTTCGACGTCGAGTACGCGCTCAGCAGGTCCTCGGCGATCAGCGAGTTGACGCTGCAGACGACGGCGACGGCTCCCTCGCCGCGCTCCAGCATCGTGGGCATCAGCGCCTGCATCGCCTGAACGACGCCGAGCACGTTGACGTCGAACAGGCGGCGCCAGGCGTCGACGCCCGTGTCGAGGAACGGCTCCACGACGACGGCGCCGGCGCTCGCCACGAGGCAGTCGGCGCCGCGCTCGTCATGCGCCAGGCAGACATCGCGCGCCCGCTCCCACGTCCCGGGATCGGCGACGTCGCCCTGCACCCACGCGACGACGCCGGCGTCGGTCGCGCGTTGCGGCGCGGCGGCCCGGTCGACGCCGACGACGGCCGTCCCGCGCCGTGCGAGCGCCTCGGCAGCCGCCAGTCCGATGCCGGATGCGGCGCCGGTCACGACCGCCAGGCGGCGCGCCGGAGCGGCGTCGGAGCTGGGTGCGGTCATGGTCGCCTCCTTGTCAGCATTTGCAACATCAGTCGGATGATGATGGCGTTCTAGCAGCTTGTCCAGGCCTGGCGGGTGGTCGTCTCTCCGCTAGATGGATCAGATCTTGATAACTCCATCGCTATTCGATAATGTCGTTCAGGCGAGCGAGGGGGTCGCGTCCAGCGTTCAACGAGGAGAGGGACGACAACAGTGCGTGGGTCACACCGATCGGCCATGGCCGCGCTCGTCGCGGCGGCGGCGATCTTCGCCGCGGGCTGCGGCAGCAGCGCAGACGATTCGGACACGGGCGGCACCGCCGCCGGCAAGCCGTTCGTCGCCGAGCGCGAAGCCGGCATCAAGGGCGATCTGCCGCCCGAGGCGCGCAGACTGTGGAGATACGACACGGCGACGGGCAGGTACGCCACCGTCGCGGGCGACGCTGCCGACTTCAGAGCCGATCTCAGCAGACCGGCGAGATCGTTCACGCTCGCCTACATGGACCCGTGGGCGTCAAGCCCCTTCGCGATCCCGATCCGCGAGGGCGTCGAGCGCGAGGCGGAGAGACTCGGGCTGAGACTGATCTACTGCGACGCCGCGTTCAAGGCCGACAAGGCGGTCGAGTGTGCGGAGCTGCTGGCGCGTCAGAGACCGGCGTTCGCGGTCGCGGGCAACTGGCAGGCGGGCGCGGCCGACGCGCTGATGCGCGTCTTCGACGAGGCGCGCGTCCCGACGGCGTCGATCGACGTCTGGCAGCCGAACTCGATCTTCTACGGCGCCGACAACTACACCTCCGGCGAGATCGCCGGCAGAGCGGCGGGCGCGTACGCGCGGAGAGAGTGGAACTGCGAGGACGTCTGGCTCTTCATGGGTGAGAACAAGGAGGAGGGCAAGGCGGCGGACCAGCGCCTCGTCGGCTTCGCCGACGGCGTCCAGAGCGTCTGCGGCACGATCGACGACGACCGCATCCACCGGCAGCGGATGGCGGCGGCCACCGGCGACCAGGCGCTGACGGTCACGACCGACTGGCTGACCGCGCACCCGCAGGCCGAGCACCTGCTCGCGGTCACGATCGACGACCCGCGCGCGGCCGGGATCGCGAAGGCGATCGGACAGAGCGGACGCGACGGCCAGGTCGCCGGCATGACGTGCGACGACGTCGGCGTCGAGCTGACGAAGCAGGGTCCCGCCTCGGAGACCAACTACCTCGGCTGCGTCGCCTTCTTCCCCGAGCGGGCGGCGGAGTACCTCGTCGGGATCGCGCTCGACGTCGTCGGCGGCAGAGCGGTGCCCGAGGAGGTCCACCTCCAGCACGAGTTCCTGACGCACGAGAACATCGGCGAGACGTACCCATGAGCGACGCGCTGCTGCGGCTCGACGCCGTCACCAAGCGCTTCGGCGAGTCCCACGTCCTGCGCGGCGTCGATCTCAGGATCGCGCCGCGCGAGGCGGTCGGCCTGATCGGCGACAACGGCGCGGGCAAGTCGACGCTCGTGAAGATCCTCTCGGGCGTGCACGCGCCGACGAGCGGGACGATCGAGTTCGGCGGCCGGCCGGTCCGCTTCGGCACGCCGCTGGAGGCGCGCTCGGCGGGGATCGAGATGATCTTCCAGGACCTCGCGCTGTGCGACGACCTCGACGCTGCCGCCAACGTCTTCCTCGGTCGCGAGCCGCGGCGGCGCGGCGTGGCCGGCGTCGGCCGCTGGCTCGACCGCCGCGCGATGCGCGCGCAGGCCGCGGCGGTCTTCGAGCAGCTCGGCGCCGCGATCCCGGTCGACCAGCAGGTGGGCGAGATGTCGGGCGGTCAGCGCCAGCTCGTGGCGGTGGCGCGGGCGCTGGAGTTCGAGCCCCGGCTGCTGCTGATGGACGAGCCGACGGCGGCGCTCTCCAACGCGAAGATCCACATGCTGCTGGAGATGGTGCGGCGGCTGAAGGACCGCGACGTCGCCGTGCTGCTGATCAGCCACCGCTTCACCGACCTGATCGAGGTCTGCGACCGGATCGTCGCGCTGCGCGACGGGCGGATCGCGGCCGAGATCGCGCCGCGAGGGCGCGACGTGGCCGAGCTGATGGCCGAGATGCAGGAGGCACTGACGGGCGAGACGCTGAGGGCCGTCGCATGAGCGCGGTCAAGCCCACGCTCGCCGGCGGTCCCGACACGGCCGGCCCGGTGACCAGGCGGGCGCTGCGCACCGCCGGCGCGCGCCTGGACGTCGTCAGCCTTGCGCTGATCGCCGTGCTCGCGATCGAGATCGTGGCGTTCTCGATCGCCTCGCCGTACTTCCTCGACGCCGACAACTTCAGCAACATCGGCCGCGCGATGACGATCGTCGGCATCGCCGCGATCGGCCAGACGATCGTGATCATCGCCGGCGGCTTCGACCTCTCGGTCGGCTCGGTGATGGCGGCGGCCGGCATGCTCGCCGCCTGGCTCGTCAACGAGGGGCTGACGCTGCCGCTCGCGCTGCTGGCGGCGGTCGTGCTCGGCGTCGGCGTCGGCCTGCTCAACGGCGCGGTCGCCGGCTACCTGCGGATCAACCCGCTGATCACGACGCTCGCGACGCTGGCGATCGTGCGCGGCCTCGCCTTCGTCATCAGCGGCGGCGAGGCGGAGGTCGTCGCCGACGCGGGCTTCCTCGCGATCGGCACCGACAGCGTCGCCGGGATCCCCGTCGTCGTCGTGATCCTGGTTGTGCTGTTCCTCGCGGTCGGCTGCCTGATGCCGCGCACGCGCTTCGGCCGCTACACGTACGCGGTCGGGTCCAACGCGCGCGCCGCGCGCCTGGCGGGCGTCGCCGTCAACCGCTGGCGCCTGGTCTTCTACGGCCTGTCGGGCTCGCTGGCGGCGATCGCCGGCTGCGTCACCGTCGCGCGCACCGGCCAGGCCGAGCCGGCGGCCAACATGGGCGCCGAGCTGGACGTGATCACCGCGGTGATCCTCGGCGGGACGAGCCTCAACGGCGGCCGCGGCCGGCTGTTCGGCACGTTCCTCGGGCTCGCCGTGCTGGCGGTGCTCAACAACGGCCTGATCCTGGTCGGAGTCGAGTCGTATTGGCAACAAGTGGTGAAGGGCGTCGTGCTGCTGCTCGCGGTCGCGTGGGCGGAGCTGCGACGCGGATCCAAGGACGAGGTGTGAGATGGGCATCGCAGCAGAACGCAAGGCACTGGTGACGGGCGGCGCGTCGGGCTTCGGCCTCGACGTCGCCCGCCGACTGGAGCGCGCCGGCGCCCGCGTCGCCGTGCTCGACGTCGACGCCGAGCGCGTGCGCGCGGCCGCCGGCGAGCTGGGCGACGGCGCGCTCGGCGTGACCGCCGACGTGCGCTCGGTCGCCGCGATGCGCGCCGCGGTCGACGAGGTCGTCGCGGCGTTCGGCGGGCTCGACACCGTCGTCGTGTCCGCCGGCGTGTTCCACATGAGCCCGCTGGCGGAGATCGGCGAGGACGACTGGGACCGCGTGCTCGACGTCAACCTCAAGGGCGCGTTCACGACGGCGCAGGCTGCGATGCCCGCGCTGCGTGCGAGCGGCCGCGGCCGCCTGGTGACGATCGGCTCCGACGCGGGCAAGCGGGGCTTTCCGCTGCAGCTCGCCTACACCGCGTCGAAGTTCGGCCTCGTCGGGCTGACGGAGTCGGTCGCGGCCGAGGTCGCCGCCGACGGGGTCACCGTCAACTGCGTCTGCCCGGTCGGCTGCCCGACGACCGGCATGGGCCAGGCGGTGCTGAGACGCAAGCTGGCGACCGGCGACCGCACCGAGGACGAGATCCTGCGGGCCGCGGCGGCGACCAACCCGGTCGGCCGCAACGCGACCGAGGCCGACGTCGGCGCGGCGGTCCTGTACTTCGTCTCCGACGAAGCCGCCTTCCTCACCGGGGTCGCGCTCGACGTCGACGGCGGCGCGAAGCTCGGCGCCGTCCCGGGGGTGCAGTGATGGCCCGCCTGCCGTTCGTCGACACGCACGTGCACTTCTACGACCTGCGCGCGCCACAGCTGCGCTACGACTGGCTGGCGCCCGGCGGCGATCCCGGCGAGACCGAGCTGGTCGGCGACTACGGCGCGATCCGCGCGGAGCACTACCGCGCGGAGGACTTCCTCGCCGAGACGCGCTTCCAGAACGTCGGCAAGGTCGTCCACGTGCAGGCCGCGATCGGGACCGAGGACCCGGTGCAGGAGACACGCTGGCTGCAGGCGTTCGCCGACCGGGTCGGAGCCCCGCACGGGATCGTCGCCTACGTCGACCTCGCGGCCGAGGACGCCGCCGAGCAGCTCGACCGTCACCGCGCGTTCCCCAACTTCCGTGGCGTGCGCGACCTGCGCTACGACGACTACCTGACCGACGACGCGTGGCGCCTCGGCTGCGCGCTGCTCGACGGGCTCGTCCTCTGCGACGACCCGTTCGTCGAGCAGATGGGCGCGGCGCGCAGGCTCGCGGAGGCGCTGCCGGGCGTGACGTTCTGCGTCGACCACGCCGCCTACCCCGGCTTCGGCGGCATCCCGCGCAGCGCCGACCGCGCCGACTTCGACGCCTGGCGGGCGGGTCTGCGCGAGCTGGCCGGCGCCGGCAACGTCGTCGTCAAGATCTCGGGGCTCGGCATGTCCGACCACGCGTGGACGGTCGACTCGATCCGCCCGTGGGTGCTCGCGTGCATCGAGGCGTTCGGCACCGAGCGCGCGTTCTTCGGCACGAACTGGCCGCTGGACCGCCTCTACAGCTCCTATGGCGACGTGCTCGACGCCTACGGCGAGATCGTCGCCGACTTCACCGACGCCGAGCAGCGCGCGCTCTTCTCCGGCAACGCGGAGCGCGTCTTCAAGCTCGGGGAGGCGGCGGCGCGATGAACGTCGGCAACGTCTATCGCGTGCGCGCCGGCCTGGCCGACGAGTACGCGCGGCGCCACGCGACCGTCTGGCCCGAGATCGAGGCGCTGCTGCGCGACGCCAGCGTGCGCTCCTACTCGATCTACCTGTGGGGCGAGGTCGTCTTCACGCACATGGACGTCGAGGACTACGACCGGCTGGTGGCGGCGTACGGCTCGGACCCGGTCGCCGCGCGCTGGGACGAGGCGTTCGCGGATCTGCTCGAGTATCCGGGCGCCGAGCCAGCCGACCCCGAGCGCCTGCGGGAGGTGTGGTCGCTGTGACCGTGCTGTCCGCCGACCACGTCGGCTTCACCGTCTCGGACCTCGACCGCGCGGTCGCCTGGTACGAGCACCTGCTGGGTGCGGCGCCCCTGCACGTCGAGCGCCGCTACGACCACGCGTACACCGGCGAGATGATCGGCTACGCCGGCGCAGAGCTGTCGTGGGCGTACTTCGCCCTGCCGGGCGGCGGCCACCTCGAGCTGATCGAGTACGCGCGGCCGGCGCCGCTGCCCGGCGTGCCCGAGACGCGCGCGATCGGCAACGGGCACCTCTGCCTGCTCGTCGAGGACATCCACGCCGAGTACGAGCGCCTGGCGCCCGTCGCGACCTTCCGCGCACCTGCCCCGGTGCGCATCACGGCCGGCGCCAACGAAGGCGGCTGGGCCGTCTACCTGCGCGATCCGGACGGGATCACGATCGAGCTGATCCAGCGGCGCGCCGCCGACTGAACCGTCACACCCGAAACGAACCTGGAGGGCCAGTTGAGCTCTAGATCCACGCCTGTGCGCGTCCCCGACGCGTACCGGCAGATGGCGACCATCCGCGCGTTCGAGGAGCGCTGCCTCGACCTCGCCAGAGAAGGGCTGATCGCCGGCTCGGTGCACCCGTGCGCCGGGCAGGAGGCGATCCCGGTCGGCGCCGTGGCCGCGCTGGGCGAGCACGACCGCGTGCTCGCGACCTACCGCGGGCACGGCTGGGCGCTCGCGTGCGGCGTGCCGCTCGACCAGCTGCTCGGCGAGATCTGCCAGCGCGCCGGCGGCGTCAACGGCGGCCGCGGCGGCTCGCCGTACCTGAGCTCGCCCCAGCACCGCTTCGCCGGCGAGAACTCGATCGTCGGCGCTGGCGTGCCGATCGCCGACGGCGTCGCGCTGGCCGCGGCCGTGCGCGGCGAGCAGCGCGTCGTCGTGACGTCGATCGGGGACGGCGCGCTCAGCCAAGGTGCGACGCACGAGGGGCTCGTCTTCGCCGCGGCGCGCAGGCTGCCGGTGATCGTGATCTGCGAGAACAACGGCTGGGCCGAGATGACGCGCGCCGACGCGATGGTGCGCGGCTCGCTGGCCGAGCGCGTCGCCGGCTACGGGATCGCCAGCCGCGTCGTCGACGGCAACGACCCCGCCGCGGTGCAGGCCGCGGTGGCCGAGGCGGCGGCGTCGGCGCGCGCCGGCGAGGGCCCGGTCTTCCTGGAGTGCGCGACCGTCCGGCTGCTCGGTCACTACAACCGCGACATCGAGCACTACCGCCCGAAGGACGATCGCGCCGCCGCGCAGCGCGACGAGCCGTTGGCGCGGATGCGGCGCGAGCTGGGCGAGTCTGCCGGGGAGCAGCTCGCGCAGGTCGACGCGGAGGTCGCGCAGGCGATCGACGCGGCGACCGCGGCGGTGCGTGCGATGCCCGAGCCCGACCCGGCGACGGCGCTGGACCACGTCGCCGCGCCCGCACCAGTCGCCGACGAGCTGGCCGCCGCCGAGGCCGCGGCGGCCGGCGGGCCCGCGACCGAGCTGACCTACGTGAAGGCCGTCACGGCGGCGCTCAGAGCCGAGCTGGCCGCGCGCTCGGAGGTCGTCGTCTACGGCGAGGACGTCGGGATCGGGGGCGGCATCTTCGGCGCCTCGCGCATGCTGCAGCAGGAGTTCGGCGCCGAGCGCGTGTTCGACACGCCGATCGCCGAGAGCGCGATCCTCGGCTCCGCGGTCGGTGCCGCGACGAGCGGGCTGCGGCCGGTCGTGGAGATCATGTGGGCCGACTTCCTGCTCGTCGCGCTCGACCAGCTCGTCAACCAGGCGGCCAACGTGCGCTACCTCAGCCGCGGCGAGGTGACCGCGCCGCTGGTGATGCGCACGCAGCAGGGCGTGACGCCCGGCTCGTGCGCCCAGCACTCGCAGAGCCTGGAGGCGCTGCTCGCGCACGTGCCCGGGCTGAAGGTCGGTCTGCCGGCGACGCCGCAGGACGCGTACGCGATGCTGCGCGCGGCGATCGCCGACCCCGACCCGTGCATGCTGTTCGAATCGCGCGCGCTGTATCAGCAGAAGGGCGACGTGCGGCTGGACGGCGCGGTCGAGCCGGTCGGCGGCGCGCGCCTGCGCCGCACGGGCGGCGACCTCGCGATCGTCACCTGGGGCGCGATGCTGCAGGGGGCGCTCGAGGCCGCCGAGCTGCTCGCCGCCGAGGGCGTGGCGGCGTCCGTGCTCGACCTGCGCTGGCTGCGACCGCTCGACCACGAGGCGATCGAGCGCGTCGTGCAGGCCGCGTCCGGCCGCGTCCTCGTCGTCCACGAGGCGACGCTGACCGGCGGCTTCGGCGCCGAGGTCGCCGCGCACGTGCAGGAGCACTGCTTCGACGTGCTCGACGGGCCGGTCGTGCGGCTCGGCGGCGCCGACGTGCGGATGCCCTCCGCGCCGGTGCTGCAGCGCGCGCTCGTCCCCGGTGCGGCCGCGATCGCGCAGCGCGGCCGCGAGCTGCTCGGCCTCGCCGCAACGGCCTAGGCCACACATCCGTCAACACCGTCACGGAGGTTCCCATGAGGAGAGGCATCAGAGCGGGCGCCGCGATCGCCGTCGCGGCGCTGCTGGCCGCCGGCTGCGGCAGCGGCGGAGGCGGCGAGCTGTCGGTCGCCGACCTGGGCAGCGGCCCGCCGAGAGCGGGCACCGTCGAGCCCGGCGCGCTCGACGGCAAGAAGCTCACGTTCGTCAGCTACGGCGGCGACTCGCAGAGAGCGCAGATGGAGGTCCTGAGCGGATTCGAGCAGGAGTCCGGCGCGCAGCTGCTGGAGGACTCGCCGCCCGACTACGCGAAGATCAAGGCGCAGGTCGAGTCCGACAACGTCACCTGGGACGTCGTCGTCGTGGACGGGATCTGGGCAGCCGGCCAGTGCGGCAGGCTGCTGGAGGACCTCGACCCGGACGTGATCGACACCTCGCACCTGCCGAGGGGCGTCGAGGCGACGAGGTGCGCGATGCCGGGCAACCTCGACGGCAACGTCTTCGCGTACGACGCGCAGCGCTTCGCGGACGACCCGCCGAGCTCGTGGGCGGACTTCTTCGACACCGCGAGATACCCGGGCAAGCGCGCCGTCGACGCGAGCGACCCGAGCGTCACGCTGGAGATCGCGCTGCTCGCCGACGGCGTCAGAGCCGACGACCTCTATCCGATCGACGTCGACCGCGCGCTGCGCAAGCTCGACACGATCCGCGACGACCTCGTCTTCTGGAGCTCGGGCGCCCAGCAGCAGCAGATGATGACCTCGCGCCAGATCGCGATGGGCACGATGTGGTCCGGGCGCGTGTACTTCGCGCTGCAGGCGGGCGCGCAGTTCGACGTCGTCCACGACCAGCCGCTGCTGACGACGACCACCTGGGTCGTGCCGAGGGGCGCCCGCGACCCGATCGGCTCGATGGCGATGATCAACTGGTGGCTCGGCGCCAGACAGGGCGCGCAGTACACCGCGCTGACCTCGTACCCCAGCGTCAACGCCGACGCGAGACCGGTGCTCGACGCCGACGCGAGAAAGGTCGCGGTGATGGACCCGCCGTTCACCGACCAGGTCGTCGTCAGCGACGAGTACTGGTCGAGAAACATCGGCAGGCTCACCGACGTCTGGATCGACTGGGTCAATGGCTAGCAGCGGACGCCGCATCCCCTGGTTGGTGCTGCCCGCGCTCGCGCTGCTCGCCCTCGGCGTCGTCTACCCCGTCGGGATCAGCGTATGGCGCTCGTTCGCCGAGCAGGACGGGGGACAGAGCGGCTACGCCTGGATGCTCGGCAACGACGTCTACGTGACGATCCTGCTGCGCACGTTCGCGACGGCGCTGCTGACGACGCTCGTCTGCCTGCTCGTCGCGTACCCGTACGCGTACCTGATGACCGTCGCCGGGCCGAAGGCGCGGATCGTGCTGCTGGGCGTCGCGCTGCTGCCGTTCTGGATCAGCGCGCTCGTGCGCACGTTCGCGTGGCTGGTGCTGCTGCAGCCCGGCGGCGTCGTCGCGACGATCGTGCCGTTCGGCCTCGGCGACGACCTGCTCGGCAGCTGGTGGGCGGTCGAGATCGGGATCGCGCAGGTGCTGCTCCCGTTCATGGTGCTGCCGCTGTACGCGACGATGCGCGGCATCGACCGCGGGCTGCTGCGCGCGGCCGAGAGCCTCGGGGCGCGGCCGAGCGTCGCGTTCCTGCGGGTCTTCGTGCCGCTCTCGCTGCCGGGTGTGTTCGCGGGCTGCCTGTTCGTGTTCATCCTCACGCTCGGCTTCTACGTCGTGCCGGCCCTGCTCGGCTCGCCGAGCCAGGCGCTGATCGGCCAGACGATCTACACGCAGGTCAACGAGCTGCTGGCCTGGGGCCGCGGCGGCGCGCTCGCCGTCGTGCTGCTGGTCGCGACCTTCCTCGTGCTCGGCCTCGTCGCGGCCGCGCGCCGCTTCCTGCCGGGGGCGGTGGTGCGCCGTGGCTAGGCCGGGTCGCATCGCGCTGTGGGCCTTCGGCGTGCTCGTCGGGCTGTGGCTGATCCTGCCGACGCTCGTCGTGATCCCGGTCGGCTTCTCGGAGAGAGCGTCGTTCGCGTTCCCGCCCGACGGCCTGTCGTTGAGGTGGTACCGCAACTTCTTCGAGGACCCGGCATGGATCGGCGCGCTCGGCAACTCGCTGCTGATCGGCCTGCTGTCGGCCGCGCTGGCGACGGTGCTCGGCACCGCGGCGGCGCTCGGGCTGGCGCGCTGGTCGAGCCGGCGCGGCAGACCGGTCACGCGCGCGCTGCTGCTGTCGCCGCTCGTGCTGCCGGGGATCGTGATCGCGATCGCGATCTACGCCGTCTTCCTCAAGCTGCGGCTGCTCGGCACCGTGCAGGGGTTCGTGCTCGCGCACGCGATGCTCGGCATGCCGCTCGTGCTCGTGGCGGTGACCGCGAGCCTGGAAGGCTTCGACGCGCGGTTGGAGCGCGCGGCTGCGAGCCTCGGCGCGGGGCCGTGGGCGACGGCGCGGCAGGTGACGCTGCCGTTGATCGCCCCCGGCGTCCTGTCGGGCGCGCTGTTCGCCTTCATGACCTCGTTCGACGAGGTGATGGTGGCGCTGTTCATCAAGTCCCCGTACCTGGAGACGCTGCCCGTGAAGATGTTCGCGAGCATGAGCCGCGACGTCGACCCGACGATCGCGGCCGCGGCGTCGCTGATCCTCGCGCTGACGACGACGGTGCTGCTTTCCGCGGCAGTCGGGCTGGCGCGGCGGGGACGACGAGCCGGCGGGAGGCTGGCATGACCGAGACGAACCGGCGCGGCGCGCGCATCGCGCTGCGCGACCTGACCAAGCGCTACGGCGACCAGACCGTCGTCGACGGCGTCTCGCTCGGCGTCGTGCCGGGCGAGTTCATGACGCTGCTGGGGCCGTCGGGCTCGGGCAAGACGACGACGCTCAGCATGGTCGCCGGCTTCGCCGACCCCGATGGCGGCCAGATGACGATCGACGACGCGCCGATCGAGCGGCTGCCGGCGCACCGGCGCGACATCGGCATGGTGTTCCAGAGCTACGCGCTGTTTCCGCACATGACCGCGGCGCAGAACGTCGCGTTCCCGCTGCGCCAGCGCAAGATCGGGCGGGCCGACCGCACCGAGCAGGTGCGGCGCGCGCTGGAGACGGTGCGGCTGTCCGGCTACGAGCACCGCTTTCCATCCGAGCTGTCGGGCGGCCAGCAGCAGCGTGTCGCGCTCGCGCGGGCGATCGTGTTCCAGCCGCGCGTGCTGCTGATGGACGAGCCGCTGGGCGCGCTGGACCGCACGCTGCGCGACGGCATGCAGATGGAGATCCGCCGCATCCACCGCGAGGTCGGCAGCACGGTCCTGTTCGTGACCCACGACCAGGAGGAGGCGCTGGCGCTGTCGGACCGGATCGCGGTCTTCAACGGCGGGCGGCTCGAGCAGGTCGGAACGGGCGCGGAGTTGTACGAGCGGCCGGCGACGCTGTTCGTCGCGCGGTTCCTGGGCGAGTCGACCCAGCTCGCCGGCGCGGTGCGGCGCGACGGCGCCGCGGCGGTCGTCGACTGCGCGGGAGTGCGCGTGCGCGCGCTCGGCGACCTGCCCGGCGGCGCGTCCGGGGTCGTCGTCGTGCGGCCGGAGCGGTTGCGGCTCGTGCCGGCCGACGCCGCGCCGGTCGCCGACGACCTCAACGCGGTGCCCGTCACGGTGACCGAGGAGGTCTACCTCGGCGCGAGCCGCAAGCTCAGCGTCGCGCTGGCCGACGGCACGACCGGGCTCGTGCGCGAACCGGCCGGCAGCACGAGCGCGCTGCACCCGGGCGACCGCGCGCTGCTGACGTGGTCCGTGGAGCAGGGGATCCTGCTGGCGGACGCGACGTGACGCGGCGGCTACTCGCCGTCGCGCGCGGCCGCGCCGGCCGCCACGACGCGCCGCAGGGCCGCGAGGTACTCCTCGCGCTTGGCGAGGAAGCGCTCGCGCGGCGCGGTCACGACGAGCACGAACGGGGAGTAGCCCTCGTCCATCGCCATCGCGATGCAGGAGAGGCCGGGTGCGAACTCCTCGTCGTCGATCGCGTAGCCCTGCTGGCGGATCGTCTCGAGCTCGCGCTCGAGCGCTCTGCGCGTCGTGATCGTGCTGGGCGTCAGGCGCGTGAGCGTGTGCGCGTCGAGATACGCGTCGCGCACCGCGGGCGTCGCGGTCGCGAGCAGCAGCTTGCCCGATGCGCGCGCGTGCGCGTCGCCGGCGTGGCCCTGGGAGACCTCGGCCGCCTGCACGGGGTTGTTGCCGCGGGCGATGCTCAGCATCATCACCTCGCCCGACCACCAGCCCGAGGCGTAGGACGTCTCGCCGGTGTCGCGCGCGAGTGCGCGCACGAGCGGCGCGAGGTGCTCGGACGGCGCGAGCTGACGCGAGAACGCCTCGGCGAGCGTGCCGACGCGCAGGCCGAGCACGTAGCGGCTTCCGCCGCCCGCGCGCGTGACCATGCCGGTCGCGGTCAGCGTGTGCAGCAGGTGGTAGGTCGCCTGGCGGCCGATGCCGACCTGCTCGCTGATCTCTCTCGTGGTCAGGCCCGCTTCGCTCTTGGCGATCGCCATCAGGATGCCGACCGCGCGGGCGGCCGACTGGACGCGCGGTCTCGGCTCTGCGGCGGCGTCGCCTGCGTGGTGCGTGTCGGTCGATGCGGACAAGCACCCAACGATACTTCGCGGCCGGCGCCGAGCACGCGGCAGGCGCGGTCGGGGGCGGCGAGGCATGTCTCGCATACTGATAGGTTCTTCGGACTGTGACATCACCACCAGGGGCATCCGAGGGCGCGCCCGAGCCGCGCCCGCGCGTTCAGTCGGCCGCCCGTGCCGTGGCGATCCTGATGGCCGTCGCGCAGAGCGACAACGGCCTCACGACGAGGGCGATCGCCGAGCGCGTCGCGATCGGCAGGCAAGCCGCCTACCACCTGCTGCACACGCTCGTCGGCGCCGGCGTGCTCGTGCGCGGGGAGGGCGGCCGCTACATGCTCGGCCTGCGCGTCGGCACGCTCGCCCACGGCTTCGCGCGGCAGCTGGCGCCGTCCGAGCATCTCGCCCCGATCGTCCGCGCGCTCGCGCAGGCGACCGGCGAGACCGCCTACGCCGCCGGCTGGTGGTCCGGCGAGATCGCGACGCTGACCGTCGCCCGCGGAACCAACCCGGTGCAGGCGGCCGAGGTCTCGCAGGGGTACGTCGGCAACGCGCACGCGCGCGCATCGGGCAAGCTGCTGCTCGCGTTCGCCGCACCCGCCGCGCGCGAGGCCTACCTCGAGCAGCATCCGCTCGTGAGGCTCGCGCCCCGCACGCTCACGACGCGGTCCACGCTCGACGCCGACCTCGCCCACATCCGCGAGCGCGGCTATGCGATCGACGACGAGGAGTTCGCCGCCGGGCTCTGCTGCATGGCCGTCCCGTTCGACGGCGGCCACTCGCCATTCGTGCTCGCGCTCTCCGCCCCGCGCGAGCGAGCGGTCGCCAAGCGCGAGTCGTACCTCGAGACGATGCGCGCGATCGCCAGGTCGTGAGCGTCAGTCGAGCGCATCGGTTCGCCGGAGCGTTCGCCGGGGCGCGGCGCTGAGGATCGCCTCGACGGCCGCGGCCGCGCGCGCCTCGGTCCACGCGCCGAGGTCGCGCAGGGTCGAGACGAAGTAGCCGTAGGTGGCGAGGAAGATCGCGTCGGCGACCTGCTCGGGCTGCTCGTAGCCGTCGAGCGCGGCCGCCTCCCGCAGCGCGTCGAGGTGCCTGACCGCGGTCTTGCTGAGCGCCTCGACGACCGCCTGCGGGACCTCGTGGCTGCTGAGGATCTCGACGTTGAGCTTGCGGATCGCGAGGTCGCCGGTGTCGGTCGTGCACGACCACAGCGCGATCGCGCGGACGCGGCCGCCGGGCGGGGCCTCCGCGATCACGCGGTCGGACTCGGCCTTCCATCTCGCCTGCGCTATGCGGATCGCGTTGGCGAGCAGCTCGGTCCGCGTCGGCAGGTACTTCGTGACGAGCTTGGTCGAGCCGCCCAGCGCCTTCGCGACGGAGCGGTACGAGACGCCCGACACGCCCTCGGCGTCGGCGATCTCCAGCGTGACCGCGCCGATCTCCCGCAGGCGCTCGTCGACGTCGACCTCGATTGGCATGTCCGAAGAATAGGGGTTGACATCAACAGCAGGGGGCGCCTAATGTGGTGAGAGGCAACGCTGTTGCCTCTCACCCCTGATGTGAATTCAGCGGGTCGTTTCACCGTGGAGAGAGGAGAGTTTGATGCTGTCGAGCGTGACTCGCGTGGAGAGCGAGCCGACCCCGGACGCCGCGCAGGCGCATGCCGTGCGGATGCGCGACGGCGTCCGGCTGGCCGCCGACGTCTACCTGCCCGAGGGCGGGGAGCCGGCGCCGGCGATCCTCGTGCGGTTGCCGTACGACAAGGGGAGCCGGTACACGTTCTTCCCGCTGCTCGCGCCGACCGTGACCGCGCGCGGCTACGCGCTCGTCGTGCAGGACGTGCGCGGCAAGTTCGGCTCCGAGGGCCAGACGCTGGCGTTCGTGCACGAGGTCGACGACGGCTGGGACACGCTCGACTGGCTCGCGAACCAGGCGTGGTGCGACGGCAGCATCGGCATGTTCGGCGACTCCTACTACGGCTTCACGCAGTGGGCCGCGCTCGCCAGCGGCCACCCGGCGCTGAGAGCGATCGTGCCGCGCATGACCAGCTCCAGACTGGGGACGACGAGACGCGGCGGCCCGCTCTCCGACGACCCGCTCACGCGCCCGGTCCAGCAGCTGGTCGAGGCCGACTACCTCGCTCACTACTGGGCCGACCGGTACATCTACGCGCTGGAGCTGGACTGGAGCGCGCGGCCGGTCGCGAAGATCTTCGACCAGGCCGCGGAGGCGATCGGCTCGCGCTCGGCGACGCTCGACCTGCTGATGCCGCATCGCGTCGCCTTCCCGACGTTCGGCGGGCACGACCCGTTCGGCGGGCGGCCGCTGCCGATCCTCCACTCGGTCGGCTGGTTCGACAACCTCGCCGCCGCGCAGATGGCCGACTACTCCGAGCTTGCGTCCAAGCCGGCGTGGGCGCCGCTGCAGTACCTCGTCGCCGACTCGGTCGACCACGAGAACCACCGCCTCTCCGACACGCCGATCGACGAGGCCGCCGACCACAACGCCGACGACGCGGCGCTCGCGCAGCTCCTCCCCGACTACATCGGTCCCGCGCTCGACTTCTTCGACGTCTTCCTGACCGGCAGACGCGCGGCCGAGGAGCTGCCGCGGGTCAGATGGAACCTCGGCCACGCCGGCCACCGCACCGCCGCGGCGTGGCCGCCGGAGGGCGCGCGCGAGCGGACGCTGCACGTGACCGCCGGCGGTGGGCTCGCCGCCGAGCCCGGCGCCGCCGCGACCGCGAGCTGGACGCACGACCCGCAGCGGCTCGTCCCGTCGGCGGTCGAGGACGCGTTCGCGTTCCTGGCCGAGTACCCCGACGAGACGCCGGCCGCCGACCGCGACGACGTGCTCGCCTTCACAGGCGCGCCGCTGACCGAGCCGCTCGACCTCGCCGGCCCGGTCGCGGCTCGCCTCGCGCTGACGGCGAGCGGCCCGACCACCGACCTGTTCGCGAAGCTGCTCGACGTCGCGCCGGACGGCTCGGCGCGGATGATCGTCCGCGGCGAGACGCAGGTCGTGCGGCCGCTGGCAGAGCCGATGCAGGTGACGGTCGCGCTCGGTCACACCGGCTACCGCGTCCGCCCCGGCCACCGCCTGCGGCTGCACGTCAGCTCCAGCGACTACCCGCTCTACCTGCCGAACCCCGGCACGGACGAGAACGCCTGGCTCGCCGTCGAGACGCAGACGACGACGCAGACGCTGCAGCTCGGCGAGGGCGGCTCGCAGCTGCTGCTGACCGTGCTGGAGGAGGGGAGCGACGATGCGTGACCTGCCGCTGCTGACGGCGACGGAGGCGCTGGTCCGCTTCGGAGCCGGTGACCTCTCGCCGGTCGAGCTGATGGAGGCGGTGATCGCGCGCGCCGAGGCGCTGGAGCCGCGCATCAACGCCTTCACCGACACCTACTACGAGGAGGCGATCGCCTCCGCGCGCGCGGCCGAGGCGCGCTGGGCCGCCGGCACGGCGCGGCCGCTGGAGGGGCTGCCGGTCGCGGTCAAGTGCTCGACGCCGATCGCCGGCCAGCCGTCGACGAGCAGCTCGCTGGTCTTCGCCGAGCGCATCGCCGAGGTGACCGCGCCGGCCGTGCAGCGGATCCTCGATGCGGGCGGGATCGTCCACGCGCGCACCTCCTCGCCGGAGTTCGGCTGCGCGCCGTTCACGCACTCGAAGCTGTACGGCGTCACGCGGAACCCGTGGAACCTCGATCGCAGCCCCGGCGGCTCCTCCGGCGGCGCCGGCGCGGCGCTGGCGGCCGGCACGACGCTGCTCGCCGACGGCTCCGACATCGGCGGCTCGATCCGCATCCCGGCGTCGTCGTGCGGCGTGATCGGCTACAAGCCGCCACACGGCCGCGTGCCGCTCGGCGGTGTCGCCGGACTCGACCTCTACTGCCACCTCGGCCCGCTCGCGCGGACCGTCGAGGACACGGCGCTGCTGCACGAGGTGATGGCCGGTCCGCACCCGTGGGACATGCTGTCGCTGCCGCCGATGGAGGCGCCGCGGGCGCCGTTCGCGGAGCCGCGCGACCTGCGCGTCGGACTGTCGGTCACGCTGGGCGGCTACCACGTCGAGCCGGAGGTCGCGGAGGCGACGCGCGCCGCTGCGGCCGCGCTGGCCGACGCGGGCGTCGAGGTCGTCGAGCTTGACCCGGCGTGGGATCCGGCCGACATCGCGCTCGCCGCGCAGATCCACTACGGCGCGCTGTTCGCGGCCGAGCTCGCGCCGCTGCTGGAGCGCCGCGACGAGCTGACGCCGTACGCGGTCGACTTCATCGAGCGCACGATGCCGGTCGCCGCCGAGCACGGCTACGTGCGCGCGCTGGAGCTGGCGGCGGCCGCCCACGGCGCGCTCGTCGCGCTGTTCGCGCAGGTCGACGTGCTGCTCTGCCCAACGCTGCCGATCACGGCCTTCGCGGTCGGCGAGGACTACGTCGAGACGCCGGTCACGGTGGGGGGTGTCGCGATGGAAGACCCCCTTACAGGCCTGACGACGGTGCCGTTCAATGTCTGCTCGCGCCACCCCTCGATGAGCGTCCCGTCGGGGCGCGGCCGCGACGGGGTGCCGATCGGGCTGCAGATCGTCGGCCGGCCGCACGACGAGCTGAGCGTCTTCCGGACCGCGGCCGCGGTCGAACGGCTTTTGGACAGCAGGATCAGCCCCCGAAGAGGAGCGGTGATGTCATGGGAGACGGTGTGAGAGGTCTGACGCGGCGTGACGCGATGCGCGGCGCCGCCGCGGGCGCGGCCGTGGTCGGCGCCGGCGGTCTGCTGGCGGCCTGCGGCAGCGGCGGCTCGTCGAGCGGCACGACGGCGTCCGGCGAGACGACCGCCACGGCGGGCGGCACGCCGAGAAGCGGCGGCACGCTGCGCGTCGGCGGAACCGGCGGCGGCGCGCGCGACTCGCTCGACCCGAACCGCCAGCAGACGGCGCTCGACTTCGCCCGCTGCTTCGCGCTCTACGACCCGCTCGTCGAGCTGACCGAGCAGTTCACCTACGAGCTGGCGCTGGCCGAGGAGATCACGCCGGACGACGGCAGCGCGAAGGTGTGGACGGTCCGGCTGAAGGACGGGATCGAGTTCCACGACGGCAAGACCGCCGACGCTGAGGACCTGATCTTCAGCATCGGCCGCGTGATCGACCCGAGAGCCCCGGGCGCCGGTGCGAACGCGCTCAGAGGCGTGACTCTGAACGGGATGAGAAAGCTCGACGCGCGCACCGTCCGCTTCACGCTCGAGCAGCCGATCTCGATCTTCGACAAGCGCGTCGGCGGGTACCTCTCGCCGCTGCTGCCGGTCGGGTACGACCCGGCGAGACCGGTCGGCGCCGGCCCCTTCAAGCTGCAGAGCTTCAAGGCCGGCGACCGCTCCGTGATGGTCCCGCACCCGAACTACTGGGGCGAGAGAGCGCACGTCGACCAGCTCGACATCATCGGCATCGCCGACGCGTCGGCGGCGGTCAACTCGCTGCTCTCCGGCCAGATCGACATCCTTCAGGGCCTGCCGCCGGCGCAGGCCGAGGTCGTCACCTCGGGCGGCGGCAAGCTGCTGGAGACGAACGACTCCGCATGCTTCATGTTCGGCATGCGGATGGACATGGCGCCGTTCGACGACGTGCGCGTGCGGCAGGCGATGCGGCTGATCGCCGACCGCGACCAGATGGTCGAGCAGGTGATGGCCGGCCGCGGCGACGCCGCCAACGACCTCTTCGCCCGCTACGACCCCGACTACCTGTCGGACGTCCCGCAGCGCGAGCAGGACCTGGAGCAGGCGAGAGCGCTGCTGAAGCAGGCCGGCCAGGACGGCATGCGGCTGGAGATCTCGACGACCGGCGCCTATCCGGGCCTGCTGGAGTCGGCGCAGGTCTTCGCCGAGCAGGCGAAGGGCGCCGGTCTCGACGTCAAGGTCAGAAGCATCGACCCGGACACCTTCTACGCCCGCTACTACCGCAGAACGCCGTTCTCGCCGGACCTCGTCTCGCCGCAGCTGTACCTGACGGTCGCGACCTCCTACAACACGCCGGGCGGCCCCTACGACACCGTCTACAACAGAGACCCCGAGTACCTCGCGCTCTACAGAGACGCGCTCGCGGAGCTGGACGAGGCCAAGCGCGGCGAGCTGATCGAGGCGATGCAGCGGATCGACCACGAGCGTGGCGGCTACGTCTGCTGGGGCTTCTCGAAGAGCCTCGACGCCTATCGCGACGACGTCAACGGGCTGGTGCCGGGGACGAAGGCGGCGTTCAGCGTCAACAACGGGGCGTTCAACCGGCTCTGGCTCAGCTAGATGTGGGTCGCGCGGCGGCTCGCGGCCGGCATCGTCGTCGTGCTGCTCGTCTCGATCGTCGTCTTCGCCGCGACCCAGGCGCTCCCGGCCGACCCGGCCGAGGCGATCCTGGGGCGCGGCGCGACGCCGGACCGGATCGAGGCGCTGCGGGCCGAGCTGGGGCTCGACCGCGGGCTCGTGCAGCAGTACCTCGATTGGATCGGCGGCCTGCTCAGCGGCGATCTCGGCAGATCGCTGGCGGCCAACGTCCCCGTCAGCGATCTGATCGGCGACAGACTGGTCAACTCGCTCGTGCTGCTCGGCCTGGCCGGCATGATCTCGCTGCCGCTGGCGGTGCTGCTCGGCGCCGTCAGCGCGGTCCGCCGCGACGGCGTCGCCGACCGCCTCGGGCTCGGCATCAGCCTCGTCCTGACGGCCGTGCCCGACTTCGTGATCGGCATGACGCTGGTGATGGTCTTCGCCACCTCGGTGCTGACGATCCTGCCGGCGGTCGCGCTGATCCCGGCCGGCTCGTCGCCGCTCGCCCACCCCGACATGCTGGTGCTGCCGGTCGTCACGCTCGTGCTCGCGGTCGTGCCGTACCTCTACCGGCTCGTGCGCGCGTCGATGATCGACGTGCTGGAGGCCGACTATGCGCAGATGGCGCGGCTGAAGGGGATGCCGCGCGGCGTCGTGATGCGCCGCCACGCGCTCCCCAACGCGCTCGTGCCGACGATCCAGGCCTCGGCGCTCGTGCTCGGCTACCTGCTGAGCGGGACGATCCTCGTCGAGTTCGTCTTCCGCTACCCCGGTCTCGGCTCGGCGCTGTCGGACGCGATCTCCAGCCGCGACCTGCCGGTGATCCAGGCGATCACGCTGATCTATGCGGTCGCCGTCGTCGTCTTCAACCTGCTCGCCGACGTGCTGACCGTCCTCGTCACCCCGAAGCTGCGGACGGCCGGGCGATGACCGCCGTGATGACGCTGCGGCGGGCGTTCGCCTACCCGCAGACGGTGATCGGCGCGGTCCTGACCGGCCTGATCGTGCTGCTCGCGCTGCTCGGCCCGCTGCTCGCGCCGCACACGCCGACCGAGTTCGTCGGCGCACCGCTGAGCGGCCCGTCCGGTGATGCGCTGCTCGGTGCCGACCAGCTCGGGCGCGACGTCCTCTCGCGCGTGCTGTGGGGTGGCCGCAGCGTGCTGTGGATGTCGGTCGCGGCGGCGCTGCTCGGCGTCGCGCTGGGGGTCGCGCTCGGGCTCGTCGCCGGCTACGCGAGAGGCCGCGCGGACGCGCTCGTGATGCGCGCGCTCGACGTCGTGATCGCCTTCCCGCAGCTCGTGCTGGTGCTGCTGTTCGTCTCGCTGCTCGGCGCGCGCGCGTGGCTGATCGTGCTGCTGACCGCGATCGCGTGGGCGCCGGGCGTCGCGCGCGTGACGCGCGGCATCACGCTGGAGACCGGCGAGCGCGAGTTCGTGCAGGCGGCCGAGGTGCTCGGCTACCGCCGCCGCAGCATCGTGCTCGGCGAGATCCTGCCGAACCTGACGACCCCGCTGATGGTCGAGCTGGGGGTGCGGCTGACGTGGTCGATCGCGCTGATCTCGGGCCTGAGCTTCCTCGGCCTCGGCATCCAGCCGCCGGCCGCCGACTGGGGCCTGATGGTGAACGAGAACCGCAACGGCCTGACGGTGCAGCCGTGGGGCGTCGTCGCGCCCGTCGCCTGCATCGCGATCTTCACGATCGGGACCAACCTGATCACCGAGGGCTTCGCGCGGACGATGGCCGGCGTCGACCGGCAGAGAGGAGCGTGAGATGACCGTTGCCGTGTCCGTCGGCGAGCTGCGCGTCGACCTGTCCGGGAGCGGCGCCGACGTCGTCGACGCCGTCAGCTTCACGATCCGCGCGGGCGAGATCGTCGGCCTCGTCGGCGAGTCCGGTTCCGGCAAGACGACCGTCGGCACCGCGCTGCTCGGCCACGCGCGGCGCGGCGCGACCGTCGCCGGCGGGCGGATCGCGATCGACGGCCAGGAGCTGCTCGGGCTCGGCGAGGCCGCCCTCGCCGGGGTGCGCGGGAGCGTCGTCGCGTACGTGCCGCAGGACCCGTCGACCGCGCTCAACCCGGCGCTGCGGCTCGGCATCCAGCTGCGCGAGCTGCTCGACGTGCACGCGCCGGAGGCGCCGCGCGCGCAGGCGGGCGAGCGGATCGCGGCGGCGCTGCGCGACGTGCGCCTGCCCGACGATCCCGCGTTCCTGCGCCGCTACCCGCACCAGCTCTCCGGCGGGCAGCAGCAGCGTGTCTGCCTCGCGATGGCGTTCCTGCTGCGGCCGCGCGCGATCGTGCTCGACGAGCCGACGACGGGGCTCGACGTGACGACCCAGGCGCACGTGCTCGCGACCGTGCGCGAGCTGTGCGCCGCCTACGACGTCGCGGCGCTGTACGTCACCCACGACCTCGCCGTCGTCGCCAACCTCGCCGACAGGGTGCTCGTGATGTACGCCGGGCGGATCGTCGAGGCCGGCGCGCGCGACGCGGTCCTGCGCGAGCCGGCGCACCCGTACACGACGCTGCTGCTGGCGGCCAGCCCCGACTTGCGCGAGCGGCGGAGGATGACGCCGATCCCCGGCCACGCGCCCGCGCCGGGCGCGCGGCCGGGCGGCTGCTCGTTCGCGCCGCGCTGCCCGCTGGCGATCGAGCGCTGTCGTGCGGAGGCGCCGGCGCTGACCGGGCACGCGCGGGCGCCTGGGCGCGAGGTGGCCTGCCACCGCGCGGGTGAGCTGGAGCCGCCCCGGCGGGGGGAGGTCGCGGACGCGGCGGGGAGCACCGCCGAGGCCGCGCCGGCTGCGCCTGCGACGGCGACCGCGGCGCGGCCGCTCCTGTCCGTCCGCGACGTGCACTGCTCCTACGGCGCGGTGACGGTGCTGCGCGGCGTCTCGCTCGCGGTCGAGCCGCGCTCGTGCGTCGCGATCGTCGGCGAGTCGGGCAGCGGCAAGACGACGCTCGTGCGCACGATCGCCGGCCTGCGCGTGGCCGACGCGGGCGAGATCGCGCTCGACGGGCGCGTGCTCGACGGCGTCGCGCGGCGCCGCACTGCCGCCGACCGGCAGGCGCTCCAGTACGTCTTCCAGAACCCCTACGCCTCGCTCAACCCGCGCAAATCGGTCGCGGAGATCCTCACCAAGCCGGTGCGGCACTTCTTCGGCGGCAGCGCGAAGGCGGCCCGGCCACGGGTGGCCGAGGCGCTGGAGGCGGTCGGCCTGCCGGAGCGGGTGCTGACGCGCTACCCCGACCAGCTCTCCGGCGGCGAGCGCCAGCGGGTCGCGATCGCGCGGGCGCTGGCGTGCGACCCGCGGCTGCTGATCTGCGACGAGATCACCTCGGCGCTCGACGTCTCCGTCCAGGCGACGATCGTCGACCTGCTCGGCCGGCTGCGGCGCGAGCGCGGCCTGGGGCTGATCTTCGTCACCCACGACCTCGCGCTCGTGCGCACGATCGCCGACCGCGTCGTCGTGCTCGACGGCGGCGCGATCGTCGAGGCCGGCGCGACCGATGACGTGCTCGACCGGCCGCAGGCGGACTACACGCGCGAGCTGCTCGCCGACACGCCGTCGTGGTGAGCGGTGGCGGCGGCGCACGCCGGGCACAGCAGCCGCCGCTCGTCCAAGCCGAACCTGACGGTGCGGCTGACGACGCCTATCGTCGTCGTCTGTCTGCGCGAGGCGCCCCGCTCGGTGAGGTGCTGGCGGCAGAGGCCGGCGCCGCAGCGGCAGAGACCGACCGCCGTCGCTTCGATGTCTATGTAGCTGCAGTACAGGCAATCCATTCGAGGCGTGCACGGTAGCCGCTGGCGCGACCCGCTCGGCGATCCTCGTCGCGTCGCCGCGCGCCGGCGCGCGAAGCCGGCGCGTCGGCGTCGCTGCTTGCCGGTCGTCGCAGCGGCTCGTGCCAGACGGCTCGGCCTCTCGTATTAGGTTACCCTAATAAGGGAACCCTTACAGCTGAGGTACGGATGCTCTCCCGCAGGACCCCCAGGCCGCGAACGGCGCGCAGCGCGCTGGCCGCGTGCTTCTTCGCGCTCACCCTCGCGCTCGCCTTCGCCACGGCGGCGCCGACCCGCGCGGCCGCCGCCGAGCCGATCCAGATCACCGACGGCGACGGGCTCCTGTGGGGCCTCAAGCAGTCGTGGCGCACCTACGCCGGCATCGGCACGTGGTCGGGCGGCGTCGAGCACGTCGGCGGCGTCGACGGCTACCGCTGGCCGTTCAGATCGGGCACCTACGATCCCGACACGCACAGAGCCGAGCTGCGGTTCGGCGGCAGCGTCCGCTGGATCGCCCACGCGGGCGCGCTCGACCTGACGTTGAGCGATCCGCGCCTCTACATCGACGGCGACGACGGCCGCATCGTCGCCAAGGTCGTCAGCAAGAGCGAATCGA
Organism: Conexibacter woesei DSM 14684; assembly: GCF_000025265.1. GTDB lineage: Bacteria > Actinomycetota > Thermoleophilia > Solirubrobacterales > Solirubrobacteraceae > Conexibacter > Conexibacter woesei. Next base: position 612,426 of record NC_013739.1, read on the forward strand.
CCGGGGAGCTGGAGGACTACGGCGAGATCGCGATGGTCGACGTCGCCGTCAGAGGCGACGCGCTGACCGTCGCCGCCGGCAAGACGACGTGGAACGGCCTCACCACGACGCTGACCGCCGACGGCCGCACGGCCTTCAGCGGCAACTACCCGACCGGCACCAGAATGGACCCGGTCACGACGACCTACACCGGTCCCGGCGGCGTGCCGAGAGCGACCGGCGACGACTTCGCCGTCGAGGACGCGATCGCCTGGAGCGCGGTCACCAGAGTCACGCCGGACCCGACCCGCAACGCCTACGGCTTCCACGAGGACACGCTCAACGAGCTTGTCCACACGCCAGTCGGCGGCTCCGCCGGCCTCGTCGCGCTCGACCCCGACACGCTGGAGCCGGTCGGGACACCGCTCGGTTCCAACCCGTCGAGCATGTTCGAGAACTACCCGGGGTCGACCTCGGCCCCGCGGACCGGGACGGTCTTCGACGCGGGCGGCGGCACGATCTACGCGTTCACCTGGGACGGATCCACCCAGAGCTACAGACAGGAGAGACTGCCCGGGGACTTCTGGGCCGACGCGATCCACTTCGACGTGCCCCGCTCGCGCCTGATCGCCGTCCGCAGCGGCGAGCTCGTCACCTGGCGGAGAGTCGGCGGCGTCTGGACGCAGAGACCGTACACGCTCGCCGGCGTGCCGTTCACCACCGACTCGCGCGCGGCGATCGCCGCCGACTCCACCAACGAGCTGGTCGTCACCTCGGCCGGCAACCGACCGATCCTGCTGCAGCTGTCGGGCACGACCGCGACGGCCAGCTTCCTGCCCGGCGACTACAGCGACCCCGGCGCCCAGCAGCCGGAGTTCGACAAGCCGAGCGGGGTGACGGCCGCGCCCGGCGGCGGCTTCGATCTGACCAACTACCGCGGCCAGGTCTACCAGACCCGTCGCGACCGGTACGGCGCCCTGCAGCCGCCCGCCCCGCCGCTCGAGCACGGCCTCGGCCAGGTGCTCGCCACCACCTCCGACGCCGTTCTCGGCACCTCGATCGTCGCCGACTTCGCGCTCAGCACGCTCGGCTTCGTCGAGGACGGCCGCATCGCCGGAACGCTCAGACTCGACGAGCAGATCGGCGCCGGCGTGATCAGCCCGATCGGGATCGCCGCCGGCCCCGACGGCTCGCTGTACGTCAACGGCAGCGGCACGCAGACGAAGTTCGAGCGCCGCGGCTACACGCCGCGCGTGACGACCCAGCCGCAGGATGCCGTCGTCTCGCTCGCGGCCGGCGTCGCGGGCGGGTCGGCGACGTTCACCGCCGCCGGCAGCGCGCGAGCTTGGAGCGGCACGGAGGCGACGCCGGCGATCCGCTGGCAGACGCGTGCCGGCGGCAGCGGTCGCTTCACCGACATCGCAGGCGCGACCGGCGCGAGTGTGACGCTCGACGCGGCCGCCGACGACAACGGCCGCCAAGTCCGCGCGGTCTTCACGAACGCGAACGGCGAGGTCGGCAGTCGCGCGGCGACGCTGACCGTCAACACCGCCGCCACGATCGCCGTGCAGCCCTCCGACGTCGCCGTCAGCGCCGGCCAGGCGGCCGAGATCAAGGTGATGCCGGTCGGCAACCCGGCACCGCAGATCCAGTGGCAGATGAAGACCGGCCCCTTCTGGGCCGACGTCGACGCGGAGTCGGGCGACTTCGACGTCGACGGCGGCTTCCTGCGCGTGCCGAGCGCGACGGCCACGATGGACGGGACGCAGTTCCGCGCCCGCTTGCGCAACCGCATCACGCCCGGCTCGGAGGCGTGGAGCACGGTCTTCACGCGCGCCGTCACGCTGAACGTCACCGCGCCGGTGACGACGCCGCGGACGTTCGGCGGCGGCCACGTCGACTGGGGCTTCGCCAACCGCTGGCGTTGCTATGTCGTCGGCAACGTCGGCCGCGGCGGGATCGTGCCCCGCGACGGCGCGGCGCAGGTGCCCGGCACGCTCGCGACAGGCAACCTCTGCAACGGCCGCGGCGCCGGCTCGGAGATCATCCGCTTCGGCGTTCGCGGCGGCTCCTACGACCCGGCGAACGGCGGGCTGGAGCTGAGACTGCGCGGCAGCGTCCGCTTCTGGGGCCACGACTACCACGTGCCCGGCAGCACCAGACCGCAGCTCGACACGACCTTCTCGAACCTGCGGCTGGTCGCCGAAGGCACGCGCGGCACCCTCTACGCCGATGTCGTCGGCGCGACGATGGAGGCGCCGGCAGCGGTCGCGCGCAGGAACGTGCCGCTCGTCTCGATCACGTTGCCGGACGGCCCGGTCGCACGCCAGAGCGGGCTCGACTGGAGTGGGCTGGAGACGACCCTGACGGCTGAGGGCGCCGCCGTCTTCGGCAGCTATCCGGCTGGGGAGCTGTTCGACCCGATAGCTGTCGCGGCCGACTACGGCACGCCGGAGCCCGAGCCGCGGCCGCAGCCTCGGCCGGAGCCGCAACCGGCACCGCGGCCATCGCCGCAGCCGCCGCCGAGAGCGCCGGCGCGCGCGACGGTGGTAGCGGGGAAGAACGCGGTCGCGCTGAAGCGTGCGCAGCGGGTCGTGACGATCGCGCGGCTGCGGTGCCCGGCCGGCCGCGCCTGCGCCGTCGTCGTGCCCAAGCGCGTCGCGCTGCGCGTCGCCGGCAGACGCCACTTCGCTGCCGTCGTCGCCCCGCGGCGGATCGCCGGCGGCCGCGCCGCGACGGTGCGCGTGCGGCTCACGCGCACGACGGCCGCGCGCCTCGCCGGCCGCCGTGCGGCGGTGAGGGTGCGCGTGAAGGTGACCGCCCCCGGCTCCGGCGCGACCGTGAAGGTCGTCATGGTGATGGTGAGGGGGGCACCGGCCAGCGGGCGCTGACTCGCATCGGCTGCGCGCTACCCCTCGGGCACCACGACCTGGACTCCCGCGCGGATGCCGCGCCCGGAGATCTCGACGCGTCCTGCCGCGAACAGACCGGTTCTCACCGGCACGCGCTCCGTCGCGCTGCCTGCGGCGGGGACCTCGACGGCGAAGTGCGTGTCGTCGAGCGCGACGAGCGCCTCGACCGGGACGGAGAGGACGCCGCGACGCTGCACGCCGGGGAGGTGAACGGTCACCGGCGCGTGCTCGAGGCGGCCGAGCCGCCGTTGGTTCTCGACGGCGATCGTCGTCGGGATCACGATCGTGCTGGTGCTGGAGCTCGGCTGCCGACGCTCGGTCGCAGCGCCCACGCGGGCGACGCGACCTCTCACGCGGGTGCCGGCGGGGAGCACGATCACGGCGGCCGCGCCCCTGGCGGCGAGTCGCTGGTCGTCGAGTCTGACGTCGGCGCGCACGACCTTCACGTCCGAGGAGAGGGCGAGCACCGGGCTGCCCTGCTCGATCGTCGCTCCGACCGTGGTCCGGCGTTCCGCCACGCGCACTGCGCCGGCGCCGAAGACGATCGTCCCGAGCTGCAGCACGCCGCAGGTCGGGCCGAGCGTCGCAGGCGACGCGTCGGCGGTCGCAGGTGGCGGCGGGCTCGCCGCTGACGTGTCAGGTGTCGCAGACGGCGGCGAGTCTGCCGCCGACGGCGCTCTTCTCGCGGTTCTCGGCGGTGCGACGCAGCTCACACCGAGCGCGCGCTGCATCCGCTCGATCGCGGTCGCCGTCAGCTCCGTGAACGACCTGTCGACGGTGCCGGCGAAATAGCCCATCGCCTGCAGGCCGGCCTCGAGCTGTTGCACGTCCGGGCCGTCCGGCATGCCCCGCTCGAACGGACGCCACATCGGGACGGTTCCCGGGAGCAGCAGCGCGGGCTGCATGTTGACGAGGTAGAGCGCCTCGCCGAAGTCGATCTGCGCGCCGGCGGCAGGCAGGCCTGTGACGACGCCGGAGAGGCCGGCGGGCAGCGTCCGCATCTGGGTGAACTGAAGCTTCCCCGGGACGATCGTCGTCGTCCCGAGCGTGCCGCGGACGACGGGCGACGTCGTGTGCTCGCGGACGATCGCGGGCGCCGGATCGTCGTCTCGCGGAACGGTCAGGATCGCCGCCGCGGCACCGGCGGCGGCCAGTGCCGAGGCGGCGAGCGCGACGGTCCGCTTCGTCCGCCGGGGTTGCAGAGATCTGAGCATTGGGGTCACTCGACCAGACGCGCTGTTGCGTGGCCGTTTGGCAACGGCCACACACGGACGCAACACCGGTGGGGCCCCGGTGGGTTCGCGGTCAGCTGCTGAGCGCCACCGTCGGCGGCGTCCGGGCGGCGCGGATCGCGGGGTAGAGGCCGGCGATGCCGCCGATCAGCGTCGTCGCCGCTACGCCGGCCGCCAGAACGGGCAGCGGAATCACCGGGACCCAGCCGTTCGCGGCGGCGATCGCGGCACTGACCGCGGCGCCGAGGGCCGCGCCGGCGATGCCGCCGAGCGTCGAGAGCAGCAGCGCCTCGGCGAGGAACTGCAGGCGGATGTGGCGACGGGTCGCGCCGAGCGCGCGCCGCAGGCCGATCTCCCGCCGGCGCTCCAGCACCGAGATCACCATCGTGTTGGCCACGCCGATCCCGCCGACGAGCAGCGCGATCGACCCCAGCGCCAGCAGCAGGCCGGTGAAGGCGTCGTCGGCGGCGTTCTTGGCGGCGAGCACGTCGGACGGGCGCGAGACCTCCACGCCGTTCGGAGTCTGCGGTTGGACCGTCGGCCCCAGCAGCTCGCGGACGGTGGGGACGGTGGCGTCGGTCGAGCGCTCGTAGACGGTCGTCGGTCGCCCGTCGAACCCGAACGCCCGGCGGGCGGCCGGGATCCCGACCAGGGCGGCCCCGTCGAGCTCCGGAGCGAGCGCCACCGGCGCGAGGATGCCGGCGACCGAGACGTTGAGGCCACCGAGCCAGACCAGGCCACCGCTGCGGCCCACCCCCAGGCGCCGGGCCGCGTCGCGGCCGAGCACGACCGTCGGGTAGCGGGCGGTCGCCGGGTTGAGCCAGCGGCCCCGCTCGATACGGCCGCCGACGACCTCGAGCAGCCGCAGGTCGGTCGCCAGGACCGCGATGCCACCGGTCAGCCCGGGGTCGATCGTCCGGTTGCGGTAGATGTGCGTCTCGGCGAGCTGGCCGGTGGCGGCCGCGTTCTGGACGCCTGGGATGCGCAGGATCCGGGCGACGGCGTCTGGGGGGAGCGGGATCGTCTCGCCGCCGAACTGCTCGCCGGGCTGCATCGTCAGCAGGTTGGTGCCCAGCGCGGAGAGCTGCGCATTCAGCCGCTCGCGGCTCGACGCCGAGATGCCGACGACGGCGATCATCGCCGCGATCCCGATCGCGATGCCGAGCGCGGACAGAACGGCCCGCATCGGTCGTGCGCGCAGGCCCGCGGTGCCCAGCCGCAGGACGTCGCCGCCGCGCAGCCGGGACCGCTGCCACTCATCTCGGTGTGCCGGAGTCGGAGACAAGCCGTCCGTCCTTGATCGTGATCTGGCGCGGCAGCCGCTCGGCGAGCTCGGGGTCGTGGGTGATGACGACGATCGTCGTGCCGGACTGGTTGAGCGCGTACAGCAGTTCGACGATGCTCTCGCCGGCGCGCGAGTCGAGGTTGCCGGTCGGCTCGTCGGCGAGCAGCAGCGGCGGTGCTCCGACGACGGCTCGCGCGATCGCCACGCGTTGGCGCTCGCCGCCGGAGAGCTGGTTGGGCCGGTGGGACAGGCGGTGCGCCAGCCCCACTCGCTCCAGCGCGTCGCGCGCGCGGCCCGCGCGCTCCCGGGGCGGCCGGCCGGTGTAGAGCAGCCCGTCGGCGACGTTGGCCAGCGCGCTGACGCCCTCGCTGAGGTGGAACTGCTGGAAGACGAAGCCGATCCGGTGCGCGCGCAGCGCCGACAGCTCGGTGTCCGACAGGGTCTGCACGTCGACACCGCCGATCAGCGCGCGGCCGGAGGTCGGCCGGTCGAGGGTGCCGACGACGTTGAGCATCGTCGACTTGCCCGACCCGCTCGGTCCGACGATCGCGACGAACTCGCCGTCGGCGATCGTCAGCGACACGCCGGCGAGCGCGTGGACCGGGGGATCGCCGTATTGCCGGCCGACGTCCTCGAGGCGGATCATCGCCTTCATCGGAGGCGGGGCGATGCCTGCGTCACGGCGTCTCCGCTGGGAGGCACTTGTCGAGCACTTCCTGGCTGACCTCGACTTCGGCCGGTATGAAGAACGGTCTGTCCTCCGTCGGGTCGGGGATGTCGATGCCGTTGGCGCGCAGGCATCTCGCGGCCTTCAGCTGCGCCGGCAGGTACTGCTTCTGCTTGCCCTTGTTGGCGGTGACGGTCGGCGGATCGCCGATCTTCGCCACGCAGGTTCTGGACGCTGCAGCGTAGGTGGCGTCGTGCACCACGTCGGGCGCGCCCTTGACCGGATCGGGGTCGGCGACCTCGACGCCGTTCTCGCGCAGGCACTTGGTGAATCTCAGCTCCCACTGGAACTGCGCGTCGCCAGCGGCGGCGGAGGCGCCGGACGAGCCGGCGGCCGCCGTCGAGGCCGACGTGTCGGTGTCGTCGCCGCCGCAGGCCGCCAGGCCGGTGGCCAGCAGCGCCGCGGCGGCGAGGGCCGCGCATCTCTGCCGGCTGCGTCGAACGGTCGTGAGCATGGTGTGTCTCTTTCTGCTGGGGCGGGGGGATTGCACGACGACCACTCCAACGAGACCCGCGTTTGCTCAGCGTCTGCGGATCTCCAGACACTTCCGCAACATCGGCCCGGCCGGTACGGCGCCGCCGGTGCTGTGGCTGGGCAGACTGCCCGTGTCCGTGCACGACACCGGCAGACACCGCGCCGCGCTCGCCGCCGGCAGACCCGATCGCCGTCCGACGACGGCATGACCGCGGCGCGCTGGGTCACGCTGGCGGTCGTCTCGGCGGCGACCGCGATGCTGCTGCTCGACGTGACGATCGTCTACGTCGCGCTGCCCGCGATCCAGCAGGATCTCGGGGCGTCGTTCGCGTCGATGCAGTGGGTGATCGACGCCTACACCGTCGCGCTCGCCGCGACGCTGCTGGGTGCGGGCGCGCTCGCCGACCGGCTCGGCCGCCGCGTCGTCTTCGCCGCCGGGCTCGCCGTCTTCACGATCTTCTCGGCGTTGTGCGGGCTGGCCGGCTCGGCGCTCGTGCTCGACCTCGCGCGCGGCGCGCAGGGGATCGGGGCGGCGGCGATGTTCGCCGCCTCGCTGGCGATCCTCGCGCACGAGTTCCGGGGCGCCGAGCGCGGGTTCGCGCTCGGGGTGTGGGGCGCGATCACCGGGGCCGCGCTCGCGGTCGGGCCGCTGCTGGGCGGGCTCGTCGTCGACGGGCTGAGCTGGCGCTGGATCTTCCTCGTCAACGTCCCGCTCGGCATCGTCCTCGTCATCGCGACGTTGCGGGCGCTGCCGGAGTCGCGCGAGCCGCGCCCGGGCCGGCTCGACGTCGCCGGGATGGTGCTGTTCGGCGCCGCGACCTTCCTCGCCGTGCTCGGCCTGATCCGCGGCAACGAAGACGGCTGGGGCAGCGCGCCGATCGTCGCGGCCCTGGTCGGCGCCGGGCTGCTCTTCGTCGCGTTCGTCGCCGTCGAGCGGCGCGCCGAGGCGCCGATGCTGCCGCTCGCGCTGTTCCGCATCCCCGCGTTCAGCGGCACGGCGCTGATCGCGTTCGCGCAGTCGGTCGCGATCTACCCGCTGCTGCTGTTCCTCGCGATCTACCTCCAGAACGCGCTCGGCTACACGCCGACCGAGGCTGGGCTGCGGCTGCTGCCGATGACGCTGCTGATCCTCGCGGTGGCGCCGATCTCGGGCAAGCTGACCGGCCGGTTGACGCTGCGCGTCCCGCTCGTCGGCGGGCTCGTGCTGTTCGGGATCGCGCTGTTCGCGATGCGCGGCATCGCGCCCGAGGACGAGTGGACGCGGCTGCTGCCCGGCCTGCTGATCGGCGGTGTCGCGGTCGGCATGATCAGCCCCGCGCTCGCCGCCGCGATGGTCGCCGTCCTGCCCGTCGAGCGCAGCGGCCTCTCCTCGGGCATCAACAACACGTTCCGTCAGCTCGGGATCGCGATCGGCATCGCCGGCCTCGGCGCGATCTTCGACCACCACGCCGACGTGGGCACCGCCGCCGGGATCACGCACGGGCTCCACGCCGTCGGGCTCGTCGCCGCGATCGTCGCAGTCGTCGCCGCCGCGGTCGCGTGGCCGCTGCTCGGCAGGCAGCGCTCGACGCCGGCTGCCACGACGGCCGCCGCCGAGCGCCCAGCGGCGGGCTGAGGCTCAGCGGTCGAGCTCGGCGAGCAGGTTGTCGATGCGGCGAGCGATCTCGTCGCGGATCGCGCGGACGGCGTCGAGATCCTGGTCGCGGGGGTCCGTCAGCTCCCAGTCGACGTAGCGGCGGCCGGCGATGTAGGGGCACGTGTCACCGCAGCCCATCGTGACGACGACGTCGGCCCAGCGCGCGTCGTCCTCGGTCAGCGCCGTCGGGGTGCGGTCGGCGAGGTCGACGCCCAGCTCGCGCATGACGGCGACGACTTCGGGGTGGACGTGCGCGGCGGGCGTGGTGCCGGCCGAGCGGGCGGCATGGCGGCCGGCGGCGGCCTGCTCGAAGAGGGCGTGGCTCATCTGTGAGCGGCCGGCGTTCTGGAGGCAGACGAAGAGGACGTTGGTCATCGGGACGGCTCCTCGGCGAGGCGGGCGCGGCGCTCGCGCGGCGTCGCGTCGTCGTGGGTGAAGTAGCGCCGCCGCAGCCAGAGCGCGACGTAGACGAGCGCGACGAGGACGGGCACTTCGATCAGCGGGCCGACGACGCCGGCGAGTGCCTGGCCGGACGTCGCGCCCCAGACGCCGACGGCGACGGCGATCGCCAGCTCGAAGTTGTTGGAGGCGGCGGTGAACGCGAGCGTGGAGGTGCGCGGGTAGCCGAGCTTCATCCAGATGCCGGCGGCGAACGAGACGGCGAACATGACGGCGAAGTAGATGAGCAGCGGCACGGCGATGCGGACGACGTCGAGCGGCTCGGACGTGATCGCGTCGCCCTGGAGAGCGAACAGCATCACGATCGTGAACAGCAGCCCGTAGAGCGCGACGGGGCCGATCTTCGGCAGGAACCGCTGCTCGTACCACTCCGCGCCGCGTCGGCGCAGGCCGACCACGCGCGTCAGGTAGCCGGCGAGCAGGGGGATGCCGAGGAAGATCAGCACCGTGCGCGCGACCTCCCACATCGACACCTCGAAGCCCTGGGAGTCGAGCCCCAGCAGGTCGGGAAGGCCGGTCAGGTAGAACCAGCCGAGCAGCGAGTAGGCGACGATCTGGAAGAGCGAGTTGATCGCGACGAGCAGGGCGGTCGCCTCGCGGTCGGCGCAGGCGAGATCGGTCCAGATCAGGACCATCGCGATGCAGCGGGCGAGGCCGACGACGATCAGGCCGGTGCGGTACTCGGGCTGGTCGGCGAGGAAGATCCACGCGACCGCGAACATCAGCAGCGGCCCGACGATCCAGTTCAAGACGAGCGAGCTGACGATCAGCTTCCGCTCACCGCCGAGCTTGCCCAGCTCCTCGTAGCGGACCTTCGCGAGCACGGGGTACATCATCAGCATGAGCCCGAGCGCGATCGGCAGCGAGACGGTGCCGATGCGCAGCGCGTCGAGCGCGTCGTCGAAGCCGGGGACCAGCGTGCCGAGCGAGAGGCCGGCGGCCATCGCGACGGCGATCCACAAGGGCAGGTAGCGGTCGAGCGTCGAGAGGCGGTCCATCACGGCGGCCTCCTCGGCGCGCGCCGAGGCAGACGCAGTCGAGGTCACGCCCTGGAGCCTATCTATTGATGTTTGTCACTTCAATCGATATATGTAGATTGATGCCTGTCGATCTGGAGCTCGCTCCCAAGACCAAGCGCCCCGCCGGCGAGCCGTGCTGCGAGCCGGTCGTCTATCCCGACGTCGACCGCGAGCAGGCCGTACGGCTCGCGGAGGTCGCCAAGGCGCTCGGCGACCCGATCCGCCTCCAGCTCGTCGACGTGCTGCGCAAGCACGCCGGCAAGGTCTGCGTGTGCGAGCTGGTGCCCCTGTTCGACATCAGCCAGCCGACCCTCTCGCACCACCTCAAGAAGTTGCGCGTGGCCGGGATCGTCGACTCCGAGCGACAAGGGCTGTGGGCCTACTACTACGTGCGCCCCGAGGCGCTGAAGGAGCTGTCCGCATGGCTGACCTGAGCGATACCGACAAGATCCGCGAGGCGGTGCGCGAGCGCTACGCCTCCGCGGCGACGGCGAGCGCGACCGACGCGCCTGTCGGCGGCGACTGCTGCGGTCCGGCGTCCGCGGTGCCGGTCGCCACGACCGACGCGCAGGGGCGCGAGGTCTTCGGCGCCGCGCTCTACGACAGTGCCGACGCCGACGCGCCCGAGGCCGCCGTCGCGGCGTCGTTGGGCTGCGGTGTGCCGACCGCCGTCGCCGATCTGCACGCGGGCGAGACGGTGCTCGACCTCGGCTCGGGTGCCGGCGCCGACGTGCTGATCTCCGCCCGCTGCGTCGGTCCGAACGGGCATGCGATCGGGCTCGACATGACCGACGAGATGCTCGCCCTCGCGCGCAGAAACGCCGACGAGGCAGGGGTCGCGAACGTCGAGTTCGTCAAGGGCTACATCGAGGACATCCCGCTGGCCGGGGGCAGCGTCGACGTCGTCATCTCCAACTGCGTCCTGAACCTCTCAGGCGACAAGCCGAAGGTGCTGCGCGAGGCCGCGCGCGTGCTGCGCGGCGGCGGCCGCTTCTCGATCTCCGACGTGATCGCCGACGAAGACATGGACGCCGCGACTCGCGCCGACATGCGGCAATGGACCGGCTGCGTCGCGGGCGCGCTCACCCGCGCGGAGTTCGAGCAGGCGCTCGCCGACGCCGGGCTGACCGACGTCGAGATCCGCGAGACGCACCGAGTCCACGAGCACGCCGCCGCCGCGATCATCCGCGCCACCAAGCGGGCCACCGCGTGACGAAACGCCAAACCTTGCGCTAGCGGCGGTGGATCGCCGCCCGGTGGCACTCCGCGGCCGTGGCCGGTGACCCCCGCGGCGACCGGTGTAGCGGTCGTCACCCGCGCGGCGAGCGGGTCACGCTCGAGCCACGACCGGCCCCGTTGTTCGAGCCCGGCGGCTGGCTCAGCCGTCGGCCGGCGTCGTCTGCCGTGGTGCGTCGACGTCGGCGATCAGCTCGCGCAGCGCCGCGACGTGGCGCGCGAGGGCCCGCGAGCCGGGCGGGGTGAGCGCCACCCAGGTGGTGCGGCGGCCGACACGGACGCCCTTGCGGCTCTTGACGTACCCCGCGCCCACGAGGGTGGCGATGTGCTTGGAGAGGACCGAGTCGCTGACGTCGAGGCGATCGCGAAGGGTCGCGAACTCCGCTTCGCTGACCGCGGACAGCATCGTCATCAGGCGCAGCCGCGCCGGCGGGTGGATGAGCGGATCGAGGTCGCTCACAGTCGCCCGACGATGAGCAGCGCCGCGGCGAGGACTGCCAGCCCGATCGACAGTGCCACGGTGGCCCGAGCGCCGGCCGCTGCCGAGGCAGGGGTGCTCCCTGCTCGGTAGCGGCGCATCCAGCGCACGCTGCACGCCGACCACACGATGCCTCCGCACCCGGCAAAGATGCCGACCAGCCACCAGCTGCCCGCGTTCGCCGCGACCACCGCTGCGGTGAACATCGCTCCGTACCCGACCGAAGCCTCCCACGTGAACCCGAGCGTCGCTTGATGCAGGAAGCCGCCGAGCCACACGCCGTTGCGTTGCCGGAACCGCAGCAACTGCATGCCGGCCGCCAGGCAGAACACGGCCACGCCGCCGAGGCCCAGGAGTGCCGGCCACGACTCACTCCCCGCGGCCCGCGCGTCGTGCGGCGGTGAACTTTCCATGGTGGAAAGCGTAGACCCTACTTTCCACCTTGGCAAGTAGAGGTAGCCCCCGCCGCCGCTGTGCGCTGAAAGGTGAGAGCATGGCGGTGTGGACCTCGGCGTCCATCTGCCGCTGATGCCGTTCGGAGGCGAGCCTGTTTCTCTCGGGCGGCTCGCGAGGGTGGTCGACACCGCGCGCGAGTGCGGCCTTGCCGCGGTCGCCGCCAACGATCACTTCGTCTACCAGACTGCGTGGCTTGACGGGCCGACGGCGCTGGCGAGCATGATCGAGCGGTCCGGCCGGATGGCCCTCGCTACGACGGTGTCGCTTCCAGTGCTGCGCGGTCCGGTGCCGCTGGCGAAGGCGCTCGCGGCGATCGACGTCCTCTCGGAGGGGCGACTCGTCGCGGCCGTCGGGCCGGGCTCGTCGTCGCGTGACTACGACGCCGTGGGCGTCGCCTTCGAGGAGCGTTGGGAGCGATTCGACGAGGCGCTTGCCGTGCTGCGAGGTCTGCTCGGAGGCGGACCGGATCCGGAGGATGCGCGCTTCTATGCCGTGCCGCCCGATCTCGAGCTTGCGCCGGGCCCACATCGGCGGGGCGGCGGCAATCTGTGGGTCGCGAGCTGGGGTTCGAACGCGGGACTGGCGCGAGTGGCGCGAGCAGGCGACGGTTGGCTTGCGTCCGCGTACAACACGACACCGGAGCGCTTCGCGGCTGCTCGTGGCCGGTTGGCGCGTGCGCTCGAGGACCGGGGGCGCGACGCGGACGGGTTTCCGAACGCGCTTGCGACGATGTGGACGTGGGTCGCCGACGATCGCGCGGCGGGCGAGCGCGTGCTCGCCGACGTCTTGTCTCCGCTGCTGAAGCGAGATCCGGACGAGCTGCGCGGGCAGGTCTGCGTGGGCTCCGTCGAGCACTGCGCCGAACTCCTCTCCCGGTATGCGGAGGCGGGGTGCGGGCGCGTGTACCTGTGGCCGCTGGGCGACGAGCAGCGTCAGCTCGAGCTGATCGCCAGCGAGGTGGCGCCGATGCTCGGCGCCACCTGAGCTGCCGCGGCGCGCAGGCTTTCGAGCATGGCCGCGACCGGAGGGCCGTGGTAGCCGTCGCGCGGGCGGGCGGCGGAGATCCGGCGGACGGGCGCGCCTGACGCGAGCTTTCGCACCTCGACCCCGGGCAGGGGGTGCGCGACGGCGAGCCCGGGGATCAGTGAGACGCCGAGGCCGGCGGCAACGAGCGCCTGGACCGCGATGTAGTCGTCTGAGGCGAGGCTCGCGTGCGGCGTGAAGCCGGCCAGGCGGCAGGCGTGGGCGGTGATCCGGTACCAGGCGCTGTTCGGCGATCCGCCGATCCATGGCTCGCCGCTGAGGTCCGAGAGCTCGAGCGGGCGGCGCCGGCGGGCGAGGCGGTGACCCGCGGGCAGGACGGCTTGGAACGGGTCGTCGGCGAGCGGCATCCGCTCGAGGTCGCGCGCGCTGATCTCGGGCAGGGCCTCGTGGTCGTAGATCAGTGCGAGGTCGAGCTCCCCGGTCTCCAGGCGCGGGACGAGTCGCTGCAGGTGATCGTCGACGACGGTCAGCGTCACGTCCGGATGGGTGCGTCCGAAGCGCTCGAACGCGGGCGGCATGAGCGTCGCGAGCGCGGTCGGGAACGTCCCGAAGCGCAGGCGTCCGTGGCGCCGGCCGGCGATCTCCGCGAGCTCCTGCTCGGCGTCGTCGAGCCGCGCGAAGATCCCGGTCGCGTGCCGGGTCAGGGCGTAGCCGGCCTCGGTCAGCTCGACTGGGCGCGTGCCGCGCTCGACCAGGCGCTGCCCGACCTCACGCTCGAGCGTGGCGACATGCTGGCTCACGGCCGACTGCGTGAGCGTCAACGCATGCGCTGCCGCCGAGAAGGAGCCGTGGACGGCGACCTCCCGAAGCACCCTGAGCCGACGCACGTCGATCATCAGTCGAACTTATAGTCCTTCGTGGATCGCGATTGCAACTGATGCTGAAGCTTGGGACGGTCGCCCGGCAGTCTCGACCGATGGAGGGGATCAGATGGCGATCATCGACCAGGCGCCGCTCGACGCCGGCAAGCTCGAGCAGTTCGTGTTCCGTGCCGTGGACGAGGTCGGCGCCACGCTCAACGCGGCGCTGGTCGTGATGGGCGACCGGCTCGGCCTCTACCGTGCGCTGGCGGGCGCGGGGGCGCTCACCGCGGGCGAGCTCGCGCGGCGGACCGGCACGAGCGAGCGGTATGTGCGGGAGTGGCTCAACGCGCAGGCCGCGGGCGGCTATGTCGAGTATCACCCGGAAGGTCGGTACAGCCTGGCGCCCGAGCAGGCGGTGGCGCTGACGGATCCCGACAGCCCGGCCTTCCTGCCGGGGTTCTTCGAGATCGCGCTCGGCTCGGTGCTCGACTCGCCGCGGATCACCGACGCCGTCCGCAGCGGTGACGGCGTCGGCTGGCACGAGCACAACGAGCACGTCCACGACGGCTGCGAACGGTTCTTCCGGCCTGGCTACAACGCCAACCTCGTCGACGCTTGGCTGCCCGCCCTCGACGGCGTCGTCGACCGGCTGCAGCGCGGCGCGCGCGTCGCCGACGTCGGCTGCGGTCACGGCGCCTCGACGATCCTCATGGCAGGCGCGTTCCCGAACTCGACGTTCGTGGGCTCCGACTGTCACGCCGGGTCGATCGAGACCGCCCGCCGCCGCGCCGACGAGGCCGGCGTCGCGGATCGTGTGCGCTTCGAGGCGGCGCCCGCCGCCGCGTACACCGGCGACGGCTACGACCTGGTGACGATGTTCGACTGCCTGCACGACATGGGCGACCCGGTCGGCGCCGGGCGGCATGTGCGGAGCACGCTCGCGGCGGACGGCACGTGGATGATCGTCGAGCCCGCCGCCGGCGACCGCCTCGAGGACAACCTCAACCCGATCGGCCGCGCCTACTACGGGTTCTCGACGCTGCTGTGCACCCCCGCGTCGCTCTCGCAGGACGTCGGCCTGGCGCTCGGCGCCCAGGCCGGCCCCGCCCGGATCGCCGAGGTCGTCACCGAGGCTGGCTTCGCCCGCTTCCGCCGCACCGCCGAGACCCCGTTCAACCACGTCTACGAGGCACGCCCGTGACGCGGACGAGACGCGTCACCGCGGTCGCCGTGGCCGCGGCCGGCCTGCTCGCGGCGCCCGCCGGCGCCGATGCGGCCGTGTCGTGCGCCTTCGGCTCCGGGGTGCTGGACGTGTCGATCGGCGCCAGCGGAGACGTCGTCACCCTGGTGGAAGACAACGGTGCGATCGAGCTGGGCGTCCCCGGCAGCCCCTCGCCCGAGTGCACGGGCGAGAACCCGACGACGACGAACACGAATGCGATCACCGTGCACAACGCGCCGGGACTGACCGACAACGTCGTCGCCATCCTCGACGCGAACGAGTACGCCCCCGGGCTCACCGGTGAACCGGGCGACGACGAGATCGAGGTCGTCGTGAACCTCAACGACGGGGCTCGCACGGCGCTCGTCGTCGCCGTCAGCGCGCCACCTGGCCGCGTCGTGTGGGGTACGAACGGGATCAACCCCAACGCCACCGAGAGCGAAGACCAGCCGGACCGCGACATCGACCACAACGGCACCGTGGCCCTGCTCATCGGGAACGGCAGCGCCGGTCCGGATTCTCTGAGCGCCCAGGGCGGGCGCGGCACCGGCGGCCCTCTCACCCGCGGGATCACGCTGTTCGGCAGCGACGGGAACGACGCGCTGATCGGCGGCGACCGCGCCGACGAGCTTCAAGGAAACGATGGCGCCGACGTCGTCGCCGGCTTCGGGGGCGACGACCTGGTCGACGGAGGCGAAGGTCCCAACGGCACCATCTCCGGCGGCGACGGGAACGACATCGTCTCGCCCGGCTCGGTCACCGATCCCGTGGACGGTGGAGCCGGCCGGGACCTGCTCTCGTACGCCAACTTCGCGTCCGGCGTGTCGGTCGGACTGGAGGGCACGGGCGCCGAGAACCTCGACGGGACCAGATTCGACGACGTGCTGCACGGCGACGACGGGCCGAACACGATCTTCGGTCTGGAGGGGAACGACCAGATCGACGGCCGCGGCGGGACCGACGACCTCTTCGGGGGCTTCGGCGAGGACACGCTGCAAGCCCGCGACGGCGAAGCCGACACGGCCGAGTGCGGGCCGGGCGCCGACGACACCGTCACGGCCGACCAGCTCGGGCTCGACCTGCTGTCCGGCTGCGAGACGGTCATCTTCCCGCGCGCCCCCGACCCCGGAGGCTCCGGTGGAGGGGGCGGCGTCCCCGGCGGAGCGGCCCCCGGAGGTGGCGGCGCCCCCGGAGGTGGCGGCGGTGCTGCCGGCGGTGCCGGCGAGCCCGCCGTGCCGCCGACGTTCGGCGCCCGGACGCTCGTGACGCTCGCGCTCGCCAACCGCCGGATGCCGGCGACCGGTCCACTCGCCATTCGGGTCTCGAACGCAAACGTGTTCGGCGTGAGCGGGATCCTGTCGGGCCAGGCCACGCGGAGGCGCTCGCCGTCACCGCGTGAGCGGCGCACCGGCGTCGTAGCCAGGCGGTTCACGGTCCTCCCGAACGCGCGCACGACCGTCGAGTTGACACTGCCGAAGGCACTGCGCCGACAGCTCGGGAGAGGACGCACTCTCTCGCTGCAGATCACCGCGAAGGTCCGGGACCCGGCCGGGAGCGCGCGCACCGTCAAGAAGACGCTCCCCGTCCGCGTCCGCGTGCGCTCCGGCGCACGTTGACGGCCCGCTTCGAAGCGCTCAAGCCACCAGCGCGGTACCGGTCTGGTACCGCGCTGGTACCGTTTTCCGGATGAGCAAGCAGATCGCCGTTCGGCTTCCGGATGAGCTGGTCCTCACCCGCGAGCTTGTCCGCCGGATCGGCCTCTTGCTCGACTCTCGAGAACCAGCGCTGACCGACGCGATCCGCGCGGCGTTCGATCTCGACTGACTGGTTCCAGGACCGGCTGCACCCAGATTTGCTGTGCGTGAGGATGTGTCGTGGGCTCACCTGACGTTGTGATCATCGGGGCAGGCGCCGCCGGGCTGATGTGTGCGCTGACCGCCGCCGAGCGCGGCCGTCGGGTGCTGCTCGTCGACCACTCCAACAAGGCGGGCAAGAAGATCCTCATGTCCGGTGGCGGTCGCTGCAACTTCACCAACATGTATGCGGACCCGGCGAACTTCGCCTCGATGAACCCGCATTTCTGTAAGTCGGCCTTGGCTCGCTACACCCCGTGGGACTTCATCGCCTTGGTCGGCAAGCACGGTGTGCCGTACCACGAGAAGAAGCTCGGCCAGCTGTTCTGCGACAACAGGTCCAAGGACATCCTCGAGATGCTGTTGGAAGAGTGTCGGCAGGCTGGTGTCGAGCTGCGACTGCGCACCTCGGTGCAGCGGGTCGAGAAGACCGCATCCGGATACCTGTTGAGCACCGACATGGGGCAGATCACCTCGCCGTCGCTGGTGGTCGCCACCGGCGGTCTGTCGATTCCGACGCTGGGCGCCACCGGCTTCGGCTACGAGATCGCCCGCCAGTTCGGCCACAACGTTCTGTCCACCCGCGCCGGTCTGGTGCCGTTCACCATCTCCGGCCCGCTCAAGGAGTTGTGCGTCGAGCTGTCCGGCACGTCGGTGGACTGCGTCGTCAGCTGCAACGGCGAGAGCTTCCGCGAGAACATCCTGTTCACCCACCGCGGCCTCAGCGGCCCGGCGATCCTCCAGATCTCCTCGTTCTGGCATCCCGGCGACGCCATGGAGATCAACCTGCTGCCCGACCGCGACGCGCTGGAGTGGCTGCAAGCCCAGCAGGCCGCACGCCCGAACAGCGAGCTGAAGACCGTTCTGGCCGAGGTCTTCACCAAGAAGATGGCGGCCCTTCTGACCGATCGCTGGTTCACTTCCCAGCCGATGAAGCAGTACGCCCCGGCCGGACTGCGCGACATCGCCGACAAGCTCGGCGCCTGGCAGGTGGTGCCGGCAGGCACCGAGGGCTACCGGACGGCCGAGGTCACCCTCGGCGGCGTCGACACGCGCGAAGTGTCGTCCAAGACCATGCAATCGCTGAAGAGCCCGGGTCTCTACTTCATCGGCGAGGTGCTGGACGTCAACGGCCACTTGGGCGGTTTCAACTTCCAATGGGCTTGGGCCTCGGGCCACGCGGCGGCGCAGTTCGTATGAGATCTCTCACTGTGCTGCTGGGGATCCGCGGGAGCGTCGCGCGACCGGTGCCGCGCCGGCCTCAGCCGCCGCCGAGCACGCGGGTGAGGCGGGCGGTGCCGCGGCTGCCATCGGCCGTCTCGACCGCCAGCGCGAAGGTCACGCGGGCGCGGCGCGGGAGCGTCCGCCCGCGTGGGAGCCGGACCGTGACGCGTGCGCTCCCGCTGCCGACCGAGACCGGCACGCTCGCGAGCGTGCGCCCGCCGGCCTGGAGGTGCAGCGTGCCGCGGCAGCGGCGCGAGCAGCGGGCGGTCAGCCGCACCCCGCGGCGGAGCGCGGCGACGGTGGTCGTGCGCGGGCCGGTGAGCGCCGCGGCGAGCGGCTCCAGCTCCGGCGCTTCGGGCGTACCGCCGGGGCCCTGCGGGTTCGGCGGACCGCTGCCGGGCGGCGGCTGCTGTGCGGGCGGCTGCTGCTGTTCGGGTGGTGGCGGTTGCTGTCTGGGCGGCTGCTGCGGCTCCGGCTCCGGCTCCGCGATGACCGTGCGGAGGAGCGTCGAGAGGTTGCCGGCGGCGTCGGTCGCGGTGGCCTCGAAGCGGTGGGTGCCGGCTGCCAGCGTGCGCTCGAAGCGCTCACCGCACGGGGCCGGCGGCGCGTCGTTCCAGCGGCAGGCGAGCGTCAGCGGCGAGCCGTCGACGGCCGCGGCGGTGTAGACGACGGTGCCGGCGCGCACGCGAGCGCCGTCGGCAGGGCCGTCGAGCGTCAGCGCCGGTGCGGTCGCGTCGACCGTCCAGGCGCGCCGGACCGACGTCGTGTTGTCGGCCAGGTCGGTTGCGGCGATCGTCACCTCGTGGTCGCCGTCGGGCAGGCCGGCGACCTCCAGCCGCTCGCCGCAGGCGACCGGCTCGGCGTCGAGTGTGCAGGCGGTCGTGCCGGGGTTCCGGTCGGCGACGGCGATCGCGAAGCTCTCCGCGCGCCGGCCGGACAGCTCGCCCTCGGCCGGCCCGCCCGTCAGCGTCACGAGCGGCCAGGCGTTGTCGAACGTCAGCGGCTGTCTGTACGTGCCGATGTTGCCGGCCTCGTCGGTCGCGACGACGGTCACCTCGTAGGCGCCGTCGGAGTATGCCGGCACCGTGAACCAGTCGGTGCACGGCGCGGGTGGGATTGACGGGGGCACGGGTGTCGCGAGGCCGAAGCTGCAGGTCGTGCGCGCTCCCCACTCGACGTCCCAGGAGACCGTGATCGGCGCCTCGCCGGGACGCCGGTACGTCCTGAACGGATCGAAGGCGAGCCAGGGCGGGGCGCTGTCGACCATGATCGGGCGGTACGGGGCGACGGCGATCAGCTGGTCGCCGTCGTACAGGCGCGCGTGCACCTCGTAGCCGCCGTCCGCGAGGCCGGCGACTGGCAGCTCGAACGCGAACCAGCCGTCGGCGCCGGGTTGATCGACCGTCACCGACGGCCCGCCCGCCGTCGCGACCGAGACGACGACGCGCGACGGCGTCCCCTCGCCTGCCGTCGCGCGCACCGCGCCGGTCAGCGGGCGGGCCGGCGAGACGAGCTTCTCCTCCCCTTCGTCCCAGTCGCGGTACTGCGCCGCGGTCGCCGTGCCGGCCAGCGCGAACGCCGCCGTGACCGTCGCCACGGCCGCGATCGTCGCGGTCCTCCACCGTCGGCCCATCGTTGCCTCCTTGCCGGGTCAGCGTCCGC
This sequence comes from Conexibacter woesei DSM 14684, assembly GCF_000025265.1. GTDB lineage: Bacteria > Actinomycetota > Thermoleophilia > Solirubrobacterales > Solirubrobacteraceae > Conexibacter > Conexibacter woesei. Next base: position 632,127 of record NC_013739.1, read on the forward strand.
ACCGCACGCTCCGTCGCGCGGCTTTCGTCCCGGGAATCGGCCGCGAGCGGCGCCCGGCGCTCCCCCGAACGGCTCGTCGCCGTCCGACCTTGGTCGCGGCGTCGCCTTCGTCGCGGCGTTCCGTCGATCATCGGCCGCGAGCGCGCGTCTCAACGCCGGGGCGTCGTCGATGTCCCGGTCATGGCGATGGATCCCGCGACCGCAGGCCGACACTGTCGCCACGCACGCGCGCGAGGGCTTCGAGCTCGCGCTGGATCAGGGGTTGGAAGACCTGTGCGCCGCTCACGCGCGCGACCTGTGCGGCGCGGGCGAGAACCGTCTCGATCCGCTCGCCGGCCGCCGCGCCCTGGGTGGCGAGCAGGACGTGCGCGAGCGTGATCGGCGCCGACAGCGCGCAGGTACCCAGGCCTCGGGAGTTCATGATGTCCACCGCCTCCAGGGCAGCCGCGAGCGCCTCGTCGGGCGCACCGAGCCCGAGCCGGGACCGCGCGATCGTCGCGAGCAGCAGCGGCTCGTGGTAGAGGCCGATCCCGTGCTCCCGGATCGTCGCGAGGTCGGACTCCGCGCGCGCGAGCGCATCGGCGACGCGTCCCGCGGCCGCGTCGGCCACGGCAACGGGCACGGAGCATGCGATGGTGTGGGTCGTGTCGCCCGCCGGCTCGGCGATCGCGAGGCCCAGCGCAGCGCTGCGAAGCGCCGCCGCGATCTGCCCGACGGTCGCTTCGAGCAGCGCACGGTTCGCATGGCAAGCCGACTCCGTCTGGGGGTCGTCGTGCTCGCGCGTCAGCTCGGTCCCACGGTCGAAGTCGCGGCGGGCCTGCTCGAGCTCGCCCATGTACCCGACGACCTGCCCGCGACTCTGCCAGGCGTGCCCGAGCGGGCACACGAAGCTGATGCCGGAGCCCGTCGCCGGGTCGTCGCCCGCCAGCGTGAGCGCGTGGTCGAGTGTTTCCACCGCTTCGGTCAACGAGCCTGCCACCCAGCTTGCGTACGCGACGCCCATGGACGCGGTCAGCGCACGCCCGGGATCGCCGGCCGCGACCGCTGCTTGGCTGGCTGTCCGGAACCGGACGAGGCTCGCTCGCTCGCGGCCGCTGTGCATGAGCGACCCGGCGTAGTAGAGATCCCCACGAAATCGCTCGATGTCCGCGTGCGCCTCGGCGTGGATCGCCGCGGCCTCCTCGGGAGCGATCCCAAGTCGCCAGGACAGGCTGAGGATGCCGACGCCGGCCTTGGTGGTCAGCGCGTCGCGCTCGGGCGAGGCGTCGAGGTCGTCGGCGAGCGCGCGGACGCGACGCCAGTGACGCATGCAGTCGGCGGGGGACGGTCCCTCCGCCCAGGCCGCGGCGCGCGCGTGCCATTCGGCGGCCCTGAGCTTGTCGCCGGCCGCCTCGCAGTGGTGGGCGACGAGGGCCGCGCGCTCGTCCAGGCCGTCGGGGTACGCGCGCTCGATCGCGGCGGCGACGGCGCGGTGCGCGTGCGCCCGCCTTTCGGAGAGCTGGGAGGCGTAGGCGACCTCCTGCGTCAGCGGATGCTTGAAGACGTACTCCTCGCGACCGCGCAGCCCGCGCGGGATGACCCACTGGGCGCTCGCGAGCACCCCGACCGCTTCCGCCAGCTCGCTCTCGCTGAGCTCGGAGACCGCGCCCAACAGCGCCCCGGGGATCTCGATCCCGATCACCGACATCGTCTGCACGAGCGCCTTCTCGCGCGCGGGCAGCCGATCGATGCGCGCCGCGAGCCCCGCCTGCACCGTCGGCGGCAGGACGAGGCCCTCGAGCTCCGCCGCGAGCTCGTAGGTCCCCCGCGCGCCGGTGAGATGGCCGTTCTCGGCGAGCGCCTGGACGACCTCCTCGATGAAGAACGGGTTGCCGCCCGTGCGAGCGTCGATCAGCCCCGCCAGCCCGTCGAGCGAGCGGTCGCGTCCGAGCAGCTCGGTGAGCAGGCTGCCCGTGGCGTCGGCGTCGAGCGGCCCGAGCTCGATCTGGGCGTGCGGGCCGTCCACCAGCATCACGGTCTCGTGCTCGGGCCGGTAGGTCGTGACGAGCAGCGTGCGGGAGCCGACGACCGCCTCGGCGAGCTGCTCGAGGAACGCGGCGCTGGCGTCGTCGAGCCAATGGAGGTCCTCGACCACGAGCACCGCCGCCTCCGAGCGAGCACGCGACGCGACCATCCGCGTCACCACCGTCAGGAGCTGATGCTGGCGAACCTCCGGATCGAGCGATGCGGCCGGACGGTCGGGGTCCGCGACGCCGAGGAACTCGAACAGCAACGGCAGGTCGGATGCGAATGCCGGGTCTAGACGCAGCATCGTCGTCTCGATCCGCACGCGGGCGGCCTCCGGCGGGTCGTCCTCGGCCACGCCGAACGAGTCGCGCAGCAGCGCCAGCACCGGCAGCAGTGGGACGTAGCGCCCGTGCGCTACGCCATGCGTCACGCTGACCGTCAGCCCCCGAGCGACGCAGCCCGCGACGAACTCGTGCACCAGGCGGCTCTTGCCGACGCCCGCGTCGCCGACGATCCCGATCGCCCGCCCGTCGCCGGCGAGCGCGTGCTCGAGCGCCATCTCCAGCGCGGCGCCCTCGGCGTCGCGGCCGATGAACGGCGACAGGCCGCGCGTGGCCGCCATCGCGTCCAGGCGCGTCTGCGCCGCGCCCCGCCCGATCAGCTCCAGCACGCGCTGGCGTCCCTCCGCGCCCTTGACCACGAACTCGCCGAGCTCGCGCAGGGCGAACTCGCCGTCGACGAGCGCAGCGGTCGATGCGCTGATCGCCGCGGACCCGACGGGGGCCAGCGACTCGATCCGCTTGCCGAGCGCGGTCGTGTTCCCGATCGGGACGAAGTCCATGTGGACGTCGTCCCCGATCGCGCCGACGACGACCTCGCCGGAGTTCAGCCCGCAGCGGATCGCGAACTCGACCCCGTCGGCCTGCGCGACGTCCGCAGCCAGCTCGGCCACCTCGCTCTGGAGCTGGAGAACCGCCAGGCACGCGCGCCGCGCGTGGTCCTCGTGCGCGAGCGGTGCCCCGAAGACCGCCATCAAGCCGTCGCCGGTGAACTGGTTGACCGTCCCCTCGAAGGCATGGACGGCGCGCGCGGCGATCGCCAGGAAGCGGTCGAGGATCAGCCCCCAGCGCTCGCCGTCGAGGAGGTCGGTCAGCTGCATCGAGCCGACGATGTCGGCGTACATCACCGTGACCTGCTTGCGCTCACCCTCGATCGCCGTGCGCTCGTCGAGGATCTTCGCCTCGAGCGTGCGCGGCGCCCGCAGCGGAGCGGCGGTCGCCGTCAGCGCCGTCCCACAGCGCTCGCAGAAGCGCGCGCGATCCGTCGCGCGGTGCCCGCAGTCGGCGCAGTGTCTCGATCCCAAGCTCGGCTCCCGGCCGCGAGGCTACGGATCGTCAGGGGTCCTGTCATCCCTGGTCTTTCGTCACGCGGCGCGCTGCGTCAGCGCGCTGAGGTCGAGCACGGTGATCCGTCGGCGCTCGGTCGCGATCCAGCCCAGCTCGCGCAACGTCCGCAGCGCGTTGGCGACGCCGGCCCGTGAGGACGCCGTCCAGCTGCCGAGGTCGTCCTGCGTGAGAGGGAGCCCGATCTCGATGCCGGCGTCTGTGCGATCGCCATAGCGCTCGCACAGCTCGACAAGCCGCGCGGCGACGCGGCCGATGGTGTCGAGATCGCCGAACTGCTGGCGCGCGCGGTTGGCATCGCGAAACCGCCGGCCGATCACGTCGATCAGCGTCAGCGCCGCGGTCGGCGTCCGCTCGAGGAACGCGCGGAACTCCGACGCGGCCAGCGCCTCGGCCTGGA